>NZ_JBQZGF010000013.1:0-144039 GCF_052692095.1 Delftia sp. NA_296.1 | reverse complement strand
AATTGAAGTGAACTTCACTTCTATTCTCATGAGCGTTTTTGGCTTCAAAGAGCCGAGCTCCAAAGAACTTGGCTGTTCGCCTCAAACGCCCACGCTTATCGGCTGTATATTTTTAAGGATCGAAGCAGAGAATTTCTTCTTTACCTCCGACTCGCTGCGATCAGCGAAGCCTTGAATTCTAGCACAGTTTTTAGCGTCGTTGCAATCAAATTTCTTTGATTTTTTCAACACCAGCGATCTGCATCGCTTCTCTTCAGCAGAGCCTTGCATTGTAGCACGTTTTTTCATGCTATCCACAAGACTTTTCTGACTCATCGCTGTCTGCAAGGCAGTGTGGCGACGAGGGATCGAACTATAGCATGGGTTTTTACCGATGGCGTGAAATTCGTGAACTTCCTTGCAGACCAGTGAAGAAGCCACCGCCCCGCCCTCTGAAACCGGCCCGGAGCCTGCCCTGCGGGCAGGCTCCGGGCGGGGAGGCCTTGCTGCCTGCACCAGGAATCGGGCCCGCATAGATAATGCGCGCACGATGGCATTGATTACTTTGATAGACGCCCAACTGGCGTTCGGGCATGTGGCGCTTCTCGACCACGCCCAGTTTTCCCTGGAGAGCGGCGAACGTGTGGGCCTGATCGGTCGAAACGGCGCAGGGAAGTCCTCTTTGTTGAAGATTCTTGGCGGACTGGCCAAGGCCGATGACGGCCAGGTCCAGACACAGTCCGGTATCCGCATTACTTATGTGGCGCAGGAGCCGGTGCTTGTGCCCGAGCAGACGATCTTCGAGTCGGCGTCCGCCGGCATTGCCGAGGTGATCGCCGTGCGCGAGCGCTATCTGGCGGGTGGCGAGGGCGAGGATCTCGATGCGCTGCAGTCCCAGATCGAGGCCTATGACGCCTGGAATTGGGAGCAGCGCGTGGAAGAGACGCTGCAGCGGCTGCATCTGGATCCCGACGCCCTGGTGGGCACGTTGTCCGGGGGGATGAAGAAGCGCGTTGCGCTTTCCCAGGCGCTGGTCGCACGTCCTGACGTGCTGCTGCTGGACGAGCCGACCAACCACCTGGACCTGGATGCCATCGAGTGGCTGGAGGAGCTGCTGCTGAACTTCAAGGGCAGCGTGGTGACCATTACCCACGACCGCTCCTTCCTGGACCGCGTCTCCACGCGCATCGTGGAGCTGGATCGTGGAACGCTGCGCTCCTATCCCGGCAATTTCGTTCAGTACCAGCAAACCAAGGAAGATCAGCTGGCCCAGGAAGCCGTGATCAACGCCAAGGCCGACAAGCTGCTGGCCCAGGAGGAGGTGTGGATCCGCAAGGGCGTGGAGGCGCGCCGCACGCGCAGCCAGAGCCGCATCGGCCGATTGGAGCAGTTGCGGGCCAACCGCGCTGCCCGCCGCGATGTGCTGGGCGGGGTGAAGATGGACATTGCCTCGGGCCGGGGCGATGGCTACCAGGGCAAGATCGTGGCCGAGCTGACCGATGTGGCCAAGTCCTTTGGCGACAAGCAGATCGTCTCGCATTTCAGCGCCACCATCCTGCGCGGTGACAAGGTGGGACTGATCGGGCCCAACGGTGCCGGCAAGACGACGCTGCTCAAGATGATTCTGGGCGAACTGGCGCCTGACAGCGGCAACGTGCGGCTGGGTGCGAATCTGCAGGTGGCTTACTTCGACCAGATGCGGCACCAGATCAATATGGATGCCACGCTGGAGGATTTCATCAGCCCCGGCAGCGAGTGGATAGAGATCGGCAACCAGAAAAAGCACGTGAAGAGCTATCTGTCGGATTTCCTGTTCTCTCCGGCACGCGCTCACTCTCCTGTGCGTTCACTGTCCGGCGGCGAGCGCAACCGCCTGCTGCTGGCGCGCCTGTTTGCCCGCCCCGCGAATGTGCTGGTTCTGGACGAGCCGACCAACGACCTCGATATCGAGACGCTGGAGATGCTGGAAGACCTGCTGCAGAACTACGACGGCACGGTGTTCCTGGTCAGCCATGACCGCAGTTTCCTGGACAACGTGGTCACCAGCACCATTGCCTGGGAAGGGCCGGGCAAGTGGCGCGAATACGAAGGCGGCGTGCAGGACTGGCTGGACCAGTCGCGCCGCAGCCAGGATCTGGCCGAGGCTGCACAGCCCAAGCCTGCCAAGGAAGAGGCCAAGCCGACGGCGGTGCGCAGCGACAGCAAGCCCAAGCGCAAGCTCAGCTACAAGGAGCAGCGCGAGCTCGATCAGTTGCCCGAGACCATTGCATCTCTGGAGGCGGAGCAGAAATCCATTCGCGAGGCCCTGGCCGACGGCTCGCTGTATGCCAACGACAACTCCCGCGCCGTTCAGTTGCACCAGCGCGATGGCGAGATCGATGAGCAGCTGATGGAGGCACTGGAGCGCTGGAGCGCCTTGTCCGAGTAAGCACCGTGTCGAACTGACAAAAAAAAGAGCGCCATGCGCTCTTTTTTTCATGGAGGCCGCCAGAGCGGGCCGTTGCGCTCAGATGCGGTGGTGCACCTGGTCCGAACCTATGCGCAGCTTGCCCAGCAAGGCGGCAGCGATCTGGTTGAGGGGCAGCACTTCGTCGGCAGCGCCGTGGGCGATGGCCTCGCGCGGCATGCCGAAGACGATGCAGCTGGCCTCGTCCTGCACGAGGTTGTAGCTGCCTGCATCGCGCATTTCGCGCATGGCGACCGCACCATCGGCGCCCATGCCGGTGAGCATGATGCCGTAGGCGTTGCGGCCCGCGCAGGCGGCCACCGACTTGAACAGCACTTCGACCGAAGGCTTGTGGCGATTCACCGGCGGGCTGTCATCGACCACGGCGACATAGTTGGCGCCGCTGCGCTGCACCGAGAAATGCTTGCCACCCGGGGCGATATAGGCATGACCGGGCAGCAGGCGCTCGCCGTGCTGCGCTTCCTTCACAGTCATCTGGCACAGGCTGTTGAGCCGGGCCGCGAAGCTGGTGGTGAAGCCCGGCGGCATGTGCTGGGTGATGACGATGGCCGGGCAGTCGGCCGGCAGATGGGTGAGCACTTCGCGGATGGCCTCGGTGCCACCCGTGGAGGCGCCGATGGCAACCAGCTTCTCCGTGGAAAGCCGCCCCAGCAGCGACGTCGGTGCAGCCTGGCGCGGCACGGCCGAACCTGCAGAGGAAGCGACCGGCGCTGCCGCGCTGCCTGCGGCAGAGGCTGGACTGCGGGGAGCGACCGGCAGACGCCGTACCTGGGCCACGGCAGCAACGCGGATCTTGTCCACGATCTGCGCGGCCAGTTCCTGCAGGCCGTTGGAGACACCCACGCGCGGCTTGGCCACGAAGTCGATGGCACCCAGCTCCAGTGCGCGCATGGTGACCTCGGCGCCGCGTTCGGTCAGCGTGGAGATCATGACCACCGGCATGGGACGCAGGCGCATGAGCCGGCCCAGGAAGTCGATGCCATCCATGCGCGGCATTTCCACATCGAGCGTGATCACGTCGGGATTCATCTCGCGGATCATTTCGCGTGCGATCAGCGGGTCATTGGCCGAGCCGATGCATTCCATGTCGTGCTGGCGATTGATGATCTCGGACAGCAGACTGCGCACCAGCGCAGAGTCGTCCACCACGATCACCCTGATTTTCCTGTCCATTCCTTTGAACCTTCCTCAAAACAGGTCGACCGAGCCGCCTGCCGTATTGCGTGCCACGACGGCTGCATTGCCGCGTGTGAATTCCTGCTGTACCAGTTCCTCCGGATGGGCATGTGCCAGGCGCTTGACCATGGCCTTGCCGCTGGCGGGGAAGAACACCACCTTGCGAGGGTAGATGTCCAGCACATCCTCCGAGACGATGGGGATGCGTTCGGTCTGCAGGTACTGCGTGACGAAGGCGGTATTGCGTTCGCCCACGTTCATGGTGGTGAAGTTGTGCATCACCTGCCCGCCGCCGAAGATCTTGGCCTGCAGCGACTCGCGCCGGGCACCGAGCTTGAGCATTTCGTTGATCAGCAACTCCATGGCGTACGAGCCGTAGCGGCCCGATGCATCGGCAGAGTCGCCGTCGGGCAGCATGAAATGGTTCATGCCGCCCACGCGCATGGTGCGGTCCCAGATGCAGGCCGAGATGCAAGAGCCCAGCACGGTGACCAGGATCACGTCCTCGTTGGAGACAAAGTATTCGCCGGGCAGCACCTTGACGGCGTTGTGCTGGAAATGCGGGTCGTAATAGAAGAACGAAGCCTCGCCAGGGTAGCGCTGCTGGCGCTTGAGCTGCTCCAGCGAGGAACGCGGGACCGGATCGCCCGGCGCCGGATAGTCTGCAGCGGTATAGCTGTTGATGCGCGGCATGCGGCGACGCTCCGAGGGCGCCGGTGGCGGTGCGAAGGCAGGGCGGTCTCCGATCATGTGAGCACCCCCTGGCGTGCGGCAGGACCTGCGTCAGCGGCGCTCATAGACGGTCTTCCCCTTGAGCGTGAACAGATCGCGCGATTCACTGAAGTTCTCGGCATGCCCGACGAACAACAGGCCACCGGGCTTCATCACGCGGTGGATGCGCTCCAGCACGCGGCGCTGCGTGGCCGCGTCGAAGTAGATCATCACGTTGCGGCAGAAGACCACGTCGAAGGGGTCTCGGAACGGCCAGTCGTCACGGATCAGGTTGACGTTGAGAAACTCCACCAGGCGGCGCAGTTCGGGCTTGACGCGCACCAGGCCTGCATTGCCAGCCTTGCCCCGCAGGAAGAAGCGGTGCAGGCGCTCGGCGCTCATGCCCTTGATGCTTTCGGCGCGGTAGACGCCGGCCGATGCCGTGTCCAGCACGCGCGAATCGATGTCGCTGGCCTGCAGCTGAAAGCTGGGCGTGGCACCCAGCGCTTCCAGCGCCGTCATGACGATGGAGTAAGGCTCTTCCCCGGTCGAGGCCGCATTGCACCAGACCTTCCAGGCCGTGCCGGCCGGCTTGCTGCGCAGATGCTGGGCAAAGATCTCGAAATGGTGCTGCTCGCGAAAGAACGCCGTGAGATTGGTGGTCAGCGCGTTCACGAACTCCTGCCACTCCACGCCGTCGGACTGCGACTCCAGCCAGTCCAGGTAGGTGGAGAAGCTGTCGTAGCCCGTCTCGCGCAGGCGCCGCGACAGGCGGCTGTAGACCATGGCGTGCTTGCCATCGTGCAGGCTGATGCCGGCCCGCTGGTAGATCAGCGCCTGTACGCGGGCAAAGTCCCGCGACGACCATTCGAATTCGCGCCCCTGGGCCAGGGGCCCGTTGGCATCCCCGTCGTCGGCGACGGGACGTGCGGCCAGTGCCGCATTGGATGAGCCGGATCGCATGAGGGCGCTCAGTGCAAGAACGGGTCTCAGTCGACCGAGGCGACCAGGCCCATGTCCACGTTGTTCATGAGCTTTTCGATGTCCAGCAGGATGAGCATGCGCTCGCCCACGGAACCCAGGCCCAGAATGCAGCCGCTGTCGATGGCGCTTTCGATGTCCGGCGCGGGGCGCACGGCTTCGGGAGCCAGTTCCATCACGTCGCTGACCGAGTCCACCACGATGCCCACCACGCGGTTGCGCAGGTTCAGGATGATGACGACGGTGAAGCTGTTGTATTCCACCTGGGAGCAGTTGAACTTCAGCCGCATGTCCACGATGGGCACGATGGTGCCGCGCAGATTGACCACGCCCTTGATGAATTCCGGCGCATTGGCGATGCGGGTCGGCGGCTCGTAGCCGCGGATTTCCTGCACCTTCAGGATGTCGATGCCGTATTCCTCCTGGTCCAGGCGGAAGGTCAGGTACTCGCGCGCGCCGGTGGCGACGCCTTCTGCGTTCTTAGCGATCACGCTCATTGCTCAGCTCCTCAACTGTCGGACCCGCGCCGTGGTGGCGAAGGCCATGGTTTCTTGGCGGCGCGCAGGCACTGCCTGCGGCGCCGTCGATTGTGGTCAGGTATCCCTGTCCCGTTCAGTGGCGTGCACGACGCACCAGCGCGCCGGTGTCCAGAATCAGCGCCACCGTGCCATCGCCCAGGATGGTGGCGCCCGAAACGTTGGGCACCTTGCGGTAGTTCGATTCAAGGTTCTTGACCACCACCTGGTGCTGGCCCAGCAGCTCGTCGACCAGCAAGGCCACGCGGCTGCCGTCGGACTCGACCACCACCATGATGTTGCTGGACTGGCTGGTGTCGCTGCGCGGCACGCGGAAGGTCTTTTCCAGCGCGAACACGGGCATGTACTCGTCACGCACCTTGACCAGTTGCGTGCCGTTGGCCACGGTGTTCACGTCTTCGGCCTTGACCAGGAAGGACTCGACCACCGAGGACAGCGGCAGGATGTAGACCTCGTCGCTGACGCCGACCGACATGCCATCCATGATGGCCAGGGTCAGTGGCAGGCGAACGGCCACGCGCATGCCCTTGCCCTGGGTGGACTCGATCTCGACCGAGCCGCCCAGCGCCGCGATATTGCGCTTGACCACGTCCATGCCCACGCCGCGCCCGGACACGTCGGTGACGACGTCGGCCGTGGAGAAGCCCGGCGCGAAGATCAGCTGCCAGACCTCCTGATCGGGCATGTTGTCCGAGACATCCATGCCGCGCTCGCGGGCCTTCTGGAGAATCCGCTCGCGGTTCATGCCGCGCCCATCGTCGCGCACCTCGATGACGATGGAGCCGCCCTGATGGGAGGCTGCCAGCGTCAGCGTGCCGTGCTCGGACTTGCCGGCCGCCAGGCGGTCCTCGGGCATTTCGATGCCGTGGTCCACGCTGTTGCGCACCAGATGGGTCAGCGGGTCGGTGATCTTTTCGACCAGTCCCTTGTCCAGCTCCGTGGCCTCGCCCAGCGTGATCAGGTCGATCTTCTTGCCCAGCTTGCCGGCCAGGTCGCGCAGCATGCGCGGGAAACGGCTGAACACGGTGGACATGGGAATCATGCGGATGGACATCACCGATTCCTGCAGATCGCGCGTATTGCGATCCAGGTCGGCCAGGCCTGCCAGCAGTTGCTGGTAGGCCGATGCGTCCAGTCCGTGGCTGTTTTGCGCCAGCATGGCCTGGGTGATGACCAGCTCGCCCACCAGGTTGATGAGCTGGTCGACCTTGGACACCGACACGCGGATGCTGGTGGACTCCATCTGCGCCTGCTGCGTCTGGGCCGCCGTCTTGGCAGCGGGCTTGGCCACGGCGCCGGCCGGCTGGATGGCCAGCGCGCCATCGGCCTGGGGCATGCCGGGTGCGCCGTTGAAGAAGCCATAGGCCTCATCGGCAGGCGGGATGGCGGCCGAGGCCAGGGCGGCATCGGGGTCGTGCGCATGCTCTTCAGCGGCCGGGGCTTGCGCCGCCACCGCTGCGGGTGCTGCCTCGGCAGAGGCTCCGGCCGCCGTGATGCGGACCTGCTCCTTGGCCACGTGGAAGGCGAAGAGATCGAGCAGGTCGTCGTCGGTGGACGAGGTCTGCACGTCAAAGAGGCGGCTTTGCGGCTGATCGCAGGCCAGGTCCTCGATGCGTCCCAGACCGGGAATGTCGCGGAACAGCTCCTTGATGGCCTCGGCCATCTCCAGGCGCTCCAGCGGACCGATCAGGATATGCAGCGAACGTCCGCCGCTGCTGGGTGCCGTGCCGACGGCGCCGCCCGAGACAGGTGCTGCAGCAACCGGGGCCGGAGCCTGCGCTGGCGCAGCCACAGGCGCTGGAGCTGGGGTCGGTGCGGGAGCCGGCGCTGCCGCTGCAGGTACGGCGCTGCGGCCTTCCGCCAGCGTCTCGATGCGTGCCACCAGATCCGTGGTGGACAGGGCCTCGCCCTCGTTGCCGGCCTGGTGGCGTGCCAGCAGGCTGCGGCTGGCATCAGCCGACTCCAGCAACACATCGACCATCTCCGGAATCGGTGTGATCTCGTGCCGGCGCAGCCGGTCGAGCAGCGACTCCATGCGGTGCGTCAGCTCGGTCACGTCGGCAAAGCCGAAGGTGGCCGCCCCGCCCTTGATCGAGTGCGCGCATCGGAAGATGCCGTTGAGTTCCTCGTCATTGGCCGCTGACAGATCCAGATTCAGCAGCATCTGCTCCATCTGGTCGAGGTTCTCGGCCGCTTCTTCGAAGAAGATTTGATAGAACTGGCTCAGGTCGAAGTCTGCGCCCGCTCCTGCCCCATCCTGGTGTAGATCCGCCATCTTTGGTCCTGCTGTTTCCTGTTGCCCGTACTTATCGGCTCAACGCATTACTTTCTGAATGACTTCGATCAAACGGTTTGGATCGAAGGGCTTGACCAGCCAGCCCGTGGCGCCCGCGGCGCGTCCGGCCTGCTTCATCTGGTCGCTGGATTCGGTGGTGAGAATGAGAATCGGCGTGTTCTGGAACTTGGGGTCTTCGCGCAGCTTGCGGGTCAGACCGATGCCATCCAGACGCGGCATGTTCTGGTCGGCCAGCACCAGGTCGACTTGTTCGAGCTGTGCCTTCTCGAGCGCATCCACGCCGTCAACCGCCTCCACAACGCGAAATCCCGCCCCTGCGAGGGTGAACGCCACCATCTTTCGCATCGAGGGGGAATCATCAACAGCCAGAATCGATCGCATGTATAGCTCCAACAGACGGGCAATAAAAGGTAGAAGAGTGCATGGTCAGCTGTCAGAACAGCTCGACCGAGCCAGCATCCATCTCGCTTTGCGTGACGGGATTGGGCCGGTCGGGTATCGCCGGCAGGCCCAGGGAGTCGTCCTCCCCCTCGTCCACGCCCATGGTGGCTGCGGCCAACTGGAACGCGCAGCCTTGCAAAATCTTCGTAATATGGGCGATCAACTGGGAGGACATGTCGTGAAACTGCAACTCGGTCACCGCCAACCGAAGCGTGGACCGCGCGGCGTCCAGCTCGGGCAAGGCGCCTAGCGCCTCACCGGCCAGCTGGCCGTGGGTCTCGTCGAAACGGTCCAGCAGGTTCTGCGTTGCATGATTGAGAAGGCCTTCCAGGCGCTGCAGATCGCGCATCGCCACCAGCAAGGCATCCTGCAGGTCTGCGGCCACCATGACGGGCATGGGGACGGCAGGCTCGCCCGAAGGCTTGTGCATTGACTGCATTGTTACTCCACCACCAGCGTTTCAGCCCAATGTTCGCCACGCTTTGCAGCATGGCCAGCCCTTGTCAATCGTCCCCAGGAATGCAGTGCATCCCTTGATATACACGACCACTTGCATTTATGTTCCAAAATGTATCTCATGATAGCGCCCTCGGGGATGCCAGACCACCGCACAAGCCCTTGCGCATATTGCACATCGAGGATTCGGCGGCCGACCAGGCGCTGGCGCGGCTGAGCCTGCTGCGCGGCGGGCTGGTCTGCGAGATTGTCGCGGTCGACCTGCTCGATGATGCCGCAGCCGCGCTGCAGAGCCAGGCATTCGACCTCATCCTGGCCGACTACCACCTGCCCGGCTTCACGGCGCTGGACGCCTGGGAGCTGGTGCGCCGCCAGCCCGGGCATCCGCCCTTTGTGCTGCTGTCCGGCGCCATCGGCGAGTCGGCCGCCGTGGACGTGATGCGCGAGGGCATCAGCGACTACCTGCTCAAGGACCACATCACGCGCCTGCCCCATGTGGTCTCGCATGCGCTGGAAGTGCACGAGGCCCGCCTGGCACGCCGCCGCGCGGCGGCCGAGCTGGCGGCATCCGAGCGGCGCCTGGCCGATCTGACCGAGCACCTGCAGACCTCCACTGAACGGGAACGCGCCAGCATTGCCCGCGAGATCCACGATGACATCGGCGGCTCGCTGACCTCGGTGAAGTTCGATGTGGCCTGGATTGCGCGCAATGCGCCCGAGGGCGGACTGCGCGAGCATGCGCTGGCCGCGCTGGAAATGCTGGAGCATGCGCTGGGTGCAAGCCAGCGCATCATGATGAACCTGCGCCCGCCCGTGCTGGACCAGGGACTGGTCGCCGCCGTGCAGTGGCTGGCCGAGAATTTCGAGCGCCGCACAGGCGTGCCCACCCGGGTGCGCAGCAGCCGCGAGAGCATGGACATCGCGCCCGACATCCAGGTCGTGGCCTACCGCACGGCCCAGGAGGCGCTGACCAACGTCGGCAAATATGCCCAGGCGCGCCATGTGGACATCGATCTCTCGGACCGCGAAGGCTTTCTCACGCTGGAGGTGACGGACGACGGCGTGGGCTTGGCCGAAGGCGCGCGCGACAAGCCCGAATCCTTCGGTTTGCGCGGTCTGGGCGAGCGTGCGCGCACCGTTCGGGGCTGGCTGGATGTCAGCAGTCAAGCCGGGCGAGGAACCTCGGTCATCGTCTCCATTCCGCTGGACGATGGCGGCACTTGCCCTAATATCCCGGGCAATGAATGCTGAACGCCATGGCGGCGTGACCCTTTTTCCAGGAGGCCGACTTTGATCCACGTGGTGCTGTGCGACGACCATGCGGTGCTGCGCCGGGGCATCCGTGACACCCTGGCCGAGGCAGTGGACATCAGCGTCACCGCCGAAGCAGGCAGCTATGCCGAGCTGCGCGAACAGCTGCGCACCGCCACCTGCGACGTGCTGCTGCTGGACATCAACATGCCCGGCCGCAGTGGCCTGGAAGCCCTGGCCAGCGTGCGCGAAACCCATCCGCTGATCAAGGTGCTCATGGTCTCCATGTACCCCGAGGATCAGTACGCGCTGCGCTGCCTGAAGGCGGGCGCGCAGGGCTACGCCAACAAGGCAGGCGACCCGGTGCTGCTGATCGAGGCGGTGCGTACCGTGGCCACGGGGCGCAAGTACCTGACGTCCGAAGTGGCCCAGATGCTGGCCGACAGCCTGGCCCAGCCCGCACCCCAGGTGCCGCATGAAAGCCTGTCCGAGCGCGAGCTGCAGACGCTGATCAAGATCGCGGCCGGGCAGCGGCTGACCGACATCGCCACCGAGCTGATGCTCAGCCCCAAGACCGTCAGCGTCTACCGGGCGCGCGTGCTGGAAAAACTGCAGATGAGCAGCAATGCCGAACTCACGGCCTACGCCATCCACAACCAGCTGATCTGAGGCTTTTGCGGCCGACAGGCCTGTAAATCTGTTGTTTTTCACAACTGCTTACATTGAAGTGCCAAATACCGCAATGCCGCGCTGCAGCAAGGCGACCAGGGGCTGCTCGAGCAGCGGCAGCGTGGCCATCAATCCCGTCAGGCCCACGGTGAGCGTGACGGGAAAACCCACGGCATAGATGTTCATCTGCGGTGCCACGCGCGAAATGATGCCCAGCACCAGGTTCACGAACAGCAGCATGGCGACCATGGGCAGGGCGATCCAGAAGGCACTGGCGAAGACCGCCGCCCCCATCTCGTGCAGCCGCATCTGGTTGATGGCCTGCAGGAAGCTGCCGTCCACAGGAAACGCCTCGTAACTCTTGAGCACGGCCATCAGCACCAGCAGGTGCCCATTGATGACGATGAACAGCAGCGTGGAAATCTGGACCATGAAGCGCGCCACCGCGCTGAGCTGGGCATTCGTGGTCGGATCGAAGAAGCTGGCGAAGTTCAGGCCCATCTGCAGGCCGACCACCTCGCCCGCCACCTCCACGGCGGCAAACACCAGGCGCACGGCAAAGCCCACGGCCAGCCCCACGCCGACCTGCTGAATCAGCGTGCCCAGCGCCTGCGGCGAGTTGATGCCGATCACGGGCTGGTCGCCCAGCACGGGCTGCGCGCACACCGCGACCAGGAAGGCCAGGCCGATCTTCAGCCGCATGGGAATGACGCGCTGCGAGAACACGGGGGCCACGGAGAACATGGCCAGCACGCGCAGAAACGGCCAGAGAACGGGCGACAGCCACGCCACCAGTTGGGCTTCGCTGAAGGTGATCACAGTGGCGTTTCCAGTGCGCGGCGCAGGGCTCAGCCCACCGCCTGCGGAATGGTCTCGATGGTGCGGCGGATGAAGTCCACCAGCGTGCTCAGCATCCACGGACCGGCAATGGCAAACACCAGCACGGCGGAGATGAGCTTGGGCACGAAGGCCAGCGTGGCCTCATGCACCTGGGTCACCGCCTGGAAGACGCTGACGGCCAGGCCCACGGCCAGCACCACGCCCAGCACGGGCATGGAGATCATGAGCAGCAAGGTCAGTGCCTCGCGGCCGAAGGTGAGCACGTATTGGGAGGTCATGGAAGGATTTCCAAAGAAAGAGCGGGGCTAGACGGCGAAGCTGGCGGCCAGCGAGCCTATGAGCAGGTTCCAGCCATCGGCCAGCACGAAGAGCATGAGCTTGAACGGCAGGGCCACCAGCACGGGCGACAGCATCATCATGCCCAGGGACATCAGGATCGAGGACACGACCATGTCGATGACCAGGAAGGGGATGAAGATCATGAAGCCGATCTGGAACGCGGTCTTCAGCTCGCTGGTCACGAAGGCGGGCACCAGCACGCGCAGCGGTGCGGTCTCGCTGGTGACGCCTGCATCGAGCTTGGCCAGCCGCGCGAACAGCGCAAAGTCCGACTGGCGCGTCTGCTTGAGCATGAAGTCGCGCATGGGCGCCTCGGCCTTCTCAATGGCCTGCTCGAAGGTCACGGCATTCGTGGTGTAGGGCACGTAGGCCTCCTGGTACACGCGGTCCAGGGTGGGGCCCATGACGAACAGCGTCAGGAACAGCGACAGGCCGATGATCACCTGGTTGGGCGGCGCCGACTGCGTGCCCAGCGCCTGGCGCATCAGCGACAGCACGATGACGATGCGGGTGAAGCCCGTCATCATCAAAAGGATGGCCGGCAGGAAGGACAGCGCCGTGAAGAACAGCAGGGTCTGGATGGGCACCGAAAAGCTGGTGCCACCGCTGCCCTGGCCGATGACCAGCGGAAGGCTGGCGGGCGCGCCCTGTGCCCAGGAGGCCAGGGGCGTGGCGCAGCACAGCGCCAGCGCTGCGGCGCCAGCGGCCTGGCTCAGCGTGCGCGCCGGGCGCTTGCAGGAATATTCAGACATTCGCACCGTCCGCAGGCAGGCTGCGCGCTTGCGCCATCGCAGCCGAAAAATCAGCAGGGGCCGGGGCCTGCAACACATGCAGGCACTGGATGCTTTGCGCCGTGACGCCCAGCACCAGACGCACGGTCTGCGCGCCCTCGCCCACTTCCACCGTCACCACCCGCTGCTGCGGGCCCACGCCCACGGCGCCCAGCACCCGCGACTGCAGGCCGGCGGCACCGCGCAGCGCAGCCGTGCGCTGCTGGAAGCGGCGCAGCAGCCAGGGCAGAGCGGCCATGGCCGTGACCAGGGCCACCACCGTGAGCAGGGTCGGCCACAGCGGGCCCATGCCGGCGCTCTCAGCCACGGCTGACCCGGCGCAGGCGCTCGGACGGCGTGACCACGTCGGTCAGGCGGATACCGAACTTGTCGTTGACCACCACCACCTCGCCCTGGGCGATCAGGTAGCCGTTGACCAGCACGTCCATGGGCTCGCCGGCCAGTGCGTCGAGTTCGACCACCGAGCCCTGGGCCAGTTGCAGGATGTACTTGATCGGCACCTTGGTGCGGCCCAGCTCCACCGACAACTGCACCGGAATGTCCAGCACCATGTTGATGTCGTTGACCGGCACATCGGCGCCACCGGCGTAGGGACGCACGGGCTCGCCTGTCAGCGGGCCGCCCTGCTCCTCTTCCAGCTTGGCGTCGCGCTCGCGCTGCTCGTCCAATGCCTCTGCCCAGCCCGAGAACGGATCATCGCCAGCGGGCTTTTGCGTATCTTCAGTTGCCATTGTTTTCTCCCATCCAGCCAGCGTCGGCGCCACGCAGGCAGTTCTCGACGCGGATTGCGTACTTGTCGTTGTGAGTGCCGTACTGGCACTCGAAAATCGGAACGCCGCCAATGGAGGCGCGGATCAGCGGCTCGCGGTCGAGTTCGATGAAATCGCCGGGGCGCATGGCCAGCAGCTGCTCCACCGTGGCGTCGGCACGTGCCAGTTCGGCCACCAGGGTCACCTCGGCGGCCTGGATCTCGCGCTTGAGCACCTTGACCCAGCGGCGGTCCACTTCGATGGAGTCGCCCTGTGTCGAGGAATACAGCACATCACGGATGGGCTCCAGCGTTGCATAGGGCATGCAGATGTGGATGGAGCCCGAGATGTCGCCGATCTCCAGCTGAAAGGCCGTGGACACGACGATTTCGCTGGGCGTGGCGATGTTGGCGAACTGCGGCTGCATCTCCGAACGCTGGTAGCCCAGCTCCAGCGGATAGATGCCGTGCCAGGCCTTCTTGTATTCCTCGCAGATCACGTTGACCAGGCGGTTGATCACGCGCTGCTCGGTGTGCGAGAAGTCACGTCCTTCGATACGCGTCTGCAGCCGGCCCGTGCCGCCGTACAGCGTATCGATGACACCGAACACCAGCGAGGGGTCGCAGACCACCAGGCCGCTGCCGCGCAGCGGACGGATGGCGACGATGTTGAAGTTGGTGGGCACCACCAGCTCGCGCAGGAAGGCGCTGTAGCGCTGCACCGACACCGTGCCCACGGACACTTCGGGGCTGCGGCGGATGAAGTTGAACAGGCCGATGCGGAAGTTGCGGGCAAAGCGCTCATTGACGATTTCCATCGTCGGCATGCGCCCGCGCACGATGCGCTCCTGGCTGGAGATGTCGTACTGGCGGATGATGCCCGCCTCGACCTCCTCGGTCGTGGATTTCTGGCTCTCGCCGGTCACACCCTCCAAAAGGGCATCGACTTCTTCCTGGGAGAGAAACGAATCGCTCATGGCGCCTGGCCTCCCCGGTTACTGGATGATGAAGCTGGAGAAGAGCACGCGGCGCACCGGGTTCTTGCCAGCAGAGGAGCGGCGGCGCTCGCCGTCTTCGTCCTCGGCATCCTCGTCGCGACTGCGCTTCTTGGCCTTGGCCTGGTTGCCGTAGCCCAGCGGGGCCGAGACTTCGTTGAGCACGTCGGCGGCCAGGCGCTCCTTGCCTTCGCGCTCCAGCAGTTCCTCGGCCGTGCGCTGGGACACCAGCATCAGGATGCCGTTGCGGATGCTGGGCAGGTATTGCTTGACCGTGGTGGCCGTCTTCTCGTCGGCCAGCTCCAGCGTGATGCCGATCTGCACGAAGCGGTCGCCGCCCGTATCGGACAGATTGACCACCAGGTTGTCCAGCGGCAGGAAGGTGGGCACGGTCACGGCCGCCTTGCTGGCGCTGCCCTCTTCCTCATCGCCGCTGCTGTGGCGCTTGGACAGCAGGATGAAGGCAGCGGCCGCGCCTATGGCCAGGACGGCAATGATGACGATCAGCACGATCAGCTTCTTGCCCTTGGCCGGGGCGGGAGCTGCATTGTTGGCGGCATTGGGTGTGGCAGACACTGGAATTCCTCTGGGTGAGCGGGACCGCCACGCGCACGCGCTTCATGCGCGGCGCCATGACGCAGCAGGCCCATGGCAGGAATTATTCGGCGATTGGACCCCGGACCATGGCCTGAATAAGCGCATGAAACCCCGGTTTCTCGCTGGCTTGATGGCCCTCAAACGCCACAGGCCGGGCAGCTTGTCGCCACCCGGCCTGTTCTGAAAACCCTGAAACGGCGCATGCGCCGCCCCGCAAGAAGCGCAGGAAGAATCAGACGAACAGATCCACCCCGCCCGCTGCCGCACGGCCACCGCCGGCCTGTGCGGCGCCATTGCCGCCCGTGACACCGGCGGCATCGACCATGGCGCTCACGCGGCCCTGGCGCGCCTGGGCGTCCGCCCCCTGTCTTGCCGAATCGCCGCTGCCGGACTGGCCGCCCGCATCCACGCTGACGCCGGCCAGTTGCAGGCCCTGGGCCTGCAGCAGCTCGCGCAGCTGGTCGGCACCATTGCCCAGCCAGTCACGCGCCTGGGCTTCGCTGGCGCCAAAGCGCACATGGGCCTCGTTGCCCTGCAGGCTGACCTGCACCTGGATGGCCCGGCCCTCATGCTCCACGGACAGCGAGGCGTTCTGGTTCTTGTTGTGGACCCAGAAGGCCACCTGCTCGGACACCTGCTGCTCGCGCTCGGTGGAGTTGCCCGGCTGGGCCTGGGCGTCGGGCTGGGCAAAGGCCGCGCCATTTTGGCCGGCCGCCTGCTGGCCCAGGGATTGGCCGGCATGGGCCGCGCCCACGGCAGCCGCAACGCCGTGCAGTCCGTTCGCCGCCGACTCCGTGGAGGCGGTGCCGCCCTCCCTGGCTCGCTCGAACAGGCCGCGCCATTCTTCGGGCCGCACTGCGGCCATGCCGTTGAGCGCAATGCCCGACGCCAGGGCCACGTCCTGCCGCACACCGCCCGCCAGGACCTGGGGCGTGTGTTCATGCGTGGCCTGGGCGGTGGTTGCCGTGCGTGCGGCGGCGGCCGTCAGTGCCGCATCGGACTGCACGGCGGCCAGCACATCGGCGGCCTGGGCCTGTGCCTGGGTACGGCGCGCAGCGCCATCGGTCAGTGCCCCGGCTGCATTGGGGTCCGCAGCGGCAGCCAGGGCCGCAGCATTGGCGCTGGCCGTGGCCAGCGCCGTGCCCGCGGCATCACCGGCTGCGGACTGCGGTGCCAGGAAGGCCGCGTGCGCCACAGCGCCCTGCTCCTGGCGCAGGGCCATCATGGCAGCGCTGCCCCGGCCGGACAGCCAGTCGCCCGCCACGCCTTGCAGCATGTCGCGGTCGCCCTTGCCGTCCAAGTGGGCGGTCTGCCCGACCAGGCTGAGCCAGGGCGCCTGGCCGTTGGCAGCCAGCGCCATGGCATCGGCCTGCGCCGAGGTGGTCATATCGGTCGGCTCCGCCTGCGGTTGCAGCGGCAGTTGCGGCTGCTGCAGCAGGCCCTGCGCCAGGCCGGGATCGGCCAGCAGGTCTGCGGCATCCTTCAGGCCGTCCTTGGCTGCGCCCTTGAGGCTGGACAGCGCGGAAAGAGCGGCGCTGCCGTCCTCGCCCAAGGCCTGGCCCAGGGCGCCCGAGGCCAGCGCCGGCAATCCGCCAATGCCGTCCATCGCTGCCAGCAACGAAGAAAAGCCTGCGGCCTGGTCGTTGGAGGGCGGCTGCGTGCCGCGCGCGGAGCGAACGCCTTCCATGGCGCGCTGCATGGCGCTGCGCGCATCGGCGCGCTGTTCGATCTGGTTGGTGGACATGCGTCAAGCCTCCTGGAATGTCAGCCCGAAGCTGCGACGGAAAAACTGGATGGCCGCACGTTCATCGGTCTCCTTTTGCTCGCGGCGCATCTGGCTCAGCGCCAGATCGCGGCGGCGCACCTCGACGACCTTGCGCAGGCTGCTGACCCGCAGCTCGCAGGCCATCAAGGCCTTTTGCGCGGCCTCCAGGCGGATCGCCAGGTCGGCCAGCACCCGCGTCTGCAGGCCGATGGCATGCTGCAGGCGGTCCATGAACTGGTACTGGTGGAACATGACCTCGGGCTGCACGGACTGGTTTTCCTGCGCGCCCCAGCGCGTCTGCATTTCCTGCACATAGTGCTGCAGCTGCTCCATTTGCGTCTGCGCGGCCTGCTGCGAGCGCAGGCGCTCCTGCACCGCCTGGCGCGCCTCGTCACGCTTGCGCGACGCGGCATCGATGGCCACCATCAAGGCATTCAAGGACGACATACCGGGGTTTCCTCCCTGTGTTCGTTATCGCGTTGGTCGCGTTTTGGCAGTGCCGCGTCGCCGCGTCACTGCCCACCGAGTGCGGCAGCCATGCCCGAGATGCTCTCGTCCATGGAAGCCGACTCGAACATGCTTTGCTGCAGAAAGGCCGCCATGGCCGGCTGCAGGCGTATCGCCTCATCCATCTGCGGGTCCGAGCCCGCCATGTAGGCACCGACCTGGACCAGGTCCCGCCCCTTCTGGTAGCGCGAATAGACAGCGCGAAAGCGCCGTGCCAGCTCGAAATGCTCGCGCGAGACCACGTTGTGCATCACGCGCGAGGCCGATTGCTCGATATCGATGGCCGGGTAGTGGCCCGACTCGGCCAGCGCCCGCGACAGCACGACGTGGCCGTCCAGAATGGCGCGCGCCGCGTCGGCAATAGGGTCCTGCTGGTCGTCGCCTTCGGACAGCACGGTGTAGAAGGCCGTGATCGAGCCCACGCCGTTGAGGCCGTTGCCGCTGCGCTCGACCAGGGCCGGCAGCTTGGCAAAGCACGACGGCGGATAGCCCTTGGTGGCCGGCGGCTCGCCAATGGCCAGGGCGATCTCGCGCTGGGCCATGGCATAGCGCGTCAGCGAATCCATGAGCAGCAGCACATGCTGGCCCTTGTCGCGGAAATGTTCGGCAATGGCCGTGGCATAGGCGGCGCCCTGCATGCGCAGCAGCGGCGGCGCATCGGCCGGTGCGGCGACGACCACGGCGCGGCTGCGGTCCTGGGCGCCGAGGATGTCCTCGACGAATTCCTTGACCTCACGGCCGCGTTCGCCGATCAGGCCGACCACGATCACGTCCGCCTGGGTGTAGCGCGCCATCATGCCCAGCAGCACGGACTTGCCCACGCCCGAGCCCGCGAACAGGCCCAGACGCTGGCCCCGGCCCACGGTGAGCAGGGCGTTGAGCGAGCGCACGCCGGTGTCCAGCGTCTCGCGCACCGGGTCGCGGTCCATGGCGTTGATGGGGTTGCGGTCCAGCAGATCGGCGCTCACGTCGGCCAGCGGGCCGCCATGGTCCAGGGGCTGGCCCTGCGAATCCACGACACGGCCCAGCAGGCCGCTGCCAATGGGCAGGCGCAGCACGCCGGCCGCCAGGGACACGGGCGGCTCGACACCGTCGCCAAAGCGCAGCGGTGCGACAAAGGGTTCGGCCGGCGTCACGATGGCGCCGCTGGACAGGCCCTGGATGTCGCCCGCAGGCATGAGAAACGCACGCTCGCCGGCAAAGCCGACGACCTCGGCCAGCACCGGGTCCTGTCCCTGCTGGCGTATCCAGCACTGCGAGCCCACAGGCACCTGCAGGCCCGTGGCCTCCAGCACCAGGCCGGTCAGGCGCGTGAGCGTGCCGTGGGTTTCCAGGGGAATGTCGCCCTGCAGGCGGGCGCGGGCATTGGACAGCAGTTGCTGCCAGGGCCTGGCGGCAGGCTCGGGGGTCAGTTGGGCGGCGTCGGCCAGCGGGGCGTCAACCGGCATTGCGTTCTCCGTCATACCAGGTGGAGACCAGGCCCAGCGCGGCCACGGCGCGGCGCCAGCGCTTGTCCATGCCGGCATCGACCTGGGCGCCACCCGATTCCACGCGCACATCGCCCTGGGCCACGGAGGCGTCGCTGATCCACTGCACCTTGGACTGGGCGCCATGCTCGGCCCGCAGCGCCTCGTCCAGCACGGCGAAGTCGGCTGGGTTCAGGCGCACGGTGGCGGCTCGGCCGTCGGCGGCCAGCATGTCCAGCGCCTCGCGCACCACGGGCAACAAGGCCTGGGGCTGGCTGCGCAGCTCCTGGCGGACCACCTGGCGCGCAATGTCGCAGGCCAGGTTGAGCAGTTCCTGCGCTGCATCCGTCTGCAGCTGCTTGAATCCGGCATCCAGGCCGGACAGCAGCGCGTCCACGCGCTGCGCCGTCTCGCGGCCCGTGCCGGAGACGTAGTCATCCATGTGTTGCTGCCACTGCTGCCGGGCTTCCTGGCGGCCCTGCTCCAGGCCCTCGGCATGGCCTTCGGCGCGTGCCTGTTCCAGCAGGGCATGCAGTTGTTCCTCATCCACTGCGGGGGCGGTGGAGGCCGGGGCGCCCGGCGTGTCGGCTTCGACATCCAGCACCATGGAGTCGGCCTCCAGCCGGGGCGCATCGGAGCGGCCGGGCAGCGACAGGCTGTGAAAGCCCGACGAGGAGGCAGGCGCGCGCGCCATGCCCGCGCCGCCATGCGCAGCCTGGGCACCGGATGCGGCGGGCGCACCCTGGATGTCCGGCAGCCCCGCGAGGCTGGGCAGGCTTTTCAGGCCGCCCATGTGGTCCACGGCGCCGAAGCGCCACTGCACCACCTGGCGCTCGTCGATCTCCTCGGAAGGGATGAAGCGCGAGTTCATGCCGTTAGACATAGCTGTCTTCCGCACCGCTGCCGATGGTGATCTGGCCTTCTTCGGCCAGGCGACGCACCACCTTCAGGATTTCCTTTTGCTGCGCTTCCACTTCGGACAGGCGCATCGGGCCGCGGCCTTCCAGGTCCTCGCGCAGCGACTCGGCGGCACGCATGGACATGTTGGCCAGGATCTTGTCGCGCACTTCCATCGAGCCGCCCTTGAGCGCGATGATCAGCGTCTCGGACACCACCTCGCGCAGCACCAGCTGCACCGAGCGGTCGTCCAGCTTGACCAGGTCGTCGAACACGAACATCTTGTCCATGATCTTCTGGGCCAGGTCCGGGTCGTAGTTGCGGATGGTGTCCAGCACGGCCACGTCGGCATTGCCGCCGAGGTTGTTGATCATCTCGGCCGCCGTCTTGACGCCGCCCAGCGAGGTCTTGCGGATCTTGTCGCCGCCGGCCAGCACCTGGAACAGCACCTCGTTGAGGTCCTTGAGCGCGGTCGGCTGAATGCCTTCCAGCGTGGCCACGCGCAGCATGACTTCGCTGCGGAAACGCTCGGGCAGCTGCATCAGGACGGCAGCGGCCTGCTCGTGCTCCAGGTGCACGAGGATGGCGGCCACGATCTGCGGATGCTCGCCGCGCAGCAGTTCGGCCACGGACAGCGGGTCCATCCATTTGAGGCTTTCGATGCCGGAGACATCGCCGCCCTGCAGGATGCGGTCGATCAGCAGCGCCGCCTTGTCGTCGCCCAGGGCGCGCTTGAGCACCGAGCGCACATAGCCGCTGGCGTCGTCCACCAGCAGGCTTTGCGCGGCCGCGTCATCGGCAAAGCGGTTGATGACGAAGTCCACCTTCTCGCGCGAGACACCGCGCATGTGCGCAATGGTCTCGCCGAGCTTTTGCACTTCCTTCGGGGTGAGGTGCTTGAACACCTCGGCCGCTTCCTCCTCGCCCAGGGAGACCAGCAAGATGGCGGCGTCGTTCAGGCCTCGTTCGTCCATATCTCAGCAATCCGTGTTTTGAGAGGCTCAGGTGGCCTCGCCGTTGATCCAGGTCTTGACGATGTTGGCCACCGCGATCGGGTTCTGCTTGGCCAGTTGGCGCGCCTGCTCCAGGCGCACTTGCTCCTGCGTGGGCGAAAGATCGACAGCGGGTGCAGCCAGCGCCGGACGGTCCAGCTGCTCGCCCTCGATGGCATTGAGCTGTCCGCCCACGGCCACCGTCTTGCGGCCCTTGAGCATGGGTCGCACCAGGCCCAGCAGCAAGATGGCGCCGAACAGGGCCAGGCCGATGGGCACGCCCAGGCTGCGGGCCATGGCCAGCACTTCGGGCTGGCGCCACAGCGGCACATCGGCGGGCACTTCGTCCTGCACAAAGGGCGTGCTGACCAGGTTGACCGAGTCGCCGCGCTCGGCGCTGTAGCCCACGGTCTCGCGCACCAGGGTCAGCAGTTGCGCCTGCTGCGCTGCCGTCAGGCCGCGTGCGGCGGCAGCGACGGTGGCCGCATCGGTTGCCGCACCGACAGCGGCCGGCGCAGGGGCAGCCACCAGGGGCGCATTGATGACCACGGCGGCCGTCAGGCGCTTGATGCTGCCCGTGCTGCCGCGTGTGTGGCGCACGGTCTTGTCCACTTCGTAATTGGTGATGGACTCGCGCTTGCTGGCAGCGCGGGCGGCGTTCTGGCCGTCGGCCGCCTGGGGCGCGGGATTGGCGCCGTTGACGGGCGCGGAAGCGTTCTGGGGCGGCTGGTTGCTGGTGGCGCCGGGAATGCCCGTGGGCTGGGGCGGCTTTTGCTCGCCCGAGCTTTCCACCACCTGCTGGCTGCGCACCACGCCCGCGTCGGAGGACTGGTTGGGGCGGTGCTGCTCCGAAGTCGATTCGGTCTGGCTGAAATCCATCTCGGCCGAGACCTGCGCCTTCACATTGTTCTTGCCGACCACGGGCTCCAGGATCTCCAGGATGCGGCGCACGTACTGCTGCTCGATCTGCTGGGTGTAGTTCAGCTGTTGCATGTCCACGGCGTTGGCGTTGCCGTCGGGCGACTGCGACAGCAGCTTGCCCGAGTCGTCCAGGATGCTCACGGCCGTGGGCGCCATCTCGGGCACGCTGGAGGCCACCAGGTGCACGATGCCCGCGATCTGCGTGCGGTCCAGCACGCGGCCCGGGTACAGGCTCAGCAGCACCGAGGCCGAGGGCTTTTGCTGCTCGCGGAAAAAGCCGTTCTGATTGGGCAGGGCCAGGTGCACGCGTGCGCTTTGCACGGCGGCCAGGGCCTGGATGGAACGTGTCAGCTCGCCTTCAAGGCCGCGCTGGAAATTGAGGCGTTCCTGGAACTGGGTGATGCCGAACTTGCTGTTCTCCATCAGCTCGAAACCCGTCACCGAACCCTTGGGCAGGCCCTGGGTGGCCAGCTTCAGGCGCACATCGTGCACGCGGTCGGACGGGATGAGGATGGCACCGCCGCCTTCCGTGTAGCGGTAAGGCACGTTCATCTGCGACAGCTGGGCGACGATGGCGCCGCCATCCTTGTCGCTCAGGTTGGAGAACAGCACCTTGTAGTCCGGCTGGCGGTAGAACATGGCCGCCGCACCCAGGGCGACGACCAGCAGCACGGCGATCGCGCCCCAACGCAGGCGCGCGCCACGGTCCATGGCCGTCCAGCGCTGCTGCAAGGCAGGCTGGGGCACGGGAGTGGCTTGAGGGACAGGGATTTCAGCGACAGCAGACATCTTGGTTCCAGGTGTTCGAGCCCTGCACACACAGGACCCTAGCGTGCTGTCGATTATTCGAAGTCCGCCGCTTCACATTCGCCCGATAAGCGCGCCGTTTGGCCGTCTATTTGCCGCGATGCGAAAACCCTGCCGCCCTACGATCTCGTCATCTTGCTAACTCCGATGGAATGTGTCATGGACCTTCGCATCCCCAGTACCACCTCTCCCCTGTACGGCACCCAGCTCCCCAAAGGCGTGGGCGCAGGCGACGCATCGACCAAAGTGGCGGCTGGCGGCTTCAGCCAGGCCCTCCAAGGCGCGCTGCAGTCCGTCAGTTCAGCCCAGAACAACTCCAGCCAGCTGCAGCGTGAGGTGCAGTTGGAGAACCCGGCCGTCAGCCTCGAGGAAACCATGATCGCCATGCAAAAGGCGCAGATCGGCTTCCAGGCCACGATGCAGGTGCGCAACCGGCTCGTGCAGGCCTATACCGACGTGATGAACATGCAGGTGTGAAGACGTCCGGCCCCGGCCGGACCCTCTTTTCCTACTCAGACCGCAGACCGCAGACCGAACGGGATTTGCGCGCGCCATTGCGCTTGCATTGCATTGCATTGCATTGCCATTGCCATTGCCATTGCCATTGCCATTGCATGGCAGCGTCATTTCCACGCATTCGGATCTTGCCGCCTTCAGGGTCCTTGCTTCGTTTTCCCCGGATCTGGCCTCTGGCCGTCCCTCATTCCTGGCCGCCCTTCCTGCGCACGGCCATCCAGCATTCCCCCGCCTCCACCTCATTGACCGAGCGCAGCCTCATCCCGCGCATGGATGGGTACGCCCAAGCTCCAGCCATGCCTGCGCCCGCTGCGCAGATTCATTCAACCGAATCCCAGCCCGGAAAAGACAAAACCCTCGGGCACGGATGCCGGAGGGTTGAGCAGCGGGAAGAGAGAAGAGAGAGAAAAAAGGGACGCGGCTTCAGCTGGCTGAGTGGTAGATGCGCGCCTTGCCCGGTCCGGCATGGGGGTGTCCATACAGGTCGCGTCCATACGTGGCCTGGTCCGAAGTCTGGGGAATCAGCGCCGCCGCCTGGCTCTGGGCCACCACGGCCATGCGTGCCAGCTGGTCGCGCTGCATGGCCATCTGCTCGCCCAGCGCCTGGGCGCGTTCGCGCAGCTCCTGCGTCCAGTCGGCCGCGCTGAAGCGCCGGGCCAGTTCGGAGAACGCCGCCATGGCATCGCGCAGCCGGGTGCTGGACTGCTCCAGCGCGACCGCATCCTTCGATTGCAGCGAGGCGGACACCATCCGGACCACCGCGTCCAGGGAATCGAGCATCTCGCTGAGAGTCATGGGACAGGCCTTGCTGAAAAAAGAAAGCGCGTGCTCGCGCCGGAAGGAAAAAACCGAGAAAGAACCGAACCCGCGCTCAGACGCGCGAGTGCGAGAAGAATTCTTCGGAGTTGGCCAGCAGCTTGTCGGCCACGGCGTCGGCGTTCACGCGGAAGGTGCCGTTGGCAATGGCTTCGCGGATTTCCTTGACGCGGTTGGCATCGAAATCGGCCGTGGCGCGACCAGATTGGTCCAATGCGCGGGCCGAGGTCGAGAACGACACGGGAACACCGGCCGCCTTGGCAGGCTGGGCCTGGGCGGAGGATTCCTCGGTGGCAATGGTGCTGGCTGTCTTGGGCTGCTTGGCGGCGGCCTGGGAGGCAGCGGCGGGCAGTTCCGGTTTTTGACCTATCTTCATCTTGATTCTCCAATCGCCCTGGCGGCGTGAGGCGCTGTGCCTAGCTTTCGACTGCCTGGAACAAAACTTGAGGTTTTTTTACTGGACCAGCACCACGCCCTCGGGATTCACCACCCCGGAGATGAGCCGGCCATTATCCATGCGAACCCGCACGGTCTGGCCTTCGCCGGCGGCCGACATGGCCTTGCCCGACGATGTGACGGAAAAACCACCACCGTTGACCAGAACGCGCACTTCGGCACCCACCGCGAACAGCGCCGGCGTGCGCAGCATGTTCTGGCGCAGCGCCTGGCCTGCGGCCAGCGGGCGGGAAGCCACCAGGCCCACCCAGTCCTGCTGGTTGGCGTAGACGGCGGCCGATTCCTCGGCCCAGTCCACTTCGGCCTGGACGGCATCGTCGGCCGACAGCGGGCGGCCCGAAGGCACGCCGTTTTGCAGCACCCAGGCCGGCCCCCAGGCCTTGACCGTGATGGGCAGGAACACATTCCAGGCCACGGCGCCCTGCAGGCAGCGCAGACCCAGGCGGGTACGGCCCCAAAGGCGCGAGCCTGCGGGCAAATAGGGTTCGACCTTGGCGCAGGCGGCCAGGCGCAGACGGGGATCGAGCTGGCCCATCTGCACTTCCATGCGCAGGGGCAAGGCGCCCGCGCCGGCCATGCCTTGCTGCAGGGCCTCGTCGGCAAAGCGCTGGCCGATCTGGCTGAGCTGGGCTGCACCGTCAGGTGCGTTTTGCGCGAAGGCAGGGCCTGCCAGCGACGCTCCAGCGGCAAGCGCAGCGCATGCGGCGGCGCGAGCGAGGGCTCGGACGGCGGATGGCGAATGGGCGGTGCTGAAGTTCGGCATGGCTGTGGCTCCTGACTTGCTCCGGCCTCCCGTCAGGATGGGTGGGACACCTGGAGCGATGCCAGCAAATATAGGGCGAGCGCTCTTTTCCGAAGCGCCGAACTGCGCAGGCAAACGCGCTTTCTTCGCGCTTTAGCGTTCGGGCCCGATTTCCATAATCGACGCATGCCGCAGTCCGTGGGCTGCCGCCATTTCGTCAACCGATCACCGCAAATCCCAGAGGGCGAGGCCGACATGCTCGACAAGATGACTGAACGACTGGACTTCCAGAGCAAGGCGCTGGTGCTGCGCGCCGAGCGCCAGCGTGCAATCGCCAGCAACATCGCCAATGCCGACACCCCGGGCTATGTGGCGCGCGACTTCAATTTCCGCGAGGCGCTGACGGCCGTTACCTCCGGCCCCTCGCCCATGACGCTGGCCAGCGTCAGCCAGGGCGGACACATTCCCCTGCCTGCCGCCGCCTCGGGGCAGAGCGCGCAAAGCCATCTCGGCTACTCGGTGCAGGCCCAGACCAACATGGACAACAACACCGTGGACCTGGACCGCGAACGCGCCAACTTCGTCGACAACGCCGTGCGCTACGAAGCCACGCTGCGCTTTCTGAACGGCCAGGCCAAGACCATGCTGTCGGCCATCCAGGGCCAGTAAGCCGGCGCCACAGATCACAGGAGCTTTCCCATGTCCATGTTCTCCATCTTCAGCATCTCCGGCAGTGCCGTCAGCGCCCAATCGCAGCGCCTGAACGTCGTGGCCTCGAATCTGGCCAACGTCGATGCCGTGGCCGGCCCCGACGGCAAGGCCTACCAGGCGCGCCAGGTGGTCTTCCAGACCGTGGCCATGGGCGAGGAAGGCTCCTCTGGCGTGCGCGTCAGCGCCATCAGCCAGGACAACACGCCCGGCCGCCGCATCCACGACCCCCAGCATCCGCTGGCCGATGCCGAAGGCTATGTGACGCACTCCAACGTCAGCGCCGTGGACGAGATGGTCAACATGATCTCGGCCTCGCGCTCCTACCAGAACAACGTCGAGGTCATGAACACGACCAAGTCGCTGCTGCTCAAAACCCTGCAGATGGGCCAGTGAGCCCCGTCCGCACCACTTTCCAGGAGCCACTCCCATGATCTATGGCGCAGGCAGCGTCGCCAGCACGGCCGACATCAACAACAAGTCCGCCACGAGCAATTCGACCACCGACCCCACGGCGGCGCAGGACCGTTTCCTGAAGCTGCTGGTCGCGCAGTTGAACAACCAGGATCCCATGAATCCCATGGACAACGCGCAGATGACCTCGCAGATGGCGCAGATCAACACCGTCACCGGCATCCAGCAGTTGAACAAGACCATGGAAAGCATGGCCGGCCAGTTCACCGCCATGCAGGTGCTGCAGGGCACGCAGATGATCGGCCGCACCGTGCTGACCGAAGGCAACACCCTGGGCGTGGGCAAGGAAAAGTCCTATACGGCTGCCTTCGACCTCGAAGGCCCGGCCGCCGACGTGAAGGTGCAGATCACCACCGCCAGCGGCGAGCTGGTGGACACCGTCGAGCTGGGCAGCGGCACCGCTGGCCGCAACTACTTCACCTGGGACGGCAGCAAGTACACGGGCGACGCCAGCCAGCTGCGCTACACGGTGCAGGCCACGAATGCAGACACGGTCGTGGCTTCGACCACGCTGTCGCCGCATGCGGTGCTCGCCACAGGCACCACCGACGGCAAGCTGACGCTGGAGCTGGACGACGGCACCAACGTCGCCTACGCCTCCGTCAAGGCCGTGTACTGACCCCCGCACCATCCACCCAAATACATCGCAGGAGCACACCATGGGATTCCAACAAGGCCTCTCGGGTCTGAACGCCGCCAGCAAGAACCTGGACGTGATCGGCCACAACATCGCCAACGCCAACACCACGGGCTTCAAGTCCTCGCGCGCCGAGTTCGCCGAGGCCGTGGCCAGCGCCGTGGGTTCGGCCAGCGGCCAGAACAGCGGCATCGGCGTCAATGTGGCCGCCGTGACCCAGCAGTTCCGCCAGGGCCCGATCACCACCACGGGCAACAACCTGGACGTGGCCATCAACGGCAACGGCTTCTTCGTCGTGCGCCAGCCCGACGGCAGCACGGCCTATACGCGCGCCGGCAACTTCGGCCTGGACAAGCAGGGCAACCTCAAGACCGTGCAGGGCGACAACGTCATGGGCTACCCCGTGGACGCCACCACGGGCAAGGTGCTGGCCGGCGGCCAGCCCGTGCCCATGGTCTTTCCTTCGGGCCAGCCGATCGCTGCCAAGACCACGACCAAGATCGACGTGTCGTTGAACCTCGATGCGCGCGCCACGCCCGCAGCCGGCAACTCCACCGCCACGCCGCCCGTGCCCGCCACGCCGCGCGCCACCTATGGCACCTCGATCAACGTCTATGACAGCCAGGGCGTGCCCACGCCGGTGCAGATGTACTTCGAGAAGGACACGGCCGCCAACACCTGGAAGGTCTACGACGGCCTGGACGATCCGACGGCATCGCCCCCGAAGGTCGCCACCTTGCTGACCACCCTGGTGTTCGATGCCTCCGGCAAGATCACCAGCGGCAGCCCCGTGACGGCGCAGATCAAGAGCAGCAACCCCAACGCGCCCACGCCCGGCACCATCAACGGCACGGCGGGCGTGACGCTGGACTTCTCCAACGTCTCGCAGTTCGGCTCCAAGTTCGCGGTCAGCAGCCTCAAGCAGGACGGCTACACCGCAGGCGCGCTCACCGGCATCAATGTCGGCAACGATGGCTCCATCGTGGCCACCTACTCCAACGGCGTGACGCGCACCGAGGGCCAGCTGGCCCTGGCCGCCTTCACCAACACCCAGGGCCTGGGCGCCGTGGGCGACAACAAGTGGGTGGAGACCTCGGATTCGGGCCCGGCGCTGAACGGCACGGCCGAGTCGGGCACCTTCGGCTCGCTGCGCTCGGGCGCGCTGGAAGACTCCAACGTGGACCTGACCGCCGAGCTGGTGAACATGATGACCGCGCAGCGCGCCTACCAGGCCAATGCCCAGACCATCAAGACCCAGGACCAGGTCTTCTCGACCCTGGTGAACCTGCGCTGATAGCCAAGAACTGAGTCAGGAGAGCCGGCATGGACCGCATCATCTACACCTCCATGACGGGCGCCAACGCAGCGGCGCAGCGTCAGTCCGTGCTGGCCCACAACCTGGCCAATGCCGGCACCAACGGCTTCCGGGCCGAAATGTCCACCTTCCGCTCCGTGCCCCTGCAGGGCAGCGGCGCGGGCACGCGCGTGTTCGCGCTGGAGGCGACCTCCGGCTACGTGGACACGCCCGGACCCACCCAGCGCACGGGCCGCGCACTGGACGCCATGGCCATGGGCCGCGCCTGGTTCGCCGTCCAGGGCCTGGATGGCCAGGAGGCCTACACACGCAACGGCGTGTTCGAGGTCTCCCCCGAGGGCCAGCTGGTCAACAGCAATGGCCAGGCCGTGCTGTCCGACGGCGGCGGCCCCATCGACATTCCCCCCGAGTCCACGATCACGCTGGGCTCGGACGGCACGCTGACCGCCAAGACCGGCAACCAGCTGCCCGTGGCCGTGGGCCGCGTCAAGCTGGCCACGCCGCCCGAGGACGCCGCGCTGGTGCGCGGCAATGACGGCCTGTTCCGCACGGGCGACGGCGATCCGCTGCCCAACGACGAGAACGCACGCCTGCTGTCCGGCGCCATCGAAGGCTCGAACGTGAACTCGGTGGAGACCATGGTCGGCATGATTGCCGCCGCCCGCCAGTTCGAGACCCAGATGCGCCTGCTGCAGACGGCAGAAACCAATGACAAGACGGCCAGCCAACTCTTGAGCATGAACGGCTGAAAGCACTGAAAAGGAAAACGCCATGATCAATTCACTGTTCATCTCCAAGACCGGCATGGAAGCCCAGCAGACCCAGCTGGACGTGATTTCCCATAACCTGGCCAACGTCTCGACCACGGGCTACAAGCGCGCCAGCGCGGTGTTCGAGGATCTGATCTACCAGAACCTGCGCCAGTCCGGCTCGCAGACGACCGAGCAGAACCAACTGCCCACGGGCCTGCACCTGGGCCTGGGTGTGCGCACGGTGGCCACCTCGCGCAATTTCCTGCAGGGCGCCCTGCAGCAGTCCAACAATGCGCTGGACGTGGCCATCGACGGCAACGGCTTCTTCCAGGTCAACATGCCCGACGGCACCACGGCCTATACCCGTGACGGCTCCTTCCAGGTCGATGCGCAGGGCCAGCTGGTGACTGCCAGCGGCATGCCCATCGCCAACGGCGTGACCATTCCCCAGGGCGCGACCAAGGTGTCGATCAGCCCCGAGGGCGTGGTCAGCGTGACCATGGCCGGCCAGGCCGCGCCCCAGCAGGTGGGCAATATCGCGATGAGCCAGTTCATCAATCCGGCCGGCCTGGAGCCGCGTGGCCAGAACCTGTTCACCGAGACCGCTTCCTCGGGCCAGCCGCAGCAGGGCCAGCCCGGCGTCAACGGCATGGGCATGATCAAGCAGGGCTACCTGGAAGGCTCGAACGTGAACGTGGTGCAGGAGCTGGTGACCATGATCCAGACCCAGCGCGCCTATGAAATGAATTCCAAGGCCATCACGACTTCGGACCAGATGCTGGCCAAGCTGGCGCAGCTGTAATCGATCTCTCCCCCTGAGCGGCTTCGCCGCTTCCCCCTCTCTCGCTGCGCGGGAGGGGGACGACACCCTCGGTGCGGGGCAGCCCTTCCTCGGTGTCCCTGGGCTGGGACATGCCAGTTCTCGAGGGTGGGGTCTGCATGCGCAGCCATGAACCATTGAACCCGGGAACATCGCCATGACCCAACGAATCTTCTCCCTTTCCGCAACGGGCACGTGCCTGGCGCTAGCGGCAGTCCTGTCGGGCTGCACGACGCTCAATGACCCGCCGCCGGTGGACATGCCGTCCACTGCGCCTCCCGTGCTGATGCCGGCCGCGCCCGTGGCGGGCAGCCCTACGGGCAGCCTGTTCAATGCCGCCAGCTACCGTCCCGGTTTCGAGAACCGGCGCGCGCGCCTGGTGGGGGACATGGTGACGGTGCAGATCGTGGAGCGCGTGACGGCCAGCCAGAAGTCGGATTCGGGCCTCAAGCGGTCCAACAAGACCACGGCGGGAATTTCTGCGCTGCCGCTGTTCTCGGGCAATGCGCTGGCCAATCTCAAGGACCGCTCGAACATCGGTTTCAACAACAACAACGACTACACGGGCTCGGGCTCGACGTCGAGCGACAACACGTTCACGGGCGCCATCAGCACGACGGTGGTCGATGTGCTGCCCAACGGCCATCTGGTGATCGCCGGAGAAAAGCAGATCGGCGTGAACCACAACGTGGATGTGCTGCGCTTCACGGGCACGGTGGACCCGCGCACGATGCAGCCCGGCAGCCTGGTCGCATCGACCCAGGTGGCCAATGTGCGCGTGGAATCGCGCAGCCGCGGACAGGCCGGGGAAGCGCAGTCAATTGGCTGGTTGTCCCGGTTCTTTTTGAACGTTATGCCGTTCTGATTCTCCGGAGAATGGACAGCATGAAAGTACTGTCCATGCTCCTGACATTGCGCCAAGCGCAGCGCCCCTTCTGGGTTGCAGCCGCCCTCGGCGCCAGCATGCTGACCCTGCCGGCGCATGCAACACGCATCAAAGAGGTCGCTGCCATCCAGGGCGTGCGCAGCAACCAGTTGACCGGCTACGGTCTGGTGGTCGGCCTCGACGGCACGGGCGACCAGACCACCCAGATGCCCTACACCAAGCAGGCCCTGGCCAATTACCTGGAGCAGATGGGCATCTCGCTGCCCGCCACAGGCAATTCGGGCCAGCTGCAGCTCAAGAACGTGGCAGCCGTGATCGTCACCGCCGAACTGCCGGCCTTTGCCCAGCCGGGCCAGGCCATCGACGTGGTGGTCTCCTCCGTGGGCAATGCCAAGTCGCTCAAGGGCGGCACCCTGGTGGCCACGCCGCTGCGCGGCGCCGATGGCGAGATCTATGCGCTGGCCCAGGGCAACCTCGTGGTCGGCGGCGCCGGCGCCTCGGCCGGCGGCTCCAAGGTACAGATCAACCACCTGAGCGCGGGCCGCGTGCCGCAGGGCGCCCAGGTCGAACGCGCCGTTCCCACCCCCATCAACGAAGGCGACAGCATCACGCTGGGCCTGAACGCCACCGATTTCCAGACCGCCGACAAGGTGGTGCGCGCCATCAACCAGCGCATGGGCCAGGGCGTGGCACAGGCGCTGGACGGGCGCACCGTGCGCGTGTCCGCGCCCCAGGACCCGGGATCGCGCGTGCGCATGATCGCCGAGATCCAGGAGATGCCGATCGAGACCTCCAAGCCCTCGGCCAAGGTCGTGATCAATGCACGCACGGGCTCCATCGTGCTCAACCAGGCCGTGACCCTGGGGCCCTGCGCCATCGCGCATGGCAACCTGGCCATCACCATCAGCACCACGCCGGTGATCAGCCAGCCCGGCGCCTTCTCGCAGGGCCAGACCGTGGTGGCCCAGAAGTCCGACATCCAGATAAAGCAGGAGCCCGGCAACATCATCAACATGCCCGGCTCCCCGCAACTGACCGACGTGGTGCGCGCACTCAACACGCTGGGCGCCACGCCCCAGGACCTGCTGGCCATCCTGCAGGCCATCAAGGCAGCAGGCGCCCTCAACGCCGAACTGGAGGTGATATGAGCATCGCACTTCCCAACGGATCGCAGACTGCAGCCAGCAATGCGCTGGCGGCCGACGCCCGGTCCCTCAACGCACTCAAATTCGCGGCCGGCGAGAACAGTCCGCAGGCCGCGAAGGAAACCGCCAAGCAGCTGGAATCGCTGTTCATGCGCGAGATGATCAAAAGCATGCGCGAGGCCACCATGAAGTCCGGCCTGCTCGACAGCGCGCAGGGCAACCTCAGCACCGACATGCTGGACCAGCAGCTGTCGGTGGCCATGTCGGGCCAGCCCGGCGGCCTGTCGGATGCCATCACGCGCCAGCTGGCCCGCACCATGGGCTCGGAAGCCGCCGAGGATGCCGAGATCTCCGTGCCCTCCACACTGAGCATGAGCCGCATCGCCTGGCGCAGCACGGCCGGCAGCGCCAATGGCACCACAGCTGCCTGGAGCGGCAGCCGCAGCAGCGCGGCCCAGTCCGTCAACGCCTACGCGCCCGCGCCCAAGGGCCGTGACAACTTCGTCGCCCACCATGGCGACGCCGCTGCACGCGTGGCGCAGGAAAGCGGCATTCCGGCCGCCTTCATGCTGGGCCAGGCCGGACACGAGACCGGCTGGGGCAAGAGCGAAATCAAGAATGCCAATGGCAGCAATGCCCACAACCTGTTCGGCATCAAGGCCGGCAAGGGCTGGACGGGCAAGGTCGCCGAGGTCACGACCACCGAATACATCGACGGCGTGGCGCGCAAGGTCACGGCCAAGTTCCGCGCCTACGACTCCTACGAGGAGTCCTTCCGCGACTACGCGCGCCTGATCACCAGCAATCCGCGCTACGAGAAAGCCATGGGAAAGACCGACTCTGCCCTGGCCTATGCGACCGAGCTGCAGAAAGCCGGCTACGCCACCGATCCCGAATACGCCAGCAAGCTCAGCCGCGCCATCCAGAGCGCCGTGCAGAGCGCGGCACGTGCCCAAGCCTAACCAGAGAACACGTCATGAGCCTTTTGAACGTCGGGTCCCGCGCCCTGATGGCGAACCAGATCGCCCTGCAGACCACAGGCCACAACATCGCCAACGTCAACACGGCCGGATATTCGCGCCAGAGCGTGGCCTTCCAGACCTCGCCGGGCCAGAACATGGGCAGCGGCTACATCGGCAATGGCGTGGATGTGAACACCATCCTGCGCAACTTCAATGACCTGCTCAACCGCCAGGCAGCCACGGCCAGCGCCGTGTCGGCGGCCGACTCGGCGCGTGCCACCTCGCTGGCGCAGATGCAGGAAGTGTTCGGCGGCGGCAAGACTGGCCTGGGCGCGGCGATCACCGACATGATGAATTCGTTCGGCGACGTGGCCGGTGCGCCCACCGACCCGTCGGCGCGCCAGGTGGTGCTCACGCGCATGAACGAACTGGCGGCGCGCTTTCGCTCGGCATCGGCCCAGCTGGACGAGCTGGACTACAGCGCCAAGCAGCAGATGGGCAACGATGTGACCGTGGTCAACAGCCTGGCAGGCCAGGTGGCCACGCTCAATGCGCAGATCAGCCGCTCCATCGCCTCGGGCCAGACGCCCAACGACCTGCTGGACCAGCGCGACCAGCTGGTGCGCAACATCAACAAATACGTGCAGACCAGCCAGATCCCTGCGGACGACGGCAGCATCAGCCTGTTCGTGGGCGGCAGCCAGCCGCTGGTGCTGGGACCCAATTCCGCCCAGCTCACGCTCAAGGAAGCCACCGAGTTCCCGGGCAGCGGCAAGATGGCCCTGTACTTCCAGCAGCCCGGCGGCCAGAACGTGGAACTGACGCCCTCCATGCTGGGTGGCGGCGAGATCGCCGGCCTGCTGCAGTTCCAGGGAAGCGACCTGACCGAGGGCCGCAACCTGCTGGGCCGCATGGCCCTGGCCATTGGCGACTCGCTGAACGAGCAAAACAACCTGGGCCTGACGCTGTCGGGACAAAGCGGCAGCAATCTGTTCAAGCTGTCCATGGTCAGCAACGGCTCGACCACGGGCGCGCAGTGGACCGGCGCCACCACGCCGACGACCACGGTGGTCGACTCCAGCCAGCTCAAGGCATCCGACTACCAGATCGTCTTCGGCAGCACGGCCCCAGCTGGCAAGGTCATCCGCCTGTCGGACGGCAAGGTCACGGACTTCACCGACATGACCGACCTGAGCTCCAAGGAGATCGACGGCCTGCGATTCGACCTCAAGGCCGAAGGCGTGTCGGGCAACACCGTGCTGTTCCGCCCCATGGCGGCGGGCGCCCACGACATCCAGGCCGCCGTGCACTCGCCCAACGACCTGGCCGTGGCCAACCCCGTGGCGGCCAGCATCAAGTCTCTGGGCGATGCGACCCTGCAAATGGGCGGCATCCAGGTCAGTGCCGGCTTCAATCTGGCAGGTTTTGCCGGCGCCGAGGTGTCGTTCAGCAAGAACGCCACCGGGCAGCTGGAATACACCATCACCCCGGCACCCGCAGGCGGCATTCCCGCCACCGGCCTCTACACCTCCGGCCAGCCGATCCAGCTGGCACCGGGCCTGCAGGTCAAGATCACCGGCACGCCCGCCATCAACGGAACCACCAGCGACAAGGTCACGCTGGGCAAGGCCACCGACCCGCAATACGGCACGGCCTATCAGCGCGATGCGGGCAATGCCAGCTCCTTCCTGGCGCTGCGCGACAGCAAGCTCTTCGATGGCTCGACCACGCTGAGCGACGGCTTTTCCACCGCCATGGCCCAGGTCGGAACGCGCACGCAGAGCGCGCAGTACGCGGCCAAGCTGTCCGAGACCATTGCCAAGAACCTGGAGGCGGACCGCACGGCCGTCTCGGGCGTGAACCTCGACGAAGAGGCCGCCAAGCTGCTGCAGTACCAGCAGTCCTACCAGGCCTCGGCCAAGATGCTGCAGGTCGCGCAAAGCATTTTCGACAGCGTTCTGCAGACCGTAGGCCGCTGATCACAGGACAGGAGCATTCCACCATGAGCATCTCCCGCATTGGCACGGCCAACATGTACGAAAGCACCATCAACAACCTGAACTCGCGCAACACGAGTCTGGTGGACCTGATGGAAAAGACCACCTCCGGCAAGCGCGTGGTGCGCGCCAGCGACGACCCCGTGGCCGCCGCACAGGCCGAACGCGCACTCACGCGCATCTCCCGCTCGGAAAACGACCAGCGTGTGCTGGGCCTGCAGCGCGATGTGATGGCCCAGGGCGAATCCAAGCTGGGCACCGCCCACGACGCGCTCAAGGACTTCCGCGACCTGATCCTGCAGTCCGGCAATGGCTCCTATGACCAGAAGGCGCGCGATGCGCTGGTGCAGCAGCTCGAAAGCATACGCAACCAGGTGCTGAGCTACGCCAATGCCAAGGACTCCAACGGCCTGCCCATCTTCCGCGGACTGGGCAGCAAGGAAGACCCTCTCACCAACGGCAACCCCGGCACCAATTCCCAGCTGCAACCGGGCCAGGCCACGGGCAGCGAAAACGGCCTGCCGCTGGCGCTGGACGGCTTTGCGACCTGGATGAACGTGCCCACGGGCAACGGCGTGTTCGCCGTGTCGCGCCAGTCGCCCACGGGCAGCTCGGCCTATGCCGACCTGGGAACGGTGTCGGACCCCAGCGCCATCACGGGCGCCAGCTACACCCTGAATTTCACCAAGGACGCCACGACGGGCGCCCTGAGCTACACCGTCACCTCCGGTGGCACGACCGGTGCGGCCGTTCCCTACACGGCCGGCGACAGCATCACCGTGGGCGGCATGTCGATGAAGATTTCGGGCAACCTGGCCACGGGCGACAGCTTCACGCTGGGCCCCAGCCAGCGCACCGACCTGTTCAGCGTGCTGGACAACGTGATCGCGGGCGTGAAGAACGGCGCCACCGATGCCGGCGCCATGCAGCAGGCGCTGGGCCGCGGCCTCAACGAACTCGACGCCGGCATGAGCCGTGTCCAGGCCATGCGCAGCTTCGCCGGCGACCAGCTCAACCGCGCCGACCGCCTTGAAGACGACATGAAGAACCAGGCGGACCAGCAGGAAGCAGCGCGTTCGCGGGCCGAAGACATCGATATGATCAAGGCCCTCTCCGATGTGGACATGCAGAAGGTGGGCATGCAGGCTGCCTTGCAGTCCTATGCCTCGATCCAGAAACTGTCACTGTTCAACTTCATCAACTGATAGCCACCCGCGCATGCATCCATGGTCCAGTCCGTCCTGAGCTCTCTGACCCTCGGCTATAGGCCGCTCTGGAACCATGCCCGCCGTCTGGCGGGCGTGCAGCTTTATCTTCACGAGGAACCCGGCGTCCAGGCCGACGTGGCCCACCTGCTGCGCATACTGCGCGAGACCTGGGGCACGCAGTCGCCGCCGGTACTTCTGTCGCCCCAGTCGCGCCAGGTGCTGTGCGACCTGCTGGAAAACGCCTCCAAGGGCAGCCCCTGGATCGAAGTGCGCGGCGACTGGCTGCAAGACTCCGCCATCTACGACCTGGTGCGCCAGGCGCATGCGCGCGGCCTGATGCTGGTGTGGCGCGGGCCGCTGTCCGATGTGCCCGACGCCCAGGCCGCCCATTGGTTTGCCAGCAGCCTGCTGCACCTGCCGCCCGAAGGCGCTTCGGGCATGCAAAACCAGACAGCGCTTGCGCTGCAACAGGCCGCGCAGGCAGCCCAGGCACCGACCAAGCTCCAGGCCCTGAAGCAGGCCGCCAGGCCCACACCCACCCTGCCGCCCCTGCAACTGCTGGGCGGCCAGATGTACGAGGGGCTGGACAGCCTGGCCCTGACCGATCTGTGCCTGGACAGCTTCCATGCGGGCGCCATCGCCGGCTGGCCCGTGGCCGATACGCTGTATGCCCAGCGCCATCACGCCGCCCTGCCCAGCCGCGACACCGTGCTCGCACTGATGCGCGCCGTCGATGCCGAGCAATCGATCGAGGCCTTCGAGCAGATCCTGGGCGAGGACCCCATCCTGGCCTATCGCTTCATGCTCTACACCAACTCCGCAGCCCTGGGCCTGCGGGGCAATGTGGACTCGCTGCGCCGCGGCCTGGTGATGCTGGGATACGGCACGCTGCAGCGCTGGCTGTCCGACCAGCTGCCCCACGCCTGCACCGAGCCCAGCCTGGTGCCCGTGCGCACCGCCATCCGGCTGCGCGCCAGCCTGACCGAGCGACTGATCGAGGCCGGCATCAGCCACGACCTGCAGCGCGAGGTCTATCTGCTGGGCCTGCTCTCGCAGCTGGACCAGCTGCTGGGCGAGCCCCTGCCCACCGCGCTGCGCCGCATTCCCGTGTCCGAGCGCGTCTTCGACGCCGCCGTGACGCGCACCGGCCCCTACTCGCCGGCCCTGCTCATGGCCATTGCGCTGGAGTCCGACGATCCCGCACCGATTCGCCAGCTGCGCGAAGAGCACGCCTTCGAGATCGAGGACGTGAACCGCATTCTGCTGCGCATGCTCAGCGAACTGCAGGTGCAACCCTCGCCTGCGGCCTGATCAGTCCACAGCGGCCGGGTGGGAAGCCTTAGCCGCCGCTGGCATCCGCAGATTCCGCCCATAAAAAAACCGCCTGAACATCAGGCGGTTTTTTTGTGGCCGGCAGGAAGGCTGCGGATGCAGCTCCTGCCGATCTGCCCTGCTCAATGCATGGCGTGGGGCTGGCCGTCGAACATGTGCTCGAACTGTGCCAGCCAGGGCTCGGCAAGCGTGCGGATCTGGGCATCGTTGCGCAGGATGCGCTGCATGATGCGGGCCTTCTCCTTGCGCTGATCAGGCGCCAGCGGCTCGTCATGCGACTTGAGCCGCAGCTGCTCGATCAGCACGGCACAGGTGCCCTCGTAGCGCGTCACTCCCTCCCAATCCTTGTTCTGTGCGGCCTGCAGCATCTTGGCGCTGCTGTCTTCTATGGCACGGTAAAAGTCAATCAATGTCAGCTCCATTTCTAGGTCCCGGCAACGGCTGGCGTGTTGGCGATGTCGCGCCAACCATGGGCAATCGGAGCCAGCACATCCTGCGCGCTTTGCAGCAGCGCCGTGTCGTTGCGCAGATTGGCCAGCGTCAGCTGGGTGATGCTGTAGTCGTAGACGGAAATCAGGTTCTGGGCCAGCTCGCCACCTTCATCGGGATTGACGGAGGCCTTCAGGCCTTCTTCCAGAATGCGCACGGCCTTGCCGATCTGCACACCCTTCTCACCGATGTCGCCACGCTGCATGGCTCCCTTGGCCGCGTTCAGCGCTTTTTCGAGCGCATCGAACAGCAACTGGATCAGCTGGTGGGGCGATGCGCCGTCCACGGAGGACTGGACGCCGACCTGGGCGTAGGCACTTGCAGCACGGCGGTTGAGCGATGTGTACATGTTCGTTTCCTTGATGTCTTGTTCTTCGGCTGCAATGCCTGAAAATTTAGAGGCACCGGGCATTGGTTACAGAAAACACGACCGCCGCTCCGCATGGCTCCTATTTATTTATTCCACTGGGAAACCTGCTGATTCATGTAGGCACTGAGCGCCGAGTAGCCGCTCATCTTCTTGTCCAGCGACGCGTACTGCTCACGCAGGCGCTTTTCCAGCGAATCGGCCTGGTCGTTGATCCGGTCCTGGGACTTGCCGTTGCTCTTCTTGAGCTCCTGCAGGCTCTTGCTCTTGGTGTCGAAGGTGCCATCGAATTCCAGCGCCTTGCGCGTGAAATCCTTCATGCGCGCGGCCAGGCCCTGCGTATCAGGCTGCCCGTCCGTTCCCACTGCGGCAAACATCTTGCTCATGGACTCGGGGTCCTTCAGCGCTGCGTCCAGCTTGGTCTTGTCGCTTGCCGTCGTACCGAAGGCCAGCTTGCCACCCTTCTGGATCTGTATGCCCATGTCCGACAGGCGCTTGAGCGTGTCCGCGCCGCCAGCAACCGTACCCGAGACCACGCTGCGCAGGCTGTTGGTCATGCCCACCGTGGTGGAGTCCCCCTGCAGCACGCCGGCCGCCTTGCTTTCGGCGTCGTACTTGGTCGAACTCGCCAACGCGTCATTGAGCCCGTTGTAGGCATCCATGAAGGCCTGGATCTTCTTCTTCAAGGCATCGGTGTCCGAGGTCACTGTCACCGTGACAGGGGACGTCGTCACCTGGTTCACCGTGATATTGAGGCCAGGCAGGGTCTGCTTGAATTCATTGGTGGTCGATTGCACCTTGATGCCATTGACATCGATCTCGGCGTTCTGGGCGTACTGAGCCACGGAGCCCGTGGTGGCCGCGCCATTGAACGCCAGGGCCGAAAGGCTGGCATCGCCACTGGCACCGACGGTGAAACCCGCATCCGCGCCCGTGCTGCGCGAGCGCAGCACAAGACGTTCGCCCTGGGCATCCTTGAGCACTGACGCAACCACGCCGGCGCCCTTGCCGTTGATGGCCTGGACCACGTCCTCCAGCTTGGCACCCGCCGCGATATCGATCTCCATCGGCGTGCCGGGATTGCTGAACTGGGTTCCAGCGCTGTTCCAGTTGCCCATGGTGATGGTGAGCTTGCCAGCCCCGAACTGGGTGGCCGTCGGCATGATACCGGTCGCCACCGACTGGCTGCGCGCCAGTTGCGTCACCGAGATCACCGAAGATCCAGGCAGGGCATTGGCGTCCGTCACCGTGACGCCCACGGCCGTATTGGTCGTGGCAGCATTGGTCAAGCGCCAGGTATCGGCGTCGGCCAGGGAAGTGGCCGCGTCCTGAAGCGTGGACATCAGGGACTTGATCTGCCCGAACGTAGATATCTTGGAATCCAGGACAGACGCTTTTTGCTGAAGCGGAACCAGTGACTGCCTTTGCAGGGCCACCAGTTTGGCGATCATCGTCTCGTCCAGGCCGCTGCCGCTGATGCCAGCTGAACTCAAGGTGGCCATGACCATCCCTTTCTAAGTGCAGAACACCTCCGCGCCATGGCGCAGAGCGCGTCCTTGCGAACACGCACACCAAATGCCCGAGGGCATTCCCCGGTATCTTATCGACCGGTTTTTCTGGAACCTGAGGCTTTTTTGGCCACGCCCCGCGCAGCCAGGCTCAAAAGCCCCCCTGGCTCCCTCTTACTGGATCAGCTTGAGCACCGACTGGGGCAGCTGGTTGGCCTGGGCCACCATGGCTGTGCCGGCCTGCTGCAGGATCTGCGTGCGGCTCAGGTTCGCGGTTTCGGCGGCAAAGTCGGCATCCATGATGCGCGAGCGTGCGGATGCGGTGTTCTCTGCAGCCACTTGCAGATTGGAGATCACGGCTTCGAAGCGGTTCTGTGCGGCACCGAAGGTGGCGCGTGTGTTGTTGACCAGATCCAGTGCCGTATCGATGGCGGCCATGGACAGGCGAGCATCGGCAGCCGAGCTGCCTGCACCGATGAGGGACCCCAGCGAGCCACCGAGCGTAGGAGGCGTTCCTGCCGTGATATCCAGACCACCGGGCGTAGAGCCCGTCAGGTTCACGGCCATGATCGTGATCTGGTTGTCGGCGCCGGTATTGGCACCCACCTGGAACACGGTGGCATTGTTGTTGTCCAGCAGTTGGCGGCCGTTGAAGCTGGTGCTGCCGACGATACGGGCGATTTCCTGCGCCAGCTGCTGGAACTCCTTGTCCAGCGAACCACGGTCCGTCGTGCCGTTGGTGTCGTTGGCGGCCTGCACGGCCAGCTCACGCATGCGCTGCAGGTTGTCGCTGAGCTTGCCCAGTGCGCCTTCGGCCGTCTGCGCCATGGAAATGCCGTCATTGGCATTGCGCATGGCCACATTCATGCCTCGCACCTGGGCGTTCATGCGCTCGGCAATGGCCAAGCCTGCCGCGTCGTCCTTTGCACTGTTGACACGCAGGCCCGAAGACAGGCGCTGCATGGTGGTGCTCAGCGACGACTGGGACGTGTTGAGATTGCGCTGGGCGTTAAGCGAAACAAGATTGGTGTTGATGATGGATGCCATGGGGCAGCTCCTCGTTAGGCATGAACAATGGCCAACCGTTCGACGACCCCAAGCCGCCAGAACGCCAGAAAGCACGCCAGGACTTCCAGCTCTGCCTATCTGATGCCAACGATTGTGCGGAAAAGCCCTTGCGCCAAAGCGCCGATAAAGCCCATGATCGGACGCCAATTCACCTTTCGAGCACCCTCTTCACCCACTCTTTCGCCCATAAAAAAACCCCAGGCAGATGCCTGGGGCCTGGAGAATTCCGGCCGCCTCCTGCTTGGGGAAGGCAGCCGGACTCGTACTACGATCAGCGCAGCAGGGCCAGAACGCCCTGGGGCAGCTGGTTGGCCTGGGCCACCATCGCCGTGCCGGCTTGCTGCAGGATCTGCGAGCGGCTCAGGTTGGCGGTTTCCGAAGCGAAGTCGGCATCCATGATGCGGCTGCGAGCAGAAGCGGTGTTCTCGGCTGCCACTTGCAGGTTCGAGACCACGGCCTCGAAGCGGTTCTGGGTGGCACCCAGCACGGCGCGCTCGGAGTTGACCGTGTCCAGAGCCGTGTCCAGGTTGCTGATCACGGTAGCCAGGGCAGTAGCGTCCAGAGCCGTGGTGGCGTTGGAGCCGATCGAGGCGCTGGTGATGCCGGTGATGTCGGTGTTCGTACCCAGATTGCTCGTGGTGACGGTGATCGAGTCGTTGGCCGAAGTGTTGGCGCCCACTTGGAAGTTGATGGCGCCAGCATCGGTGCTCAGGATCTTCTTGCCGTTGAAATCAGCGCCCTTGATCACGCGGTCGATTTCCTTGCCCAGCTCGACGAATTCCTTGTTCAGCGAAACCTGGTCCTTGGCGCCGTTGGTGCCGTTACGGGCCTGCACAGCCAGTTCACGCATACGCTGCAGAGCGTCGGTCACCTTGGACAGGGCGCCTTCAGCGGTCTGCGCCATCGACACGCCATCGTTGGCGTTGCGCACTGCCACGTTCATGCCGCGGACCTGGGCATTCATGCGTTCTGCGATGGCCAGGCCAGCGGCGTCATCCTTGGCGCTGTTGACGCGCAGGCCGGAGGACAGGCGCTGCATGGTGGTGGACAGCGAGCTTTGCGAAGTAGCCAGGTTGCGCTGGGCGTTAAGCGATTGCACGTTGGTGTTGATAGACATGGCCATGGTGACAACTCCTAGTAAAGTCAGTTACGTCGCCGCCACGGTGCCCTCGCTTATCGCAAGGCGGGCGGCGGCGGCCCAATCCGACCATCGGCCGCTTTCACATCGAATTACGCGGCTTTTGGTGGGCTCAGGACTTTTTGTCCCTCTGCTGAGTTGGTTTTCGGAGCTGCCCCGGCGAACTTTAGGGGGACTTCACAAGATTTTTTGCACCGCGCGGCACGGCCATCCGCGCGGTGCATGGTTCGCTGTTACAAAACGGGGGCCACAGGAGCGGCCAGACCCAGATCCTCATAGGAGACACGCAGATCCACAGGCTCCTGTCCGTGGCACCAGCGGGCCCACGCCTGGCGCATCCCCATCGCCACCGAGCGCGCCACGATGTCCGCCTGTTGCGGCTCCTGGTCCTGTAGGCGTGCGCGCAGCCCCTGGCGTATCTGCTGCAGCTGCGGCAAATGTGCCTGCCAGAACGTAGCCTGGTCCAGCAATTGCGCCAGGTCCCGTGCTGCAAAGCCCTGGTCCAGGCCCACGCGAGCCATCACTCCGGCCGACTGCCGCCCCGCCAGCAGTTCCCCCATCAGCGTCAACGTGGGCACGCCCATCCACAGTGCGTGGTTGGTGACCACTCCGCCGGTGAAGGGCAGAGTATCCAGGCAGATATCTATGTCATGGTGCGCCTGCAGATAGTGCTCGAATCCCATCTGCTCCACAAAATCGACGCGGTGCGCGGCCACGCCCTCCTCGGCCAGCCATTCGCGCAGGTGCTGCGGAGGACCGGAACGGGGACAGGCCGCGATCTTCAGCCGCGCCGTGGGCAGCGTGCGCAGCACCTCACCCCAGACAGAAACCACCTTGCGGTTGATCTTGGACAGGCGGTTGAAGGAGCCAAACGTCAGATGCCCGTTGCGCAGCGCCGGCAACGGCGCCACGGCCTCTTGGTGTATGCCTCCGTCGAAGACGTAGGCCAGCGGAACACGCATCAGCCGCTCCGTCAGCTGGGTCTTGAGCAGTTCATCTTCCAGGATCAGGTCGCTGAGCACGATGTAGTCCATGCTCTCCAGGCCCGTGCTGCCGGGGTTGCCTATCCAGGTCATCTGCAGCGGTGCGGGCTTGGCGGCAAACAGATCCAGCCGGTGCCCGCGCGTATGGCCGCTCAGATCGATCAGGATATCGATGCCGTCGGCCCGCACCAGGTTCGACAGCGACTGCACATTCATATCCCGGATACCGCGCCACAGCTGGAACAGGTCCTGGAACTCCTTGGTGACTTCGTCGTGGATTTCGTTGTTGCAATAGGCAACGCACACCAGATCGCTGTGCCGGGACAGCTCGCGCATCACCGGCAGGAAGAACTTGGCGGCCGCATGGGCGCGAAGATCGCCGGAAACAAAGCCCAGGCGCAATGTCTTGCCGGGGTCGCGCGCATTGTCATGCCCGGTCCCTTGCTGCCCTGCGGAGTGGCGCCGCATGAGCGCGCCATATTCGCGGTTGGCCCGGCCCACCGAGGCTGCACTGGCCTCAGGCGAATGGATCATGGCGAACAGGCGCGCGCTGTAGGCGGGCTCGTAGTCCGGGTGCAGCTTCACCAGTTCATCCAGCTGTTGCATGTGGCGCTGGGCATCGCCGCAGCGGTCCCAGTAGGCGGCACGCTGGAACATCAGTTCCCGGTCACCGGGAAGGCGCTCCAGCGCTTCATTCAAAGCCCGGTCGAGCCGGGGCAGATCACCTGTCTCCAGCAGGACCTGGCAACGAAGCATGTGCGCGCGGGCATTGTCGGGCTGGATGCGCAGCGCCTCTTCGAGCAGTTCCAGCGCCTGCTCCCATTTTTTCTGGGCAAACAGCGTGAAGGCCGTCTCGCAGTGGAGCACAGCATTGTCGGGGCGCAATTGCAGCGCCTTGCGCAAGCAGGTTTCGGCCTCTCCCAGCCTCCCCCCGGAGCACAGCAGCAATGCCAGATGCAGCAGCAGCTCCAGACTTTCAGGCTCGATCTGCAGCGCCATCCGATACGCGGTTTCAGCCTGCAAGACCCAGCCAGCCTCGCCCAGCACATGGGCGCTGGCCAGGCACAGTCGCAGATCCTCGGGCCGCTGCTGCATGAGCAGCACCAGGAACTGCGCACATTCCTGCAGCCGTCCGGTCTTCTGCAGCGCAGCGGTCAGCCGGGACAGCGTGTCCACATCCTCGGGATCGAGCAGCAGCGCGTTCACATAGCAGGGCAGGCTGTCTTCGGTACGGTCCTGGGCACAAAGTGCATCGCCCAGATGCGAAAAAGCCTGGGTCCAATGCGGCCGCAGCGCCAAAGCCGCGCGCATCGCACGCTCGGCCTCGGCCGCGTGGCCTGCCTGCAGGCAGATACCACCCAGGTTGAACTGCACCTCGGCATCGCGCGGCAGCAGAACGGCTGCCTGGCGCGCTGACTGCAGGGCCGCCTCGATGCGGCCGTTCGCATGATCGGCTGCCGCCTTGAGCTTCCAGACCAGGCCGCTCTTGGGGTACTGGCGCACCAGCGACCCCGCCAGCTGACTGACCTCGGCATGCTCGCGCTGGGCGAACAGCTGCATCAGCAGCCGCAGCTGCGCATCGGGCACCCGGCCCCGGCCATCGTCGGCAGCAGGCGCCATCTCCGGCTCAGCAGGCCCCAGCGGCCAACGCGCGGCCTGCTCCTCCAGAAACGCTGCCGCCTGGGCGCCCTGCACCAGAGCCACATCCTTTTCCAGCTGCTCCAGCGCAATCTCCTGCATGCCGTTGGCCCGTGCCACGTCGATCAGCGAGATGGCCATGTCCAGCAGCCCCTCGCGGATCAGCATGTGGATGTACAGGCGCCAGTAGCCAAAATCTGCAGGCCGCACGCCGATGGCCGCCTCCAGATAGGGCAGCGCCTCTGCGCTGCGCAGCTGGTGCAGACCCAGCAGCTGGGCCATGCCGTGCAGGGCTTCGGCATGGGCAGGCTCCTGCTCCAGAACCTTCTCGTAAGCCTGGCGGGCCTGCTCGAACTGCCACTGGTCGTGCAACTGGCGGGCCTGCTGCAAATGCTCGTTCGTATTCATCTTGGTCATCAAGGTTGCGGGCAAGCGCCCCACCACAGGCCCGGCACCCAGGCCAGCACCCGCACAAATACCGCCATCGTGCAGGCAAGCCGGCAAACACGGCCCCTGGATAAGCGGGCGCAAACCGCATTTCTTCCACTTTTACCAGGTGGCCCGGTCACCGCCTGCTACAAAACAGGAAGCACCCCAGGGAGCCATATGCCATCATCCCCCGGGTCCGCCAGGACAGCATCGCCCCGCGCAGCATCAGAACAGGACTCGCTTTCGCCCACAGTTCCAGCCTTCCGGCGCAGGGGCGCTCTGCGAAAATTCATCGAAGCGTTTGCCCTCATAGGCAGGCGCCCAGCCTATTTTTCAGGAACCCATCCCATGCCCTCCATTGACCAATTCATCGAAAGCTTTCTGACCGCCGTGGACTTCCAGGAAGCCGTAGCAGTCACCCCTGACACCGAACTCAGGAGCCTGCCCGAGTGGGACTCGCTGGCCGCGCTGGGCGTGATCGTCATGTTCGACGTCGACTACGGCAAGACCATCACGGGCGACGATCTCAAGAACTGCTCGACCATCACCGATCTCTACAAGCTGCTGGGATAAACACCATGGCGCTGTCCACTCTGCACAACGTCCGCTTTGCGGGCATGGCCAGCTGCATACCCCGGCGCGAGATCTCCAATCTGGAGGATTGCCCGCCCTCGCAGCGCTCCGAACGCGAACGGCTGGTACGCAACATCGGCATCCATACCCGGCGCATCTGCCCGGAGTGGCAGTGTTTCTCGGACCTGGCCTTCGTGGCCGCGGAAAAGCTGCTCGATGAACTGCAGTGGCAGCGCGACGAAATCGACGTCCTGATCGTCGTCACGCAATCGCCCGACTATCTGATCCCCGCCACGGCCATCATCCTGCAGGACCGGCTGGGACTGGCGCACGGCACGATCGCCTTCGACGTGAACCTGGGTTGTTCTGGCTACCCGTTCGGGCTGCACATGCTGGGCAGCATGATCTCGGCAGGAGGCCTTAAAAAAGGCCTGGTGCTGGTGGGAGACAAATCCGCGACCATCATGGATCCCCTGTTCTCGGACGCCGGCACGGCCACGGCGCTGGAGTTCGACGCCAGTGCGCCTCCCATGTATTTCGACCTCAACAGCGATGGCAGCGGCTACAAGGCCATCATGCTGCCCGCTGGCGGCCACCGCGAGCCCTACGGAATCGAACACGTGATTCCCAAGCGCGATGAGCATGGCTTCCTGCGCCTGCCCGCCGACCTGGTGCTTGACGGGCCGGCGGTGCTGAGCTTCTCCACCCAGCGTGTGCCGCCTGCCGTAGAACGCCTGCTGGAGTACTCCCAGGTGGACAAGGAGCAGATCGACCACTTCATATTCCACCAGGCCAACCGGCTGATCAACGAGACCATTCGCAAGAAGCTGCGCCTACCCGCGGAGAAGGTTCCAAGCACCCTGCATGACCTGGGAAACACCAGCGGCGCCTCGCTGCCTGTCACCCTCACCGCACGGCTGCATGAACAGCTGGATGGCGCCAAGGCGCGGCTGCTGCTGAGTGGCTTCGGCGTGGGCCTGTCCTGGGGAACCGCCATCGTGGACGTGGACAAGGCACGCTTTCCTGCAATGACCGAAGCATGACCGCCAACGATCCCTTCTCCCTGGCAGGCAAGCGCATCCTCGTGACGGGTGCATCGTCGGGCATTGGCCACCAAACAGCGATCTCCTGCGCCAGCCAGGGCGCCACGCTGATCATCACGGGCCGCAATGCAGAGCGCCTTGCCCACACGGCAGGCCTGCTCGCAGGCGATGGCCATGTCAGCGTGGTCGCCGATCTCACCCAGGCACAGGACATCAGTGCGCTTGCGGCCCAGGCAGGCTCGATCGATGGCGTGGTCCACGCAGCCGGCATCTCTAAGCTGGTGCCGTTGCGCATGGTCAAGCAAGCCCATCTGGAAGAGATGTTCGCGCACAACACATACGCCCCGATCCTGCTGACCAAGGAATTGCTGGCCAAGCGTCTGATCCGGCCCCACGGCTCCATTGTGTTCATCAGCGCCGTGGCATCCCACATCGGGCCACTGGCCAGCAGCGGGTACTCGGCCAGCAAGGCAGCCCTGCTCGGCGCCATGCGTTCGTTGGGCCTGGAGGTTGCCAAACAAGGCATCCGCGCCAATTGCCTTGCACCGGGATATGTGCGTACCCCCATGCTGGACGGACTGTCCGCAGGAGGCGTGGATACCGAGGAATACGCCAAGCTCGCCCCGCTTGGCATGGGAGAGCCGCAGGACGTCGCACTCGCAGCGGTCTTCTATCTGTCCGACGCCAGCCGATGGATCACCCGGAACTACTTCACTATTGACGGCGGCCTGACGGTACCCATGGATGTCTTTGCATGACCCAAGCTGCGCACGACCCATTTTCCCTGCAGGGCAAGACCGTGCTGGTCACTGGCGCTTCATCGGGCCTGGGCAAGCAGATTGCCATCTCCTGCGCCCGGCGCGGTGCCCGAATCATCGCCACGGGGCGTGACAGCCAGCGCCTGCAGGGCACCTTCGACCTGCTCGAAGGCAGCGGCCACCAGCAGATCGAAGCCAACCTGACCGATGCGCAGGACAGGACAGCCCTGGTCCAGGCAACGCCGCGGATCGACGGCCTGGTGCACTGCGCAGGCCGCCAGATGCTCAGCCCCATACGCCAGTTGCAGGAGTCCCTCATGACGGAGATGTATGCCATACATTTCCTGGCACCCGTCATGCTGACCCAGCAGCTCCTGATCACGAACAAGCTGGCGCCCGCAGCCTCCATCATCTTCATGCTCTCGACGTCGGCCCACATCGGCACGCGTGGCGTGGGACCCTACTCCGCGATGAAGTCGGGGCTGCTGGGCATCATCCGTTGCCTGGCTGTGGAGCAGGCCCGGCATCGCATGCGGGTCAACGGAATCTCTCCCTCGGTCGTACCAACGCCCATGTGGGGCGATGCGGGGCAGAACGAACAGCTTCAGGCGCAGGAGACCCGGCACCCCCTGGGTCTTGGCAAGCCTGAGGATGTGGCCAATGCCGCCATTTATCTGCTGTCAAATGCCAGTCGCTGGGTAACAGGTACAAGCCTTGTCATGGATGGTGGTGTCGTCCTCTGAACTATCTCTACAACTAGGCCACTCGAAAGATTACTCATGCGCTCACGCATGCATCCCCGGTACTACCTGGACGCAGATATTTTCGAGCGCGAGCAGCGCAAGATTTTCCGCAAGATCTGGCTTTTCGCGGGGCTCAAGACCCTGCTGACCCAGCACAACGCCTTCATCACGCGCAAGATCGCAGGCATACCTGTAGTGATACAGAACTTCCATGGCGAGCTTCGTGCCTTCGAGAACGTCTGCCTGCACCGCAACGCTCTGATACAGACAGAACCCGTGGGGCGCCGGCCCTTGGTATGCGCCTACCACGCCTGGCGCTATGACGACCGTGGCCAGGTGACGAACATACCGGATGAAGACGCTGTATATCGCTTCAGCCCTGAGGAAAAATGCGGGCTCAAACTGAAGCGGTTTGCCTTGCGCAGCCTGGGCAACCTGCTGTTCATCAATCTGGATACATCGCCTTTTCCGCTGGAAGAACAGTTTTCCCCGGAATTCATTGCGCTTCTGGAAAGCAGTTCTAACGCCTACGACACGGAAGTCATGGTGACGACCTGGCGTGGCAACTACAACTGGAAGCTCGCTTACGAGAATCTGCGGGATGCCAATCATGCCCGCTTCGTCCACTCCAAAAGCCTGGCGAAGGTTGTCGATTTCCGTCCCAGCGTGGATGAGGCCCTGCTGCAGGAGAGTTCTCAGGCGCTGCCGGACTGCAGCACCGGAGCCCTGCGTGACGAGCTACGCCGTTTCAGCTACGGGGGCAAGGACGCGGCCATCGACAACATGCAGCATCCTTCCTGGCATGCACTTGTGGAACGCTGGGGCCAGGAGGACTCCTACTACAACTGGCTGGCGTATCCCAACCTGCACATCGCCAGCGGCAACGGCGGCCACTCCTTCACCATAGAACATCATGTTCCGGTCGCACCTGGGTGCACGGACCTGGAGGTCTACCGCTTCACTGCGAAAAAGCGCCAGCCGTTCGCTTTCTCCAACTCGGTATTGCTCGCCGAAATGCACGGTAGCAAGCTCGTCGTGGGCGAGGACATTCAGATCCTGGAAATGGTGCAATCAGCGCTGCATGATGCGGCGCCCCTGCCCACGCAAGGCGCCTATGAAAGCCTGAACCGTCTGGTCGAGCGCTGGTATGAAACCTTGATGGAGACCGAGCATGGCGTGTAAATGGATCATTGGCGCAGGCGCCCCGTTGGACTTGGCCTATGACATCTGCCGAAGCGCCCATCCTGAACTGCATGTCGAGATCATTGCAGTGCCACAGAACGGCAAGTATGAATTCGAGCTGGGCACGCTGGATGCACTGCAGCCGGCGTCTGGAACGGCATTTGCCGCCTTCGACGAACGGTTCGGCAACTTCAAGCGGATGGAGTTGATGAGCGCATTGATGGAGCGAGGATTCCAGCTGGAATCCCTGATCAGTCCCCGTGCCATGCTCGCCGCAGGGGTCCAGGTCGGGCCCAATGCATTGATCGGTGACGGCGTCACCATCGGGCCGGGTAGCCGTATCGGCTACAACAGCGTACTGCTGCCTGGCACGCATTTGGGTATGGGCACGCTTATCCACCCCTCGTGCTGGCTCGAAACCGGTGTCATCGTGGGCAATGGTGTGCAGATCGGTGCGCACTGCACTTTGCGTAGCGGTGCGTTGATTGCGCATGGCGTCCAGGTCGGGCGCCATTGCGAACTGGGCTGGCCCCAGCGCTATGACAAACACATCGCCCCCAAGACTATCTTTGACGGCCGCTATGACGCGCCCATCTATACCTATGAGAACTGAACAGTGAACGCAATGATCCCTCCGTCATACCGGCAAAGTCACCAGCGAGCCGAATATGTCTACAACGGCTTGCTACAGGAAATAAAGAACTCTCGAACCATTTACGTCGGCGGAACAAATGCCCCGGGAGAATCGGAATTTCTGGTCTCGCTTTATCCGCATCTCATCTTTGTGGATGACAACAAGGCAGGCAGCCAGATCTTCGGAAGAAGTATCATTTCCACACAAGATCTTGCGAGAAAAGCAGATTATCGTGACTTTTTGATCAACAATTGCTTCACCGCTCCCGGTTTCAACCATTTCTCTCGCCAATCGGACTCCCTCGGCATACCTACATGCTCGACATTGGAAGCCATGGCGCCTCACTATAAAAATGGTGTTGTCCTGAACTTTCCTGGACTGATTTCCGTCTACGGTCCAGCTTTTCATTGGCATACATTCAATCATATTGAAAAATACTCCAGCCTTCGAAATAGATTTTCCGACAAGCTGAGTCTAAGAACATTTGACAGCCTTGTCGAATACAGACTATCCGGCAATCCAAATCTTCTACAAAACATTGCCGTTGGCCACAACATGGGAACCCTAAGACATGATTCCTACATATTGAACTCTCAATTCTTCTCACTCAATAGCAATGAGGTATTCATCGACGCTGGCGCTTTGGACGGAGCATCCAGTCAATTCTTCATCGATTCCGTCAAGGGTGAATTTGACAAAGTCGTGATGTTTGAGCCGTCTTCGGAAAGCCTTATAAAATGTCGAGAAACCGTGAAGAATATCGCTCAAAAATATCCAGACAAATCAATCCAACAAAAGATTGATGTTGTCAGTGCGGGACTCTACGATCATCAAGGCATCCTGTCGCTCTCCTTAAGCCTCTTCAGCCAAGATGTCACGGACCATCATGGCACCTTGCCCCAGACGGCACATATTCTGGATACAGGCCTCACAAATGCCTTCGTCGAAAAAGGCAACGAATATCAGGTCATAGAAGTTCCCGTCACCACATTGGACGACTATCTGGGAGACAACCCTGCAACTTTCATCAAATTCGAGATCGAGGGCAGCGAAGTGGCAGCCCTGCACGGTGCCATCAATACCATCAAAAAGAATAAGCCAAAACTGGCCCTATCCATCTATCACCGCCCACAGGATCTAGAGTTGATCATGGATTTTGTGGACGGTCTCGAATTGGGGTATGAGTATGCGCTGCGAGCACACAATCCCTACTGCCCCGATGCCATCGTTCTTTATTGCTGGACTCCCCCGCGCTGAAATATTTGCAGAACATGCGCCAAAAGGATTAAGAGATCCGCAAAATATACATGCCAAACAATCATGCAACAAGACAACGAAAAACTCCGGCAAATAATCTTACAAATCGCAGCACAGGAGCAGGGCGTTGCCAGCAGCTTGCCTAGCAATGAAATGTTGGGAAATCGCCCAATATTTCTTATGGCACCACTGTCTTACACGGGAATAATTCATGGTCAGCATCTTGCTGAGAAATCATCGAATCTTGTTGCCGCCGTGGATGACCAATCCCAACAGCATACAATTCACGGTGCCCCTCGCTGGAGCACAAATGAATTTCTCGAAAAAATCAAAAAATATCCTGATGCTCTCGCTCTTGACTTCTCCCGGAGCCCCATTGGCAAGAAATATGTAGCTCAGTTATGCGATCAAGCAAAAATTGAGCGAATATCCATTGCATCTCAGATTCCGCCCGTCGTTGACAATTTTGAGAACAGGCCGGTATTTTTCCTTTCACCCTTGTCTTTCTTGGCCGAAATGCATGCAAAAGGCATTTCGATGGGTCACAACAATGTGATAGCCAGCATCGATGACTCATCTTCGCTGGAAAAACTTCATGGCGCCCCCTGCTGGAGTAGCAGGGATTTCCTACAGAAGGCTGCAAAATATCCCGATGCCATTGCCATAGATTTTTCCTTCACGTCGCAAGAACAGGGAGTGGCCCGGAAGCTCTGCGAGCTGGCCGGAATCGAGAGAATAAATGCGGGCCTCGCCATTGCCCACTATGGACAGCATGCCGTCTACGAACCCGCCCATGTGTACCGACAGCAAACCCTTCTGCGTCTGGACGATTTCCTGCGCCTTGCAGATCGCCTTGATGACGATTTGAGCGTGCACACACTGTATAGCAATCTACTGTTCAGGCTTACCTATGACCGGGATTATTTGCATTCCGCCTGGTCTACGCCGGCCAATGAGTACTTCGCCGCATACGGTGACACCAGCACATTCCAGCTGGGCACACGCGAGCATTTTTGCGATTGCGGCGCGTTTCAAGGCCCTGTTGTGCAGAAATTCCTGGAGGCTTCCAATTATCGATATGAAAGCATTACAGCTTTCGAGCCCGATCGCCAAAACTTCGAGAAACTGCAGGGTATAGCATCAGCCTGCACCCCAGGATACCGCGCCATCAACAAAGCCGTCTCCAATCGACAAGAAACTCTGTTCTTCAAGGAAACCGGCACCGTCGCCAGCCATATTTCGCCGAGCGGCGAAATTCCCATTTCTACCGTGCGGCTGGATGACGAAATGGAGAAGCTCACCCTGCTGAAGATGGATATCGAAGGGTTTGAGGCCAAGGCGCTGCAGGGAGCTTCCAGACTGATCCGCGCCCAGCGGCCTCGCATGGCCATCTGCGTTTACCACTATGCCTTGGATCTACTGGACGTCATGGAACAGTTAGATGGGCTGGTGGAGAACTACCACTTCAGGCTGCGGCAGCATTGCAGCACCTATTACTACGATCTCGTGCTCTATGCCTCCCCCGTGCCTGGAAGTGAGCCCCCGCCCTGGGCCCAGTAAGAAGGACCGGCGCGGCAAAGCAAGGCGAGGCCGCGGGCTCCCGCAATACGCTAGCGGAAGGAAAATCGCTTAGCGGGATTGCCGAACATGGTGACACCTGGCGGAACATTGCCAATCACCACGCTGCCCGCGCCGATGACTGCTCCGTCGCCGATCTTGACACCTGGCAGGATGGTGGCATGCGGGTGAATGGTCACGTTTTCGCCTATGCATGCCCCCCCGCCGATGAAAACAAAGCTTGCAATAGTGGTGTACGAGCCAACTATCACATCGTAGCCCACGATGGTATTGGCCAGAGTAATGACGAAATCACCGAGCCGGGCATCCGCCCCAAGAGATACATCGTGCTCGAAAAGGCATCCCATACCCATGTGTGATCGCTCGGAACGGTGCACTTTTGGCAAGAGGTTCATGAACTGCGCACCTTGCTCCAACAGGGGCTGCGCAAATTTACGGCGTTCCAGAGGATTGCCTAAGGCGCATATGAAAAGCTGCGAAGGCTCACTTCGGAAAGTCATGGGATCACCGACTATTGGCAAATCCGGAACCTGCATTAGACCCTGGCGGCCATCGAGAAAGCCTTTAACCAACCAGTCTTTGCCATGAGCGATGTCTCCACGCGCCGTGGATGCCATGTTTCGGCCAAAGCCGCCGGCATTGATGATGTAAACGTCTTTCATGTCAGAGCTTTCACTATAAAAACCATCCGGGGGACGCAGTTTAAAAGCCCTGTGTGTTCCATCTTGCGGATCGAGGCAATAACTTGCTCTGCCATCTTCAGACGCTGCCCTTCGCCCACTCCGCGACGGCATCCAGCACGCGCAGCCGGTGTTCGCCAGTCATATTTAGAAAAAAAGGCAAGCCTAACAGCGTATGGGACAGATCTTCAGCCTCGGGCGTGGGCAGAACCTCGCAATGTGGCCGCAAAGCTGGCATATCCTGTAGTAGCGGCTGGTACCAGCGGCGTGTTGTGATCTGCCGCTCTCGGCAGACAAGTTCTAGTTTCATACGAGCAGGCAAACTGGGCAGGCGAGCGCATAACAGCGCAGGAGCCATCAATGGAGCACCGCAGCCGGAGGACGACTGGAAGGTCATGCCAAGCTCTGCGTGCTGGCCTATCCGGCCAACCTCCCGCACTAGCTGCTCATGCAGCAATCGCCTTTGCTGCGCATGTGCCTCCCACACCTGCAGCGACGCCAGACCGATCGCAGCATGGTACTCGCTCATCTTGGCGTTCGAGCCAATGCTGGCAAGCGTGCCTATTGGCAGATCGACTGCAGGATCCAGGTTAATACCAAAGTTAGACATTTGGCGAACACGCGCCGCCAGGCCCGGCCGCGTAGACACAACCAGCCCGCCTTCACCCGCAGGCAGACTCTTCGTGGTGTGCAGGCTGAAAACCAGCGTGCCCTGAGCCTTCTGCAACCATTGGCTGCCATAGGCAGCAGCCGCATCTATGACCACAGGCAAGCCCGTGGATTCCTCAAACCTCTGCCAGGCCTGCATGTCATGGGGCATGCCAAAGGTCGCTACGGGCAGCACCGCATCCACCCGCGTATCGGCGGAGGCCGCGCGCGCAATGTCAGGCGTGAGCAGCCAGCTCTCGGGATCCACGTCGGCCAGAACTGGCACATGGCCGGCCCGGATTACGGCTGTGGCCGTAGCAACGAAGGTAAATGCGGGCAGCAGCACGCGCGATTTCGGGGCCAGCTCCAGTGCCTGGAGCACCAGCTCCAAGCCGAGGGTTGCATTGGACACGGTCGTCAGGCTATCCACAGGCATAGTGAAGCGCCGAGCGAACTCGGACTCCAACTCGCGAACCAGAGGACCAAAATTCGAGTAGTGCCGGGCTGAGTGCATTCTCTCCAACCAAGGCAAGAGAGTTTGCGGAGATGGCATATCAGGCACCAGCAGCGGCACCCAGTCCGTGGAATCGTCCATGTTCATGCCAGCGATTCCGATTCCACCAACAGAGGCTCCAACTCGCTGGCCACGCTCAGCACCCGTCGGTCGCCGCGCAACCAGTTGAGCCACATATGGCGGTAGGCTTTCTCCAGCTCTCCCGTACGCGAGAAATAGTCCATGAGCACGCTGCCCTCCAGGCCCATGCGCGACGCCAGACGCTGACGCCGCAGGCGTTCAGGATCGTCCAAGAGACTCAGCGCAGCTCGCACATAGCCATCTACATCCTGAGCAATCTCGCCGCCGAATCCCAGCCCCTGAAGCATTCGTGCGGTCGAGGCATCAGCTGCCCGCTCCGCATCCAGCGCCACAATCGGCAGCCCCATCCACAACGCATGCAAGGTCGTCGTCCCCCCGGAAATGGGCGAGGTGTCCAATGCCACGTCGGCGATATGCCCCAGTTCCATGAAACCATCCAGCGGCTGTTGGTGCAGCACGGACACGCGGTCCAGTGGCATGCCGGCGGCCTCCGCACGCGGCTGCATGTGAGCTTGTGCGGCATCCGCATCCTGCTCCTTGACCATGATGATCAGACGCGCGTCCTGGCGTTCGTGCAGGATGCGGGCCCAGACCGCCAGCATCTCGTTGGTGATCTTGGCGGAGTTGTTCAGGGAGATCAGTGTGGGATAGCCATTGCGCAGCATGGGCGGCTCTTCGCAAAGGGGCGAGTACTCCGGCGGTGCGTAGCTGGCCATGCAGGCCAGTTGAAACAGGTTCTCGGAGTAGTACGGCGCATGGCTGGGCGGCGCGATGCCGCCATCCACCAACCGGTAATCCATGGCCTTCATCCCCAGCGTGTGCATATAGCCCAGCCAAGTCACCTGCACGGGTGCGGCGCGGCGGGCGAAGACTTCCAGGCGGTGGCCCAGGGTGAAGCCTGACAGGTCCACCAGCACATCGATGCCGTCTGCGCGGATCTGTTCGTAGAGCTGGTCGTCGGTCTGCTCGACCGCATCGTGCCAGTGCGGCACCAGGGCGCGCAGCTTCTCGGTCATCTTGTCGGGGCGGCCGCTGGAGTAGACGTGGACCTCGACGTTGTCCGGGTTGTGGTGCTCCAGCACGGGCCGCATGAAGAAAGCCACCGAGTGCTGGCGGAAGTCGGCCGTGACATAGCCGACCTTGAGCTTTTTGCGCGGGTTGCGGTCGCGCAGGGGCAGTGGCTTGGCGTTGCGGGTCAGCGGGTCGGCGAAGCGCCGGCCCCAGTCGCGCGCCACTTCCAGGGATTTGAGCGGGTCGCTGCTGGTGTGCGAGTGGATGTAGGCCCGCGTCATCCAGTGCGTGTTCTCGTTCTTGGCGTGGCGGCAGGCGTCGTCGATCAGGTCGCAGGCCTCCTGCCTGCGGCCCGTACTGAACAGGGCCAGCGCCAGCAGGCGCTGGGCGTTGGGCATGCGGGGCTCTATCTCCAAGGCCATCTGCAACGCTTCCATGGCCTGTGGCCAGATGCTCATGCGCACGTAGACAAAGCCGATGTGCAGCCAGACCTTGGAGTTGCGCGGGTCCCGGGCCACCAGTTGCGCCAGATCCGACAGTGCCTCCAGGAACTGCGCGCGATCGACCATGGCGCGGATGCGGGTCAGCTCGCTGTCGATGCTGGGCGGCTGCGCAGCGGCAGCAAAGGCGTTGGCAAGAGGTGAAGATGGCATGGCGATGCAGCAGAGGAAGTATCAGGCCGGCCCGCGGTCGGCACACGGTCGGCCCGCGGTCCGCACGCTTGTGCGCGCGGTGACACAAAGAATAAAACTGTGCCGACTATCCTCGCATGCGCGCCACGCGATCCGCTATTAAGCGCCCGCCTTGCAAGACTCAAACAGGCACCGCTTTGCCGGCCTTTTTGGGCTTTTGGCGCGCAGCGGCGCGTTTACACCTGCATCTCAGGGCTCTCAAGTATTGATGCCTGCGGTCGATAGCTTGACAAGCCATGGGTTCGTCGATGGCCGCCACCCCGCCACGGCCCAGTGTCAAAACAAGCGCGCATTTCCAAGCCAGTTCCGACTTTTCCATCGGGACACCTCTGACAGAATCCACTCCCATGCTTGTCATCATCGGATACATCGTCGCCTTCGGTTGCATCTTCGGCACCTATGTGCTGCACGGGGGCAACGTCCAGGTCATTCTCAAGGCCCTGCCCTTCGAGATGGTGACCATCGGCGGCGGCGCCATCGGCGCCTTCATCGTGTGCAACCAGCCCAAGGTGCTCAAGGCCACGGCCAAGGCCATCCCTGGCGTGATGAAGAGTTCGCGCTACACCAAGGCCCGCTTCATGGAGCTGATGGCCCTGCTGTACGAGATTCTGCAAAAGGCCCGCAAGGAGGGCCTGATGTCCATCGAAAGCGATGTGGAGGCACCCAACGAGTCGCCCATCTTCACCAAGTACCCCGAGCTGCTGGCCGACCACCATGTGGTGGAGTTCCTGACCGACTACCTGCGCATGATGGTGTCGGGCAACCTCAACTCCCATGAGATCGAGTCGCTGATGGACAGCGAGATCGAGGCGCATCACGCCGAAGCGCATGCCCCGGTCAATGCGTTGACCCGCCTGGCAGGCGCCCTGCCCGCCTTCGGGATTATTGCGGCCGTGCTGGGTGTGGTGAACACCATGGGCTCGGTGGGCCAGCCGCCTTCCGTGCTGGGCGGCATGATCGCCTCGGCCCTGGTCGGTACCTTCCTGGGCATTTTGCTGGCCTATGCGCTGGTGGAACCCATGGCCGGCCTGGTGGAGCAACGCGCCCAGGATGCCGCCAAGGAACTGGAGTGCATCAAGACCACCTTGCTGGCCAGCATGCAGGGCTACAACCCTGCCACGGCCATCGAGTTCGGCCGCAAGGTGCTGTTCTCCACCGAACGTCCTGGGTTCCTTGAACTGGAAACCCACGTCAAGGGCAAGAAGTAATCCTGCGTCCAGCAGCGTCAAGCCATGGCAGAGAAAAAGTTACAGCCGATCATCATCAAGCGCGTCAAGAAGACGGCGCATGCACCCCACGGCGGTGCCTGGAAGATCGCCTATGCCGACTTCGTGACCGCGATGATGGCCTTCTTCCTGCTGATGTGGCTGCTGGGCTCCACGGCCAAGGGCGAGCTGCAGGGCATTGCGGCGTATTTTTCCTCGCCGCTGAAGGTGGCGATGGCCGGCGGCGACGGTGCGGGCAACAGCTCCAGCGTGATTCCCGGCGGCGGCAACGATCTGGCCAAGGTGCACGGCCAGGTGCGGCGCTCGGAGGCGGCGGACAGCTCCAACCGGCGCACCAGCGTCGATGCAGGCCGCGCTGACCAGGCCCAGGTGGATTCCAACCGCATCAAGGCGCTCAAGGCCAAGGTGGACGCGATGATCACCAGCAATGCGCGCCTCAACGAATTCCGCTCGCAGATCCGCACCGACGTGACGCCCGACGGCCTGCAGATCCAGATCGTGGACGAGCAAAACCGCCCCATGTTCGACAGCGGCAGCGCCATGGTCAAACCCTACATGCGCGACATCCTGCGCGAAGTGGGCGCGGCCCTGGCGGGCGCGGAAAACCGCATCAGCCTGTCCGGCCATACCGATGCCGCCCCTTACGGCAATGCCGACCGCGGCTACAGCAACTGGGAGCTGTCCTCCGACCGTGCCAACGCCTCGCGCCGCGAGCTGGTGGCGGCCGGCATGCCGCTGAACCAGCTGGCCCGCATCACGGGCCTGGCCAGCAGCGACCTGCTGCTGCCCGATGATCCGCGTGCCCCGCAGAACCGGCGCATCACCATCACCGTGCTCACGCAGGAGGCTGAAAAGCGCCTGCTGGGCCACCGCGGCCCTGTGACACGCAACGCCTTGCCGCCCTCATTGGCCGGCGGCAATGGCGGCACGGCGAATGCGGCCACCACCGAATCCGCAACCGGCGAGACCGCTGCGCAGCCCGCCGCCACCTCGCCTGCAGCTGCCCCGTCTGCGCCCGCGTCACCTGATCGTGTAACAAATTAAGGTTTGCGCCCGATGCTGCCGAAAAGCAGGAAAATTCCCACATTGCGCCAAGAAGGTTTCATATTGTTACCATCGCGGCGGATTCTTACCAGTACCGAGCACCTACCGACCGAAAGGGCCTCACGTGGCTAATGCCCTGCGTTTTTTGATCGTTGACGACTTCTCCACCATGCGGCGCATCGTGCGCAATCTGCTCAAGGAGAGCGGCTTTCCCGAAGCCGATGAAGCCGAAGACGGCGTCGTGGCACTGCACAAGCTGCGCAACAGCAAGTTTGATTTCGTGGTGACGGACATCAACATGCCCAACATGAACGGCTTCCAGCTGCTCACCGAAATCAAGCAGGACGACAAACTCAAGCACCTTCCCGTGCTGATGGTGACGGCCGAGGCACGCAAGGAGGACATCGTGGCAGCGGCCCAGGGCGGCGCGGCAGGCTACATCGTCAAGCCCTTCACCAAGGCCACGCTGGAAGAGAAAGTCAACCTGATCCTCAAAAAGCTGGGCCTGTAGGGCACGCGCCATGAGCAACCCGGATGTCCCCGACAGCGTCCACTACAAGGTGGGCGTTCTCACGCGCCAGCTGCATGACTCGCTCAACGAGCTGGGCTATGCGGACCGTTTGCGCGGCAGCATGGGAGAGCTGCCGGATGCGCAAAGCCGCCTTTCCTACATTGCGCGGCTGACCGGAGAAGCCGCCGAGAAGGTTCTGAACCGCGTCGAATTGGCCAAGGTCCAGCAGGACCGGCTGGCCGAGCGTGTCCGCGCCATGCGGGCACAGATGGTCGAGGACCCCGTGGCGGCCGTGGCCAAGGGCCGGGTGATGAACTTCCTGGAGGAAGTCGAGCAGGGCACGCAGCAGGCCGACGAGCACCTCACCGAGATCATGATGTCCCAGGACTTTCACGATCTCACGGGCCAGGTCATCGCCCGCGTGGTCTCGCTGGCCGCCGATCTGGAGGACCAGCTGGTGCAGCTGCTCATCCAGACCTCGCCCAACCCGCAGCAGACGGCGCTGGAGACCCTGGAAAAGCCCAAGGAGCACCTTGCCGGCCCCGTGGTCGATCCCGAGAAGACGCCCGACGTGGTGACTTCGCAGTCCCAGGTGGACGATCTCCTGGCCAGCCTGGGATTCTGATCACCCCGGGGGCGCACGGCGCCTCCCCTCTCATTGCACGGCAGCCTCTTTCGCTTGGGCGCAAGGGGCTGACTGCCATCTTCGCGGCGCCCTTGCACCATGCGGCTGCCGTTCCTCCCCTTGTGCAGACAGCACATAAGCGCCGCTTGAGCCCCGCTTATCGGGGCTTCGCCTGCCTGGCTTGTTCCGACAATGACGCAAATCCTTCCGTCATTGCGCCATGGACTCCAGCCAAGACAAAAGCCTTCCCGCCACCGAACGCAAACTGCAGAAAACGCGTTCTGACGGCCAGGGTGCGCGCTCTCGGGACCTGTCGCACCTGGCCATCCTGGGCACGGGCGCGCTGATGATGCTGATGGGCGCCGAGCCCCTGATCCAGCACCTGCGCATGGCACTGGCCCAGCAGCTGGCCTTCGACGCGCACACGGCCAAGACGCCGGCCCTGATGATGGAGCGCATGCTGTCCATGGGCAGCCTGGGCCTGAAGATTTCCCTGGTCGTTGCCGCCGTGACCACGGGTGCGGCCCTGGTGTCGGGCATGCTGGCCGGCGGCTGGATCCTGAGCCTCAAGCCCATCCAACCGCAGTTCAACCGCCTCAATCCGCTGTCGGGCCTGACCAACCTGTTTTCCAAGCAGCAGATGGTGACCGTGGTGAAGATGGTGGTGATGACGGCCATCCTCTCCTTCGTGGCCTGGAAGTTCCTGAGCGGCCATCTCGCCGAGATTGCCGCCATCTCCTCACAGCCCTCGGCCATGGCGCTGTCCATGACGGGGCAATGGCTGGCCAGCGGCGTGGCCCTGCTGCTGCTGGTGGTATTCCTGATGGCCGTGATCGACGTGCCGCTGCAGGCCTACCTGTTCAAGTCGCGCCTGAAGATGAGCCATGAGGAAGTCAAGCAGGAGCACAAGGAATCCGACGGCAACCCGCAGATCAAGAGCAAGATCCGCCAGAAGCAGCGCGAGATCGCCGACCGCGCCAGCGTCAACGCCGTGCCGCGCGCCGACTTCGTGGTGACCAACCCCACGCACTACGCCGTGGCCCTGCGCTACGACGAAAAGACCATGGCCGCCCCGCAGGTCATCTCCAAGGGCACGGACCTGGTGGCGCTGAAGATCCGCGAAGTCGCGGGCGCCCACAAGATCCCGGTGCTCGAATCCCCCATGCTGGCGCGCGCCCTGTACGCGCACGCCGATCTGGACCAGGCCATTCCCGCCGCGCTGTACACGGCCGTGGCCCAGGTCCTGGCCTATGTCTACCGCCTGAAGGCCGCGCTGCGCGGCGAAGGCCCCATGCCTGGCGATCTCGGCGAACCCGTCGTGCCCGCCGAACTCGATCCGCACCAGGGCCGCCGCGCGCCAGGCGCCGCCGCGACCACTGAAGGTACTGCTCCATGACGACGAATCCGCTCCAATCCCTGCAATCGATGTGGTCGAGCGAGAACGCCAAGTTCGCTCAGGGCCTGATGGCGCCGCTGCTGGTGGTGGCCATCCTGGCGCTGATGGTGCTGCCCATTCCGCCGTGGCTGCTGGACACCTTCTTCACGCTGAACATCGCCGTGGCGCTGATGGTGATGATGGTGGCGGCCTACATGATCCGGCCGCTGGACTTCGCGGCCTTCCCGTCGGTGCTGCTGCTGACCACGCTGATGCGCCTGTCGCTGAACGTGGCCTCCACCCGCGTGGTGCTGCTGGAGGGCCACACCGGCCCCGGCGCGGCCGGCGCGGTGATCGAGGCCTTCGGCCACTTCCTGATCGGCGGCAACTTCGCCGTCGGCCTGATCGTGTTCGCAATCCTGGTGGTGATCAACTTCGTGGTGATCACCAAGGGTGCCGAGCGTATCGCCGAAGTCTCGGCCCGCTTCACCCTGGACGCCATGCCCGGCAAGCAGATGGCCGTGGACGCCGACCTGAACGCCGGCCTGATCGACGAAAAGGAAGCCAAGCGCCGCCGCGCCGAGGTGCAGGAAGAGGCCAATTTCTTCGGCTCCATGGACGGTGCCAGCAAGTTCGTGCGCGGCGACGCGGTCGCCGGCATTCTGATCCTGGTGATCAACATCATCGGCGGCTTCGCCATCGGCATGATCCAGCACGGCCTGTCGGCCGGCCAGGCCGCCGACAGCTACATCCTGCTGGCCGTGGGCGATGCGCTGGTCGCGCAGATCCCCGGCCTGCTGATCTCGGTGGCCGCGGCCATGGTGATCTCGCGCGTGGGCAAGGAAACCGATATGGGCCAGCAGATCGCGCAGCAGCTGTTCATGTCGCCCAAGGTGCTGGGCATCACGGCCGGCGTGCTGGGCCTGCTGGGCGTCATTCCGGGCATGCCCCACGTCGTGTTCCTGTGCACGGGCGCGCTGCTGGGCTGGCTGGCCTGGATGCTCTCGCGCCGCCAGCAGGAACGCGCCTCCCAGCAGACCCAGGCGCCCGCACCCGTGGCCGCGCCCAGCGACGGCGAAGCCACCTGGGACGACCTGCAGCCCGTGGACCTGCTCGGCCTGGAGCTGGGCTACCGCCTGATCACCCTGGTGGACAAGGGCCGCCAGGGCGACCTGCTGACCCGCATCAAGGGCGTGCGCCGCAAGTTCGCCCAGGAAGTGGGCTTTCTGCCCCCGGCCGTGCATGTGCGCGACAACCTGGAGCTCAAGCCCAGCGCCTACCGCATCACCCTGCGCGGCGTGATGGTGGGCGAGGGCGAGGCCTTCCCCGGCATGTTCCTGGCCATCAATCCGGGCGGCATCAGCACCCCGCTGATCGGCACCCAGACCACCGACCCGGCCTTCGGCCTGCCCGCCCACTGGATCGACGAACGCCAGAAGGAAGCGGCACAAATGGCAGGCTTTACCGTGGTTGATTCGGAAACCGTGATGGCCACCCATTTGTCACACTTGATGCAAGTGCATGCCGCCAAGCTGATCAGCCGTACCGAGACGCAGCAGTTGGTGGAGCATGTGGCCAAACTGGCTCCCAAGCTGATCGAAGAAGTCATTCCGAAAATGGTGTCCATCACGACGTTCCAGAAAGTGCTCCAGCTGCTGCTGGAAGACTCGGTGCACGTGCGTGACATCCGCACCATCATCGAGACGCTGGCCGAGCACTCCTCGACCACGCAGGACCCAGTCGAGCTGGCCCGCCGCGTGCGCATTGCGCTGTCGCCGTCCATCGTCCAGCAGATCTACGGCCCGACCCGCGAGCTGAACGTCATCGCCATCGAGCCCGGACTCGAACGCCTGCTGGTGCAGGCCCTGTCCAACCCCGGCTCCCCCTCACTGGATCCCGGCGTGGCCGAGATCCTCACCCAGAAGGCGGCCGACATGGCCAACCAGCAAGAAGAGCTGGGCCTGCCTGCCTGCCTGCTGGTTCCCGATTCCATCCGCAATTCCATTGCCCGCCTGGTGCGCCGCGTGGCGCCGCGTCTGCAGGTTCTCGCCCACAGCGAGATCCCCGAAACGCACACCATCCGCATCGGCTCGATTCTTAAAGGTGCATCCGCATGAACATCAAACGCTTCTACGCCCCCACCTCCCGCGAGGCCCTGGCCAAGGCGCGCATGGCTTTCGGAGCGGGCACCCTGATCCTGTCCAACCGCAACACGCCCGATGGCGTCGAGGTCATGGCCACGGCCGAGGACACGCTGGAGCACAGCAAGGCCGCTGCCAGCAGCACGCCGCTGCAGCAGGCCATCGAGCGCCGCTCTGCAGAGGAAACCACGGGCCTGCGCCCGCAGGTGCAGGCCAAGCTGATCCAGGCGCAGACCCAACCGCGCACGGCGCAGCCGGCACTGCAGGCCGCTCAGGCGGCTCCATCGCGTGCTTCCCAGGCAACGTCGTCGGCGATTGCGCAGGCCATCTCGCAGGCAGCCTCGCTGTCGGCAGACGGTGCCGAGCCGGCCGGCCTGCGCCAAAGCGTGCAGGAAGACACCGAACAGTTGGCCATGAGCACCCTGTCCTTCCAGGACTATGTGCGCGAACGCATGCTGCGCCGCCGCCACGAGGCCGGCGTTGACGAGCCGCTGCCCAGCTTTGCCCAGCGCCGCAGCCTGGGCGACGCCCTGCGCGAAGCACCGGCCGCCGCGCCCACGGCTGCACAGCAGCCGTTCAAGGCACAGCCCGCGCCTTCCGTGGCCCGCCACAACCCGCTGCGCGCCAGCGCTGAAGCGCCGCTGCGCGAGACCCTGCGCAGCGAGCCCGCACCGACCATGGCCTCCCAGGCACTGCGCGATGAGCTGCAGTCCGTGCGCGACCTGATCGAAGAGCGCTTCAACACCCTGACCTGGCTGGGCCAGACGCGCCAGAACCCCATCCACGCCAACCTCACGCACAAGCTGATCCGTGCGGGCTACTCCCCCGTGCTGGCCCGCGCCCTGGTCGAGCACATGCCCCAGGACCTGTCCGCCGGCGACGCCGTGCGCTGGCTGATGCAGGTGCTGGAACGCAATCTGCGCACCGACGCCGACCAGGCCCCGCTGTACGAGCAAGGCGGCGTCTTCGCCCTGGTGGGCTCCACCGGCGTGGGCAAGACCACGACCACGGCCAAGCTGGCTGCCCTGTGCGCCGCCAAGTACGGCGCCGCCAGCGTCGGCCTGATCACGCTGGACACCTACCGCGTCGGCGCCCACGACCAGTTGCGCTCCTACGGCCGCATGCTGGGCGTGGTGGCCCACCTGGCCCATGACCGCGCCGCGCTGCAGGACCTGCTGGGCCTGCTGGCCAACAAGCAGCTGGTGCTGATCGACACCACGGGCGTGGCCCCGCGCGATCCGCGCAAGGACGAGATCCTCGACCTGCTGGACCTGCCCGGCATCCAGAAACTGCTGGCCGTGAACGCGGCCGGCCAGGGCGATGCGCTGGACGATGTGATGCAGGCCTTCAAGGCGCGCGGCTCCAGCCAGGCCATCCTCACCAAGGTGGACGAGGCCGTGAAGCTGGGCCCGTCGGTGGACACGCTGATCCGCCACCAGATGCAGCTGCGCGGCGTGACCAACGGCCAGCGCGTGCCCGAAGACTGGGAACGCGCCGATGCGCAGCAACTGGTGTCCGCCTCCATGCGCGCCGCCACCCGCTCGGCCTTCGATCCCAAGGCGCTGGACCTGGACTTCTTCTTCACCCCGTCCAGCCCCAGCACGGAAGGCGAGATCCACCATGCTTGAAACCTTCCCCCAGTTGCACCAGGGCCTGGGCCTGCACGGCCAGCCCGGCGCTGCCGCTCCCATGGGCCTGCGTGTGCTGGCCATGCTGCGCGACACGGCCAACGACCCGCAGGGCCAGGCCGAACAATCCCTGCTGTGGCCGGTCTGTGCCAGCCTGCAGCGCCTGGGCCTGCCCGTTCTGGTGCTGGACGCCAGCCAGGGCGAGTCCCCGGATGCACCGGGCCTGGCGCAGCTGCTGCAGCAAAGCGCCTGGCAGGCCCGTACCGGCCTGCACCCCGATCCCCGCCACAGCTCGGTGGCCGTGCTGCCCGCCCGCCAGGGCCTGGATCTGCTGCCCCAACAGGCGCGCCAGGCCGGCATGACGCCCATGCAATGGCTGCAGCGCCACGTGCGCGGCTACGCCATCGTCATGCTGTATGCCAATGCCGACACGCTGGCCAGCAACCTGGCCGGCCAGGCCGTGCACCCGCTGATGGTGCTGCCCGAACAAGGCACCCGCGTGCTGGGCTGCTACCGCCAGCTCAAGCAGCTGGCAGTGCATGCCGGCCTGCGCTGCCTGCTGGCGCCGCTGCTGCCCAGCGCCGATGACCTGGGCGTGACCAGCTACGATTGGCGCCGTGGACAGACCGGCGCCCGGAGCCAGGCCGAGGATGCGCAACAGCTGCAATCGCAGATCGACGCGCTGATGCGCTGCGCGCAGCGCCACCTGGGCCATGCGCCGGGACTGCTGCCCGTGCGCCTGCACCATGCACCGGACTTGCAGCGCCTGGCGCTGCAACTGCTCAACCATGCGGGCAGCGTGTTGCCACATGGCGGCCAGGATCTGGCCGCCGGCTTCGCGCCGCTGCCCGCATCCCATGCCTGGAGCCACTGACTGCCATGTACACCGCCAAAGGCCAACTCGACCGCGATGCACTGATCCGTCGGCATGTACCTCTGGTACGCCGGATCGCGCTGCACATGATCGCCAAGCTGCCTCCCAATGTGGAGCTTGATGATCTGATACAGGTCGGAATGATCGGCCTGGCCGAAGCCCTGTCACGCTTCGAGAGCGAGCAGGGCGTGCAATTCGAGACCTTCGCCAGCCAGCGCATCCGTGGCGCCATGCTCGATGAGCTGCGCGAAGGCGACTGGATGAGCCGCAGCTCGCGCAAGAGCCAAAAGGACATCGAGCACGCGCTGCACCGCCTGGAGCAGCGCCTGGGGCGCACGCCGCTGGAATCCGAGATCGCCGACGAACTGGGCATGGACCTGGACGACTACCAGTCGCTGCTGGGCAAGGTGCGCGGCACGCAGCTGGTGTATCTGGAGGACATGTCGGGCGGCGACGAGGGCGAGGACTTCCTCGAACGCCACGTGGCCGACAGCGGCGCCGATCCCTTTGCGCTGCTGCGCGACCACCGCCTGCGCGTGGCCCTGGTCGAAGCCATCAAGGCCCTGCCCGAGCGCGAGCAGTACATCATGGGCATGTACTACGAGCACGACATGAACCTCAAGGAAATCGCCGCCGTGCTCGGCGTGACCGAATCGCGCGTGTGCCAGCTGCACAGCCAGGCGATTGCGCGCTTGCGGACAAAAATGCGGGCGCATTGACTGGAAGCACCCCCTGAGGCGCTTGCGCGCCTTCCCCCTCTCTACCCGCTGCGCGGGGGAGGGGGACGACACCCTCGCGGCGGGGCGGCGCTTGCTCGGTGTCCCTCGCTTTGGGGCGCGCCGTTTTTTGGCGCTGCACATCTGATCAGCGCTCGCGGGTCGATGCTGCTTCAGTCCCCTTCCCTTCCTTCTTCCTCTCCCATTCCTTTTTCTATGCGCTGCCGCGCATGGCCTGGACTTCGCGCTCGAAGATGCGCCAGAAGGCGGGTTCCTGCGTCGTGGCGAAGTTGATGCGCATGCAGGTGCTGGGCTGGCGGCCGGCGTGGAACATGGCACCGGGGGCGATGAAGTAGCCGGCGTCCAGCAGGCGCTGGGCCAGGGTTTCGGTGTCCACGCCGGTGTCCACCCAGCCGCACATGCCGGCCGGCTCGGCCGCGAAGCGGGCTCCTGCCTGCTGGGCCAGTGCCACGCTGCGCATGCGGGCCTGGGCCAGGTGCTGGCGCAGGCGCTCGGCATGGCGGCGCAGCTGGCCCTGGTCCATGCAGTGGGCCAGGGCGCGTTCCATCAGCGAGGGGGTGGTGAGCGTGGACAGCAGCTTGGTGTCCACCAGGCGCTCCACCAGGGCGGGCGGGGGCGCCAGGTAGCCCACGCGCCAGTTGGGCGCCAGCAGTTTGGCGAAGCCGCTCACATAGATGCTGTGGCTGAGGCGGTCCAGCACGGTCATGCGCGCGGCGTGGTCGGGCGCGATCTCGCCATAGGTATCGTCCTCCACCACGTAGAAGCCGAATCGCCGCGCCAGCTGCAGCACCTCGTGGGCGCTGGCCGGTGACAGGCTGTAGCCGGTGGGGTTGTGCAGCACGCTCACGCTGACGTAGAGCTTGGGTGCGCAGCTTTCGCAGTAGCGCTGCATCACGGCCAGGTCCGGCCCGTCGGGGCCGCGCGGCACGGGCAGCACGCGCATGCCCAGCGATGCCAGGCGCGCGAATTCCACGGCCCAGCCGGGCTCCTCCACCATCACCGGATCGCCCGGCTGCAGCAGGGCGCGGCTGACCACATCCAGCCCATGCGTTGCACCCATGGTGGTGATGATGTGCTGCGGCGCCGCCGCAATGCCCAGGCGCGCCAGGCGCCGCGACAGTGCCTCGCGCAGGCCGATGTCGCCCAGCGGGTCGCCGTAGCCCACGCAGGAGTCGTGCAGGGACTTGCCCGAGCAGGCCTTGCGCATGGCCGCCGCCAGGAAGCCGGCCTCCAGCCACTCGGCCGGCAGCACGCCCGCCCCGGGCTGCGGCCTGCCGCCCACGCTCTGGTGGAACATGCCGCGCACCAGCATGGAGGCATTGATGCGCGTGCCCTTGGGCACGCCAGGGGCCTCCTCGGCGGGGACCGCACGGGCCTGTTCGGGCTGCAGCAGCGGCGCATCCTGCACGAAGTCGCGCACGAAGAAGCCGCTTTGCGGCCGCGCCTCGACCAGGCCCTGGGCCTGCAGCAGGTCATAGGCGGCCACCACCGTGTGCGTGCTCACGCCCTGCTGGCGCGCGCATTCGCGAACCGAAGGCAGGCGTGCGCCCGCAGGCAGCAGCCGCATGCGGATGCGCTCGCCCAGGCGTTCGGCCAGCTGGGTGCTCAGGGTCTGCGGCGCCAGCCGCGAGAGGGGAACGGTCATACGGAAACGGGTGTGAACGGCTGCGAACGACTGCGAAGGGGTCACCAGAAAGTCACTGTATCGGGATAGGCACCAATACAGAACATGCAATTGAGGGTCCAACTGTATTGGCACTGTACAGGTCTTGCACCTATATTTCATGCATTCGTGCTGCGGAGAAGGCCTGCCGTGCCCTCCTCCCCAACAGCCCCTGCCGCCTGTATGGAGACCTTCGGGGCCACCGCCTCATGCCACCGTCCGAACTCACCGCCTTGCTGCTGCTCGCCGCTTCCATGAGCTTCAGCCCCGGTCCCAACACCACGCTGTCCACGGCCCTGGCCGCCAACCACGGCCTGCGCCCGGCGCTGCGCTTCGTCCTGGCCGTGCCCGTGGGCTGGTGCGTGCTGCTGGTGCTGAGCACGGCCGGCGTGGGCGCGGCCATTGTCGCGGCGCCGCTGCTGCTGTGGCTGGTCAAGGCCGCCGGCATCGGCTACCTGCTGTGGATGGCCTGGCGCCTGAGCCGCAGCGCGCAGATGGCTTCGCTGCAATCGCCGCAGCAGCTGCAGGTGGGCTTCTGGCAGGGCGTGGGACTGCAATTCGTGAACATCAAGGCCTGGCTGCTGGCCCTGGCCATCGTGGCCGGCTGGCTGGCCGGGCGCGACGACCTGACCGAGCGCCTGACCGTGGTGCTGCCCGTCATGGCCGCCTATGCCTTTTTCAGCAATCTGCTGTATGCCTGCGTGGGCGCACTGCTGCGCCACTGGCTGGCCCAGGGACGCAGGCTGCTGTGGTTCAACCGTGCCATGGCGACCATGCTGGCGCTGACGGCGATGTGGATGGTGGCCGCATGAGGGTCCTCCATCCACGCCCAGGCAAAGGCCGTACTGGCCTGCCCAGCTATTGAAGGGAGGATGCGCAGACCCTTCACGCCCGCGACAAAATACCCTCATTGCCGGCGCAAGAGCGAGCGCACTATCCGCACTCCGCTCTTCACATGCGGCCGGCCCGTGCCCCACGACGGCATGGCAATCCACACCAACCCGCCCGCATGGCGGGCACCGCAAGACCTGGAACTGTTTTTTTTATGACGACCTGGACGCTGGCAGACCGTGCTGCCAAGATGAACCCCTCCGCCATCCGCGAAATCCTCAAGCTCACCGACCGTCCCGGCATCATCAGTATGGCGGGCGGCCTGCCCTCGCCGCTGGCCTTCCCGCTGGACGAGTTCACCCAGGCCTGCCAGACCGTGATGCAGCGCGATGGCGCCTCGGCCCTGCAGTACGCCACCAGCGAGGGCTTCGCCCCCCTGCGCCAGGCCGTGGCCGACTTCCTGCCCTGGGAAGTGGACCCCGACCAGGTGCTGATCACCACGGGTTCGCAGCAGGCGCTGGACCTGATCGGCAAGGTCTTCCTGGACCGTGGCAGCCGCATGCTGGTCGAAAAGCCCACCTACCTGGGCGCGCTGCAGGCCTTTGCACCGCAGGAACCGATTCCCGTGGGCGTGGACAGCGATGACGACGGCATCCTCGTCGAGGACTTCGCCGCCAAGGCCGGCACCGGCGCCGACAAGGCCCGCCTGGCCTACGTGCTGCCCAACTTCCAGAACCCCACAGGCCGCACCATGGCCGAGGCACGCCGCCAGGCCCTGGTGGACAAGGCGCGCGAACTCAACATCCCGCTGATCGAGGACAACCCCTACGGCGACCTGTGGTTCGAGCAGGCCCCTGCCCTGCCGCTGGCCGCGCGCAACCCCGAAGGCGTGATCTACCTGGGCTCGTTTTCCAAGGTGCTGGCCCCGGGCCTGCGCATCGGCTTCCTGGTGGCGCCCAAGTCCGTCTACAACAAGCTGCTGCAGGCCAAGCAGGCGGCCGACCTGCACACCCCGGGCTTCAACCAGCGCGTGGTCTCCGAGGTCATCAAGGACGGCTTCCTGGACCGCCATGTGCCCACCATCCGCGCCATGTACAAGCGCCAGCGCGACGCCATGCTGGCCGCGCTGGAACGCGAAATGGCCGGCCTGGACGTGCAGTGGACCCGTCCCGTGGGCGGCATGTTCCTGTGGGTTCGCCTGCCCAAGGGCATGGATGCGCAAAAGCTGCTGCCCGCCGCCGTGGAACGCGGCACGGCCTTCGTGCCCGGCGCGCCGTTCTATGCGGACGAGCCCCAGGCCAACACGCTGCGCCTGTCCTACGTGACCGTGTCGGCCGAGCAGATCGACAAGGGCATCGCCGCCCTGGCCGACGCCATCCGCTCCACGATGTAAACCACCCCCTGAGCGGCTAGCGCCGCTTCCCCCTCTCTACTTGCTTCGCAAGGGAGGGGGACGACGCCCTCGGCTAGGCGCCCCCGCCGTGAGGCGGCTCTTGCTCGGCGTCCCTGGTGTTTGGGCCAGTTACCTGCTTGGGCCAGGGGGAAGCCGACACGCAGTCGAACCAAAGTCCGGCTTGCTGTCGGCTTTTCCATCCTCCCTTCCATCTGCCCATTGCCATGACACCTGCATACGTCTCCCGCCAGCGCCCCTTCATGACCGTGGACGTGTTCACGGCACGGCCCTACCTGGGCAATCCGCTGGCCGTCGTGCTCGACGCCATCGGGTTGACCGATGCGCAGATGCAGTCCTTCGCGGCCTGGACCAATCTGTCGGAGACCACCTTCGTGCTGCCTCCCACCGAAGCGGGCCGCGCTGCAGGCGCCGACTACCGCGTGCGCATCTTCACGCCGGGCGGCGAGCTGCCCTTTGCCGGCCATCCCACGCTGGGCAGCTGCCATGCCTGGCTGGCGCAGGGCGGCGTGCCGCAGCAGGCGCAGCGCATCGTGCAGGAGTGCGCCAAGGGGCTGATCGGCATCGAGCGCCAGGACGGGCGCCTGGCCTTCCAGGCACCGTCCACCGACATCAGCGACGTGGAGCCCGGCCTGCTGGATGATGTGGCGGCCGCGCTGGGCGCAGAACGCGGCCAGATCCTGCGTGCGGCCTGGCTGGACAACGGCCCGCGCTGGATGGGCGTGCTCTTCGAACACCCCGACCAGGTGCTGTCGCTGGAGCCCGACCATGCAAGGCTCAAGGCGCTGAGCACCAAGGTGGGCGCCTGCGCGTTGTACGAAAGCGCGCAAGATGCACCGGCACTGATCGGCCGCAGCAGCCGCGAGGCCCGCGCCTTTGCCACGGGCCAGCGGCCAGCCGCAGCCCAGGCGGATGCCGCCCCCAGCCTGGAAGTGCGCGGCTTCGCCAGCCCCGTCGGCGTCACTGAAGACCCCGTCACCGGCAGCCTCAACGCCAGCCTGGCCCTGTGGCTGCGCGGCGAAGGCCTGCTGCGCGCGCCCTACATCGCCAGCCAGGGCTGCTGCGTGGGGCGCGACGGTCGCGTGCATGTCAGCGAGGACGCGCAGGGCGCGCTGTGGATAGGCGGCCATGTCGTGGAATGCGTGAGCGGCCAGGTGCTGTTGTAGAGCCTGCCGGGTTGCCGGAATCTGTCGCCAAGGCGGCAGCCAGTCGCCCGCAGGACAAACGCCAGCGCCAGCGCTGGCCACAATCCGCGCCATGGGAACCCTCTATCTTGTGCGCCATGGCCAGGCCTCGTTTGGTGCCGAAGACTACGACCAGCTCAGCGAGCGCGGCACGGCGCAGTCGCAAAGGCTGGGTGCCTACTGGCGCGAACGCGGCCTGCGCTTCGACGCGGTCTACACGGGCACGCTGCGCCGCCATGCGCAGACGCTGGCCGGCATCGCCGACGGCCTGGGCAGCCTGCCTGCCGAGCAGCACCGCACCCAGGCGCTTGCAGGCCTCGATGAATACGACAGCGGCGCGCTGCTGCAGGCCATCCATCCGGCGCCCCTGCCCAAGCCCGACACGCCCGAGCTGTACCGCCACCACTTCCGCCTGCTGTGCGATGCCCTGGCCCAGTGGATGGCCGGCACCATCAGCCCCAAAGGCATGCCCAGCTGGGATGATTTCTCTGGCGGCGTGCGCCAGGTGCTGGAGCGCGTGCGCCACGAGCATGCCGACGAAAACGTGCTCCTGGTCAGCAGCGGCGGCCCCATCTCCACGGCCGTGGGCCATGTGCTGGGCACCTCGCCCGAGGTCACCATTGCGCTGAACATGCGCATCCGCAACAGCGCCGTGACCGAGTTCACCACCAGCCCCAAGCGCCTGATGCTGCAGACCTTCAACACGCTCAACCACCTGGACACGGACGAGCACCGCAGCTGGATCACGCACGCCTGATACGGCACCGGCAAGGCTGTCACACAGCTATCGCGCCAAGGCATAGCAGCCAGAACACGGGCGCTCTGGGCCGGCCTGCGCTTTTGCGCCAAACTCGCCGGCCAGGAGACAAAAGACCCATGAACAAACGCCGTTTCACGCGCAGCGCCCTGGCCTGCGCGGCCCTGCTGCTGGCCGCCATCACCAGCCAGGCCCAGCCCCTGTCGAACAAGCCCATCCGCATCGTCGTGCCCTTTGGCGCAGGCGGCGTGGCCGACGTCACCTCGCGCGTCGTCGCGCAAAAACTGGCCTCGCAGCTGGGCCAGCCCGTCATCATCGACAACAAGCCCAGCGCAGGCGGCATCGTCGCGGCCGACACCGTGGCCAAATCCGCGCCAGATGGACACACGCTGTTCCTCATGTCCAACGGCAGTGCCGTCACCGTGGGGCTGTTCAACCAGCTGCCCTTCGACATGGTCAAGGACTTCACGCCGATTTCCACCCTGGGCTACTTCGACATCGGCGTGCTCACCGCCAGCGACTCGCGCTTCAAGAACCTGGGCGAGCTGGTGGCCTGGGCCAAGGCCAACCCCGGCAAGCTCAACATCGGCAGCATCGCCATCGGCAGCACCCAGCACCTGGCCGCCGAACTGTTCAAGACCACCGCCGGCATCGACGCCCAGATCGTGCCCTTCAACGGCACCCCTGCCGTGGTCACGGCCCTGCGCGGCAAGCAGATCGACGCGGCCGTGGAGATCCTCACGCCCATCATGGGCCAGATCAACTCCAAGGCCGTCAACCTGCTGGCCATCACCGGCGACAAGCGCTCGGCCCTGCTGCCCGGCGTGCCCACGGCCCAGGAGTCAGGCGTCAAGGGCTTCGTCGCCTCCTCCTGGAACGCCCTGGCCGCCCCCGCCAAGACCCCTCCGGAAATCATCGCCCGCCTGAACAAGGAAATCGCCGCCGCCGTGAACTCTCCCGAAGTCACGCAGAAACTGCGCGAAATGAACGTCCAGGCCCAAGCCAGCACGCCCGAGCAGACCGCGCAATTGCTGCAGTCGGAAATCAAGCGCTGGGGCGACGTGATCGTCCAGGCCAAGATCCCCAAGCAATAAAGGAATAGGCCGAGCGAAGCAAAGGCCCGAGCAAACTCCCCGCATGTCAGCGCCTGCGTCGTGGCGGTTGCGGGGTTGCAGTCCTGCCGAAGGACAGGACTGCTTCGTGATCTGACTCGCCGTGATGTTTGAACGTAGCGCGCAGCGCGAAGAGAGTTTCACGGCGAACCCCGCAACCGTCACGGCGCAGGTGGCCCCGCAGCGCAGCGAAGGGGTCGCGGACATTTGGGCGCATTTCTTTGCCTACTTTCTTGCTGCGCCGCAAGAAAGTAGGTCGGCCGCCGGGCCGAGACCCGGCCTCGAAAAACCACCACCCGGCAGGGTCCAAAAACGACCCCGCAACAAACCTACAACGGCTCCGGCGCCCGCCCCACCGTATCTGGTGCCAGTGCATGCATCTCCGAGAGCAACTGCACCAGCCCTCTAGCCGACGCCTGCACCATGGCTGCACCACGCTCGGCCGCAGCCCCGGCTGCATTGCCGACGGCGCCACAAACGTTGTAGTCCTCGATGGCCCAGCCCATCTTGGCGCTTCGCCCATTGCCCAGCAAGGCATGCCGCTGCGCCCTATCCTCCGAAGTGGAATGAAAGTCCCGCGCATGCTCCATGCGCACGGTCTCCGGCGCCAGGTGCAGCATCATCGACGTCTCCACCTCCCCGCCATGGATGCCGAAGCGGTGCTCATGCGCGCTGAACTGCGCATTGGCCGCATCGTCCACCAGCCCGAACCAGCTGCTGCTGTAGACCAGCAGGCCATGGCGCATGCGCAGCTCGCGCGCCACGATGTCCATCACGCTGACCTGGCCGCCATGGCCGTTGAGCAGCAGCAGCCGGCGCACGCCGGCCCGCGCCACGCAGGCGCCCAGCTCGGTCCACAGCGCGATCACCGTGGCGGGCGACAGCGTCAGCGTGCCGGCAAAGGATTGGTGCTCCACGCTGAAGCCGATGTTCTGCGGGGGAAGGAACAGCGCGGGCAGCTCGGGCGGCAGTAGCGGCAGGGCCGCATCGATCACACCCTGCAGCAGGCGGGCGTCGACGGACATCGGCAGGTGCGGACCGTGCTGCTCCACGGCGGCCACGGGCAGCACGGCGATGGTTTCGGCAGCCAGGCCGCTGGCCTGGGCCTGCGCAAAGTCGCGTGCAGAGGCCTCGGCCCACCAGCGGGAAGGCCAGGCGCCGGGGGATATCTGTTCGGGCGGGGAGTCTTGCATGGCCCGATATTAGGGCCATCCATGGGCTGCCGGAGCCCTCCTCACTCGGCCTTGAAGTTGGATTCCTTGACGATGCGTTTCCAGCGCTCGTTGTCCGACTCGATCAGCCGCGCGAACTCCTCGGGCGTTCCCCGGCGCGGCACATAGCTGTAGCTGCGCAGCTTGGCCAGCACGTCGGGCATCTGCATGACCTTGTCCATCTGCTGCGCGAGCTGGGCCACGATGTCGCGGGGCGTGCCCTTGGGCGCCAGCAGGCCCGACCAGGAACTGAAGCCCATGCCGTCCACGCCGGCCTCCTTGATGGTGGGCACCTGGGGAAAGACTTCGGCGCGCTGGGGCAGCAGCACGGCCAGCGCCTTCACCTTGCCCGTGCGGATCATCTCCACCGAGGTGAAGGAGTCGAACGAGAAATCCACCTCGCCCGCCACCACGGCCTGCATCTGCGGCGCCGTGCCCTTGTACTGGGCGTTGACGATGCCCGGCGCGCCAATCACCTTCTTGAACTGCTCGGTGATCAGCGAAATCATGCTGCTGCCCGAGGACACGCTCAACGGCTTGCCCTGTTTGGCCATGGCGACCAGCTCCTGCAGGCTGTTCACGGGCAGGTCCTTGCGTGCGATGAGGACGAAGCCCACGTCGCACAGATGGCTGATGGGCTCGAAGCTGGACAGCGCCTCGTAGCTGGTCTTGTAGAGCACAGGGCTCAGCGTCTGCGCGCCGGCCGTGTTCATCAGCAGGGTGTAGCCGTCAGGCGTGGCGCGCGCGGCCAGTTCCGTGCCGATGACGCCATTGGCACCGCCCTTGTTGTCCACCACGAAGGACTGGCCGGTCAGCTCCCCGAGCTTTTGCATGGCCAGCCGCGCCACCACGTCGGTGGTGCCACCGGCGGGAAAGGGCACGATCACGCGCACAGACTTGTCGGGATAGGCGGCTGCCGCGCTTGCGAGCTGCGGTAGTCCCCAGGCTGCGGCCGCTGCCGCGCCAGCGGCCAGGAAGTGGCGGCGAGATGTCTCCTGCATGGCTTGTCTCCTTGTGTTGCTCTATCCCGGATGGGTGGCCGGTCCATGATGGGCAACGGACATATCGCCTGTCCAATACCAAGCGCCTATGCAACGATATCTTTTGCCAATCGTCCTGCAGCCGGCCACAGGCGATCTCTCTGGACGGCCCGCTACCATCGCAGCCTGCAGCCGGGGGAACCAAAGACCATGCCCCTGGCTCCCACAGTCCGCCATGCCGCACCAACCACCTCTTCGCCACACTGCCCCCCAGCACCTCGCCTTCTGGCTCCTAGCCTTTTTCCTTGCCGCCGCCAGCCTGCTTGCCACCCCTGCCGGCGCACAGCTGCGCCTGAAGACCGGCAGCGGGGCGGCCGCGGCCGTGGACACGCCACGCGTGCGGGCCGAGCTCGTGGCCCAGGCACCCGAAGGCGTTCAACCCGGACAGACGCTGTGGCTGGGCCTGCTGATCACCCATCAGCCCGAATGGCATACCTATTGGAAGAACGCCGGTGACTCCGGCCTGGCCACCGAGCTGAACTGGCAGCTGCCTGCAGGCCTGACGGCGGGCGAGATCCAGTGGCCCGTGCCCGAGGCGCTGCGCGTGGGCCCGCTGCTCAACTACGGCTATGAGGGCCAGGTGCTGCTGCCCGTGCCCGTGCAGGTGGCCGCCGACTTCAAGCCGCCCGCGTCCGGCATGCTGGACCTGCGCCTGCATGCGAACTGGCTGGTCTGCCGCGTGGAGTGCATTCCCGAGGAAGGCGATTTCCAGCTGCAGCTGCCCGTGCAGGGCAGTACGGCAGGCCAGGGTCAGGCCTTCACCCAGGCCTGGGCGCTCAAGCCCCAGGCACTGTCTGCGCCAGCCCAGGCCAAGGTAGTGCCGGCCAGCCAGCCAGCAGCAGAAGGCAGGACGCCCGACGAGCGCGTGCAGCTGCGCATCGAGGGCCTGCCGGAATCCCTGCAGGGCCGCACGCTGCACTTCTATCCCGAATCTTCCGACACCTTCCACCACGCGGCAGAACTGGGCAAGGACTGGCAGCAGCGCTGGGATGGCGCGGCCTGGGTGGCCGAGCTGCCGCTGTCCGACATGCGCGGCGACACTCCGGCCAAGCTGCCCGTGGTTCTGGCCCTGCCACCCGCCGAGCGCGCCGCAGCGCTGGAGCAGGGCCAGCCCGTGGCCTGGCGCGCCGAGGCCCCGGTCGAGGGCCGCTGGACGGCCGCCGCCATGGCCAGCGTTTCCCCCGCACTGGCCGCTGCCCTGGCGGCCAACCAGGCCGCTGCGCCTGCTGCCAGCGCCACCAGCCTCTGGATGGCCCTGCTCGGTGGCCTGGTGGGTGGACTGATCCTCAACCTCATGCCCTGCGTCTTCCCGGTGCTGGCCATCAAGATCCTGGGCTTTGCACGCCATGGACAGGACCGCCGCGCCCAGCGCCTGGGCGGGCTGGCCTATACGGCGGGCGTGGTCCTGTCCTTCCTGGCCCTGGGCGGACTGCTGCTGGCCCTGCGCGCGGCAGGCGAGCAGCTGGGCTGGGGCTTTCAGCTGCAGTCGCCGGCCATCGTGGCCCTGCTGGCAGCCCTGTTCACGCTGCTGGGGCTGAACCTGGCAGGCCTGTTCGAGTTCGGCTCCATGCTCCCCGGCCGCTGGGCTGCGGCCCATGCGCGCCATCCGGTGGCCGATGCCTTTCTGTCCGGCGTGCTGGCCGTGGCCATTGCCTCGCCCTGCACGGCGCCGTTCATGGGCGCCTCACTGGGCTTTGCCATCGACATGCCGGCCCTGCAGGCGCTGACGGTGTTCGCCGCCCTGGGCCTGGGCATGGCCCTGCCCTATCTGCTGGCCAGCTTCGTCCCCGCCGTGGTGCGCTGGCTGCCGCGCCCGGGCGCCTGGATGGATACCTTCCGCCGCGCCATGGCCTTCCCCATGTTCGCCACCGTGGTCTGGCTGGTCTGGGTGCTGGGGCACCAAAGCGGCATCGACGCCGCCACCGCGCTGCTGGCCCTGCTGCTGGCCTTCAGCGCCCTGGTCTGGACGCTGACGCTCAAGGGCCGCACGCGGGCCGTGCTGGCCACGCTGGCCGTGGTGCTGGCAGGTGCGCTGCTGGCCACCACCGCGCCCCTGATCACCACGCCTGCCCAGGCGGAGGGCACGGGCACGGCGTCCGCTGCAGGCGAGCGCTGGCAGCCCTGGTCGGCCGCCCGCGTGGCCGAGCTGCAGGCGGCGGGCAAGCCCGTGTTCGTGGACTACACGGCCGCCTGGTGCGTGACCTGCCAGGTCAACAAGCGCACCACGCTCAACCATGAGGAGGTGCTGGCCGCCTTCGACAAGCACGGCGTGACCCTGCTGCGCGCCGACTGGACGCGGCGCGACCCGGCCATCACCGCTGCGCTGCAGCAACTGGGCCGCAGCGGCGTGCCCGTCTATGTGCTGCATGCGCCGGGCAAGCCCCCGGTGGTGCTCAGCGAGCTGCTATCGAAGAACGAGGTACTTGGGGCGCTGGCCGCGCTTTGACGGCACGACCTCCTGGGACAAACCCCGATTTTGGGTAGGTCCCAGGCCTACATTTGTTGCAGCGCACGCCGTCCTAGACTGGATGCATCCGGGGAATACCGCAATCCGAACGCTAGGCGCCGCGGCTGCCGCCCGACTCCGGAGACCTGCCCGCGCGGCAACTGCCCGCCCTGCACGACACAGGAGGTGGGCCATGCATGCACTGATCACCCATTCGCACCCTTCGGGGGTGCACCATCGTTCACGCGGCAAGGGTTTGCTGCTGGCGCTGGGGCTTGCCAGCCTGGCCGTGGCGGGGATCGTCCTGCCCTTTGTCTGGGACCTGCTGGGCTTCGTCAACGGATTGCCCAAGATGGGATGGCTGCAGTCCATCCTGGCGGTCTCGCCGGTGTTCAGCTGGCTGATGATGTTCGCCTGGGGCCTGGCCGTTCCCGTGGCGCTGATCTATGCGCTGTACCACCCGCAGACCCATCCCTGGGGCAATGCCGCCATGGTGGCGGGCGCCATGTTCATCGCCGTCACCTGGTACGTGCACATGCCCGCCGCATCGCAGTGCACGGCGATGTACCCGCAGACCGGCATGGCCTGCTCGGTGCTGCAATGGGGCTTCAGCATGAGCCTGGGCGTGGCAACGGCGGCCTATGTGTTCCTGGTCTTCATGATTGCGCTGTCCTCGCTGGGCCTGCTGGCCGAATGCGTTGCGCGCAATGAGCCGCCCAGGCCCTGAATCCGCAGGGTCTTGCGCAAGCGTCCCGGCCGCCGATTTTTTGCCGCCGGGCCGCCCCAAGGCAAAAAACGGCCCCCTCGGGGGGGGCAGCGGACCTTGCGCAGCAAAGGGAGCGTGGGGGCTTCTTTTATAATGGCGGCTGGGTGTCCAGACCGCATGGGGCGGCAGGACAGGTGTTGATAGCGCAGGTCGGGCCGCCTGCGCACCGGGGCCGCAAGGCCCCTTTGCTGCTTTGCACATGAACACCTACACGACCCCGCGGCCGTCCGGCCCGCGCACGCCCCTTTTCCTGTCTTTCGCCGATCGCGTCGGCGCCTTCCTGTCCCGCTGGTCCCATGCCGAGGCCGCGGGCGGCATCGTGCTGCTGCTGGCTGCGGCCGCCGCCCTGGTCTGGGCGAACTCCGGCTGGGCCGGCTCCTATGAGGCGCTGTGGCACACGCCGCTGAGCGTGGGCCTGGGCCCGTGGCAGCTGTCGCAATCCCTGCATTTCTGGGTCAACGATGCGCTGATGAGCGTGTTCTTTCTCGTGGTCGGCATGGAGATACGCCGCGAGATGCATTCCGGCGCACTGGCCCAGCCGCGCCAGGCGCTGCTGCCCGTGATGGCCGCGCTGGGCGGCGTGGTGGCACCGGCCCTGATCTTCCTGGCCTTCAATGCCGCGCCGCCGCTGCGCAACGGCTGGGCCGTGCCCACGGCCACCGACATCGCCTTTGCCATGGGCGTGCTGGCCCTGCTGGGCCGGGGCCTGCCGCCCGCGCTGCGCGTGTTCCTGCTGGCGCTGGCCATCATCGACGACCTGGTGGCCGTGCTCATCATTGCGCTGTTCTATTCGGGCGGGCTGCAGTGGAGCCAGCTGCTGGTGGCCGCCGCCGGCCTGGCCGGCGTGTTCCTGCTGCAGTCGCTGGGTGTTCGCCGCGCCTGGGCCTATGTGCTGCCGGGCGCCGTGCTCTGGTGGGGCATCTGGCAGACCGGCGCCCATCCCACGCTGGCCGGCGTGGTGCTGGGTCTGGTGACGCCCGTGCACGCACTGGCCGGCCGCGAAAGCGCCGCGCCCGTGGAGCGCGTGCAGGCGGACCTGCATCCCTGGGTGGCCTTTGGCGTGATGCCGCTGTTTGCGCTGGCCAATGCCGGCGTGCCGCTGCAGGGCGCGGGCACCGCTGGCATTGATGTGGCGGGCACGTCGGCCGTGATGTGGGGCGTGGCCCTGGCCCTGGTGCTGGGCAAGCCGCTGGGCGTTCTGCTCAGCTGCTGGCTGGCCGTGCGCCTGCGGATGTGCGCGCTGCCGCCGGGCATGGGCTGGGGCGACGCGCTGCTGGCCGGCCTGCTGGCCGGCATTGGCTTCACCATGGCCATCTTCATCGCCACGCTGGCCTTTGACAGCGAGGCCCTGCTCAATGCCGCCAAGCTGGGGGTGCTGATGGCCTCGGCCACGGCCGCCGTGCTGGGCCTGGCCTGGGGCCTGGTGCTGCGCCGCCGCCATGCTGCGGCCGCGACAGTGCAGCCGGCCTGATCCGCATGCGCTGCGTACACTGCGGCGCATGAGTGATACAGCCACAGACTCCCGCCTGCGCGACATCCTCGTGCAGTGCCGCACCCTGGCCGTGGTCGGCCTGTCGCCGCAGCCCGACCGGCCCAGCCACCAGGCGTCGCAGTACATGCAGCGCCACGGCTACCGCATCGTTCCCGTGAACCCCGTGGTGGCACGCGAAGGCGGACGCATCCTGGGCGAGCCCGTCCATGCCAGCCTGGCCGACGCTGCGGCCGCGCTGGCCGCACAGGGCCTGCGCATCGACATGGTCGACTGCTTCCGAAAGAGCGAGGACATCCCGCCGCTGGCCGCCGAGGCCGTTGCCGTCGGCGCGCGCTGCCTGTGGCTGCAATTGGGCGTGGTCAACGACAAGGCCCTGGAACTGGCCCGCGCTGCGGGCCTGTGGACCGTGCAGGACCGCTGCGTGAAGATCGAGCACCAGCGCCTTCTGGCCGAGGCCCCAGCCGCTGCCCGGTAGCTCAGGAATTGCGCATGAAAAAGGCCGCAGCCCCTGAAAGGCTGCGGCCTGCAATTGGCGTGGACCAAGGCCCGGTCAGTCCGGTGCAGGTTACCTGCCTCCGTCCGGGTGTCTGCTTCAGCCCACATCCAGCATCATGCACGGTCTTTGTGACAGCCCTGTGATGCACATCACGGTCCGGCTCACTGCACAAGAAGCCGGATCCGCCCTCTCTTTCCGAAAATCCCCCGATTCCCCCCAAGCGCCGGGACGGCCTCAGCCACGCCGCGTGAACAGGCGCATGTAGCGCGAAGGCAGGTCCTGCATGCGCATCATGATGGGCAGGTCTGCCGTGTTGAAGTCGCTGTCCCAGGCCGGCGCGCCCAGCACCTTGGCGCCCGTGCGCAGATAGCCCTGGATCAGCGCGGGCGGCTCCACGCTCATGCCGCTGGTGCTGACCGATGCCAACTCCTCGGGCAGGGCCACGCGAGGACGCACCTGCAGCTCGGGCTCGGCCAGATGGGTCTGGCGCAGTTGCTGCCAGACGCGCGCCGGGCCCTCGCCGTGGGCCAGGCCCGGGTACTGCATGGGAATGCTGGCGCAGCCGACCATGGCGTCCAGCTGGTTGCGCTGCATGAATTCGGCCAGGGCGCCCCACAGCGCCAGGATCACGCCGCCCTGGCGGTGCGATGCATGCACGCAGCTGCGGCCCAGCTCCACCATGCGCGGGCGCCAGGCGTGCAGCGGGGCGAGGTCGAATTCCTGGTCGGAGTACAGGCCCCCGGCGCGCAGCGCCTGGGTGGGCGTGAGCAGGCGGTAGGTGCCGATGACCACGCCCTTGTCGGCATCGCAGACCATGAGGTGCTCGCAGAAATCGTCGAAGGCGTCGATGTCGTGTCCGGCCAGCGGCGTCTGCAGCACGGCGCCCATCTCGGCGGCGAACACCGCGTGGCGCAGGCGCTGCACCTGTCGCACTTCGTCAAGGTGCCGGGCCCAGCGCACGTCCAGCCGCAGCGGCTTGTCTGCGGCCTGGGGTGGCTGGAGAAGCGCGGAAAGCGGGGGCTTGGCGACGTCGATCGCCGCGTTGCGAAGGGTGTCCAGAACGTCCATATGCCCGCCTTCCTCGTCATGTTGGACGCAGTCGGTGACCTGCCTGTGCCACTCGGTTTGCCTGCGTGCCGCCATTGTGGAAAGCCGCCATGAAAGTCCCGCGACGGTTGCGTTACAGCAACATGTCACACCGCACTGCAATGGTGCACTGCAGCAAATCCCTCTATGACAGGTGTTGCGCGCAAGTTGGTGCACGCCATCCCAGGGTTGGCATGTCGTCAAGAATGAAACAAATTGTGCGTTAATGACAGGGCCGCACGCCCGGCCATCGCGGCTTGCGGAGTCCTCAGTCTTCCCTTGCCGCGCCATGCTCCAGACCCTTCGCTCCAAGATCCTTGCCATCAGCACAGCCACCGTGGTCGGCGCCCTTGCCATCACGGGGGCCGCCACGTACCACATCGTCCGCGGCAGCACGTTCCAGACCATCGAACAGGATCTGGATGCCATCACCGCAGGCAACACCATGGCCATCGACCAGTGGGTGGCCTCCAAGGCACGCGCCGTCAGCGCCGCCGCCGCCGTGATCGAGCATGGCGACCCGCAGGGCTTTGCCGCCCACATGGGCCAGGCCAGCGGCTTCCCCATCACCACGGTGGGCTGGCAGGACAAGACCTTCAAGTCCACCACCAGCACCCCGCCCGACTACGACCCCACGGCCCGCCCCTGGTACAAGAGCGCCGTGCAGGCCGGCAAGCTGACGCTGACCAAGCCCTATGGCGACTCCACCACGGGCGTGCCCTATGTGGCCTTCGTGGCGCCCATGCTGCGCGGCGGCGCGCTGCAGGGCGTGATCAGCGGCGCCGTGCCGCTGGAGGGCGTGCGCGAGGTGGTCTCCGCCATCCGCCCCACGCCCGGCAGCCTGGGCTTTGTGGTCAGCCGTGACGGCCAGGTGCTGGCGCATGCCGATGCCAAGCTGCTGCTCAAGCCCACCTCCGACCTCTCCGAGCTGCTGACGCCTGCCGCGCTGACCGCGCTGGCCAGCGCCACGGCGCCGCTGGAAGTGAACCTGGGCGGCAGCGCCAAGCTGCTCAAGGCCCGCCCCGTGCAGGGCACGGACTGGCTGCTGGTGGTGGCGCTGGACAAGGCCGAGGCCACGACCGGACTGCAAAGCGTGCTCAAGACGCTTGCCATCGCCATCGTGCTGCTGGCCTGCCTGGCCACGGCCGTGGCGGCGGCGCTGACGGCCCAGTCCTTCCGGCGCCTGTCGCAGGTGCGCGACGCCATGGACAAGATCGGCTCGGGCGGCGGCGACCTGACGCAGCGCCTGCCGGTGTCGGGCAATGACGAAGTGGCGCAGATCGCCTCGTCCTTCAACGGCTTCGTCGAGCAGATCGGCACCGTGCTCAAGGATGTGCGCAACGGCGTGGAGTCCATGAAGACCGCCACCGACGAGATCAAGCTGGGCAACCTGGACCTGTCCAACCGTACCGAGTCCTCGGCCAGCAGCCTGCAGGAGACCTCGGCCTCGCTGTCGCAGCTGACGGCCAATGTGCGCCAGTCGGCCGAGGCGGCCGCCATGGCCACGCGCCTGGCCCAGTCGGCCAGCAGCTCGGCCACCAAGGGTGGCGACGTGGTGGGCAGCGCCGTGAGCACCATGGACGACATCTCCAAGGCCTCGTCCAAGATCGGCGAGATCATCGGCGTCATCGACGCCATCGCCTTCCAGACCAACATCCTGGCGCTCAATGCCGCCGTCGAGGCAGCCCGCGCCGGTGAGCAGGGCCGGGGCTTTGCCGTGGTGGCGGCAGAAGTGCGCAGCCTGGCCCACCGCAGCGCGGCGGCCGCCAAGGAGATCAAGACCCTGATCGACGCCTCGGGCGCCAGCGTGGCCATGGGCACGGAGCGCGTGCGCGCGGCCGGCCAGACCATGGGCGAGATCGTGGACGGCATCCAGCGCGTCTCCCAGATCATTGTCGAGATCAACGGCGCCATGACCGAGCAGAGCGTGGGCATCGGCCAGATCAACCAGGCCGTGGCCGACATGGACCGCGCCACGCAGCAGAACGCCGCGCTGGTGGAGGAGTCCACCGCCGCATCGTCCGTGCTCAACGAGCAGGCCCACCACCTGTCGCGCACGGTGGCCGGCTTCACGCTGGAAGGGCGTGCGCCTGCCCGGGATCAGCTGCTGCTCACCAACTGAGCCGCAGCAAGCGACGGGCTCAGGCCTGGGCGGGCGCTCCCAGGCGCTGGGACAGGCTGCGCGCCTGGGCCTGCAGCAGCAGGGCCGGCCGGCCTTGCAGGTCCAGGTCCAGTGTGGCCGAAGGGCCGATGGCGGCAATGGCCAGCACCAGCTGGCCAAAGCCGTCGAACACCGGCACGGCCAGCGCGCTCACGCCTGACAGCAACTGGTTCTCCACGCGGCTCAGGCGGCTGGCGCGGATGGCGGCCAGCTCCTTTGCAAAGGCGGGCTCGTCCAGGCTGTGGCCTTCCGCGTCCAGCAGGGGCGCGATGCGCCCTGGCTCGCCAAAGGCCGCAAAGATCTTGCCCGTGGCCGTGTGGCGCAGCGATGCGGGCGTGCCGTGGCGCATGGCCACATAGACATGGGTGGGCCCCTCTTCCACGCGGATGATGGTCGGGCCCTGGCCGCTCCACATGGCAATCGACACCGTGCTGCCCACCTCCTGCGCCAGCGCGGGCAGCTCGGCAATCGCCAGGCGCACGGGATCGGCCTGCTGCAGGCTGATCAGTCCCATCTGTATGGCCAGCGGCCCCAGGCCGTAGTGGCCGCTGGCGCGGTCCTGCTCCATCAGGCCCAGCTTGCAGAAGCTCACCAGGTAAGGGTGGGCCTTGGCCGCCGTCATGCCGGCCTCGCGCGCCAGATCCTTCAGCGCCATGCGCCGGCCGGTGCGCGCCAGCGCCTTGAGCAGCTGGCCGCCGACCTCCACGCTCTGGATGCCGCGCGGGCCGCGCGCGGGCTCGTCATCGGCGCTGTCGGAGGGGAAGACGGGATCGTTCGGGGAGGAGGCGGCATCGGACATGGCAGGCATTGTGAAGGCTGGAACCCGAAGTTTGCGGCTCCGAGGGTTTTTCACTATGTCAAATGAATTGTTCAATGTTGAATTTTTCCCTAGCATTCAGGCATTCGATAAAAACAAATGCATTTGTCCATCTCAAAAGCAGGATGCCCATGACCACCAAGACCTTTGCCTCCGCCGCCGACCTCGAAATCAAGCAGGTCAGCTTCGACAAGCTCTCCGAGCACGCCTATGCCTACACGGCCGAAGGCGACCCCAACACCGGCATCATCATTGGCGACGACGCCGTGATGGTGATCGACACCCAGGCCACGCCCGTCATGGCCCAGGACGTGATCCGCCGCATCCGCGAGGTCACGGACAAGCCCATCAAGTACGTGACGCTCTCGCACTACCACGCGGTGCGCGTGCTGGGCGCCTCGGCCTTCTTCGCGGAAGGCGCCGAGCACATCATTGCCAGCCAGGACACCTACGACCTCATCGTGGAGCGCGGCGAGCAGGACAAGGCCAGCGAGATCGGCCGCTTCCCGCGCCTGTTCCAGAACGTGGAAAGCGTGCCCGACGGCATGACCTGGCCCACCCTGACCTTCACCGGCAAGATGACGCTGTGGCTGGGCAAGCTCGAAGTGCAGATTCTGCAGCTGGGCCGCGGCCACACCAAGGGCGACACCGTGGTCTGGCTGCCCCAGGACAAGGTGCTGTTCAGCGGCGACCTGGTGGAGTTCGGCGCCACGCCCTATGCGGGCGACGCCTACTTCCAGGACTGGCCGCACACGCTGGACGCCATCGCCGCCCTGCAGCCCGAAAAGCTGGTGCCCGGCCGCGGCGCCGCGCTGCAGACGCCGGCCGAGGTGCAGGCCGGCCTGGCCGGCACGCGCGACTTCATCAGCGACCTGTGGACCGAGGTCAAGGCCGGCGCCGATGCCCAGCAGGACCTGCGCAAGGTCTACGAGGCCGCCTTCGCCAAGCTGCAGCCCAAGTACGGCCAGTGGGTGATCTTCAACCACTGCATGCCCTTCGATGTGACCCGCGCCTATGACGAGGCCTCGGGCCACGCCGACCCGCGCATCTGGACCGCCGAGCGCGACCGCCAGATGTGGCTGGCGCTCGAAGGCTGATGCACGGCGGCGTCCGGGCCTGAACACCGGCACGCCCGCCCATCGCACCCGTCCGTGAACCGGCGCCCTGGCGCGCCGGCGGGGATGGCTGCGCCCTTTTTTCCACACTGCCCACGCCAGAGGACGAACACCATGTCCCACCCCGCCATCTCCCTGCAAGCGCTGCGCGGCAGCGGCGCAGACATACAGGCCATCCACATCCCCTACGAGCGCCATGCCGACCAGGACGCCGGTGCGGACACGCCTGCCCGGCATCCCGTGGTCATCGTCGGCGCCGGCCCCGTAGGCCTGTCGCTGGCCATCGACCTGGCGCAGCGCGGCCAGCGCGTGGTGCTGCTGGACAACGACTGCCGGCTGTCCACGGGCTCGCGCGCCATCTGCTTTTCCAAGCGCACTCTGGAGATCTGGGACCGCCTGGGCGTGGGCCAGCCCATGGTGGACAAGGGCGTGTCCTGGAACCTGGGCAAGGTCTTCTTCAAGGACCAGCCGCTGTACCGCTTCGACCTGCTGCCCGAGGACGGCCACGAGCGCCCGGCCTTCATCAACCTGCAGCAGTACTACGCCGAGGCCTACCTGGTCGAGCGCGCACTGCAGCTGCCGCTGATCGACCTGCGCTGGCACAGCAAGGTCACGGCACTGGAGCCGCAGGCCGAGGGCGCCCTGCTGACCGTGGAGACGCCCGACGGCAGCTACCGCATCGATGCGCAATGGGTCCTGGCCTGCGACGGCTCGCGCTCGCCGCTGCGCGGCCTGCTGGGCCAGGAAAGCCATGGCCGCATCTTCCGCGACCGCTTCCTGATCGCCGACGTGAAGATGCACGCCGAATTCCCCACCGAGCGCTGGTTCTGGTTCGACCCGCCCTTCCACCCGGGCCAGAGCGTGCTGCTGCACCGCCAGCCCGACGATGTCTGGCGCATCGACTTCCAGCTGGGCTGGGACGCGGACCCCGAGGAAGAGAAAAAGCCCGAGAACATCGTGCCGCGCATCCGTGCCCTGCTGGGCAAGGACGCGCCCTTCGAGCTGGAATGGGCCAGCGTCTACACCTTCGCCTGCCTGCGCATGGACCGCTTCGTCCATGGCCGCGTGGTCTTTGCGGGCGACAGCGCCCACGGCGTCTCGCCGTTTGGCGCACGCGGCGCCAACAGCGGCGTGCAGGATGCCGAGAACCTGGCCTGGAAGCTGGACCGCGTGCTGCGCGGCCAGGCCGATGCCTCGCTGATCGCCACCTACGGCGCCGAGCGCGAATACGCGGCCGACGAGAACATCCGCAACTCCACGCGCGCCACCGACTTCATCACGCCCAAGAGCGAGATCAGCCGCCTGTTCCGCGACGCCGTGCTGGACCTGGCGCGCGACCATGAATTCGCGCGCCGCATCGTCAACAGCGGGCGGCTGTCCGTGCCGGCCACGCTGCACGGCTCCGCGCTCAACACGCCCGACACCGACACCTTCGACGGAACGCAGCTGCCCGGCGCCGTGCTGGCCGATGCGCCCATGCGCCGGCCCGGCGCAGACGGCACGGCCTGGCTGCTGCGCGCTCTGGGACCGGACTTCACGCTGCTGCACTTCGGCCCCACGCCGGCCTGGGCGCAGGCGCTGCCCGGCGTGCTCAACCTGTCCATTGCGGCCGAGGGCGAGGCCCATGCGCACGGCGCCGACCTCATCGATGCGCGCGGCCTGGCGGCCAAACGCCTGGATGCACGCCCCGGCACCAGCTACCTGCTGCGGCCTGACCAGCATGTCTGCGCGCGCTGGCGCCGCCCCGACGAAGCCGGCGTGCGTGCCGCTCTCCAAAGAGCCTGCGGCGCCGCCGCCACGGCCTGAACCTCTTACGCCCCATCCACAGGAGACCGCCATGCTGCTGTCCACCCACCCCAACCTGCAGGCCTGCGACGATTTCTACGAAGCCCTGATCGCCACCCACCAGGGGCTCGATACCGCGCAAAGCCATGCCCTCAATGCCCGCCTCGTGCTGCTGCTGGCCAATCACATCGGCCACCAGGGCACCTTGCTGCATGCGCTCGAACTGGCCCGCGCCAGCGCAGGACTTGCCCCTGCCGGCGCGGACCCGGCCGAGCGCGGCGCCGTGACGCCGGTCGCCCCGGTGCACGCGGCCGCCTGAAGCCGCGCGCCGCCGCCCGTGCGGCGGCCTGCCATCCCCACAAAGGCGCCCGCCTCACACCTTGGACATCCCACAAGGGCGCCGCATACAACATGGAGACAAGGATGCAACGCAAGCAGTTTCTGGCCGCACTGGCCTGCTCGGGCCTGGCCCTGGCCGCAGGGCCTGCCGCCCTGGCACAGGACAAGCCCCTGGAATGGGTCGTGGGCTATGCGGCCGGCGGCGGCTCGGACGTGGTCGCCCGCGTCATCGCCGAGGCCATGGGCCGCAACATGGAGCGGGTCATCGTCATCAACAACAAGCCCGGCGCAGGCACCAACATCGCGGCCGAGTACAGCGCCCGCTCGCGCGACCACGGCAACCTCATGTTCACGGCCGACTTCGCCACGCTGGCGGCCAACCCCTTCCTGTTCAGCAAGCTCAACTACAACGCCGAGCGCGACTTCAAGCCCGTGGGCATGCTGGTGCGCTTTCCCATGCTGCTGGTGGTCAACAACGAGGTGCCCGCCACCAACCTCGCCGAATTCCTGGCCTGGGCCAAACAGCAAAAGACCGGCGTGAGCTGGGGCTCGGCCGGCCTGGGCAGCCCCCACCACCTGGTGGGCGAGCTGTTCCGCGAACAGGCGGGCATCAGCAACATGACCCATGTGCCCTACCGTGGCGCCGCCCCGGCCGTGCAGGACGTGGTCGGCGGCCAGATTCCCGCCATGTGGGCCGACAGCGCCACCATCATTCCCTTCCTGAGCGAGAAAAAGCTCAAGGCCATCGGCGTGGCCAGCCCCGCCCGCGTGGACGTTCTGCCCCAGATCGCCACGCTGCAGGAGCAGGGTCTGAAAGGTTTCGAGGGCTATGCCTGGCAGGGCATCGTCGTGCCCACGGGCAGCTCGGCCGAGGTGGTCAAGAAGTTCAGCCAGTCGCTGCAGCAGGCCCTGGCCGACACCCGCACCAAGGCACGCCTGGCCGCCATGGGCGTGGAGCCCATGCCCGGCAGCGCCGACCAGATGGGCCAGTTCGTGCGCGCCGAACGCAGCAAGTGGGGGCGGGTGATCTCGGCCAACAACATCAAGCTGGATTGAGCGCCCCGCTGCAAATGCAAAAAGGCTGCCGGTCCGGCAGCCTTTTTCGTTGTGGCGGGGGGTTGCGTCTCAGGCCACCGCCTCCGCACTGCGCCCCATCCCCAGATAGGTATCGATGATGCGCCGGTCGTGCAGCAGCTCCCTGGCCGCGCCGCTGAGGGCCACGGCGCCCATCTCCAGCACGTAGGCACGGTCGGCCACCTTGAGGGCGGCGCGCGCGTTCTGCTCGACCAGCAGCACCGAGACGCCGTGGTCGCGCAGGCCGGCCACGACCTGCAGCACCTCGCGCACGATCAGCGGCGCCAGGCCCAGCGAGGGCTCGTCCAGCAGCAGCAGGCGCGGGCGTGCCATCAGCGCGCGGCCGATGGCCAGCATCTGGCGCTCACCGCCCGACAGGGTGGAGGCCATCTGCGGGCGCCGCTCCCTCAGGCGCGGGAAGATGGCAAAGACCTCGTCCATGCGCTGCGCCTGGTCGCGCAGGCCCCGGCGCCAGCGCGAGAAGCCGCCCAGCAGCAGGTTGTCCTCCACCGACATCTCGCCGAACAGCTCGCGCTTTTCGGGCACCAGGGCCACGCCGTTGGCCACCATGACCTCGACGCCGGGACGTGCGATGCGCTTGCCGTCCAGATGGATCTCGCCGCGCGAGGGCAGCAGGCCCATGGCGGCCGACAGCAGCGTGGTCTTGCCCGCGCCGTTGGGGCCGATGACTGTGACGATCTCGCCGCTGCGCACATCCAGATCCACCTGGTGCACGGCCTCCACGGGGCCGTAGGACACGCTCAGGCCCTTGAGCTGCAAAAGGGTGTCGCTCATGCCGTCTCTCCGGTTGCCTCGTCGTCGTCGCCGCCGCCCAGGTAGGCATCCAGCACGCGCTGGTTGACCTGGATCTGGGCCGGCGTGCCTTCGGCAATCACGGTGCCGAACTCCAGCACCGTGATGCGGTCCGCAAGATTCATGACGAACTCCATGTCGTGCTCCACGACGAGAATGCCCAGCCCCTCGGCGCGCAGCTGGCGCAGCAGGTCGGCCAGGGCCTGTTTTTCCAGGTGGCGCAGGCCGGCGGCCGGCTCGTCCAGCAGCAGGGCCGCAGGCTGTCCGGCCAGGGCGCGTGCGATCTCCACGATGCGCTGCTGGCCCAAGGCGAGCGAGGCGGCCGGCACGTCGGCGAAGGCGCCCAGGCCGCAGCGCTCGATCTGGCGGCGCGCCTCGGCCAGCACCGAGGCCTCCTCGGCCCGGTCCAGGCGCAGCATGGAGGCCAGCCAGCCCCGGTGCGCACGCCGGTGCGCGCCCACGGCCACGTTCTCCAGCACGCTGCGCTGGCCCAGCAGGCGCACATGCTGGAAGGTGCGGCCCAGGCCCAGAGCGGCGAAGCGGCGCGAGGGCGCATCGTTCATGGCCTGGTCCATGAAGCGCACCTGGCCCTCGGTGGGCGAGTCCACGCCCGAGATCATGTTGAAGAAGGTGCTCTTGCCCGCGCCGTTGGGGCCGATCAGCGCATGCACCTCTCCGGCCTTGAGCGTCATGGCCACATCGTTGTTGGCCACCAGGCCGCCAAAGCGCTTGGTCACATGCTCGGCCGCCAGCAGCACCTGGCCCGCCGCAGGCAGCGCGCGCTGCGCCAGCGGCGCCGCGTCCGCCAGCTTCAGATCGGACACGGGCCGGCGCACCCAGCGCGCCGTGAGCGCCTGCAGCGTGGGCCACAGGCCTTCTGCAAAGCGCTGCAGCACCAGCACCATCAGCAGGCCGAAGACGATGACCTCGAAGTTGCCGCTGGTGCCCAGCAGGGCCGGCAATATGTCCTGCAGCTTTTGCTTGACCAGGGTGATCAGCGTGGCGCCCAGCACGGCGCCCCACAGGTGGCCGGCGCCGCCCACCACGGCCATGAACAGGTACTCTATGCCCACGTTGAGGTTGAAGGGCGCCGGGCTCACGAAGCGCTGCATGTGGGCGTAGAGCCAGCCCGACAGCGTGGCCAGCAGGGCCGCCAGCACGAAGAGCTTGACGCGGTAGTGCGCGGTGTCGATGCCCATGGACTCGGCCATGACGCGCCCGCCGCGCAGCGCGCGGATGGCCCGGCCCTCGCGCGAGTCCAGCAGGTTGTGCAGCAGCCACAGCGCCACCAGCAGCACGGCCCAGATCACCACGCCCATGGCGCGCGGCGAGGCCAGCGAGACGCCACCGATCACCAGCGGCGCAATGCCCGTGATGCCGGTCTGCCCGCCCAGGAACTCCATGTTGCCGAACAGGTAGTACAGGCTCAGCCCCCAGGCGATGGTGCACAGCGGCAGGTAGTGGCCCTGCAGCTTGACCGTGACCGCGCCCAGCAGCCAGGCCACGACGAAGGTGATGAGCAGGCCCAGCGCCAGGCCCACCCAGGGCAGGCCCGCCGCGCCCACCAGCCCGCCCAGCGCGGCCACCGAGGCAGGCGCCGTGCAGACCCAGGCCGTGGCATAGGCGCCGATGCCCACGAAGGCCGCCTGGCCGAACGAGGTCATGCCGCCCACGCCGGTCAGCATCACCAGGCCTGCGGCCACCATGGCGAACAGGCCGATGTAGCTGAGGATGACGACGGTGAAATCAGGCAGGAAGCCCCAGGACGCGGCCAGCAGCGCAATGGCGGCCACGGTGAGCACGCGCGTGCTGATGCCGCCCGAGGCGGCCTTGGCAGGCGCCGTGGCCTGCGAGGAAACGGGGGCGCTCATTCTTCTTCCTCCACATGGTGGCTATTGCGCGATCGCCACCACAGCACCGGGATGATCAGCGTGAACACCAGCACCTCCTTGTAGGCACTGGCCCAGAACGACGAGAAGGCCTCCAGCAGCCCGACCAGCAGCGCGCCGGCCAGGGCCAGCGGGTAGCTGGCCAGCCCGCCCACGATGGCGGCCACGAAGCCCTTGAGGCCGATCAGAAAGCCGGTGTCGTAGTACACCGTGGTCAGCGGCGCGATCAGCAGGCCGGAGATGGCGCCGATCAGCGCGGCCAGCGCAAAGCTCACGTCGCCGGCCATGGCCGTGGGAATGCCCATGAGGCGTGCACCCACGCGGTTGATGGCCGTGGCGCGCAGCGCCTTGCCGATCATGGAGCGCTCGAAGAACACGAACAGCAGGGCCACCAGCACCAGGGTCACGCCCACCACCACCAGGGACTGGCCCGAGATCGTGATGTCGCCCAGGCGCAGTTGCGCCTCGGAAAACGCGGGGGTGCGCGAGCCTTCGGCCCCGAAGAACAGCAGCCCCAGGCCGACCAGCACGCCGTGCATGGCCACCGAGACGATGAGCAGCATCAGCACCGAGGCATGGGCCAGCGGCCGGTAGGCCAGGCGGTACAGCAGCGGCCCCATGGGCGTGATCAGCACCAGGGTGGCCAGCGCCTGCAGCATCAGCGAGGACGGACGCAGCCCCCAGGCCAGGGCCACGGCAATGGCCGGCAGCGCCAGGCACCACAGGAAGGTGGCGGGCCAGCTCACCTGGCTGCCCGCGCGCCAGCGCAGCAGATCCACCACCAGCACGGCGGCGGCCAGGGCCAGCAGCAGCCACAGCGTGGTGGGCACGCGGCCGGCCTGCATCATGGCCAGGGTGAGCGCGCCGAAGGCGACGAACTCGCCCTGCGGAATGAAGATGATGCGGGTGACCGAGAACACCAGCACCAGGGCCAGCGCCATCAGGCCGTAGACGGCGCCGTTGACGATGCCGTCCTGCCCCAGCAGCAGGGCGATTTGCAGATCCATGATCGACTTTCGAGCAGGCGCGGCCGAGCGCCACAGCGGCCGCCGCCCAGTGCGGCAGCCGCTGCGGCCTCAGGCCCGCAGGTTCAGGGCTGGTACTTCCAGGTGCCGTTCTCGATCTTGACCATGACGGCCGCGCGCTGGTCCAGGCCCAGGTGGTCGGTGGGCGTCATGTTGAAGATGCCGTGGGCACCGGCCACGTCCTTGGTCTGCTCCAGCGCATCGCGCAGGGCGGCGCGGAACTCGGCCGTGCCGGGCTGGGCCTTCTTGAGCGCGGCGGGAATCGCCGCTTCGAGCACGCGACCCGCATCCCAGGAATGCGCGCCAAAGGTCGATGCCGTGCCCTTGCCGTTGGCGGCCTCGTAGGCTTCCACATAGGAGACGGCAGACTTCTTGACCGGGTTGCTGTCGGGCAGCTGGTGGGCCACCAGCACGGGGCCGGCGGGCAGCAGCGTGCCTTCCACATCCTTGCCGCCCACGCGCAGGAAGTCGGCATTGGCCACGCCGTGGGTCTGGTAGATCTTGCCCTGGTAGCCGCGCTCCTTGAGCGATTTCTGCGGCAGCGCGGCCGGCGTGCCCGAGCCTGCGATCAGCACCGCATCGGGCCTGGCGGACATGAGCTTGAGCGTCTGGCCCGTGACCGAGGTATCGCTGCGCGAATAGGCCTCGGTGGCGGTGAGCTTGATGCCCTTGGCCTCGGCCACCTTGCGGAACTCCTGCAGCCAGCTTTCACCGTAGGCGTCGTTGAAGCCGATGTAGCCCACGGTCTTGATGCCGGCCTTGGCCATGTGCTCGCCGATGGCGGCGGCCATCATGGCGTCGTGCTGGGGCGTCTTGAAGACCCAGAACTTCTTGGCATCCACGGGCTCGACGATCTTGGCCGAGGCGGCCAGCGTGATCATGGGCGTCTTGGCCTCGGAGACCACGTCCACCATGGCCAGCGAGTTGGGCGTGATGCTGGAGCCCAGGATGACATCGACCTTGCTCTCGCTGATCAGCTTGCGCGTGTTGGCCACGGCCGCCGTGGTGTCGGAGGCGTCGTCCAGGATGATGTAGTTGACCTTCTGGCCCGCCACCGTGCGCGGCATCAGCGCCACGGTGTTCTTTTCGGGAATGCCCAGGGAGGCCGCCGGTCCGGTGGCCGAGACCACCACGCCCACATTGATGTCGGCCAGGGCCGAGCCCCAGACCGTGGCCAGGGTCGCGGCCAGCAGGCCCAGTTTCGTCAAACGCTTCATGTCTGTCTCCTTGTGTTGGATGGGGCGTGGCACCTTCAGGCGCCACAATTTACCGTGGTAACTATTTTTTTGCCAGCGGTTTGATGCCCGGGTTTGCCTGGGGTCTGCACGGCCGGCAGGCCTCCGAGGAACAGGTCAGCCACCACGGGGGCCATGGCCTCGTGGTCCAGCGAGCCGTCGGGCCGCAGCCAGGTGAACATCCAGTTCATCATCCCGAACAGCAGCATGGCCAGCGCCTTGGACAGGCCCGCGCCATCGGCGTCAGGCCGCAGCTGGGCCACCGCCTGGGCAAAGGTTTCGACCACGGCGCGCTCCTTGCCCAGCACGCGCTGGCGGTCGTCGTCCTGCAGGAAGCGCACGTCCTCGGTCAGCACGCGGTGGGCATGGCGGGCATGGGCGTATTCCTGCACGAAGCGCTCGATCAGCATGCGCAGCCGCGGCTCGGGCGGCAGGCCCATGGACTGCACTTCGTCCACCAGGGACTGCAGCCGCGTCATGTGGCCATCGGTGATGTCCACCAGCAGCGCGTACTTGTCGCGGAAGTAGTGGTAGATGGTGGGCTTGGACAGGCCGCAGGCCTGGGCCACCTCGTTCATCGAAGTGCCGGGGTAGCCGCTGCGCGCGAACAGCGCGGCGGCATGGCCCAGGATCAGTTCGCGCTGGTCGTCGTATCCGGAAGATCGGCCTCGGGCCATGGGACTCCTGTGCGCGCTCAGCGGCTGCGGTGGTCGATCACGCGGCGGGCCTTGCCCACCAGGGTGCGCTCTATGGAATCGGGTCGCAGCACCTCGACCTCGGCGCTCACGCCGACCAGGGTCTTGATGCGCTGCTGCACCCACAGTGCCAGCGCCTCGGTGTCGCCCTGCGTGCCCGGCTGCATCTCGCAGCGCACGGCCAGCCGGTCCAGGTTGCCGTCGCGCGTGACCACCAGCTGGTACTGGCCCGACAGCTGGGCGTTCTGCAGCACGATCTCCTCGATCTGGGTGGGAAACAGGTTCACGCCGCGGATGATGAGCATGTCGTCGCTGCGCCCCACGATCTTGCCCATGCGCCGGAAGCTGCGCGAGGTCGGCGCCAGCAGCCGCGTCAGGTCCCGCGTGCGGTAGCGCACGATGGGCATGGCTTCCTTGGACAGCGACGTGAAGACCAGCTCCCCCTCGCTGCCGTCGGGCAGCACCTCGCCCGTGTCCGGGTCGATGATCTCGGGGTAGAAATGGTCTTCCCAGATCACCGGCCCGTCCTTGCTCTCCACGCATTCGCTGGCCACGCCCGGGCCCATGACTTCGGACAGGCCGTAGATGTCCACGGCATCCAGCCCCGCCTTGCCCTCGATCTCGCGGCGCATGGCCTCGGTCCAGGGTTCGGCGCCGAAGATGCCGATCTTGAGCGAGCTCTCGCGCGGGTCCATCCCCTGGCGCTGCATCTCCTCCACGATCACCTGCATGTAGCTGGGCGTGACCATGATGATGTCGGGCCGGAAATCCTGGATCAGCTGCACCTGCTTTTCGGTCTGCCCGCCCGACATGGGCACCACGGTGCAGCCCGCGCGCTCGGCACCGTAGTGCGCGCCCAGCCCGCCCGTGAACAGGCCGTAGCCATAGGCCACATGCACCATGTCGCCGGGCCGCCCGCCCGCCGCGCGGATGGAGCGCGCCACCAGATTCGCCCAGTTGTCGATGTCATTCAACGTGTAGCCCACGACCGTGGGCTTGCCCGTGGTGCCCGAGGAGGCATGCACGCGCGCCACCTTCTGGCGCGGCACGGCGAACATGCCGAACGGGTAGTTCTCGCGCAGGTCCTTCTTGGTGGTGAAGGGAAAGCGGGCCAGGTCGGACAGCGTGCGCAGGTCGGACGGATGCACGCCTTTCTCGTCGAAGGCGCGGCGGTAGTGCGGCACGTTGTCGTAGGCATGCTGCAGCGACCAGCGCAGGCGCAGCAGCTGCAGCGAGGCGATCTCGTCGCGGCTGGCGGTTTCGATGGGGTCGAGTTCGCCGGGGGCGGGGCGCTGCAGGGACATGGCGGACCTCTTCAGGTGGGCTCTGTCAGGCCGGGCACGGTGGGCCGGCCCTTGAAGCTGTGCGAGCGGCCACGGAACAGCGCGATCACTTCCTGGCGCTGGTTGGTGACCTGCACGTCATAGACGCCGGTGCGGCCTGCGCGCGAGACTTCGCGGGCCTGCGCGGTGAGCACGTCGCCGGGCCGGCCGGGCGCGACGAAGTCCACGCTCAGGCCCGAGGCCACCGTCATCTCGTTGCGCGCATTGCAGGCATAGGCAAAGGCCGTGTCGGCCAGCGCCGTGATGAAGCCGCCGTGGCAGATGTCGAAGCCGTTGAGCATGTCGTCGCGCACGGCCATCTCCATGCGCGCCGCGCCGGGGGCGATGTCCGTGATGCGCAGGCCCAGGCCTTGCGCGGCGCGGTCGCGCGCCAGCATGCCGTCGCGCACCTGTTCGGCCAGGCGCTGCGCGGCTTCGTCCGGGGTGTGGGTGTCTTGCATGGCGCCGCTCCTCAACGGTCCGAGAACACGGCAGCCCGCTTGCCCAGGAAGGCGGCCACGCCCTCCTGGTAGTCGTGGGCCGCGCCCAGCTGACCCTGCTGGCGCGCCTCGCGCGTGAGCGCATGTTCGTAGTCCAGCAGTTGGGCCGAGTCCATGGCCTCCCGCGTGCGCGCCAGGGCCCGCACGGGCATGGCGGCCAGGCGCTGGGCCAGGGCCTGGGCCTCGCTGCGCAAATCGGCATCTTCCACGCAGCGCCAGATCAGGCCGATGCGTTCGGCCTCGGCCGCAGGCAGCTTGTCGCCCAGCAGCGCAAGGCCCAGGGCGCGCGCACGGCCCACCAGGCGCGGCAGCAGCCAGGTCCCGCCGCAGTCGGGCACCAGGCCGATCTTGGCAAAGGCCTGGATGAAGCTGGCCGAGCGCGCGGCCAGCACCAGGTCGCAGGCCAGCGCGATATTGGCGCCCGCGCCTGCGGCCACGCCATTGACGGCGGCCACCACGGGCACGGGCATGGACTTGAGCCGCAGGCACAGCGGCTGGTAGCGGCGCTCGATCAGGTCGCCCAGGTTCTGGTCGGGCGCCGCCTCGGGGTCGGACAGGTCCTGGCCCGCGCAAAAGCCGCGCCCCGCGCCCGTGAGCACCACGCAGCGCACCGTGGCATCGCCGGCGGCCTGCTCCAGGGCCGAAAGCAGCTGCTCGTGCAGCTGCGCGTTGAAGCTGTTGAGCGCGTCGGGGCGGTTCAGCACCAGGGTGCGGACGGCGTCTTGCTGCTCAACCAGAACCAGCGATGGGGGCATGGAAGTCTCCGTGGCCTGTCTGCCGTCTTTATGCGGCAGATCAAACATAATTTACCGAATGGTCGGTAAATGTTAGTCGCCAGACCCTTTCCACCACAAGCGCCCAGGCACCGAGGAAACCCCTAGGCCCCATGAAAAAAGGCCCGCACGGGCCATTTTTGTCGAAGGTTCAGGGCTTGAAGCCCGAGCGCTCCACCACCGGCGTCCACTGCGCGCGGTAGGCCTTGAGCATCTCGGCCGTCTGCGCGCTGCTGCTGGAGACCGGGGTCAGCCGGCTGGCCTCGAATTTCTGGCGCGTGTCGGGCTCCTTCATGATCTCCTGCACCATGCGCGACAGGCGCTCGGCAATGTCGGGCGCCATGCTCTGCGGCGCGAACAAGGTGTTCCAGCCCATGCCCGACAGGTTCAGGCCAGATTCCTTGAGCGTGGGAATGTCCGGCGCCATGGTGCTGCGGCGCTCGCCCGACACGGCCAGCACGCGGATCTTGCCGGCCTCGTGCTGGGGCAGCAGCACGTCGAAGGTGTCGATGGCCAGCGGCACCTGGCCGCCCACCAGGTCGGTCAGCAGCGGGGCCGAGCCCTTGTAGCCCACGGTTTCGGTGCGGACCTTGGCGGCCTCGCCCAGCATCAGCGAGAAGAAGTGCGGCAGGCTGCCCGTGGCCGGCACGCCCACGTTGGCCTGCTGCGGATTGGCACGCAGCCAGGCCAGCAGGTGCGACAGCTGCCTGACGGGCACGGCACTGGCCACGGCCACGCCGAATTCGTAGCGGTTGACCTCGCTGACCGGGCGGAAGTCCTTGTCGGGGTCGTAGCCCGAGTCAGGGAACACCAGGGGCGCCACCAGCATCACGGCCGGGTTGGCCAGCAGCAGCGCGGGCTGGGAGGCCGGCGCGTTCTTCACATACTGGGCCGACAGGCGGCCGCCCGCGCCGGGCTTGTTCTCCACCACCACGGGCGAGCCCACGTGCGCCTGCAGCTTGTCGGCCACGATGCGCGCCACGCGGTCGGTGGCGCCACCGGGCGGGTAGCCCACGACGATGCGCAGCGGCGCCTTGCCCGGAAACAGCGGCTCGGCCGCCGTGGCACTTCCAGCCAGCCAGCTGGCGGCCGAAACAGCCGGGGCCAGGGCCAGGATCTGGGTCAGGGTTCTTCGCTGCATCGCAAACTCTCTCCTTGCATGGACGGATTCCCGTGCGGAACGCACGCCGCACAATGTAGCGGCCTCAAAAAGCCCGTTGCCGTCGATATTGACCAGGGTTAACCCGAGGCAAGACGCCCTGCGCTGCTCGGGCATCGCGACAGCCTGGCGAAGCCGACTCGGCGACAATCGCCCACCATGAGCTTCGCCCCCCTGACCAACGACACCTTCCTGCGCGCCTGCCGGCGCCAGGCCACCGACTACACGCCGCTGTGGCTGATGCGCCAGGCGGGCCGCTATCTCCCCGAATACAAGGCCACGCGCGCCCGGGCCGGCAGCTTCATGGGCCTGGCCACCAACGTGGACTACGCCACCGAGGTCACGCTGCAGCCACTGGAGCGCTTCCCGCTGGACGCGGCCATCCTGTTCTCCGACATCCTGACCGTGCCCGACGCCATGGGCCTGGGCCTGTCCTTTGCCGAAGGCGAAGGCCCGCGCTTTGCCAAGGTGGTGCGCGACGAGGCCGCCGTGGCCGAGCTGGCCGTGCCCGACATGGACAAGCTGCGCTATGTGTTCGACGCCGTGACCAGCATCCGCCGCGCGCTCGATGGCCGCGTGCCGCTGATCGGTTTCTCGGGCAGCCCCTGGACCCTGGCCTGCTACATGGTCGAGGGCAAGGGCAGCGACGACTACCGCCTGGTCAAGAGCCTGATGTATGCGCGCCCCGACCTGATGCACCGCATCCTGGCCATCAACGCCGACAGCGTGGCCGCCTACCTGAACGCCCAGATCGATGCGGGCGCCCAGGCCGTGATGGTGTTCGACAGCTGGGGCGGTGTGCTGGCCGACGGCGCCTTCCAGGAATTCAGCCTGGCCTATACCAAGCGCGTGCTGGCCGGACTCAAGCGCACGGGCGCCGATGGGCAGGACGTGCCGCGCATCGTCTTCACCAAGGGCGGCGGCATCTGGCTGCCCGACATGAAGGACCTGGACTGCGAGGTGCTGGGCCTGGACTGGACGGCCAACCTGGCCCGCGCCCGCGCCATCGTCGGCGGCGAGGTGGGCGGACCCGGCAAGGCGCTGCAGGGCAACATCGACCCCAATGTGCTGTTCGCACCGCCCGAGCGCGTGGCCGAGCAGGCGCGCGCCGTGCTCGACAGCTTCGGTGCCCCGCATACCGACAGGACCACCACGGGCCCCACGCACATCTTCAACCTGGGCCACGGCATCAGCCAGTTCACACCGCCCGAGCATGTGGCGGCCCTGGTGGAGACCGTGCACAGCCATTCGCGCGCCCTGCGCCAGCGCTGAGCGAGCCGCCTCCCCGCCCCCCCGCTTCTCCCGAACCCCAGGGCCGGACGCCAGCGCAGCGCCGGCCCCTGCCGGGGCCGCCAACGGCCCGGCAAGGCCCCGCTGTCCACAAGCCGGGTACCCGACAGCCGCTTGCTGCACAAGATGGCCACAGACCATCTTATGCACAGAAAAATCCGAGCGAGGCCCTAGGAGTTGCAGTTGTCATCCGCGCCTGCACGCCGGCGACATATCGATATAAGCCATTGTTTTTGAATAATTTTTTTGATAGCAACATTTTCAGCATGCACCGATTGGCAAGGCCGGATAAGCAGGTACATGCCCATAGATCCGAATAATCCCCACAAAGTTATCCACAGAAATTGACGATATACCCAGAAACCCGCAGTCACCGGCCGGGGCGTCTGGTGTAGAACGCCGCACCCAGGCCCCAGGCAGCGCCAAAGGCTTATGCTTGGCGGCTTGGTTGCCGCAGGCCCTGCCGTGCGGCGCCCGCGTTTTCAGGCCCCGCTTTCCCCGCATTCGCATGTCCCTCCCCGCCCACACCGTCCATGTCGCCGTCCAGACGCCGGCGCACAGCGCCGTGGGCGAACTGCTGAGCTACACCTGCGACCAGCCCCTGGAGGCGGGCACCCTGGTGCGTGTGCCCCTGGGTCGCCGGGACCTGCTGGGCGTGGTCTGGGACGCCCCGCCCCGCCCCGCCGCCATGCCCGAAGGCGTGGAGCTGCGCCCCATCGCCGCCGTGCTGCAGGGCATTGCGCCGCTGCCGGCCGCCTGGCGCCGGCTGGTGGCCTTCGCCGCCTACTACTACCAGCGCAGCGTGGGCGAAATCGCCGTGACGGCCCTGCCCCCGCAACTGCGCGAGATGACGGCCGAGCAATTGGCGCGCCGGCTCAGGCCGACCAAGGCCGCGGCGAAGAGAGCGGCCAAGGCTGCAAAAGAGGAGCAGGCGGAACAGGCGCCTGGCACTGCGCCTGCATCAGCGCCTGCATCAGCGCTCGCACCGGCCCGGGCCGTCGCAGACATTCCCCCCATCGTCCTCAGCGCAGAGCAGGCCGACGTCTTCACGCAGATCGCCGCCCATCCCGGCCCTTTTCTGCTCTTCGGCAGCACGGGCAGCGGCAAGACCGAGGTCTATCTGAGAGCCACCCAGGCCGCACTGGACGCCGACCCCGGCGCCCAGGTGCTGGTGATGGTGCCCGAGATCAACCTCACGCCCCAGCTGGAGCAGCGCTTCACGGAGCGCTTCGCGCCGCAGTACGGCGCCGACTGCGTGGTCAGCATGCACAGCGCAATGACCAACCCCCAGCGGCTCAAGAGCTGGCTGGCCGCGCACACCGGCGTGGCGCGCATCGTGCTGGGCACGCGCATGTCGGTCTTCGCCAGCCTGCCGGGCCTGTCGCTGATCGTGGTGGACGAGGAGCACGACGCCAGCTACAAGCAGCAGGAAGGCGCACGCTACTCGGCACGCGACCTGGCCATCTGGCGCGCGCGCGATACCGGCGCCAAGGTCATCCTGGGCAGTGCCACGCCGTCGCTGGAGAGCTGGCACGCCAGCCGCCCGCCCAATGCCGACGAGCCGCAGGGCGGCCGCTACCTGCGCCTGCACATGCCCAGCCGCATCGGCGCGGCCGCCCTGCCGCGCGTGCGCCTGGTGGACATGGGCCAGCAGCCGCGCAAGGCCGTGTTCTCGCCGCCGCTGATCGATGCCATCACCGAGCGCGTGCAGCGCGGCGAGCAAAGCCTGGTGCTGCTCAACCGCCGCGGCTTCGCGCCCGTGCTGTTCTGCGCCGACTGCGGCTGGAAAAGCGACTGCCCGCACTGCAGCGCCCACCAGGTCTTCCACAAGGCCGACCGCACGCTGCGCTGCCACCACTGCGGCTACACCCAGCGCGTGCCCATGGCCTGCCCAGGCTGCGGCAATCCCGACATCCTGCCGCTGGGCAAGGGCACGGAGCAGCTGGAGGAAGAACTGGCCCGCCTGCTGCGCAATGTGCAGCGCCCCGACCGCGAGCCCGCCCGCGTGGCGCGCATCGACGCCGACACCACGCGCGCCAAGGGCGCGCTGGAGGAGCAACTGGCCCAGGTGCATGCGGGCGACATCGACGTGCTGGTGGGCACCCAGATGGTGGCCAAGGGCCATGACTTCCGGCGCATCACCCTGGTGGCCGCCGTGCAGCCCGACAGCGCTCTTTTTTCCAGCGACTACCGAGCGCCCGAGCGCCTGTTCAGCCTGCTGATGCAGGCCGCCGGCCGCGCAGGACGCGACGCGCACTACGTGGCCGCCCAGGGCAGCCACCCGGAGATGTGGATACAGACGCACGACCCGTCCCACCCCGTCTACACCGCGCTGCGCTCGCACGACTACCCGGCCTTCGCCGCGCGCCAGTTGCGCGAGCGGCGCGATGCGGGCATGCCGCCCTTCGCCTTCCAGGCCATCGTGCGTGCCGATGCGCGCACGCAGGAAGCCGCCCAGGCCTTCCTGGCCGCTGCGGCCGAGGCCGCCCGCCAGGCCGGCCTGCCCCATGTGGACGATGTCTTTCTCTACCCGCCCATTCCCATGTCCGTGCAGCGCGTGGCCAATGTGGAGCGCGCGCAGATGCTGATCGAGTCGGCCCAGCGGCCCGCCCTGCTGCGCTTTCTCTGGGCCTGGCAGGCGCACCTGCACTGGATCAGGGCACAGCCCGGGCACCGCGCCCTGGTGCGCTGGCTGGTGGACGTGGACCCGCTGGCCATCTGAGCGTGGCACGGCCTCTGGAACGGCCCCAAAAAACCTCAAGCCTTTCAGGCCTCGGGCGCAATCCCGCAAAGCGTTCACCGCTCCTTTTTCGGAAGCGCTTTTAGCGCATTCGCCGCGCGGCTCCCATCGGGATTTGCGCTGATGCAGGCGGGGCATGTTTATTGCATCGTGCCGCATTCAGCCCACAAGGCTGGATCATTCAATGCCTTTCCAGGAGCGATACATGCCGTTCACCCCCTTCCGTATGACCTTGATGGCCGTCGCGCTTGCGCTGGCAGGCTGCGCGTCCCAGCCCGGCGCCAGCCAGGCCCCCGCAGCCGCAGCGCCCGCCACGGCGACCGCCCCTGCTCCCGCTCCCACCGCACAGGCCGGCAAGCCCAACGTGGTCGTCCTGGCCACGGGCGGCACCATTGCCGGCGCGGGCGCCAGCGCCGTCAACAGCGCCACCTACACGGCCGCCAAGGTGCCCGTGGACAAGCTGCTGGCCGGCCTGCCCGAGCTGAGCAACATCGCCAACGTGTCCGGCGAGCAGGTCTTCCAGATCGCCTCCGAGAGCTTCACCAACAAGGAACTGCTGACGCTGGCCCGCCGCGTCAACGAGCTGGCCAAGCAGCCCGGCGTGGACGGCATCGTCGTCACCCACGGCACGGACACGCTGGAGGAAACCGGCTACTTCCTGAACCTGGTGGTGCCCACCGACAAGCCCATCGTCATGGTCGGCTCCATGCGCCCCGGCACGGCCATCTCGGCCGACGGCGCGCTGAACCTGCTGGGCGCCGTGGCCACGGCCGCGTCCAAAGACTCGGCGGGCAAGGGCGTGCTGGTCAGCATGAACGACAACATCGACTCCGCGCGCGATGTCGCCAAGCTCACCAACATCAAGACCAATGCCTTCGCCAGCCAGTGGGGCCCGCTGGGCATGGTGGTCGAGGGCAAGACCTACTGGTTCCGCGCCCCCGTCAAGCGCCACACCAGGGGCAGCGAGTTCAACATCGAGCAGATCACCGACCTGCCCGCCGTGGACATCGTCTATGGCTACGGCAACGTGCCCGCCACGGCCATCGACGCGCTGGGCAAGGCCGGCGTCAAGGCCATCGTGCATGCAGGCACGGGCAATGGCTCGGTGGCCGACCGCATCGTGCCCAAGCTCAATGAACTGCGCCAAAAGGGCGTGATCGTGGTGCGCAGCTCGCGCGTGCCGGCCGGCTTCGTGCTGCGCAATGCCGAGCAGCCCGATGACAAGTACGACTGGGTCGTCGCCCATGACCTGAACCCGCAGAAGGCGCGCCTGCTGGCGGCCGTGGCCCTGACCAAGACGCAGGATACGAAGCAGTTGCAGCGCATCTTCTGGGAGTATTGATAGGCACCCCCTGAGGCGCTGGCGCGCCTTCCCCCTCTCTACCCGCTTCGCGGGGGAGGGGGACGACAGCCTCGCTGCGGGGCGGCCCTTGCTTGCTGTCCCTTGCTTTGGGCCGCGCCGGTTTTTTGCGCTGCGCCCACATGGCCCGGTCCATTTTTGGCCGGGCCTTTTCTATTGCCGCTTCTTAGTTCGTTGTGAACAGCGGGGTGAGGGGGCCTTGGGCGATGTGGCAGTGCGCTTGTTCCAGGGCCTGGGCGAAGGCGTCGGAGCGCAGGTAGGCGTATTCGACGGCGCGCTGGGCGCCTATGGCGTCGCCCTGGACGGGGGCGGTGGCGGGGTGGCACATCATGAGGCTGCCGGGCTGCAGCTGGGCCAGCCATTGGGCCATGTGGCGGCCATAGCCTTCGGGCGTGGGCTGGTCGAAGGCGTAGACGCCGCCGAAGCCGTGGTTGAGCGGCACGCCCTGGCGGCGCAGGCGGCGGGTGGTGGTCCAGCCGCCCAGCAGGGCGATGATGGCGGCCTTGGGGTCGCGCCAGAGCTGGCCGGCCGGGGTGGTGGAGCGGACCCAGGGCAGGTCGTCGGCGTTGTCGCCATAGCGCTGGCGCAATTCCTGCACCAGTGCGGCGCGCACGCCGGGGAGCTGGTGCACGTGCTGGTGGCCGTCGATGAAGTCGGGGGCCATGCCCAGCGCGTCCTCGAAGGCGTCGAGCTGGCGGCGCCAGGCGTCGCGCATGGCGGCGCCGCCGAGTGCGCCGGCATAGGCGCGCGCGATCACGGCACCGATTCCGGCGGCGGGCTGCAGGCCATGGCCTTCGGTCAGGTTGAAGTGCAGGCCCAGCGACAGGCGCGGGCGCAGCGCGGGCAGGCGCCTGGCGGCCTGCCTCCAGTGCGGCGAGGTGGTCATGCAGCTGGTGGCCGACAGCCGGCCCTGCAGCGTGAGCTGCTCCACGGCTTCATCGACCAGGGGATGCAGCGCATAGTCGTCGGCGCACAGGACGACGGTTCTGGCCGAGGCCTTCTCCCCGTTGTTTCTGGCAGGTACGGTGTTCATGAGGATTCCTTGCGGCCGGGGGCCGCAAAGGCCCAGAACTTGGCGAAGACGAAGGTGCCCACCGCCACCAGCACCAGCACCAGGGCCAGGCTCCAGAAATAGTGCCAGTGCAGCCAGTGCAGGGCCACCCAGTACAGCAGCTCGTTGGCCACGAAGGAGGCGCAGGCCACGGCGAAGTACTTGCCGGCCACGGCCCAGCCTTGCGCCCCGGCCTGCACGAAGGTGAACAGCGCATGGCCGTTGTAGCTGACCACGAAGGCCACGAGAAAGGCCAGCACGTTGGCATGCAGCGGCGCCATGCCCACCCGTTGCACCAGCAGGGCGACCACGGCCAGGTGCGTGGCGGCCGCGCAGCCCCCTACCAGCACGAACTGCAGCGCCTGCGGCAGGCGGCGCAGCTGTGCGATCACGTCGTGCATGGCTAGTCCCGTGGCGCCAGCGGGCTGCGGTCTTCGTCGCGCGCCAGCAGGTAGGTGGGACGGCGCTTGACCTCGTCATAGATCCGGCCGATGTACTCGCCCAGGATGCCGATGGACATCAGCTGCACGCCCGAGAACAGCATGATGCTGGCCGCCAGCGTGGGCCAGCCGTCCAGCGGGTTGCCGAAGATCAGCGTCTCCATGGTGATCCACAGGCCGTAGAGCAGGGCCGCCAGCGAGATGATCCCGCCCACCACGCTCCACACGCGCAGCGGCAAGGTGGTGAACGAGGTCAGCCCCAGCAGGGCCAGCGAGCCCAGGCGCCGGAAATTGAAGCTGGACGCTCCGGCCGTGCGGTCGGCCGGCACGAACGGCAGGGCCGCGGCCTTGAAGCCCACCCAGGCGTACAGGCCCTTCATGAAGCGGTGGCTCTCCGGCAGGGCCTTGAGCGCGTCGGCCACGCAGCGGTCCAGCCAGCGGAAGTCGCCGGCATTGGGCGGGATCTTCACCAGGTTGCCGGCATTCATGAGCCGGTAGAACAGATTGGTGCCCACGCGCTTGGCGCCGCTTTCGGCGCCCCGGTCGGCGATCACGCCATAGACCATGTCGTAGCCGGACTGCCACAGCTCGCACATCTGGGGCAGCATCTCCAGCGGATGCTGGAAGTCGGCGTCGATCAGCACCACGGCGTTGCCGCGCGCATGGTCTATGCCGGCCGACAGCGCCGCCTCCTTGCCGAAGTTGCGCGACAGCGCCAGATAGCGCACGGGCAGTTCCTGGGCCATGCGCAGCGCGATCTCGTGCGTGGCGTCACGGCTGCCGTCGTTGACGACGATCAGCTCGTAGTCGGGCGTCAGCGTGCGCACCGTCGCGTCCAGGGCGCGCAGGAACGCCTCCAGGTTGCCCTCTTCATTGTGGGCTGGCACCACGCAGCTCAGCCGCAGCGGGGGGCGCGGCAGCATCCCCTTGGGAGCGGCCGGAGCAATGTCAGCATGCAATTCGGTCATAGGCCAGCATTGTCAGCGGGCTGGCTGCCCGCGCGCGGCAACACGTCAAAAACCGCATAGGCATAGGGACTGGGCCGAGGAAAACGCCAGCCCGAGCGTTGCACCGTGAGCACACGCGCCTCCTGTGGCAGGCCCAGCTTCGCCAGCCAGGCCTGCGCCTGCTGCTCGCAATCGCGCGATTTCGCGGTCGGGCCGGGCTCGCTGGCCACCGGGCCGCGCGGGCACAGCAGCAGCCCGGGCTGCTGGCGCCAGTCCGGCAGCGCCAGCACGCGCGCATATTCGCTGTCGGGCAGGCCGGGAATGGTGCGCAGATGCGGCTGGGCATAGAAAGACAGCATGGCGTTTTCCGCCCAGTCGCCGCCCACCCACTGCAGCGGCTGCTGCGGGTGGCGCTGGTTCCAGGACAGCACGATGGCCTGCGCCGCATCGGCCGCAGGGCGGTAGTAGTCGGAGCCGCTCTTGCGCGCATTGCCCCAGCCCGCGGCCACGCCAATCACCAGCACCACGGCCATGCTCGGCCACCAGGCGCGGCGCAGCGCGGCCAGCGCGGCCTGCGTCACGGCGGGCGCCTCGGCGTCCAGGTTGCGCAGCCACAGCAGCACGAAGGCATAGCCGATGGGAATGGCCCAGGGCGTGGACAACTCCACCACGCCGGTGGCGCCAAAGCCCAGCGTCGCAAGCCAGGGCATGAGGGCCAGCCAGAACAGCGTGTCGCCGCGCCCCTGCCAGCACCAGCTGCGGCGCAGGAAACGCGCACTCCAGCGCAGCCAGCCGCCGCCTTGCTGGCGGGCCTGCATGAAGCCATACACCAGGCACACAGCCAGCCAGGCCGGCAGCCAGTAGAAGATGGGCGCCAGCGCAAAGCGCAGCACATAGCCCCACACCACCTGCCCGCCGCCCTGGTCCATGGCATAGCCCAGCGTCACCCACTGGTGGTGGGCAATCCAGGCCACATGCGGCGCCAGCGCCAGGCCAAAGGCTGCCAGCGCCACGTAGGGCCGGGGTGTGAGCAGCCACTGGCGCCCTTCACGCACCAGGAAGATGGGCAGCAGGAAACCGGCCAGGAACACGCCGCTGTAGTACTTGCTGAGCATGCAGGCGGCCGAGACCACGCCCAGCGCCACGCTGAAGGCCACGCCGCGCGCCCCCTTTTCCTGCCAGCTGGCCAGCAGCAGAGCCGCCGCCCAGGGCCACAGGGACAGCAGCTGGCTGTTGGCGTTGAACTTGCCGGCCAGCGTCGTATACGGAAAGCACCACAGCAACAGGGCCGCGCCCAGCGGCGCCAGGCGCGCCAGCCCCAGGCGCCTGCCCAGCACGTAGACGCCCCAGATGCCCACGCCCACATTGGCATAGGACAGCAGGCGATAGAAGCCGTCGTTCTGCGGGAACACCATGAACCACAGGCCGACCACCCAGGCGAAGAACGGCGGATGCTTGTGCGTGCCCAGCTGCAGCGGCTGGGCCCAGGCACAGTTCTCCAGCATGTCGTGGTAGCCGTCCAGATTGCCATTGGCCAGCCAGGACACCAGGGCCCAGAGCACGCAGGCCAGCGTCACCATCCAGAGCAGGGCCGCGCCCGTGGGAACGCCTGCCGGAGCAGAGGGGGAGGATTTCATGCGATCCCGTCGAGGTGGTGAAAAAACATGGGCGGGATTGTAGTGAGCACCAGCATGCCCGTGCGCCCCGGGCCTGCCGCTCAGTTGTGCCCGGGCCTGCTCAGGTCATCAGCGCCACGGCGCCCGAGAAGCTCAGGAAGGCCAGCACCGTGGACACCAGGATGATGCGGGCCACGCGCCCGCCGTGCGCCCCGAAGCGCTCGGTCAGCAGCGAGACATTGCTGGCGCTGGGCAGCGCGGCCAGCAGCACCAGCGCCACAAAGGCCTCTTCGCCGAGCGGCAGGCCCAGCGCCATGGCCGCGCGGGCCACGGCCCAGACCAGCAGCGGGTGGACCAGCAGCTTGGCCAGCGCAATGGGCACGTAGTCGCGCGCGGCCACGCGCTCGTGGCTGTTCATCTGCGAGCGCGCCAGCACGGCGCCAATGGTGAACAGCGCCACGGGCGAGGCCGCGCCCGCCAGCATGGCCACGGTGCGGTCGATGGGGCCGGGCAGCGTCCAGCCTGCCGCCGAGGCCACGCCACCCAGCACGATGGCCCAGGGCATGGGATTGGCGGCCATGCCGGCAAACGCCCTGCGCAGCGCCACGGACACGCCATGCCCGCCCGGCAGCCCCAGGCGCGACAGCGCAATGCACAGCGAGGTGGTCACCACCATGTCGATGGCCATGGTGACGATGACCGGGCCTGCGGCACGCTCGCCCAGCAGCGCCACCAGCATGGGCACGCCCATGAAGCCGGTGTTGGGAAAGGCCGCCACCAGCGCGCCAAAGGCCGCATCGTTCCAGCCTACGCGCCGCACGGTCAGCGCCACGGTGGCGCCCACCATCAGCAGCGCGCACAGCAGGTAGACCACGGAGACGCCCACATCCAGCAGCTGTGCAATCGGCGTCTGCGCGCCAAAGCGGAACAGCATGCAGGGCAGCGCGAAATACAGCACGAAGGCATTGAGCCCCGGTATCGCCGCCTGCGGCAGCACGCCACGCCAGGTGGCCGCAAAGCCGCAGGCCACAAGCGCGAAGAAGGGAAAGGTGATCAGCAGGACGGACAGCACGCGGCGATTCTGGCAGCAAGCCGGTGCCGCTGCCGCGCGCCCGTGTCACCGCGCGGACGCCGGGCGAAAAAAAACCTGCCGGAATACGCATCCGGCAGGTCGGGCGTGAGCGCAACAAGCGCGTGCGCTTACAGCGCCAGGTCCTTCTCGACGTCCTGCACCTTGCGGCGGGCCAGCGCCAGATTGGAGCGGCTCTTGTCCAGCACCAGGTAGAAGAACACACCTTCATGGGCGGCCACGGGCCGGATGATGTGGTACTGGTGCGTCAGGGTGATCAGGATGTCGTCGATGGCGTCATCGAGCTTGAGCATGCGCATGGTCTTGAGCTTGGCGCGCACCACCTCCGTGTTGCCGGCAGCGGCCAGCTCCATGTCGAGGCCGGAGCCCACGCTGCCCATGAGCATGCCGCTGGTGCTGTCCACCAGGGCCGCGCACAGGGCGCCATCGATGCCCAGCAGGCCGTTCAGAGAATCATGTATCGAAGCCATATGCCACCTTTTCAAATAGCAAGGGCAGGCTGTGCGGTGGACCACCGCGCCCGCTCCTCGGGGGAAGAAAACCAAACTTCTGCAGCGGATGCCGCGGATCAGGAACGGGACAGTTCGGAGGCCACTTCGCCCGCCGCCCACAGCGCGCGGCCCAGCAGGGCGCTTTGATCGACCACCATGCACAGGATGGCCGGCTGGTTGCCGGCCACTGCCTGAAAGAGAACGGTGCCCAGCTCGGTCTCGAAGGTCAGCCGCCGGCAGGACTTGTGGCCTATCTCGGTGGCCACGGCCCTGGCCATGGCCATGAGCGAGCCCGCCATGGCCGACAGGCGCTCCGTCGGCAGTTCGCTCCTGACCCGCAGGGAGGTGATCTCGAAGCCGTCAGGCGTGCACAGCAAGGCGATGTGCACGCCCTCCAGGGGCGCCACCACGCGGTGGAGCACATCGCTGCCAGCTTCGATCAGAGAGGGAGGAATCCGGGGAAGCGTTGGTGTCTTCATACCTGACTTTGCAAGGAAAGCAAGGAAACGAGCACCCCCAGCGCATCCAGCAACTGCTGCCGGTCACGGGGGTCCGCCTGGATGACAGGCACTATACCGTGACCTCTGTCCGCCAAGGCGCTGCTGAATGCTTCCTGCTGTTGCTCGCTGGCATCACGGCAACTGACCACCACCACCAGGGGCCCGGATTCCAGAGAGGCGATCTCGGCCAGGCACTGCGCCGCGTAGTCCGGTGCGCGGGCGTCGCAGACATCCACCATCAGCAGCACGCCCACCGAGGCATTGAGCACCCAGCGGCGCACGAAGTCGAAGCGTTCCTGCCCCGGGCTGCCCACCAGCTGCAGCCGCTCTCCACCGCCCAGGTCGATCTCGCCGAACTCGGCACCCACCGTGGTGAACTCCTTGGAATGGGAGGCCCGGTCCAGATTGGGCACATCCGCCGCCGCCATCAACGCGCCGCACAGGCTGCGCAGGGCCGTGGTCTTGCCTATGCCCATGGGGCCCACCAGGCTCACCCGTACCAACCCTGCAGCAGGCTGCGCGTTCATCCACAGGCTCATGCCACTCCTCCGCGCCGGATCCAGCCGGCCAGCTTCTGCACCCACTGGCGCGGCAGGCCGGCCACCGCGTCAGGCGCCTGTGCGCGGCTGCGGCGCAGCGGCGGGAGATCGTATTCGCGCGCGGGCCGCAGGCTGCACTCCAGCAGGCTGCGCAGCCGGGGATGGCGCAGCAGTTCGGCCACGGCGCGGGCCTGCATGCCGCTGTGCTCGCACAACAGGGCCACCTCCATGGGGCCACGGCACAGCATGGCCAGGGCACGCAGGCATTCGGAGTTGTTCCACGGCGCGGGCAGCGCCACCCAGGCCTTGAGCTGGAAGCGGTAGCGGCAGTCCACGCCCTGCTGCTGCAGATCGTCCAGCGCCCGCGCCAGCGTATGCGACGTCGCCACCTGCTGGCGCACCGTCCAGTCCATGAGGAAGACGGCCGCCCGGTCCAGCATGTCGATCAGGTCGGACAGCGTGAAATTCATGTCCAGATAGGTGGCCAGTCGCTGCTGCGTGCGCTCCAGGTGCTGTCCCTGAGGCACTCCACCCACGTAGACCACGCAGGGCATCCACCCTGCAGCCTCGGGCGCGGGCATGTTGCCATCGACGACCAGCACCTGGGCGCTGACCAGGGGCACCTGCCGCCAGCCGCGCAGCGACTTGCGGGACGCCACGGCGAACAATGCCTCGAAACGCTGCTTGAGCAGAGGAGACCACAGCTCGGCAGCCAGGCCGATCTCGTCTGTAGTGCGAGCCATCTTTGACACCTCACCGGATAGGAACTGAAATGGACAAACCAGATTCGCCCGTGACAGAACATCGGCGAAGACTGATATTTTGGATAGTTTTTACAAATTACTCACTTGATTTAATGTGAACTTTTCTATTTAGACCAACGCCGCCACAGTACGGACCAGAGTGGCCGCGAGATTTGTCGCCGAATTCCAAGGGTGCTTACACATGGCCTGATGGCCTCGATCCCCGAAGCGGTATGCTCCCGCTTCCCTCACTTTCACGCCTTTCCCCGCGCAACGCACCCATGTCCGCAGGACTCAATCTGGCCCAGCTCCAGGCCGTCCACTACACCGAAGGCCCCTGCCTGGTTCTGGCCGGCGCGGGCTCGGGCAAGACACGCGTGATCACGCACAAGATCGGGCGCCTGATCGAGATGGGCATGGCGCCGCGCCGCATCGCGGCCATCACCTTCACCAACAAGGCCGCAGCCGAAATGCGCGAGCGCGCGGCCGGCCTCATCGGCCGCCAGGCCAAGGACGTGCTGGTGTGCACCTTCCACGCCCTGGGCGTGCGCATGGTGCGCGAGGACGGCCATGTGCTGGGCCTCAAGCCCCAGTTCAGCATCCTGGATGCCGACGACGTGACGGGCATCCTCAAGGACTGCTCGGGCGGCACCACCGACCTGGCCACGGCGCGCCAGTGGCAGTGGACCATCAGCAACTGGAAGAACGCCGGCTGGGACAGCCGCAAGGCCCTGGCCATGGCCCAGGACGACAACGAGCGCAGCACGGCGCTGATCATGCAGCGCTACGAAGAGCGCCTGACCGCCTACCAGAGCGTGGATTTCGACGACCTGATCGGCATGCCCATGCGCCTGCTCAAGAACCACCTCGAGGTGCGCGAGAAATGGCAGCGCCTGCTGGGCCATGTGCTGGTGGACGAATACCAGGACACCAACGCCACGCAGTACGAGCTGCTCAAGATGCTGGTGGGCAGCCGCGCCCACTTCACCGCCGTGGGCGACGACGACCAGAGCATCTACGGCTGGCGCGGCGCCACGCTGGACAACCTCAAGAAGCTGCCGGTGGAGTTCCCGCAGCTCAAGGTGATCAAGCTGGAGCAGAACTACCGCTCCACCTCGGCCATCCTGCGCGCGGCCAACAACGTCATCCAGCCCAACCCCAAGCTCTATCCGAAGACGCTGTTCTCGGAGCTGGGCGAAGGCGAGCCCGTGCGCATCGTGGACTGCGACACCGAGGAGCACGAGGCCGAGCGCGCCGTCGCCCGCATCCAGAGCCTGCGCGCGGCCAGCAACCCGCCGCCGGACTGGAAGGATTTCGCCATCCTCTACCGAGCCAACCACCAGGCCAAGCCCTTCGAGAAGGCCTTGCGCAAGGCCAGCATTCCCTACAAGGTCTCGGGCGGCACCAGCTTCTTCGACCGCGCCGAGATCAAGGACCTGTGCGCCTGGTTCCGGCTGTGGATCAACAACGACGACGACCCCGCCTTCCTGCGCGCCATCGGCACGCCCAGGCGCGGCATAGGCCACACCACGCTGGGCAAGCTGGGCGAGTTTTCCTCGCAGCACAAGCTCAGCATGTTCGGCGCCCTGTTCGCGCACATGCTGGAAGCGGCCCTGCCCAAGAAGGCGCATGACAGCCTGCTGGAGTTCGGCCGCTACATCAACGACCTCGAATACCGCGCCCGCCACACGCTGGGCGCCGAGCAGTCGCGCGGCTTCATGCTCGACTGGCTCAAGGAGATCGGCTACGAGCAGTACCTCTACGACAGCGAGGACAGCGAATCGGTCGCCGCCGCGCGCTGGAGCAACGTGCTGGAGTTCTGCGACTGGATGTCCCAGCGCGCCGGCGGCCAGATCGAGGATGCGGCGGGCACGACCACGCACACCGAGGTCAAGAGCCTGCTGGAAGTGGCGCGCAACATCGCCCTGCTGTCCACCATCAGCGAGCGCGAGAAGGAGCAGGACATGGTCATCCTGTCCACCCTGCATGCCTCCAAGGGCCTGGAATGGCCGCATGTGATGCTGGTCGGCGTGACCGAAGGCATGCTGCCCTTCAAGCTCGACGACGACAACGGCCGCCAGCAGAAAGTCAGCGACGAAACCGCCCAGCGCCTGCAGGAAGAGCGCCGCCTCATGTACGTGGGCATCACGCGCGCCCGGCGCTCGCTGGCCGTGAGCTGGACCAAGCGCCGCAAGAAGGGGCGCGAGATGGTCTCCACCCTGCCCAGCCGCTTCATCAAGGAAATGGGCCTGGACGCCGCCACCTCGCGCGAGGACCCGCGCGAGAAGCTGCGCCAGCTGCGTGCAGAGTTCGCCCTCAAGGCGCAGCAGTCCACGCCCGCCGACTCCTGATTCCAGAAAGACACCGCATGCGTTTTTACCGCCCCGTTCTCAGCCTGGCGCTGGTGGCCGTGACCACCGCCTGCTCCAGCACGGACCTGCAGACCACCACCCGGCCCATCCTCCAGGCCGCGCCCAAGGCCGCCCGCGCTGCCACCGCCCTGCCACACGCCCCATGCCCCGGCGACGAGGAGATGAAGGACAGCCAGCTGCAGGGCGAATGGACGGGAACCGTCGAAGGCCAGTCCCAGCCCGTGCGCCTGCAGCTGGGGCCGCACCCCCAGTGGAAGGGCAACGTCAAGGGCACGATCGCGCGCGGCGCAGACACCCGCCCCATGGTCGGCGACGTGGCCGATGACCACATCACGCTGGAAGAAAGCGCCGACGGCAAGCGCATCACCGCCACCTGGCTGGGCGATGTCGTCGAAGGCAGCTGCGCCCGCGAGATCCGCGGCAACTTCATCGAAGGCGACGATGCGGCGCCCCGGCCCTTCGTGCTGCGCAAGCTCGCGCCGTGACCGCCCCCCGAGCCTGCACACGAGCCCCCTGCTCCCTCTTCACTCATTACCCCTTACTCTTCGCTCCTTCCATCACCGGACCCAAGCCATGACGACTCCTACACACCTGGATCGCCGCAAGCGCCCAAGCCGCACGCCGACACCCCTGCAGTGGGCCCTGGCCATGGGACTGGGCGCCACGCCCTGGCTCGGCGCCCAGGCGCAGACCGCGCCCCGCCCCCTGTCCGAGGACGCCTGGCGCCAGTGCGCCGCCACCACGGACAACCAGTCTCGCCTGGCCTGCTTCGACACCTGGGCCCAGCAGCAGCAGCCGCTGACCGCGCCGCCGGCCACAGGCTGGAGTGCTCCGGCCGCCAGCGCCGCAGCCGATCCTGGCGCCCTGCCCACGCCCGCCCCCGTGGTGACGGCCGACAGCGGCCAGGGCCTGGCGCTGCCCACCACTCCCACCAACGGCGGCTGCCGCGACCCGCGCTACAGCGAGCTGTCGCGCTACTTCGAGCTGGAACCGGGCAGCGACTGCGGCACCTTCAGCTTCCGCGGCTACCGGCCCATGTCCGTGTCCGTGGTGACGGCCGACCATGTCAACCGGCAGCCCACCACGCCCGGCAAGGACCCTGCGCAGTCGCAGCCCTACAAGACCGAGGAAATGCGCGTGCAGCTGTCCGTGCGCACCAAGGTCGCCCAGGGCCTGCTGACCAGCAGCACCTCGGCGGGCAAGGACTCGCTGTGGGTCGGCTACACCCAGCAGTCGTACTGGCAGCTGTTCAGCCCCGCCATCTCGCGGCCCTTCCGCAACACGGACCACGAGCCCGAGATCTTCTACGTCTACCCCACCGATGCCAGGCTGCCCTTCGGCTGGCGCTGGCGCTACAGCGGCGTGGGCCTGGTGCACCAGTCCAACGGCCAGAGCGATCCGCTGTCGCGCAGCTGGAACCGCTGGTATCTGATGACCGGCTTCGAGCTGGACAACCGCTGGCAGCTGCACGCCAAGGCCTGGCAGCGCATCCGCGAAAGCGCCGAGCACGACGACAACCCGCGCATCCAGGACTACATAGGCCGGGGCGAGGTGAAACTGGGCTGGAACGTCAATGCGCAGAACTATCTGGGCTTCACTGCGCGCGGCTCGCTGGGCCAGGGCCGTGGCTCCGGCCGCGTCGAATGGCTGCGCACCCTAGGCGAAGGATGGAACGGTGGCAAGAGCAATTTGCGCCTGCATGTCCAGCTTTTCAGCGGATACGGTGACAGCCTGATCGATTACAACTACAAGCGCACCGTGCTCAGCGTGGGCTTCAGTCTTCTGGACTTCTAGAAGACCGGCCCTCGCCGGGTACGCTTTGCCGCTTGCCCTTCGCGGGGAAGCCCCGTCCCGCTGGCTGCATTGCCAGCGGCCGGGGCCATGCGTCAGAATGCGCCGATGCCCCGGGCCTTTTCAGGCAGGCCCGGAACCCGCCCCAGAACGAACCGCGGAGGTCCGCCATGGATTTGCAATACCAGCTCAAGGCCGGCAGTTACTGCCTGTACGACATGCGCGAGACGCCCAGTGCCATCACGGGCGAGCGCCGCTGCCGGCTCAGGACCGAGCTGGTGGCCATTGCCTTCGACCTGGTCACGGGCCAGGTCCATGAGCATGGCTCGCCCACGCGCATCCATGCCTGGGCCCTTTGCACGCGCAGGCGGCTGCGCGCGGCCGGCGACTGGGACCAGGCCGACAGCATCGTCGTGGTCTCCGGACCCCTGCCGGTGGATGAGATCAACAAATGCCTGGGCATACGCGGCTACTGCCGCCGCATGTTCCAGCGCCTGGCCAGCCTGCCGCACGGCAAGCTGCAACCCCACGCGCATGCGCACGCTCATGGTGCCTACGGAGCTTACGGCGCCCATGCAGGCCGGCACCAGTCCCACCAGGGCCAGCAACGGCGGGCCGCCTGAAAGCCCGCGCGCACCCGCCCCCCTCACTCGGGACCCAGGTCCTCTTCCCCTTCTTCATCGTGCGGCTCGGCATGCTTGACGATGGTCACGGGCAGCCGGCTGTTGCGTGCCACCTCGCGCGAGACCGAGCCGATCAGCACGCGCCGCAGGCCGCCCTGGCCCAGTGCGCCGATGATGATCTGCTCGCAGCCCGTGCTCTCGGCAATGTCGGCCAGCGCGGCGGCGGGCTCGCCCAGGCCGATCTCCACCTCGTAGGAAATGCCGGCCGCCCGCACCAGGGCCACGGCCGGCGCCACCAGATGCATGCCGGCATCCACGCTGGCGGCGGCAATCATGTCCGAGTCCTGAGTGGCCAGCTCGAACAGCGAGGCTTCCTGCTGCACATGGGCCAGCACGAAATGCGCCTGCAGGCCCTGGCGCACCAGGGAGATGGCGTGGTGCACGGCATCCAGCGAGGGCTCGGACCCATCGACGGCAATCATGATCTTCAGCATGCGGACCTCCTTTTTTGTAGCTGGCGAATCGCAACCACCCCAGTGTAGACGCGGGCCGGCTAAGCCAGACGGGCTCCGGGGGCAGTCCCGGCGCGTCCGACACGCACATGCGGCCATCTGGGACAATGGAGGGCTATGCTGCAATTCGACCTGCTCAAGACCGATCCCTCCAGCCACGCGCGCCGCGGCCAGCTCACGCTCAACCACGGCGTGGTGCAGACACCCATCTTCATGCCCGTGGGCACCTATGGCACCGTCAAGGGCGTGATGCCGCGCAGCCTGCAGGAGATGGGCGCGCAGATCATCCTGGGCAACACCTTCCACCTGTGGATGCGCCCGGGGCTGGACATCATGCAGAGCTTCGGCGGCCTGCACGGCTTCGAGAAGTGGGACAAGCCCATCCTCACCGACTCGGGCGGATTCCAGGTCTGGAGCCTGGGCGCCATGCGCAAGATCACCGAGGAAGGCGTGCACTTCGCCAGCCCGGTCAACGGCGACAAGCTGTTCATGTCGCCCGAAGTCAGCATGCAGATCCAGACCGTGCTGAACTCGGACATCGTCATGCAGCTGGACGAATGCACGCCCTACGAGACCAACGGCCACAAGACCACCGAGGCCGAGGCACGCAAGAGCATGGAGATGAGCCGCCGCTGGGCCAAGCGCTCCAGCGACGAGTTCCAGCGCCTGGGCAACCCCAATGCGCTGTTCGGCATCGTGCAGGGCGGCATGTACGAGAACCTGCGCGAGGAATCGCTGCAGGCCCTGGTCGAGATGGACTTCCCCGGCTACGCCGTGGGCGGCGTCTCGGTGGGCGAGCCCAAGGACGAGATGCTGGCCATCATGGCCCACACGCCCCACCGCCTGCCTGCCCACAAGCCGCGCTACCTGATGGGCGTGGGCACGCCCGAGGACCTGGTGCAGGGCGTGGCCGACGGCGTGGACATGTTCGACTGCGTCATGCCCACGCGCAATGCGCGCAACGGCACCATCTTCACGCGCTATGGCGACCTGAAGATCCGCAACGCACGCCACAAGACCGACCACCAGCCGCTGGACCCCAGCTGCACCTGCCATGCCTGCGCAGGCACCAGCGGCGTGAGCTGGGAGCAAGGCGGGCGCGACGGCTTCTCGCGCGCCTACCTGCACCACCTGGACCGCTGCGGCGAGATGCTGGGCCCCATGCTCACCACCATCCACAACCTGCACTACTACCTGAACCTGATGCAGGAAGTGCGCAATGCGCTGGAGGCGGGCAACTTCACTGAAATGCGCGCACGCTTCAAGGCCGAGCGCGCCCGGGGCGTCTGACGCCCCGCAGCCGATCGTTCAGGTCACTCAGGTGGCCAGGGTCGCTCAGGTCGCCAAGTCCTTGAGCGACCAGGACACGCCGGTCTCGAAGCCGGCGCGCATCTCGTCGGCCACGCGCTCCAGCTCGTCCAGAAACAGCCGCATGGCGGCTGCCTTGGTGTAGCCGATGCGCTGGTACAGGCAGCCGGGCAACTGCGCACCGGCGTCGTGCAGGGGCCGCCAGAGCAGGCGGCCGGCCGCCACATCCTCGGCCACGTTGTCGGGCACCAGGAATCCCAGGGCCGTGCTGCCGGCCACCAGGCGCCGCACCATGGGCACGGAGCTGGTCTCCACCAGCGGCCGCTGCTGGTGCAGGGCCGCGCTGTCCATCTGCTCCAGCATGCTGCGCAACTCCATGCCCAGCGCCATCAGGATCAGCGGATAGTCCACGCAATCGCGCAGGCGCAGCAGGCGCGGCTCGGTGGCCAGCGGATGGCCGGGGGCCATCACCGCGCCCAACGGCTGGGGCCAGGCGCGCACCTCCTGCACGCCGGGCGGCGGCGGGCGGCGCAGGCAATAGGCCACATCGATCTCTCCCTGCGCCACGCCGCGCAGCAGCTCCTCGCCCGTGCCCGAACGCACGCTGAAGGTGATGCCCGGATAGCGCCCGTGCAGGCTGGCGATCACCAGGGGCAGCAGGTACTCGGCCGTGGCATGGGACACGCCCACGCGCACATGGCCCCGGCGCAGGGCGCGCAGGTCCTCCACCTGGGCGAGCGCGTTGTCGAAGTCACGCTGGCTGCGCCGCACGGCCGCCAGCATCAGCTCCCCGGCCGTTGTCAGTTGCATGCCGCGCGGCAGGCGGTCGAACAGCGGCACGCCGACCTGGGCCTCCAGATTGAGGATTTGCTGGTTCACGGCGGCCGCCGTCAGGTGCAGCGTGACGGCGGCCTTGCGCACCGAGCCACGGCGCGCCACCTCGTCAAAACAGCGAAAGGCCTGGGAGATTGCGGGCATGGCGCGGAGTGTAAATTTTTATCTGACACCTCATCCAAAACAAACAGCTATTCCTGACGCTTGCGACTGCCTAGAGTGGCGCTCATTCTCGGCCTTCTTTGAAAGCAGCCCATGGCAAGCACCGTAGACCAAGTCACCCAGCGCCGCCGCGGCGTCGGACTCATCGCCCACGACCCCGCCCTCTCGGCCGGCGGCTACACCCTGATCGCGCCGCAGACGGCCAACGGCCATATCTACCTGGTGGACATCGAAGGCCGCGTGGCCCATGAATGGAAGCTGCCCGTGCGCGCGGGCCGGCACGCCGTGATCCTGCCCAACGGCAACCTGGGCTACAACGGCAACCACCCCCGCTCGCCCGATCGCTATGCGCCGTGGTCCATGTGGCACGGCGGCGATTTCTACGAGGTCACGCCGCAGGGCGAGATCGTCTGGCGCCACGAGGACCCGGACCACCACCATGACGCGCAGTGGCTGCCCAACGGCCATCTGCTCTATGCCGCCTGCGCGCCCGTGCCTGCGGGCTTTGCCGAACGCGTGCCCGGCGGCACCGCGCATGGGCCCGGCGAGGTGATGTACGGCGACGTGATCCGCGAAGTGGACCGCAGCGGCCGCTTGGTCTGGGAATGGAAGGCCTGGGAGCACCTGGCGCCCCAGGACTTCCCCATCCACCCGGGCTTCGGCCGCTACCACTGGCCGCTGGTCAACGGGCTGGGCGTGAGGGCCGACGGCAGCGTGCTCATGAGCCTGCGCACCACCTCCGGCATCATTGCCGTGGACAAGGCCAGCGGCGCGGTGACGCTGCACATTCCACCCTCGGTGGTCTCGCACCAGCATGCGCCCGTGGCGCTGGACAACGGCCACATCCTGGCCTTCGACAACGGCAACTTCCGCGAAGGCGCCCATGTGGCCTTCTCGCGCGTGGTGGAGATCGATCCTGCCGACCACCGCGTGGTCTGGAGCTACCAGGACGAGATGGTCAACGCCTTCTACACCGCCTTCATGGGCAATGCCCAGCGCCTGTGGAACGGCAACACCCACATCACCGAATCGGCCACGGGCCGGCTCTTCGAGGTCACGCCTGCGGGGGAGGTGGTCTGGGAATACATCCTGCCCTGGTTCGCCGAGTACCCCGATGCCGCAGCGCGCCGCACCGGCCCCGGACGGCTCAACAGCGTGTTCCAGACCTGGCGCTACCACGCGGACCAGCTGCCCTGGCTGGGTGCCGCCGGGAGGCTGTCATGAGCCTCAACCGCAGGCAACTGGCGGCCTGGATGCTGGGCGCGCCCTGGCTGTCACCGGCAGCCCGTGCGTCCACGGCTGGGGCCGACGCCTGGCCCAGCCAGCCGCTGACCGTGGTCGTGCCCTTTTCGCCGGGCGGCAGCGTGGACGTGGCCGCGCGCCTGGTCATGCCGCGCCTGGCGGAGCGGCTGCGCCAGCCCGTGGTCATAGAAAACACCGTGGGCGCCTCGGGCACCATCGCCACCCAGCGGGTGATCAAGGCCAGGCCGGACGGTCATACCGCGCTGTTCGGCGTGGCCAGCTGCGTGCTCATTGCGCCGCTGGTGTCGCCAGAGCGCTTCCGGTATGACGGCCTCAAGGAACTGCTGCCCGTGGCGCCCGTGGCCTCTTCGGCCTTCGTGCTGGCAGGCCGCCCCGACCTGCCTGCTACCACGGCGGCCGAGCTCGTGCAGCTGTCGCGCCAGCAGCCGGGCCGGCTGACCGTGGGCACCGATGGCGTGGGCACCAGCCTGCACCTGACCGCAGAAATGCTCCAGCAGCAGGCCGGCCTGTCTTGGACGCATGTGCCCTACAAATCCGGCCCGCAGGCGCTGACCGAGCTGGCGGGCGGGCAGATCGACCTGGCCGTGCTGCCCGTGGCCCTGGTCCAGTCCTTCGTGCGCGAAGGCAAGCTGCGCGGCCTGGGCGTGACCTCGCGCCAGCGCGCCGCCACCTTGCCGCAGACACCCAGCCTGCAGGAAACGCCGGTCTGGCAGTCCTTTGATGTCGAGGCCTGGCAGGGCCTGCTGCTGCCGGCCCGCACCGACGCCCGCATTGCCGAGCGCCTGGCCCGCGAGACCGCCGCCGTGCTGGCCGAGCCGGATCTGGTGCGCAAGCTCGCCGACGCCGGCTTCAAGTCCATGGCCATGGAGCAAGCCCAGTTCATTGCCCACCTGGAGCGGGAGAGAAAGCTGCTGGAGGCCACGGTGCATGCCGCCCGCATCCACGGAGCGGGCTGATGCGGCCAGGGTAGCCTCGGTGCCAGGCCCTACTGCATGGCGCCGGGCGCGGCAAACGAGAAGCTGGCCATCTGCACCAGGGCCCGGCCCCGGGTCAACAGGTAGGAATGCGCAGGGGACTGCGCGCGTGGCTGCAGCCTGAAGAAGGATTTGCCGCCACAGCACTGGCCCACCATCTCGAACTCCGCGCCCTCCAGCCGGCAGCCCACCTGCAGGCCGGGCGCAGGCTCATGGGTGATGGCGGACAGCTGCGACAGGCGCAGCAGCGCATCGGGCTCGGGCAGCACGGTGCTTTGGGCACTGCCATCGGCATGCTCCACATGCACGGACCGGCCCGCCAGCGCATTGCGCGGATAGACGATCTCCAGCCCCGCGCATCCACCGCGCAGGCCGCGCTGCAGGCCTCCCTCCATGCCATCCAGGGCGCGCGCCCAGGCCGTGAAGCCCAGCCCGCGCGCCGACCCCGCGATGCGCACGCGCCATGCCAGGCGCAGGGCACCACAGTCCACCGCGGTTTCGTAGAGGACCTCGAAGCGGTCGTCTTTCTCGCGCAGGCTCAGTTCGCCGCTGCCATGCACGCAGCGGTCTCCTTGTTCATCACGCACCGCAAAGGCCACGGAGCGCAGGATCTCCAGGCTGCCGTAGCGGACGCTGCGCAGGCAGCCATCGGCCAGTTCAGCACTGAGCGGCCCGGCCTGCAGCTGGCGGGGCCTGGACGACAAACGCCCTTCCCAGCCCGCAATGTCTACGGCCATGTTCCCGGCGATGTTGCCGGCGGTTTCAGCGATCCATTGATTCATATGCACATCCCAGCCCGTCCTGGACAGGGTGCCGATGCTATGGACGATCCGTGCGAATGAATAACGATGTTTTCTGGCACTCGTCGTGAGCTGCACTCACAAGCCACACGCCACAAGCAGTCAGACAGGCGTTGCGCTGGGGGCCGGCCGGGCCTGCTGCGGCTCCAGCACGGTGCAGTTGCGGCCCTGGGCCTTGCCACGGTAAAGCGCCGCATCGGCACGTGCAATGGTCGCCTCCACTGACTCGCCCGCGCGGTACTGCGCGGCGCCCAGCGTGCAGGTGACGCGGGCGCCCTCGCCCAGGGTCTGCGTCCACGGGGCTTCGGCAATGCGCAGGCGCAGGCGCTCCAGCAGTTCGCCGGCCTGGGCCAGGTCGGTGTCGGGCAGCACCAGCAGGAATTCCTCACCGCCATAGCGGCCCACGCCATCGGCACTGCGCAGCTGCGACTTCAGCAGCGCGCCGAAAGCGCGCAACACGCGGTCGCCGCCTTCATGGCCAAAGCTGTCGTTGATGCGCTTGAAGTGATCTATGTCCAGCAACGCCACGCACAGTACCTCGCCACGGTCCTGGGCGGCGGTGCGCACTTCGTGCAGCCGCTCCATCACGCCGCGCCGATTGCTGACGCCGGTCAGGTCGTCATGGCGCAGCAAGGCCTCGATCTGCGCCAGCGCAGCGGCCAGCTTGTCATTGGCGATGCCCAGCCGGTACTGCATGCTGCGAAAGAAAGTGGCCTGCACGCTGCAGCGCACCACGGCCCCGAGCACCACGCCGAAGGCCAGCAACTGGCCTGCAGCCGTGTCCGTGGTCATGCGCATCAGCGGCCCCCGCCAGAGAATGATGGCCGCCACGGCGATGAGCGTGCCTATCCAGGTCAGCCAGAAGCTGGTGCGGCTGCGCGCCAGGAAACCGTCGGCGCTGAAGGCGATCAGCATCACCATGGACTGGAACGCCAGCGCAGGGGCGGCCATGACCATGCCCAGCACGCCGATGATGGACACCAGCTGGTGCGTGAGGAACATGCCCGGATCGCGCAGCCTGTGGCACCAGTCGCTGGCATAGGCCCAGGTGATGAAGCCCATGCCCGCCGCCACCCACAGGCCATAGCCCAGCACCACGGCCCAGGGCGCATAGCCGGCCCAGGCATGGCCCAGAAACAGCAGCAGCGCATAGATATGGCTGACCAGCACGGAGATGTGCAGTTGCCAGGTGCGGCGCTTCCAGCGCTCCAGGTGCAGCGCCTCGTCCACCAACGGCGACGCCGGCTTCGGCCCCCACAGGAGACGGTCCGGGAAATTCCGAGAAATGGAGGAAAGCACGGGCATGCGAAGAAGCGCGGTGGGCCGGCGGCCCTCATGGGCGCCCATTGTGACCGCATCCGGGAAATCCCGGAGATTGCATCCTTCTCGCCTAGGAGGTGCGTGGCGGCCGCACGTCCTCGGCCACCACGATCTGGTTGCGCCCGCAGGCGCGGCCATGCGCGAGGGCCGCTTCGGCACGCTGCACCAGCCGCTCCGAGGTTTCGCCCGCCTGGAACTCCGCCACGGCCAGGGTCAGGGTCAGCGGGTCCTTGTCGGGGTCGGGGATGGGCTTTTCGCTCCAGTGCTGCTGGCGCACGCCCTCGCGCACGCGCTGCAGCGCCCAGACGGCCTGGACGGAGGCGGTATCCGGCATCACCAGCATGAAGGTGTCATCGCGGTAGCGGCCTATGCCGTCCACCGTGCGCAGATGGGTGACCAGCAGGCCGCTGAGCATGAGCAGCACCCGGTCCTGCAGCGATGGTCCCTTGTGCGGCGGGTGCACGCCCGCACGCTCCACCCAGGGGTCCAGCTCCAGCAGCACCACGCAAAACGGTTCGGGCTTGCGCGCATGGCGCTCGCGCAGGCCATCGACGGCATCCATCAATCGCGAGTAATTGGCCACGCCGGTCAGCGTGTCGCGCCCCGTGGGCAATTGCAGCGAGCCCACGCGGGTCTGCAGCTGCTGCACATCGTCGGCCAGCTGGCCGCAGTAGCTGGACAGCTGCGCCAGTTCCTCGGTGTACTGGCGCTGCATGCGGCTCAGTGCCTGCCACAGGGCCAGCGCATGCACGGCCAGCGGCAGCAGCACGCTGGCCAGCCACAGAATGCGCACGGCGACCGAGCCCGGTGCCATCTGCGGCATGGGCCTGGCCACCACCACGGCGCAGAGCATGGCCAGCATGGCGCACAGCAGCACGATCTGGCCTGCGGGCAGATGCAGCGCCTGCTCGAGCTCGCCATCCCAGGGCAGCCAGGCGATGGCGGCCAGCCACAGCAGGGCAGAGGCCCAGACCAGCGAGGGCTGCCAGGCCGCCAGCAGCAAGGCCATCGTGGCCTGTATCCAGCCGTGGCCGCGCAGCGTCCGGGTCAGCGGCAGGCCGGCTGCATGGCAGCGCCAGACCCAGGCCATGCCGGCCAGGGCCGAAAGCGCGGCGTAGGCCGCCCAGGCTTTCCATGAAGAAGGGCCGGCCAGCACATGGCCGGCCAGCAGGGCAGCCCCCACGGCCCAGGCCGCCAGGGGAAGAAGATGGGCGGACGCGCCGGCCGGTGGGTGGGCGGGCTGCGCTGGCGTGTGTTGTGGGGGATACGGCAGCTGGCGTGACATGGCATCCTCGCTGAAGACATCTGCGCCCCGGCCGAGCGCGCAAGCCATGGTGTACCACAACCCCGCGCAGCTTCAAGGGTCTTGCCGGCTCCGGCCGACACCGCCACAGCCGTCGCCAGGGCCACTTCAGGCGGGGGTCAGGCGGGCTCAGCCAGACTCAACCCGGTGCCGGCCCGGCCTCCTGCACGGGAGGCACGGGAGCCACGGCAGGCGCAGCGGACGTGGAAGGCAGCACGGCTCCCGGCTTCCTGCGGTTGCCATCGGCCTGGGTGCCGCAGCTGTGGCAATAGTGCACAAAGGCGCTCTTGCGGGTATTGCAACTGCCGCAGCGGTCGAACAGGCCTATGCCGCAGTGGGGGCAGAAATCGATGGCGCCGTCCTTCAGGTCCACGGGGCGCTCGCAGCCCGGGCATACGCCCTTGGCCAGGCGGGCCAGGGCCACGTCGTAGCCCAGTTCCTGGCGCCGCTGCGTCTCCGGCAGTGACTCCTGCTGCTTTTGCCGCTCCAGGTAGCGGTTCAGGCCCAGAATGGCCGCACGCCCCAGCAGTACCGTCACCACGATGCCGACCACATAGCGCACGTAGCCGCCGTAATCTGGAAGATAGGGCACGAGTTCGACGAAGAAGGCGAACAGCGCAAAGAAGATGAAGCCCCAGACAAAGGGCCACCAGGTGCTCTTGCGTTGTTTGGCGAACAGCCAGCCGGCCACCAGCAGCAGGGGCAGGGTCAGCGCCAGGCGGTAGAGGAAGACGCGCAGCTCGATGGCGCGCATCTCCTTGCGCCAGGCCTCCATGGCACCGTCGCGCAGACCGTCCCATTGGCGGTTGGCCGCGTCCAGGCGCTGGCGTGCCTGCAGGCTGGCGTCCTGCAGCCGCTCCACGGAGGCGCGTGCGGTGTTCTCTTCCTGCTTGATGGCATCCAGCGCCTGGGTGCGCGACAGCAGCTCGCTGTCCTGCTCGGGCCGGGCCGTGGCACGGCGCGTGGCCACCCAGTTGTCGAAGGTCTCGCGCGCCGAGCGGTAGCGCGCCTGCGTGGCCTGGTACTTGAGGCGCGCGTTCTGCAGCGCCGTCTCCGCCTTGTCGTGATCGGCATCGGCGGCCTTGATCTCGGCCTTGACGGGCTCGGCCGCAGCGGGTGCAATGAAGTCCTCCACCGTGCGCGGCGACTCGACCTGGGGCAGATCCCCCACCACCAGGCCGCCCAGGCCGATGAGGAAGGACGCGAACACCACCGCCACCAGCCACAGGCCTCGGCGGAACCATTTTTCGGGCAGACGCAGTGCCTTGCTCATGGGGAAACTCCTGTTTCAGTGGCCTGCGGCCGAGGAAGACCGCAGGCGGAGGAAGAGCCGGTCCGGCTCAGGGCAGCACGCGTACCGGACCCGCCAGCTGGCTGCGCTGCAGCCACTGCGTCACCGATTCCACGGTCACGGTCTCTATGCGGCTGGCATAGCGCTTGTCGTTGGGATGGTCGTCGAAGGCGATGTTGGCAGCCGTCACGCGCCCGCCCAGCCGCGACAGCGCGCGAATCACCAGCACGCCAGGCTCGTAGCCCTTGAACTGCAGCCAGGCCTGGGCCTGCTCGCGCCGCTGCACCGTGGCCGGCTCCATGGCGGCGGCCAGGGTTTCGGTGGCCCACTGGTTGGACTGCTGGTAGCGCTGGCCCCAGGCATAGCTGACCATGCTGTAGGGCTCGTGCTGCAGGCGCAGCACGGTCTGGGGCTGGGTCAGAAAGGTCCACAGCGCCTGCTGCACGGCGGGCGTGGGCACCTGAACGCCGGCCTCGTAGCGCCACAGGTCGTCCAGGAAGAATTCACCCAGGCCCTGGCGGTAGACATGGCCGCCGGCCGTGCCGCATTCGTTGAGCTTGTGCGCCACGCGCCAGGGGCCTTCGGGGGTCCTGTAGGCCCAGCCGTAGTGGGAATAGTGCAGGTCGTACTTGCTCAGGTCCTGGCCCACGCGCGCCAGCAGCACGACACGGGTGCCGTTCTTCGCATATTCGGCATCCAGCGCCTGGGATGTGCGCTGGGCCAGGTCCAGCCCCTTTTGCAGGGATTGGGGGGTGAGGGGCTTGTCCTCGCAGCTGCGCCCTGCATGGGCCGTGCCCAGCGCGGCGGCCAGCAGCAGCACCAGGCAGGCGGCACGGGCCACAGGGGAAGGGGAAAGAGGCGGTTTCATGGCGGGCATCACAGGCGTTCGTTGTGCAGCAGGGCCTTGCCCATCTCGTTGGGAATAAAGGCCAGCACCTTGCCGGCCGCCGAGATGACAACGCCTGCGCCGATCACGCTGCAGGTCAGCACCGTGCCCACGGCATAGGCCGAGGCGGATGCGCCCCGCCCCACCACTTCCACGCTGGCCTGGGCGCCGTCGGAGGCACGCTCGAGCAGATAGACCGTGCCCGTGGCCGAGGCCTGCACCGCCTTCACGGTCAGCACCGCGCCGCCCACCGACAGCGCGGCCGGCAAGGCCACCACGGCGCCAGCGGCCGTCGAAGCCACCGAAGCCGTGCCCACCACGGAGGCCACGGGCAGCATGGACAGCGCCACGGAGGCCTCGCTTTGCGCATGGGCAGGCGCCATGGCCAGGGCTGCGCACAGCGCACCAGCGGCCAGCAGGGCACGCGGCAGGCGCGCGAAAACGGATTGGTTGACCATCATTGCTTGGACTCCTGGAAATGCGGGGAAGGGGTGGACATCACTCGGCGTCGGCCGGTTGCGCGGCCTCGCGGCGGCCATGCATGCGGGCCTGCGCCAGGTCGGCCTCGTGGCGGTCACGCAGCATCTTGGCCAGCGTGAAGGCGGTGGTGATGAGATAGAGCCAGCTCACGCCCAGGAAGGCCTTGTAGGTCACGTTGATGTCCATGCTCACCAGCCCCCAGCCGGTCAGCGCCATGGACACGGCAAAGCCTCCCCAGACCACCAGCTTCCACATGGGCGTGTCGCCTGCGCCGCTGCGGCCGCCCTCGTTGTCCCGCACGAACTTGGCCAGCACGAAGGCGGCCGAGAGGCAGAACACATAGCCCATCACCATGAAGGCCTGCTCCAGCTGCTCGCCGGGCAGCCATGCCAAGCCGATGGCGCACAGCGAGACCGCAATGCCGAACGACACCCACACCTGCAGTTGCCAGGCCCGGGTATCACGCTGAACGACGATGGGAGAAGAGGACATTTGCCGAGGTGCCCCTCAAGGGCATTGGTTGAACACGGGACGCATGGTGCCCAGACGTAACTTGCGTGTCTGCATTCAACCGTAACAGTGGCCAGACACAGGCCATCGAGTATCTTCAAACGGTACTTTTCAAGTTTTTGACTGTTGTTTACACCCCAAAAAGTTCCTGCATGTGACACCAGTACACAGGACATCGGGCACGGCACCTGGGCGACAGGAACCCTGCGGCGCGCCACAGACAATGCGCCCACCCCGGCTGCAGTGCAGCGGGCAATCGCACGTTCGCCACGCTGATTGATGGAGATCTCCCATGACCAAACCCTTTGACCTCGTCGTCCACGGCGCCACCGGCTTCACGGGCCGGCTGGTGGTGGAGTACCTGCTCAGGCGCTACCCCGCAGGCAGCGGCCTGCGCTGGGCCATGGGCGGGCGCAATGCCGCCAAGCTCGCGGCCGTGCGCGACGAGCTGGGCGCGCCCGCCGATACCCCGCTGGTGGTGACCGACACCGGCAATCCCGCAAGCCTGCAGGCGCTGATGGAGCAGACCCGCCTGGTGCTGACCACCGTCGGCCCCTACCAGCTCTACGGCAACGAACTCGTGGCCGCCTGCGCCAGCGCCGGCGTGGACTATGTGGACCTGTGCGGCGAGCCAGCGTGGATGCGCCAGATGATCGATGCCCACGAGGCCGCCGCCCGGGCCAGCGGCGCGCGCATCGTGTTCTCCTGCGGCTTCGATTCCATTCCCTTCGACCTGGGCGTGTTCATGCTGCAGCGAGAGATGCAGGCCCGCTTCGGCCAGCCCGCCCAGCGCGTGCAGGGCCGGGTGCGCAAGATGAAGGGCACGTTCTCGGGCGGCACGGCAGCCAGCCTCAAGGCCACCATGGCGGCGGCCGCCGCCCAGCCGGGCGTGCTGGAGCTGCTGCGCAATCCGTTCTCGCTCACGCCGGGCTTCGAGGGCCCGCGCCAACCGTCCGGCAGCAAGCCCATGGTGGACGAGGTGCTGGGCCTGTGGGTGGCGCCCTTCGTGATGGCGGCCATCAACACGCGCAACGTGCACCGCTCCAACTTTCTGCTGGGCCATGCCTATGGCGCCGACTTTATCTACGACGAGATGATGGTCACAGGTGCGGGCGAAAAGGGCGAGGCCCTGGCCAACGCCGTGGCGGCCGACAAGTCGCTGGGCGCGGACGACGGCCCCCAGCCTGGCGAGGGGCCATCGCGCGAAGAGCGTGAATCGGGCTTCTACGACGTGCTGTTCATCGGCACCGACACGGCCGGCCACAGCCTGCGCGTGGGCGTCAAGGGCGACCGCGATCCGGGCTACGGCTCCACGTCCAAGATGATCACCGAGGCCGCCGTCTGCCTGCTGCAGGACGCCCCGGACACGCCCGGCGGCATCTGGACCACGGCGCCCGCCATGGGCAACGCGCTCATCGCCAGGCTCAAGGCCAATGCCGGCCTGAGCTTCACGGTAGAGGAACAGAACCCCTCTTAAGCCGCCAGCAGCCGCTGCACGCGCTCGCGCAGCAGCGCGGGCTGCACCTCGGCCTGGGCCATGGGCTGGCCCACGTTCAGGCCCACGCGGTTGAACAGGCCACGGCGGAAGGGCCTCACCATGGCGCCGCCCTGCTCGATACGGCTGAAGTACGAGCCCCAGAGATTGGTCAGCGCCATGGGGACCACGGGCACCTGCAGGCCATCGGCCTGGGCACGCTCGATGATCTTCATGATGCCGCCCCGGAACTCCTGCAGCTGCCCGTCGCGCGTGATGCCGCCCTCGGGGAAGATGGCCAGCAGATCACCCTCGCGCAGCACCTGGGCGGCGCGCTCGAACGCAGCCTCGTAGGTGGCGGGATCTTCCTTCTGGGGCGCGACCGGAATGGCCTTGGCCAGGCGGAACAGCCAGCCCAGCACGGGCACGCGGAAGATGCGGTGGTCCATCAGGAAGTAGATGGGCCGGGGGCTGGCGGCCATGAGCAGCACTGCATCAACAAAGCTCACATGGTTGCAGGCCAGGATGGCCGCGCCGGTGGCCGGAATGTGCTCGTCGCCCTGCACCTTGAAGCGGTACACGAAGCGCGAGGCCACCCAGGCCACGAAGCGCAGCAGGTACTCGGGCACCAGCAAGAAGATGTAGGCCGCCACCACGGCATTGGCAATGCCCGTGATCAGGAACACCTGGGGAATGCTGAAGCCCGCCGCCAGCAGCGCGCCGGCCAGCACGCTGGAGGCGATCATGAACAGCGCGTTGAGGATGTTGTTGGCCGCGATGATCCGCGCGCGGTGCGTGGGCTGGCTGCGCATCTGGATCAGCGCGTACATGGGCACGCTGTAGATGCCGGCCGACAGGGCCAGCATGCCCAGGTCGGCCATCACACGCCAGTGCGCGGGCTGGGCAAAAAAGGCACCCACGCCCATCAGCTCGGAGGCAGGCAGCGCGCGCGAGGCAAAGAACAGGTCCACGGCGAACACGCTCATGCCGATGGCGCCCAGCGGCACCAGGCCGATCTCCACATGGCGGCGGCTGAACACCTCGCACAGCAGCGAGCCCGTACCAATGCCCACGGAAAACACCACCAGCAGCAGCGAGGCCACATGCTCGTCGCCATGCAGCACCTCCTTGGCAAAGCTGGGGAACTGCGCCAGGAACACGGCGCCGAAGAACCACATCCAGCTGATGCCCAGCAGCGAGCGGAACACGGCGGGCTGCTCGCGGGCCAGCTGCAGGTTGCGCCAGGTTTCGGTGAAGGGGTTCCAGTTGATGACCAGGTGCGGGTCGGTGGCCGGTGCATTGGGGATGAACTGCGCAAAGATCCGCCCGATCACCGCCAGCGCCAGGCAGGCCACGGCCACCTGCATATGGCCCACCTCGGGCACGGCCACCAGCAGGCCGCCTGCCACGTTGCCCAGCAGGATGGCCACGAAGGTGCCCATCTCCACCATGCCGTTGCCGCCCGTCAGCTCGCGCTCGCTGAGCACCTGGGGCAGGTAGGCAAATTTCACGGGGCCGAACAGCGTGGAGTGCAGGCCCATCAGGAAGACGCAGCCCAGCAGCAGCGGCACATTGGCCTGGATGAAGCCCCAGGCGGCCAGCGCCATGATGGCGATCTCCAGGTTCTTGACCAGGCGGAACATGCGGGTCTTGTCCCACTTGTCCGTCAGCTGGCCCGAGGTGGCCGAGAACAGCAGGAACGGCAGGATGAACAGCGCCCCGATCACCAGCCCCGCCATGGCCGAAGGCAGCCAGGAGACGCTGAGCTGGTAGGTCACCATCACGGTGAGCGCGAACTTGAACAGGTTGTCGTTGGCCGCCCCCGAGAACTGCGTCCAGAAGAACGGCGCAAAGCGCCGCTGGCCCAGCAGGGCGAACTGGTTGGGGTGCTCGTGCGCGGCCGATGGCACGGCGCCGGCCGTTGCGGTGGGGGCAGACGGGCTGCCGGTCTCTTGCTGGAACATCTTGTTTTCCCTCAACGGTTGGTGGCGCCGCCGTGGCCGCACGCATCGGCGCACATTGTGCCCGTACTGGTCATGCGCGCCGTGCCGGCCGCACGCAGCGCGGCGATCACGGGCAGGGCGGCGGCCGCCGCCACCACATGCTTGAGGCTGTGGCCGGACACCAGCCCGCCCGTGGCCTCGAACACGGCCGCATCGCCCCACTCCAGCAGCTTGGCCGCGCCATACCAGGCAATCACCGCGCCCAGGCGCAGCGCCAGCGCGCCATGGCGCGGCGCCACGCAGGCCAGGCCCAGCACCGCCAGCATGCCGCCGCCCTGCACCAGCGCCCAGGGCAGCAGGTTGCCGCCATGCAGCCAGACCAGCACCGAGGCCACGGCGGCGACCAGCATGGCCACTGCGGCGCGCACGGCCACGCGGTCGGCAATGCGCGATTGCAGCGCCAGCCCCAGCATGCCGGCAAAGGCCATGGACATGCCCAGCCGGTCGCCGGCCAGGGTGGCATCGTGGGGTGCCCAGTGGTAGACGGACGAGCCTATGGCCGAACACGCCAGCCCCGTGAAGAACAGCGCGGCCAGCCAGCGCAGGGCCGGCGCCAGCGCATGGCTACGCCGGTCCAGCAACAGGCGCGCCCCCGTCACGGCGGCCCAGGCAAAGCCCAGGTTGCTGAGCACATCCAGCGCATGGGGCAGCGCCCCCCAGGCGCGCTGATCGGCAAACGCGTGAAAGTCCTGCGGCTGCGGCACGGCGGTGCCAAGCCAGGCGGCCAGCAGCAGCAGGGCAGCGCCCCAGTACAACGCGCGCAGGGCGGCGGCCGGTGAAATCGATACGGATGGCATGTGTTGCTCCTCGTGAAAAGTGAGGCGGAGTGTGGCGAGCCATCGGCCCTTCCAGCATCGTTTTTCTGCACCCGCCGCGCAAACCAGCACCTCGGGTATCGATAATCGCTACCCATGAGCACCACTGCCGACCTCGTCATCGCCCTCAAGAAGGAACTCAAGGCCGCCCAGATGACCTATGCCGACCTGGCGCGCGCCCTGGGCATGGCCGAGTCCAGCGTCAAGCGCATGCTGGCCAAGGGCGACATGCCGCTGTCGCGCATCGATGCCATCTGCCGCGCGCTGAGCCTGGATTTCGCCGACCTGGCGCGCCGCGTGGCCGACAGCCAGCCACTGCTGCAGGAGATGACGCCCGAGCAGGAGAACGCCGTGGTCGCCGACCGCAAGCTGCTGCTGATGGCCATCTGCGTGCTCAGCCAGTGGACGCTGGAGCAGATCGTGGCCACCTACCGCATGACCGAGGCCGAAGGCATCCGCTACCTGGCCCAGCTGGACCGCATCGGCATCATCGAACTGCGCCCCGGCAACCGCTACCGGCTGCGCCTGGCCAAGACCTTCCGCTGGCGCGCGCGCGGGCCGGTGATGGAGTACTTCCGCGAGAACGCCGTGCTCGACTATTTCGGCGGCGGCTTCGACCAGCCCGGTGAGGGCATGCTGATGGTGCACGGCTCCATCGGCCGGCATCTGGCGCCCAGCTTCGTGGAACGCATACAGCGGCTGGCGCATGACTTTTCCCAGCAGCACCTGCAGGACCAGCGCCTGCCGCCGGGCCAGCGCGAGGGCTACACCCTGGTGCTGGCCATGCGCAGCTGGGAATTCACGGCGTTCACGGCGCTCCGAAGAGGCACTGTCTGACGGCGGCTGCAGGACGGCAGCCTGCGCTGCAGCGCCTGGCAACAAGGCTTCACCAAGGCGATACACAAGATTGCAAGACTTCGCGGCGCGGCAACCCGGGATTGACGATGGACCTGCACCATGCAGTCATGGATTCCTTTCACCAGGACTCCAGCCCGATGAACCAAGGACAAGGAGCCGCCATGATTTCCCTTCGCACACCGCTGATCGCCGCCACCCTGGCCCTGGCCGGATGGGCCGGCACCGCGCAGGCCCAGGCCAACGTGACCTATGCGGCGCCGGGCGCCGCCATCTCGGTCCAGTTCGGCGCGCCGCCTCCCATGCGCTACGAGGCGGTTCCTGCACCGCGCCGCGGCTACGTCTGGGCACCCGGCTACTGGCGCCCGCAGGGCCACCGCCATGCCTGGGTGGCCGGCCACTGGGTCAAGGCGCGTCCCGGCTATGTGTACCGCCAGCCCGTGTGGTCGCAGCAGGGCGGCCGCTGGGGCTACGCACCCGGCCGCTGGGACCGTGACCGCGACGGCGTGCCGGACCGCCATGACCGCCGCCCCAACAACCCCTACCGCCATTGATGGGCGCTTGCGCCCGGCATGAAGCCCGCCCCATCGGCGGGCTTTTTGCTGAGCGCTGCGGCCATGCCCACACTGGCTTCATACCAACATATGCATATAAAAGTGGCTCATTAAGTTCTCAGGAAAATATGGGAATTGATTCACCGGATTTCCCTGCACACCATGCGCCCCTCGTTTTTCCGCTCCTGGATTCCCGCCGCCGCCGCGGCCCTGGCCGTCTTCGGCTCCACCGCAGCGGTGGCAGCCGATTCGGCGGCTTCGTGGCCGCACCAGCCCGTGACCATGATCCTGGGCTTCCCGGCAGGCTCGGGCGTGGACGTGATCGCGCGCGGCGTGCAGGAGCCGCTGTCCCAGCGCCTGGGCCAGCCGCTCATCATTGACTACAAGTCGGGAGCGGCCGGCAACATCGCCAGCGAGATCGTGGCGCGCGCCAAGCCGGACGGCTACACGCTGGCCTTCGGCACGGCCGCCACGCACGGCAGCAATGCCGCGCTGTACAAGAAGCTGCCCTTCGATGTGGAAACCGACTTCGTGCCGGTGGCGCCGCTGATCGATGTGTCCAACGTGCTGACCATCAATCCCAACGTGATCAACGTCAAGAACCTCAAGGAGTTCGTGGACGAGATCAAGGCCAACCCCGGCAAGTACAACTACGCCTCCACGGGCAACGGCGCGGGCACGCACATGGCCTTTGCCGAGTTCAATGCGCGCCTGGGCCTGAACATGGTCCACGTGCCCTACAAGGGCGGCCCCGAGGCCATCACCTCGGTGCTGCGCGGCGAGACCTGCTGCATCATGAACCAGGTCCAGACCGTGCTGCCCCACTACAAGAGCGGCAAGGTGCGCCTGCTGGGCGTGACCACGGCCAAGCCCGTGGAAGTCATCAAGGAAGTGCCCACCATCGCCTCCAGCGGCCTGACGGGCACCAAGGGCTTCGACAGCTCGATCTGGTTCGGCATCTTCGCGCCCAAGGGCACGGACCCGGCCATCGTGGCCAAGCTCAGCCAGGCCGTGCGCGAGGTGCTGGAGCTGCCCGAGGTGCGTGCGCGCTTCGAGTCCCAGGGCAATGCCATCCGCATCGAAACGCCCGAGCAGTTCAAGAAAACCGTGCACAACGACCGCCTGAAGTGGGCACAGGTGGTCAAAGACGCGAAAATCAGCATCGATTGATGCCGCGCGCGCCTGCAGGCCCTGCCCCGCTGGCGCGCCTTTCCTCGTGAGTTCCTGGTGAGTCTATGTCCCTGACCGAACCGGCAGCCCCGGCCCCTGCGGGCCTGGCTGCCCTTGAAGAACGCCTGCGCGACGACCTCGTCGCCCTGGGCTGGCCTGCCAAGGCCTGGATTCCTCCCTCCACCCGCGACGGCCAGCCCGTGCACGATGTCCTGGTCATCGGCGCCGGCCAGGCCGGCCTCGCCCTGTCGGCCGCGCTGTCCCAGCTGGGCATCGCGGCCGTTTTGCTGGACAAGGCCCCGCTGGACTTCGAAGGCCCCTGGGCCACGACGGCGCGCATGGAAACCCTGCGCTCGCCCAAGGAGCTGACCGGCCCCGCGCTGGGCCTGCCCTCGCTGACCTTCCGCGCCTGGTTCATCGCCCAATTGGGCCGCGAAGCCTGGGCCGCGCTGGACAAGATCCCGCGCCTGCAGTGGATGGACTACCTGCGCTGGTACCGCCGCGTGATGCGCTGCGACGTGCGCAACGGCCACCAGGTCACCGCCATCCGCCCGCAGGCCGACGGCACGGTCGAGGTCGATGTGACGGCCGATGGCGCCTCGCGCACCTGGCTGGCGCGCCGCGTGGTGCTGGCCACGGGCCGCGACGGCCTGGGCGGCCCGCAGATCCCCGCCTTCATGCAGGGTGTGGACCGCAGCCGCTGGGCGCATTCGTCCGACGTGCTCGACTACCGCCGCCTGGCCGGCCTGCACGTGGGCGTGGTGGGCGCGGGCTCGTCGGCCATGGACAGCGCGGCCACCGCGCTGGAGAACGGCGCCGCCAGCGTGGACCTGCTGGTGCGCCGCAGCGACCTGCCGCGCATCAACAAATCCAAGGGCTCGGGCACGCCCGGCCTCACGCACGGCCAGTTCCTGCTGCCCGACGCCTGGAAATGGCGCATACGCCACTACATCAACGTGCAGCAGGTGCCACCTCCGCACGGCAGCACGCTGCGCGTCTCGCGCCATGCCAACGCCCACTTCAACCTGGGCTGCGCCGTGCAGAAGGTGGAGCAGGACGGAGACCGGCTGCGCGTGGACACGCCGCGCGGCGTGTTCGTGCTGGACTTCCTGATCGTCTCCACCGGCTTTGCCATCGACTGGCGCCAGCGCCCCGAGTTCGCCGACCTGGCGCCCCATGTGCGCATCTGGAGCGACCGCTTCGTGCCCGAGGCGGGTGCCGAGGACCAGGAACTGTCGGACTCGCCCGACCTGGGCCCGCTGTTCGAGTTCCAGGAAAAGACGCCCGGCGCCCTGCCCGGCCTGGACCATGTGCACTGCTTTTGCTATCCGGCCGCGCTGTCGCACGGCACGGTGTCGGGCGATATCCCCGCCATCAGCGACGGCGCGCGCAAGCTGGCCCAGGGCCTGGCCTCGCTGTTCTACCGCGAGGACCTGGAACACCACTACGCCCAGTTGCAGTCCTATTCCGAGCCTGAGCTCGACGGCAGCGAATGGACGCCCGCCGACCCCGAAGCCCGCGTGCGGGCCCTGGCAGACAAGACCTGAGATACCCCATGACCACCGCCAACGACACCATCGACCGCCTGGCCGGCCTGACCGACCAGTCCCCCGTTTTCGCCACGCGCCGCCAGCGCGACAAGGTGGCCATTGCCACCCAGGCCTGCGAGGACCTGCTGCTGGGCGACGGCCTGGCCGACAGCCTGTCGCGCGCCGAGCGCCTGGTGCTGGCCAGCGAGCAATGCCGCGTCAGCGGCGTGCAGGCCCTGGCCGATGAATACCGCCAGCGTGCCGAATCCCTGGGCGATGCCCTGACGCCCGCGCTGCGCACCGTGCTGGCCCAGCCCGGCGCCCAGACCGGCAATGCGCGCCTGGATGCGGCCCTGCACTTTGTGCGCACCCTGGCCCTGCACCCGGCCGAGAGCGACCGCGCCGCCCTGCTGGCCATGCCCGAGTCCGGCCTGTCCATCGACGACACCGTGCTGGTGGCCCAGCTGGTGGGCTTCATCGCCTACCAATTGCGCCTGTTCGCGGGCGTGCAAGCCATGGACGCGCTGGGCGGCCAGGCCAGCGCACCGGCTGCCGAAGCCGCCGCCGCACCCTTCGTGCACCCCGCCAACCTGCCGCCACCGGGCGAGCCGCTGCGCCGCAACGGCTACACCAGCGAAACGCTGGACTGGACGTCCTGGCTGCCCGTGCTCGACCCCGCCACGGCCACGGCCGAGCAGCAGGCCGTGCTGGACCTGAGCCACCCCAAGGCGCGCACGTCGGACTTCTACCTGCTGCTGGCCCGCCAGCCGCGCGTGCTGTCGGAGCGCTCGCAGGCCTTCAACGCCATCATGTACGCGCCCGGCGGCCTGTCGCGCGCCGAGCGCGAGGTGGCGGCCACGGCCGTCTCGCGCTCCAACGGCTGCGTGTACTGCGCATCGGTCCACGCCCAGCGCTTCGAGCAGTTGGCCAAGCGCAACGATGTCATGGCCCAGATGTTCGATGACCCCGACACGGCCGGCACCAATGCGCGCGAACGCGCCATCATCCAGTCCTCGCTGGCCCTGACGCGCGCGCCCGGCAGCTTTGGCGCCGCCCAGCTGCAGCCGCTGCGCGATGCCGGCCTCACCGACCAGGAAATCCTGGACATGCTGCACTCGGCCGCGCTGTTCGGCTGGGCGAACCGGTTGATGCTCAATCTCGGGAAAGAGAAGTACATCACCCCCTGAGGCGCTTACGCGCCTTCCCCCTCTCTCGCTACGCGGGAGGGGGACGACACCCTCGCGGCGGGGCGGCCCTTGCTCGGTGTCCCTGACTTGGGCCGCGCCAGTTTCATGCGCTGTGCATTAAGACGCGGCGCTTCACCTCAGTACACATCCCTGCGGTAACGGCCTTCGACGATCAGGTCTTCGACGGCGGTAGCGCCCAGGATGTCGGCCAGCGCGGCATCGACGCCTGCGGCCATGCCGTCGGCGCTGCCGCAGACGTAAAGCACGGCGCCGTCGGCGATCCAGTCGCGCAGGGGTTCGGCGGCTTCGCGCAGGGCGTCCTGCACGTAGCGGCGCCGGGCCTGGTCGCGGGAGTAGATGAAGTCGGCGCGCTGCAGCTTGCCTGCGGCCAGCCAGCCGGAGACCTCGGCCTCGCAGTACCCGTCATGGGCCCGCTGGCGTTCGCCGAACAGCAGCCAGTTGCGGTGACGGCCTGCGTGCATGCGCGCCAGCAGGTGGCCGCGCAGGCCGGCATAGCCGGAGCCGTTGCCGATGAAGATGGCCGGCGCATCGGGCTCGGCATCTGCCTCTTCACGCGGCTCGAAGGCGCGGTTTTCCACCAGTCTCATGGCCACGGATGTGCCCGGGGCCGCATGCGCCGTCAGCCAGCCCGACGCCACGCCCAGGCCGCCGTCATGGCGGGCCTGGCGCACCAACAGCCGCACATGGCCGTCCTGCGGCAGCGAGGCGACCGAGTAGCTGCGCGGCAGCAGCGGCCGCAGCGCATCGGCCACGGCCTGGGGCGCGGTGCCGGGGGCGATGTCGCCCGGGGCCGGCAGCACGCTGGCGGCCAGCGCCTCACCCAGCGTGCAGGTCTGCTGGCGCCATTGCACGGTGGCAGAGCCGTCGCATTCCTGGGCGGCCAACCAGGCCTGCACGGTGGCTGCGCCATGGCGTGGCAGCACCTCGGCCAGCGCACCAGCCCGCCACAGCGGGGCCACGCCTTCGGGCGGCGACAGTTCCAGCACGTAGAGACCGGCGCCCTGGCTGCCCGCATTGCACAGGCTGCGCGCCTGCAGCGGCCATGCGGCAAAGGCCGTGGCATCGGCCAGCGGGCCTGCAGCGGACGCAGGCAGCGCATCCGATGCAGGCGGCATGGCTCCGAAATGCCCAGCCAGCGCCTGCTGCCAGGCATTCCAGGCCTGGGGTTGCTCGCCATCCATCTCGATCAGCGGAAACACGGGCTGTGCGCCCAGGCGGCGCAGTTGGTGGTCCAGCGCATGACCAAAGCCGCAGAAGGCCGCGTACTGCCGGTCGCCCAACGCCAGCAGGCCGTATTGCAGGTGCGGCAGGGCCGAGCCCGAGGCCGCGCCCAGCAGGCGCGCAAAGCGGCGTGCGGCATCGGGCGGGTCACCTTCGCCGAAGGTGCTGGCCACGAAGAGCACGCGCCGGTGGTGGCGCAGTTGCTCGGCATCCAGCGCCGCCACGGATTGCAGGCTAGCCGCCATGCCTGCGCCGCGCAGCGCAGCCACAGTGGCCACGGCCAGGCGCTCGGCGCGGCCGGCCTGGCTGGCAAAGGCGACCAGCACGGTGTCCTGGCCCGCAGGCGCGGACGGTGGCGGGTCCGCCATCAGCGCCTGGCGCTCCTTGGCCAGGGCGCGCGCCTTGCGCCGGCGGTCCAGGTAGAGCATCCAGCCCGTGATGGCGAACAGGGGCATGATCAGCGAGGCCAGCGTCATGAAGATGCGCCCCGGCATGCCGAAATAGGTGCCCATGTGCAGCGGGTAGATGGCGCCCACGGCGCGGCGGCCCGTGGGCAGGTCGGCATAGCGCTCGTCGCGCTGCACGGCGCCGTCGGGCAGCAGGGCCATCTGGTTGCGCGCGCGCTCATGAGAGGCTTCGGCATCCAGCCAGCTGATCTGCAGGGGCTGGCCCGCGCGCTCGGGCAGGCGCAGCTGGGCGAACTGCCAGCCATGGGCGATGCGCTCGAAGGCGGCCCAGCCGGGCGCGATGTCGATGGACTGCTGCGCGCCAGCCGGCTCAGGCCGGCCGCCACCGGATTTCGAGGACGGCGCCGCGGCAGCGGCCACACGCGGCGGCACGCCGGCCCAGCCATCCACCGTGCTGCGCACCACGCCAAAGGCCCAGTACATGCCGGTGCAGGTGAACACCACATAGGCCACCAGGGCCCAGGTGCCCGCCACCGAGTGCAGGCCCCAGAGGAAGGAGCGGCCCTTGAGCGCCGGATCGAAGGTCAGCCAGGTGCGCCATGACAGCGGCCGGCGCGGCCAGCGCAGGTACAGGCCCGACAGCGACAGCATCAGCAGCAGGCCGGCCAGCGTGCCGGTGATGGGCTTGCCGTCATCGCGCGACAGCAGCAGCCAGCGGTGCAGGCGCTCCACCCATTCGAAAAACTCCGTGCCGTGCTGCTCAGGCAGCTGCGCGCCCGTGTAGGGATCGAAAAAGACCGTCTGGCCCCGGCGCTGGCCGGCCGGCGGCTTGAAGGCCACCTGGGCCGAGCGGCCGGGCTCGGCAAAGACGGTGATGCGCTGGACCACGCGCTGCTCACCGGCCTCGCGCAGCGCCTGCACAATCTGCGGCGGCGCCAGCGGCGCGGCATCGCGCGCGGGCACGGAGGCAGTGCCGGGATTCATCCATCCCAGGATTTCCTCGTGGAACGAGAACACCGCGCCCGACAGCCCGATGACGATGAGCACCGTACCGGCCGTAATGCCGACGAACCAGTGCAACTGGAACCAGATTTTCTTGAAAGTCATGGGGAGCAGGCGAGCAGGCGACGTCGGTCGGAAATCCATTGCGGTGCGCAACGGAACATCAGGACAGAACGGTGCATGGAAGGCAGGCGGGCAGAGATGAAAGTGCGCGGCACCTGTGCATCGGCCCCGGGCGGCGTTGGCCGGGACTTGTCGACGGAAGGCACCAATCAGCGAGAAATTCTAAATTGTTCTCATTTACGGCGTGTTGCACGCGCGATAGGCCCGCAAGGCGGCCTGGGGTTACGGGCAGGCTTGAGCCGCCGGGATGCAGTGCCTGCGCCCAATGGAAATCGCCTGCCGAAACAGGTTCGGCAGGCGATGGTTCAGCTCCTCTTCAACCGTGTGTCAACCGCGTCTGCGGCGCAGATTCCACAGGCCTGCGGCCAGCATCAGCAGCATGGCCATGGCGAGCATGCGAGGTTCGAGCGCAGGGATCGGCGTGGCATCCGGTGCCGCACCCACACGCGCCGGACCGCTGGGATCCACGATCACGCCATTGGCTGCGCGATCATCATCACCCTGGCCGCCATCAGTGACCACCACCGAGGTCGTATTGCCCGACACCACCGCACCCGGAGGCTGATACCAGGAGTCCGCCGCCCCTGCGGACGCTGGACCGAACTTCCAGTACGCCATTCCGGTCACCGGACCCGGCCAGGTGACGCTGACCGTTATCGAGCTGCTGGCCGTACAGCCCCGGGCCACGAAGTGCACATTGCCGTACGGGAAGCTCAACTGGCCCGGCGCACCCGCCGCAGCCGCGACGAAGGACGACTGCGACACATCGAACCCGCAGCCCGCGCCACCACCGCTCAAGGTCGCCGTGGCGTTGCCTGCCCCGGTGGCTGTCGGACCCGTGAAGGTCGTTCCGAGCACGTTGAGCGAAGTCGTTGTGGCAGGTCCGGTATTGCCATTGCCAGGATTGGTCTGGGTCGCGCTGATCGTATGCAGACCCGGCGTCGGCAAGCCGCCGCCTGGCGTGCAGCTCCACGTCTGATCGGCCGCGACGATTGCCGTACACAGCGTCGTCGAGCCATCCTTCACCGTGATCGTGTAACCCGGCGTGCCGGTGCCGGATATCTGCGGATAGCCTCCCACCGTGGTCGGCGAAACCGTCAGCGTCGGAGCCACCGGCACCTGCGTGCTGGGAGTGACCGGCGTTGCTGGTGTCGATGCACAGTTCACAGTGCACCCTGCCGTCGGATTGACGGGGTTGATGCCGCCAGACGGATCGTAGGAAGCCGTGTTCGTGCTCGAACCCACAGCCGTCGGCACAGCCGGCAGGTTGAAGCTGGTGCTGCCACCGGCCGCCACTGCCGCAGTGAAGTTCACCGTACACGTCAGCACAGAGCTGCCGTTACCCGCAAACGGGAAGGTGTTGGGCGTGCAGGTCGCACTGGCCACGTTCGCGCCAGTCGGCACGCCCGTGATGCTGATACCCGCAGGCACCAGGTCCTTGATGGTCACGCTGTTGGCAGGGCCAAACGCTCCAGCCGCATTCGCTACCGTGAAGGCGTAGTTGAACGGCGTGCCCACAGCCAGGCTACCCGGGTTGGCCTTGGTGACCGTCAACGCTGGCGTGCCAGGCGTGACCGGAGTCACCGGCGTGGAAGCGCAGTCTGTCGTGCAACCGGCCGTCGGATTGACGGGGTTGATGCCGCCCGACGGATCGTAGGAAGCCGTGTTCGTGCTCGAACCCACAGCCGTCGGCACAGCTGGCAGGTTGAAGCTGGTGCTGCCACCCGCTGCCACTGCCGCAGTGAAGTTCACCGTACACGTCAGCACGGAACTGCCGTTACCCGCAAACGGGAAGGTGTTGGGCGTGCAGGTCGCACTGGCCACGTTCGCGCCGGTCGGCACTCCCGTGATGCTGATGCCCGCAGGCACCAGATCCTTGATAGTCACGCTGGTTGCGGGGCCGAAGGCACCGGCGGCGTTATTCACCGTGAAGGCGTAGTTGAAAGGCGTGCCCACCGCCAGGCTGCCTGGGTTGGCCTTGGTGACCGTCAGCGCAGGAGTACCAGGGGTCACCGGCGTGGAAGGCGTCGATGCGCAATCCGTCGTGCAACCCGCCGTCGGATTGACGGGGCTGATGCCACCCGACGGATCGTAGGAGGCCGTGTTCGTACTCGAGCCCACAGCCGTCGGAACAGCCGGCAGGTTGAAGCTGGTGCTGCCACCCGCTGCCACCGGTGTGGTGAAGTTCACCGTACACGTCAGCACGGAGCTGCCGTTACCCGCAAACGGGAAGGTGTTGGGCGTGCAGGTCGCGCTGGCCACGTTTGCACCAGTCGGCACGCCCGTGATGCTGATGCCCGCAGGCACCAGGTCCTTGATGGTCACGCTGTTGGCAGGGCCAAACGCTCCAGCCGCATTCGCTACCGTGAAGGCGTAGTTGAACGGCGTGCCCACCGCCAGGCTACCGGGGTTGGCTTTGGTGACCGTCAGCGCAGGCGTACCAGGCGTGACCGGTGTGGTGGGTGTCGACGCGCAGTCTGTCGTGCACCCTGCCGTCGGATTGACGGGGTTGATGCCGCCCGACGGATCGTAGGAGGCCGTGTTCGTGCTCGAACCCACAGCCGTCGGCACAGCTGGCAGGTTGAAGCTACTGTTGCTGCCAGCCGCCACCGGCGTGGTGAAGCTCACCGTACACGTCAGCACGGAGCTGCCGTTACCCGCAAACGGGAAGGTGTTGGGCGTGCAGGTCGCGCTGGCCACGTTTGCGCCGGTCGGCACACCAGTGATGCTGATGCCTGCCGGCACCAGGTCCTTGATGGTCACGCTGGTGGCGGGACCAAACGCTCCAGCCGCATTCGCTACCGTGAAGGCGTAGTTGAAAGGCGTGCCCACAGCCAGGCTGCCGGGATTGGCCTTGGTGACCGTCAGCGCAGGAGTACCAGGGGTCACCGGCGTGGAAGGCGTCGATGCGCAATCCGTCGTGCAACCCGCCGTCGGATTGACGGGGTTGATGCCGCCCGATGGATCGTACGAGGCTGTGTTCGTGCTCGAACCCACCGCCGTCGGCACAGCCGGCAGGTTGAAGCTGGTGTTGCCACCGGCCGCCACTGCCGCAGTGAAGTTCACGGTGCAAGACAGGATCGCCGTGCCATTGCCCACGAAGGGGAAGGTGTTGGGCGTGCAGGTCGCGCTGGCCACGTTCGCGCCGGTCGGCACGCCCGTGATGCTGATGCCTGCCGGCACCAGATCCTTGATGGTCACGCTGGTGGCGGGACCGAAGGCACTGGCAGCGTTGGACACGGAGAACGCGTAGTTGAAGGGCGTGCCCACAGCCAGGCTACCCGGGTTGGCCTTGGTAACCGTCAGCGCAGGCGTGCCCGGCGTGACCGGAGTCACCGGCGTGGAAGCGCAGTCTGTCGTGCAACCGGCTGTCGGATTGACGGGGCTGATGCCGCCGGACGGATCGTAGGAAGCCGTGTTCGTGCTCGAACCCACAGCCGTCGGCACAGCCGGCAGGTTGAAGCTGGTGTTGCCACCGGCCGCCACTGCCGCAGTGAAATTCACCGTGCAAGACAGGATCGCCGTGCCATTGCCCACGAAGGGGAAGGTATTGGGCGTGCAGGTCGCGCTGGCCACGTTTGCGCCGGTCGGCACGCCCGTGATGCTGATACCCGCAGGCACCAGGTCCTTGATGGTCACGCTGGTGGCGGGACCAAACGCTCCAGCCGCATTCGCT
>NZ_JBQZGF010000012.1:0-215202 GCF_052692095.1 Delftia sp. NA_296.1 | reverse complement strand
TGGAAGATGCGAAAGTCGCTCTTGCGCGTGGCCAGCCACAGCCAGGGGCTCAGGCGCGCCTTGTAGGCGTAGTGGCGGTGGTCCTGGCCCTGCATGCCAAAGCGGGTGACGATGCCGTCGATGAAGCGCCTGCCGCCGCCCTGGGTTTCTATTTCGATGGTGGCGTTTTTGCCCAATAGGGCCTTGGGATCGATGCTCTCGCTTTCGCTGAGCATTTCTACATCGAGGCTGAAGAGCTGGCTGATGTTTTCCTGGCCGCGCAATTCACGGAAATGCAGCTGCTCGCCCAATGGCGTGTGTATGGTGACTCGGCGTGTCATAGTGCGCGCCGCCCTGCGGGCGGCCTCCCTGCTCTTGGTGAGCGGGGATCATAGACAAGCCGATGGCCATAGGGCAATCAAATGCAGGGCCAGATACATCCTGTAAATGTAAGCAATTGCCCATCTTGGATACAGACATGTATTTGAATGGCATGCCACCCATTGATCTTCAATGCCATTCAACCCTCCATCGCACCTTGAATTTCGCCTTGAACCGCGAATGCATTGCGCGTGCTCACACTCCCAAATACCGTTCCCACAGCGCTCTGTCCCCATCCAGCGCGGCCGAGTCTCCGCTCCACACGACCTTGCCGCGCTCTAGGATGAGGTGGCGGTCAGCCAGGCCCAGCAGGCGCTCCACGTATTTGTCGATGACCAGGATGGTCTGGCCGGCGGCACGCAGCTGGGCCAGGCAGGACCAGATCTCTTCGCGGATGCGGGGGGCCAGGCCCTCGGTGGCTTCGTCCAGGATCAACAGGCGCGGGTTGGTGACCAGGGCGCGGCCTATGGCCAGCATTTGCTGCTCGCCGCCTGACAGCTGGTTGCCCATGTTGGAGGCGCGCTCGCGCAGGCGGGGGAACAGCGCGAACACGTGCTCGGGCGTCCAGGGCTCTGCCGCGCCGGGGCTGCCCGAATTGCGCTGGGCCACAAAGGCCGTCAGGTGCTCACGCACCGTGAGATTGGGAAAGCACTGGCGGCCTTCGGGCACGATGGCCACGCCGGCGCGGGCGATGCGGTCGGTGGCCCAGCCGGCGATGTCCTGCCCGGCAAACACCATGCGGCCGGCGCGCAGCGGAAGTTGGCCCAGCAGCGTGCGAAGCAGCGTGGTCTTGCCCATGCCGTTGCGGCCCAGCAGGGTGACGACCTGGCCTGCCTCGATGCGGAGGTCCACGCCGAACAGCACCTGGCTGGGTCCGTAGCCGCTTTGCACGGCCTGCATTTCGAGCATCACGCGCCCTCCTTCACTTCTTCGTCTCCCAGGTAGGCCTGGCGCACATCGGCGTTGCCACGTATCTCGTCGGGCGTGCCGGTGGCGATGATGCGCCCGTAGACCAGCACGGAGATGCGGTCGGCCAGGCGAAACACGGCCTGCATGTCGTGCTCCACCAGCAGCATGGCGGCACGGCCGCGCAGGGACTCGATCAGCTCGGTCAGGCGCAGTGTTTCATCAGGCCCCATGCCAGCCATGGGCTCGTCCAGCAGCAGCACGCCGGGGCGCGCGGCCAGGGCCAGCGCGAATTCCAGCTTGCGCTGCTCGCCATGCGGCAGCGTGCCTGCGGGGCGTTGCAGCAGGCTGGCGTCAATGGCGCATTCGCGCGCCAGCTCGCGGGCCTGCTCGTAGAGCGCGGTCTCGGCCGCGCGCGGGCGCCAGAAGCTGAAGCTGCTGCCCGCATGCGCCTGTACGGCCAGCACCAGGTTGTCCAGCACGCTGGACTGCTTGAAGATGTTGGTGATCTGGAACGACCGCGACAGCCCCGCCGCCACGCGCTGGTGGGCGTTGAGCGCGCTCACATCGCGCCCCGCCAGCACCAGTTCGCCCGCATCGGCCGCCAGCGTGCCGGACAGCAGATGGATGAGCGTGGACTTGCCCGCTCCATTGGGGCCGATCAGCGCATGGATCTCGCCAGGCGCCAGCGACAGCGAGACATGGTCAGTGGCCAGCAGCGCGCCAAAGCGGCGCACCAGGCCCTTGGCCTCCAGGGCTGGAGTGGGAATGGAGATAGGTGTGGCCGCGCCGCTCATGCCTGCCTCCCGCGTGCGGGCCACAGGCCCATCAGGCCGCGCGGCGCACCGAACACCACGCACAGCAGCAGCAGGCCCAGCGGCAGGTGCCAGTACTCGGTCCACATGCGCAGCACTTCCTCCAGCGTCAGCATGACGACGGCGCCGGCTACGCCGCCCCAGCGCAGGCCCACGCCCCCCACCAGCACCATGATCAGCAGGTTGGCCGACTGGGTCCAGTGCATGAGGCTGGGGGAGATGAACAGGTTGTGGTTGGCCAGCAGCGCGCCCGCCAGCCCGGCCACGGCGCCGCTGAGCACAAAGGCTGCCAGCTTGATGCGGTAGACCGGGTAGCCCAGCGACTCCATGCGCGACTCGTTCTCGCGCACGCCCTGCAGCGCCTTGCCGAAGCGCGAATCCACCAGCCGCCCGAACACGGCCATCAGCACCGCGAACAGCGCCAGCACCACGTAGTAGAAGGAGACATCGTGGCCCAGGTCCAGCCCGGGCAGCACGGAATGGCCGGGCAGGTTCAGCCCGTCCTCGCCGCCGTACTGGCGCAGGGAGATGAAGATGTAGAACAGCATCTGCGCAAAGGCCAGCGTGATCATGATGAAGTACACGCCGCGCGTGCGCAGCGACACGGCGCCCGTGGCGGCGGCCAGCAGCCCGGCCAGCAGCGCGGCGGCCGGCCAGGCCACCAGGGCCGAGGTCACGCCGTTCATCGCCAGGATGCCCACCGCATAGGCCCCCGCACCGAAGAAGGCCGCATGCCCCAGCGCCACCATGCCGCCATAGCCCAGGATGAGGTTCAGGCTGGTGGCGGCCAGCGCGTAGATCAGCACGCGGCGCACGAAGGAGATGTAGAAGTCCAGCCCCAGCGCCGGAGCCACCAGCGGGAACACCGCCAGCGCCAGCAGCGCGAGCACGGTCCAGAAGAACCGGGCCTGGAACCTGCCTTGCAATGTGCTGTGTTCCATGCTCAGCCTCGCGCGGGGAAAAGGCCGGAAGGCCGGTACACCAGCACCACCGCCATCAGCACATAGATGGAAATCGCCGCCAGCGTGGGCCCCACGCTGGATGCCACGGCCGGGGAGAACACCTGGCGCAGCAGCATGGGCAGAAAGGCCCGCCCCGCCGTATCCACCATGCCCACCAGCAAGGCGCCAACCAGGGCACCGCGTATGGAGCCTATGCCGCCGATGACGATGCACACCAGCACCAGGATGAGGATCTCTTCCCCCATGCCGACCTGCACCGAGGTGATGGGCCCCAGCAGCGCCCCCGCCACCGCCGCCAGCATGGCGCCCAGCGTGAACACGCCCAGGAACAGCAGCGGCACGCGCACGCCCATCAGCGTGGCCATCTGGCGGTTGGAGGCGCCTGCCCGCACCAGCACGCCGGCGCGCGTGCGCGTCACGAACCAATACAGGCCCAACGCGGCGGCCAGGCCGAAGACGATGATCATCAGCCGGTAGGCCGGGTACATGAGATCGGGCAGCAGCTGCACCGGCCCGGACAGCGCGGCCGGCATGTTGAGCATCACCGGCGCCGGGCCCCAGACCATCTTGACCAGGTCATTGGCAATGAGGATGACGGCATAGCTGCCCAGCACCTGGGCCAGATGGTCACGCACGGCAAGGCGGCGTATCAGCACCAGCTCCAGCACCACACCCGCCGCGGCCGTGGCCACGGCCGCCACCAGCACGGCCGCGGTGAACGAGCCCGTGCGCTGCATGGTCTCGGCCGCCACATAGGCGCCCGCCATGTACAGCGAGCCATGGGCCAGGTTCATGATGTCCATGATGCCGAACACCAGGGTCAGCCCGGCCGCGATCAGAAACAGCATCAGCCCGAACTGCAGGCCATTCAGCAATTGCTCCAAGAGCAGCGTCCACGTCATCCACACGCCCCCTGCCGCAGGCGCAGTGGCCCGCACGCGGTCAACAAATCATCCGGCTATGAAAATCAAGATCAAGGCACGCCGCGCCCGACGGGGGCGCGGCGGCGGGGTCACATCTTGCAGTCGTTGACGTAGACGTCTTGATATTTATCGAACACCTTGCCCACCAGCTTGTTGGTGATGCGGCCGCTGCCGTCCTTCTCGATCACGCGCTGGTAGTAGGCCTGGATGGGATAGTGGTTCTTGCCGTACGTGAAGGGGCCGCGCACCGAGGCGTAGTCGGCCTTCTCCAGCGCCTTGACAATGGCCTGGCGGTCCGAGGCCTTGCCGCCGGATTGCTTGACCGCCGCATCCATGGCCATGATCACGTCATACGCCTGGGCCGCGTAGACCGAGGGGTTGCGGCCCTTGTACTCCTTGCGGAAGGCCTCGACAAAGGCCTTGTTCTGCGGCACGTCCAGGTCATGCGCCCACTGCGCGGTATTGACCATGCCCAGCATGGGCTCGCCCACGGCCTGGATCACGTCCTCGTCGGCCGAGAAGCCCGGGCCGATCAGCTTGACGCTTTGCGACAGCCCCGTGGACACGAACTGCTTGACGAAGTTGATGCCCATGCCGCCCGGCAGGAAGATGTAGACCGCATCGGGCTTGGCCGCGCGGATCTGGGCCAGCTCGGCCGCGTAGTCGATCTGGCCCAGCTTGGTGTAGACCTCTTCGCCGGGCGCGGTCTTGTAGCCGCGCTTGAAGCCGACCAGCGCATCCTTGCCGGCCGGATAGTCGGGCGCCATGATGAACATCTTCTTGAAGCCACGGTCGGCGGCCAGCTTGCCGGCTGCCTCGTGGAAGGCATCGTTCTGGTAGGAGGTGCCGAACCAGAACGCATTGCACTGCGCGCCCGCGAACTGGCTGGGGCCGGGGTTGTTGGACAGGTAGGGCACCTTGGCGCCGAACAGCGCCGGGCCCACGGCCAGGGCCACGTTGGAGCCGATGGGGCCGGTGAAGAAATCCACCTTGTCGCGCTGTATGTAGCGCGTGACCAGCTGGCGCGCCTGGTCGGGATTGCCGCCCATGTCGGTCTGCAGGAACTCGGCCGGCTGGCCGCCCAGCTTGCTGCCCAGCTGCTTGATGGCGAGGTTGAAGCCGTCACGCGCCTCGGCGCCCAGCGCGGCAAACGGCCCGGAAATATCGTTGGCGATACCGACCTTGATGGTGTCCGCCTGCGCAAGCGCGGGAACAAAGGCAGGGGCCAGGGCCGCTGCGGCCAGGAAGGGGGTGAGGAAACGCATGCTGCTGTGCTCCTTGCGCGGGCCGCGCGGATGGCAATCGGTGGTGAGGCAGTCTTCCGTCACGCTGGACGGGAAACTCTGTAAGGGCTGGAACGGTTGGCGCGGGTCTTAGTTTAGGTTTAAAGTATTTTGCAGAACAAGTCTGGGACTTGTACCAATACCTGCCATACAAACCATTTCGCGCCATCTCCGTTCCAATGCCCGCACTCTACCGTCACTACGACCGCGCCGGACTCGATGTCCAGTACAACGCCCGCGCGACGGTACCTGACATCACCCCCATCATCAAGGCCTATGCCGACGACAGCCGGGCCGCGCGCCAGAGCCTGCCCTGCGCGCTGAACGTGGCCTACGGCGAGCATGCCGATGAGCTGCTGGACATTTTCCCGGCAGCAACCGGGGCGGCAGGCGCCCCTGTGCTCTTCTTCATCCACGGCGGGTACTGGCGGCTGCTGTCCAAGGACGACTCCAGCGGCATGGCTCCCACCTTCACGCGCGCCGGCGCCGTGGTGGTGGCCCTGAACTACTCGCTGGCGCCCGCCGTCACGCTGGACCGCATCGTGGACCAGACACGCCGCGCCCTGGCCTGGGTGCATGCCCACATCGCCCGCTACGGCGGCGACCCGGGCCGCATCCATGTCTGCGGCAGCTCGGCCGGCGGCCACCTGGCGGGCATGCTGCTGGCCGCCGGCTGGCATGCGGACTACGGCGTGCCCGAGGACGTGGTGCGCGGCGCCGCACCGCTGTCGGGCCTGTTCGACCTGCGCCCGCTGGTGTACACCCACATCAACGAATGGATGCGCCTGAGCGAGCAGGACGCCATTCGCAACAGCCCCGCTCTCCTGCCGCACGGCGCGGCCTGCCCGCTCATCGTCAGCTACGGCGAGAGCGAGACCGATGAATTCAAGCGCCAGAGCGACGACTACCTGGCCGCCTGGAACCAGCGCCGTGGCCCCGGCCCATCCTCCGGCCAGTACGTGGCCATGCCCGGCACCAACCATTTCGACATCGTGCTCACCCTGAACGACCCGGCCAGCCCGCTGACGCGCGCCATCCTCGCGCAGATGGGCTTGAACGCCCCCACACCGCAGAACCAGCCATGACCCACGCTCCCGACCTGGAGTCGCGCGCCGCGCCCGACGACCACCATGCGCTGCGCCTGTGGCTGCGCATGCTCACCTGCTGCAACCTCATCGAAGGCGAGATCCGCAACCGCCTGCGCAGCGAATTCGACACCACCCTGCCCCGCTTCGACCTCATGGCCCAGCTGCAGCGCGCGCCCGAGGGCATGAAGATGGGCGAGCTGTCGCGCCACATGATGGTGACCAACGGCAACATCACCGGCATCACTGACCAGTTGGAGAAAGAAGGCCTGGTGGTGCGCACCAAGGTGGAGTCCGACCGGCGCAGCTCCGTGCTGCACCTCACCCCGCTGGGCCGCAAGACCTTTGCGCGCATGGCCAAGGCGCATGAATCCTGGGTCATGGGCATGTTCGGCGACATGCCGCAGGCCAGCCGCAACGCCCTGTACCAGGCGCTGGGCGACCTCAAGCAGCAGGTGGTGGCCCACCGCTCGCCTACGGACTGAGCGCGCGCAGACCCAAGCCCATTCAGCCCTGCACGCAGTTGCGCCCTGCGGCCTTGGCGCGGTACAGCGCACGGTCGGCCGCCTCCACCAGCGCCACGGCGGCATCTTGGGTGGAGCCTGGTGTCGCGCCTTGGGTCGCGCCAGCCTCATCACCCTGCGTCGTGGCCACGCCAATGCTGGCAGTCACATGGCCAAAGCGGCTGATGCGGTGATCCAGGGCCAGGCCCTCGATGCGCGCGCGCAGCCGCTCGGCCACCTGCTGCGCGCCGGCCTTGTCGGTATTGGGCAGCACCACGGCCAGCTCTTCCCCGCCATAGCGCGCCGCCATGTCGCCGGGCCGCTGCACCGCCTGGGCCAGCGCGCTGCACACGGCCTGCAGGCAGGCATCGCCCGCCACATGGCCGTAGGCATCGTTGTAGCCCTTGAAGTAGTCCAGGTCGATCAGCAGCAGCGACAGCGGCGTGCCCTCGCGCGCAGCGCGACGGGCCTCGCGCTCCAGCACCTCGTCAAAGCGGCGGCGGTTGGCCAGGCCCGTCAACTGGTCCTGGGCGGCCAGCACTTCCAGCCGGCGATTGGCGTCCAGCAATTCCTCGCGCGCGCTGACCAGGGAGCATTCGGCGCGCGAACGCAGCCGCATCGCGGCCGTCAGGCGCCAGCCGATCAACGCAATCGCCAGAAACAGCCCCAGCACCACGGCCAGCGTCAGCAGCGCCTGGCGCCGCCAGGAGCTCAACGCCTCATCGCGGCCCAGGGCCACCGTGGTCACCAGCGGATAGCGCTCGCTGCGCAGGAAGGCGTAGATTCTTTCCGTGCCATCCAGGGCCGAGCGGAACGACGCCGTGCCCGACATCGCCCCCACGTAGTGGCGCAGGAAATTGGGCGACTGCGAGAAGTCCCGCCCCAGGTCCTGCTCGCGGAACGGGTGGCGCACCAGCAACTGCCCGCCCGGCGTGCTCAGCGCAATGGCCCCCTTCTCGCCGATATCGATCTTGCCGAACAGCCGCAGGAAATTCTCCACACCCAGCGCCACCACCACCGCGCCTGCAAACTGGCCCTCGGCGTCCGTATAGCGCCGGCTGATGGTGATCACCCATTCGCCCGTGGAGCGGCTGCGGATCGGCGGCCCGATGTAGATGCCTGACGATGCGTCGTCACGGTGGTGCGTGAAGTAGTCCCGGCCGGAGCTTTCCGATCCTTCGGGGAACGCCCCCTTGGACGACATCAGCCAATGGCCCTGCGCATCCACGATCAGCAACTCGTTGAGCTGGTTCAGCAGATGCTCCTGCCGGTTGACCAGATACAGCACCCGCTCCAGGAGCACGGGGCTGGTGCCATCCACCTCCAGCCGCTCGGCAATGCCCAGCAGCAGCATGGAGCTTTGGGTGATCACGCCCTCGGCATAGGTGTTCAGTGTCTGGGCCAGGTTGCGGTTGCTGGTATCGACCTCGGCCAGCGTGCGCTGGCGCGCCGCCACCAATTGCCAGACCGTGGCCGCAGAAACCGACACGAACACCACCGCCAGCAACCAGGCCACCAGGCGGGCATCACGCTTCACGGGCCGGCCTCTGCCCCCGCACCAGGCCTTTGTCCACCAATCCCTCTCCATCACATGCACCTGCGCCATCTCGGCAGTCCTGCTGCCGTCCGATCTTGGGTTTTCTGCATCCGGCTCAGCACCTGGGCAGCGTCTTTGCGCGGGCGTATCCGACCTTGACTCAAGTCAAGCCGGAAAAACCCGCGAACCCGGTATTGTCCCCGGCTTCGGAAAAATCGGCCGGACGGGTTGGGATTGGGGAGTGGTGGCTGGGTAGGCGCCCAGGTTTCGGATAGTACTTCGTCGTTCCCCCGGGGACACGGGTTTGGCGGCCCGTACACAGGCGCAGCGGGAGGCGCGGAAGGGGGCTGTTGAGGCGGTGCAGGCCAGGGCGGTCATGAGGGGGCCTGCGGGTTAGGCAGGGCCGCTTGAAGGGGCGGAGCGCGTTCAGCCAAGTGCAGACATTCGCACGCCGACTGATGCGCCTGAAACCCCTCAATCCTTGAGCAAGCGCGCCTTCACCGTTCGCCCCTTGATCTTCCCGCTATTGAGCCGGGCAACCACGTCATGGGCAATCTTGCGGTCCACGGCCACATAGGTTGCGAACTCGTTGATGTCGATCTTGCCCACTTGCTCGCGGGTGTAGCCCAGGTCTGCGGTGAGCGCGCCCAGCACGTCGCCCGGGCGGATCTTGTCCTTGCGGCTGGCATTGATGTGGATGGTGGCCTTGGATGGCAGGAGCCGGCCGCCGGGAGCCGGTGTCAGTTCGTCCAGCGGGTACCAGACGGATGGGCTGCCCTGCATCTGTTCGATGTTACCGACCGCGCCCATTTCGTCCATCGTCGCAAGACTCAGGGCCAAACCTTTCTGGCCGGCGCGGCCTGTGCGGCCGATGCGGTGCACGTGCACTTCAGGGTCGGGCGTGATGTCCACGTTGATGACGGCGCCCAGATTGGTCACATCGAGCCCGCGAGCCGCCACATCGGTGGCGACCAGCACGGAGCAGCTGCCGTTCACGAAGCGCACCAGCACCTGGTCACGATCACGCTGCTCCAGATCGCCGTGCAGCTCCAGCGCGCTGTAGCCCTGGGCCTGCAGCAGCTCGGCAAGGGCCCGGCAGCGCGCCTTGGTATTGCAGAAGGCCAGCGTGCTCTCGGGCCGGAAATGCTCCAGCAGGCGAACCACCGAAGGCAAGCGCTCTTCCTTGTCCACCTCGTACCAGCGCTGCTCGATCTGCTCGCCGCTGTGCTGCGCGGCGACCTTGACCGTGACCGGGTCACGCATGAAGCGCGCGGCCAGCTTGGCGATGCCTTCAGGGTAGGTGGCGGAGAACAGCAAGGTCTGGCGCTGTGGGGGGCACTGCTTGGCGACTTTGGCGATGTCATCGACGAAACCCATGTCGAGCATGCGATCCGCTTCGTCGAGCACCAAGGTGTTCAGCGAATCAAGGTTCAGATTGCCCCGATCCAGGTGATCGATCACACGGCCGGGCGTGCCGACGATCACGTGCGCGCCGTTCTCCAGGCTCGCGTTCTGGCCGCGCAGCGGAACGCCGCCGGACAGGGTCACCACCTTGACGTTGTCTTCCGCACGCGCCAGGCGGCGAATCTCGGTCGTCACCTGATCGGCCAGCTCGCGGGTGGGGCAGAGCACCAGGCCTTGCACCGAGAAATTGCGCGTATCCAGCTTGGCCAGCAGCGCCAGGGCAAAGGCCGCGGTCTTGCCGCTGCCGGTCTTGGCCTGAGCGATCACATCCTTGCCTTCAAGCGCAGGGGGCAGGCTGGCGAGCTGGATCGCCGTCATTTCAAGGTAGCCGAGCCGCTCAAGATTGGCGAGCGTTGCCGGCGAAAGCGCAAGTTTGTCGAAGGAATGGGGGGAAGCCGAGGGAGGAGTCATGGGGGGCATTTTAAAGTTGGCGATTTCAAGACCGCAGCGCACACGTTGGTCACTGAAAAAGAACAGGAGGCATGCTGGGCCATTGCCAGCATGTGCGAGAGGACGGCCAGCGGGGGGGTTGAAGCCATGGATGGCAAAAGACGCGTCAACCGGCGACGGCCCCCGGGCGAGACCCATGCGTCTTGGCCCAACGCCGTGTTTCTGCATGCCGCCCCTGCAACGCATAACATCTTGACACGCTTTAGGACTGCAAAGTGTCCGCTCACATCCGAAATCCTTGGAACACTCTGCGCCACGCGCCGAGGAGCGGGGCAGTCCGTCACCCCGCCCCGGCCGCCGCCTGAAAGCCCGCAATGCACCCCACATCACAGGCTGCAGCCTCCACGCTGCAGCCGCCCGACCGCGCGCCCGCGAACTCCTACCCGGCCTGCGCAGAGCCAAACCACCTCAGCCACGAAGCCAAGAGTTCCTTGATGCCCCCCGCCATGGCCGCCTCCCTGGCGGCCGCGCTGCTGGTGGCCTGCGGAGGCGGTGGGGGCGATACGGCACCCGGTACCGGCAATGGGGGCAACGGCGGCACGGGCACCGGCCCTGGTGGCGGAACCGGTCCCGGTACGGGCACCACGGCCACCCCCGCCAGCGACGAAGAAGCCGCGCGTTTCCTGCTGCAGGCGCAGTTCTCGGCCACTGACGAGGAGATCGCAGCGCTGCGCGCCAAGGGCTACGGCCCCTGGCTGGCCGAGCAGTTCGCGCTGCCCGTGGACACCACGGGCACGGCCTGGCTGATGCAGCGCGGCTACGGCGTGGCAGAGGCTGGCACGCGCTACGACAACGTTTCGTATCCCTCCGACTTCATGCTCTGGAGCCAGCTTTTCACGGAGCGCGACGCGGTGCGCAAGCGTGTGGCATTGGCGCTGTCGGAGATCATGGTGGTCTCCACCACCGGGCTGGAGCAGCCCTGGAGCATTTTCCTGGCCTCCGGCTACTGGGATCTGCTGAACCAGCACGCCTTCGGCAACTTCCGCACGCTGCTGGAGGCCGTCACGCTCAGCCCGGCCATGGGCATCTACCTGAGCACGCGCGGCAACCAGAAGGAAGACGCCCGCAGCGGCCGCCAGCCCGACGAGAACTACGCCCGCGAGGTGATGCAGCTGTTCACCATCGGCCTCTACCGCCTCAACCCCGACGGCACCGAGCAGCGCGACGGCAGCGGCAACCGCATCGACACCTATTCGGCAGCCGACGTGAGCAATCTGGCGCGCGTCTTCACCGGCTACGACTACGACACCAGCAAGAACCAGCCCACCAACCTGAGCGGCAGCACGGTGACGGGGCTGCAGCAGGCGCTGCTGCCCATGGCCTTCAACGCCGCGCGCCATTCCACGCTGGCCGCCACTTTCCTGGGCACCACCGTGGCTGCGGGCACGTCGGGGCCAGCGGCGCTGAAGGCGGCGCTGGACACGCTGTTCAACCACCCCAATGTCGGGCCCTTCATCGGGCGACAGCTGATCCAGCGTCTGGTCACCAGCAACCCCAGCCCCGCCTATGTGGGGCGCGTGGCCGCCGCCTTCGCCGACAACGGCAGCGGCACGCGGGGCGACCTGCGCGCCGTGATCGCCACCGTGCTGCTGGACCCGGAGGCGCGCGGCGCGGCAGGGCTTGCCAGCCCCCAGTACGGCCGCCTGCGCGAGCCCATGGTGCGCTTCGTGCAATGGGGCCGCACCTTCGGTCTGCGGTCGGCACGCGGCACCTGGAAGATCGACAACCTGAGCGACCCGGCCACCCGCCTGGGCCAGAGCCCGCTGCGCTCGGGCTCGGTGTTCAACTTCTTCCGCCCGGGCTACGTGCCGCCCTCCACCCCCCTGGCCACGACGGGCCAGGTGGCGCCGGAGTTCCAGATCGTCACCGAAACCAGCGTGAGCGGCTACCTGAACTTCATGCAGAACGTGATCCGCTTCGGCTACTACGTGAACGCGCCTGACCTGCCCCAGGGCGGCAGCAGCGCAGCCAACGGCTTCGACATCACCTGCAGCTACGCCAACCTGCTGCCCCTGGTGGCCGACGCCGCCGCGCTGGTGCGCAAGGTGGCGCTGCTGCTGTCGGCAGGGCAGGTATCGGCCGCCACACAGGCGCGCATCGTGGCAGCGCTCAATGCCACGCCGGTGACGGCCACCAGCAACGCCGCCACCCAGCTCAACCGCGTGGCAGCCGCCGTGCTGCTGGTGATGGCCAGTCCCGAATATCTGGTGCAGAAGTGACCGAACGTCTGCAAAGCAAAGCGATATCGCCATGAATTTCATCGACCCCGCCCGCCACACGCGCCGCGCATTCCTGCGCCGCAGCACGCAACTGGCCGCCGCCGGCACCGCCCTGCCCTTCGCCCTGAATCTTGCCGCGCTGGGCGAGGCCGCCGCCTTCGAGGCGAACGACTACAAGGCGCTGGTCTGCGTCTTCCTCTACGGCGGCTGCGACTACGCCAACACCGTCGTGCCCTACGACAGCACCCGCTACGGGCAGTACTCCATCATCCGCGGCGGCAACAGCGATGGCACGGCCGGTGGCATTGCCCTGGCCCGCGCCGCGCTGGGCAATACGCTGCTGCAACCCCGCACGGCGCTGGCCGGTGGCATGCAGTACGCGCTGCACCCGTCCATGACGGGCCTGGCCGGCCTCTTCAACGCGGGCCGCGCGGCGGTGCAGCTGAACGTCGGCCCGCTGCTGGTGCCGCTCACGCGGGCCCAATATGCCACCGGCGACCGGCGCAGCTACCCGCTGCCGCCCAAGCTTTTCTCGCACAACGACCAGCAGTCGGTCTGGCAGTCGCAGGGCGCCGAAGGCTCCACCGTGGGCTGGGGCGGCAACCTGGGCGACCTGGCGCTGTCGTCCAACGCCACGTCGCTCTTCACCTGCATCTCGGCCACGGGCAACGCCGTGTTTCTCTCGGGCGACCAGGCGCTGCAGTACCAGATCAGCCCGGGCGGCGCCGTGCCCATCAACGCCGTCAAGGGCGCCAACGTCTATGGATCGACCGCCGTGCGCGGCCTGCTGAGCGAGCTGGTGCAGACGGCCGGCAGCCATGCAATGGAGGCCGAGTACGCCCGCGTCACGCAGCGCTCCATCAGTGCCGAGGGGCAGATCTCTTCGGCCCTCTCCAGCGGCAGCCTGTCCACCGCCTTCCCTGCCAGCAACCCGCTGGCCGACCAGCTCAAGGTGGTGGCCCGGCTCATCGCCGGACGCAACGCGCTGGGCACGCGCCGACAGGTGTTCTTCGTCTCGCTGGGCGGGTTCGACCTGCACGACAACCTGATCGCCAACCAGCCGCAGCTGCTCGACAAGGTAAGCAGCGCCATGACGGCCTTCTACAACGCCACGGCCGAGCTCGGCGTGGCCGACAAGGTCACGGCCTTCACCGCGTCGGACTTCGGCCGCACGCTGACTTCCAACGGCGACGGCTCGGACCATGGCTGGGGCAGCCACCACTTCGTCGTGGGCGGCGCGGTGCGTGGCGCGTCCTTCTATGGCGCGCCACCGCCCATCAGCGTGGGCAACGGCAGCGGCAGCGAAGACCAGTGGCACGTCGGCCAGGGGCGCCTGTTGCCCAGCACCGCCGTGGACCAGTACGCCGCCACCCTGGCGCGCTGGTTCGGCGTGGCCAATACCGAGCTGGCGGGGGTGCTGCCGCACATCGGCAACTTCGGCGGCTCGGCGTACCCCATCGATCTGGGGTTCATGGGCTGAAGCCTTGCTTTTGCGATGGCGGGCTTTGTGGTCAAGGCACGAATGATCAGCCGGGGCCGTCGCTCGCTGCGGCGAGAAGCGGCACCAGGACATCACCAATCGGTGTCGGAACTCCGCGCGCCCGGCCTCGGCGCGCGATGACACCGTTGCGGATATCCCATTCGAGCGGCCGGCCTGCTTCGCGATCCGCCAGTATGGACGTGCCCAGGTCGGCCGGAAATGCCTGGAACTTGTCGAGGATCGCCTGCGGGACCTCATCGCCCAGTTCAGCACCTTCGGCTCGTGCCACGGCCAGGCACTCCCTCAAATAGTCCAGAGTGAGTGTCGAAATGTCGTGCCGGCCGAACATGCCTGAGCGGCGATGCGTGAGTGCCATGAGCCCGGCCGCTGCGTTCTGCAGCAGCTTTTGCCACGCCAGGGATTTGAAATTCGAAACCAGGTCTACCGAGCATCGGGTGCCTTGCAGTGCCTGTGCAACCACGAGGGCAGCGGCCTCGTCAGGCAGGCTGATCCGGGCGTCGCTGCGCAGGAGCACCGACCCGTCGGGTTGCGCCTGTGCTGGGAACCACACGACTGCGGGAACGATTCGCCCCTGCGGGCACAGCGGGGTGACACTCTCCACCTGCTCAACCCCGTTTTGCAGGACACACACGACGGTTTGCGGACCGCTCAACGCCGCCAGCCAATGCGCAACCGCAGCAGTTTGAGTCGCCTTGACCGCGAGAAAAACAAGGGCCGCCGGACCTTCGACCTGGGCCGGATCAGTTCTGACCGGGCCGGGAACCACTATGCGAAGACCGCTGCCGTGCAGCGTCAGGCTGTCGCGCGGCGTACGACCGCACAGCAACGGCGTGCGACCGACTTCATGCAGCGCAGCAGCAACCGTTGTCCCGATTGCCCCGGGCCCCAGCACCGCGATGCGTGGATGGGTTGGTTGATTCACTGAAACGAGCTCCTTGATATTGGTGCGCAGCGGCAACCCGGGCACCATTGAAAGCGGTGATTATGATGTTCTGTGCAGTGGAGGGGCAAGTCGACGGGCCTTGCCTTTTGGAATGCAATATGAGTTGACATATATTGCAGTATTCCTCAATGACTGGCGCATATCCGGCTTTGTGATTCCGTGCCTTTGGGCAAATTGCTCCACTTCCGTCGTGTCAAAACGGGTTGTCTGGATAAAATCCAGGGCCTCGGCGCTGGTATTCAAAAACCTCGCAATCGGACGAATACCCAGAAGCCATTTAAGCAATCTCAGCGGAATATGATGCACGGGCGCCTTCAGCCCAAGAGGTTGTGCCACCTGCGTGAGAAGTTCCTGCAAGCCAGGGCTCTGGGCATCGAGGGCCAGCAGTTCCTGGCCCACCATGGAAGGATCAAAGGCGCAAGCCGCCAGCAACTCGACCAAATAATCCACAGTGACCAGTGGCAACCAGTGCGCGGCAGTACCGGGTACTGCAGCCAGCTTTCCCTGCACCAGATTGCGTATCAGATCCACCAGCGGCTGGCCGTCCGCGATATGCCCCGTGCGGCTATGACCGCAAACCGTGGCGGGGTGTACAACGGTCATCTCTCCACCCTTGGCATTCATGAAGCCGAGGGTCGCGAAATGCGCCTCCAGTTTGCTCGCCTCGTAAGCACCGACTTGGCGATAGATGGCAGGCCAATCCGTCAACTCCGGATGGCCGGGATCAATCCCGATGCGTTGCAGATGTTCATTGTTTTTCAGCATGTAGCCGCCGATCATCACCAACCGGCTCTCTTGTTCGGCCGCCAACTGCGCCACACGCCTTGCCCCTTCCACATTCACTGCACGTGCCTGCTCCATCGACAGGCCCCAGGCGAAGTGGGCTCCCAGATGGAATACGACCTTGGCCTGCCGAAGGACCTCTCTATCCGCAAGGCTCAGACCAAGGTTTTCTTGCTCCAGATCGCCGGCTACGGCAAAGACGCGGGCTGCAACGCCCCCCAAACCATCGACCTGCTGGCGCAGTTCAGCGAGGCGCTCCGGGCGACGCATCAGCACCCGAATGGTGTGACCTTTCGCGCTCAGGTACGACAGCAAATGCTGACCGATGAAGCCCGACCCTCCCGTAACAAAGCACTCCACGCTCATTTTTCTGCTCCTTGGCACGATGAAAAAACCAAGTGTAGACTGTCGACTCAACTCTACAGTCAAGCGATTTTTTCCATGAATATCGGAGAACTTGAGGTCCGCAGCGGCGCCACGCGCCATACCTTGCGCTATTACGAGAAAATCGGTCTTATTTCACCCTTGCGGCGAACCAACAATTATCGCGTTTACACACCGCAAACCCTGCAAGACCTGGACTTTATCCAGCGGGCACAAAGCATGGGTTTTTCTCTTGGGGAAATAGGCGAAATTCTGAATGCTCAGAGAAACAAGTCAATAGATTGCGCCGGGGGTGCAAGACTGATTGAAAGGAAGATGGCGGAAATCAAAAAGAAAATCACTGACCTCAAGAGCATTTATCGGTATTTGGATGCGGAGCGCGCAAACCTTGAAGCCAGTGCGGCCAGGCAACTTGAGCTTCAGCAAATCAATGGATCTTCCAATTAAGGGCGCAGCATCCGGAGTGCAGATGCTGCATGATGGATGTTCTGACCGAGCCGTCCTGCACCCACCAGAACTGCAGCCCCACCCCAAGGAGCCAAGCATGACCAAGTCCCTCTTCATCAGCCTCCCCGTGACCGACCTCGACGCCTCCACCGCCTTCTACAAGGCGCTGGGCTTCAGCCAGAACCCGCAGTTCAGCAGTGAGGATGGTTCCGCCATGGTCTGGAGCGAGGCGATCCAGGTCATGCTGGTCACGCATGCCAAGTGGCGCACCTTCACCCAGCGCCCGTTGCCGCCGGCCGGCTCCTGCGGGTTGATGCTGTCCCTGGCCCTTGAGAGCCGCGCCGCCGTCGATGCGATGAACGAGGCCGCTGCGGCCCATGGCGGGCAGGCCGACGTGAATCCGATGGAGGACCACGGCTTCATGTACACGCGCGATCTGGCCGATCCTGATGGACACATGTGGGCGGCACTGTGGATGGACCCGGCGGCCATGCCAGCATCCGCTGGGTGAGCGAGGCTGAACGCGGCTGAACGCAACTTCAGGCTTGCCGCGCAGATAGCCCGGAATTGGGCGGTGCATTCTGCGGTGCGGCGGTGATGCGCGGATACTGTCCCGTCCCCCACTGCGGAGCAAAGCATGCGATTGCCGAAGTCTGGACTCATCCCCTGGTTGCTCATGGTTGCAACCCCTGTGTTGGCGCAGATCAATGCGGGAACGCTGCCTGCCACTGCATCGCCTCCGTTCAAGGTCAGCAAGGTCGCGCAATTCGATCTGCCCTGGCGCATCGCCTTCATGCCGGACGGGCGCATGCTGGTCACCGAGAAGGTTGGCAAGCTGTTTCTCGCGGCCCAGGACGGGCAAAAGCTCGAAGTCACCGGCGTGCCGCCCGTGCTGCATGAAAACCAGAACGGCCTGCTCGGCGTCTACCTGGCCCCTTCGTACGCGAGCGACGGGGCCATCTACCTGACCTATTCGGAGCCCGGAGAAATCCGCGGCACGTCGAGCCTGGCGCTCGCGCGCGCCACGCTCAGGATCGGTGCCGGCACCGCTGCGCTGGAAGACCTCAAGGTCATCTGGCGCGACCCCGTCAAGGGCAAGGGCGGGCAGGTGGGTGCCGCCGTGGCTTTTTCGCCGGACCAGAAGTTTCTGTTCCTCACGGCCGGGGACCGCCAGCGCTTCACGCCTGCCCAGGACCCGAATCAGCCGGCCGGCAAGATCCTGCGGCTGACCTTGGACGGCAAGCCCGCGCCCGGCAATCCGATGCAGGGGCAGACCGGCGCAACGTCGGTTCCTGTGATCGATCCGCCCAAGGACACCGAAGCCGCCAAGACCGCGCCGGTGTTGCGCACGTTTGTCTTTGATGGTCCGAATCTGACGCCGTCCGAGACCTGGTCCACGGGGCATCGCACGCCCTACGGCCTGGCATTCGCGCCGGATGGGCGTCTTTGGGAGCTTGAGCATGGGCCGCGCGGCGGCGATGAGCTCAATCTGATCGAGCCGGGCAAGAACTATGGCTGGCCGCTGGTTTCCTATGCGGTGAACTACAACGGCGTGCCCATTGCCAGCCCGGATACGCGAACGGACCTCACCAAGCCCGTGATCTACTGGACGCCTGTCTTCGCGCCGGGCAGCCTGATGTTCTACAGCGGCGAGATGTTTCCGCAGTGGAAGGGCTCAGCGTTTGCGTCCGGCCTGCTGACCCGCGCCCTGCACCGGATCGAGGTGAACGGCGCGAGCGCCACGCCTGCCGAGCACTGGACGGTAGGCTTTCGCGTCCGCGACGTGGCGCAGGCGCCGGATGGTGCGCTGTGGCTGATCGAGGACGACCGCAAGGGCGGTCTGTATCGGCTCACACCGAAGTAGACAGCTGGGGGATGGTTGCCGCGCTGGGCACGGCCTGCGGGCACAGGCCCGGCGCTGGCAGCGCCACCTGCCATCAAAGGCTCAGGTCCATGCCCAGCATGGTGGCCAGGCCGAAGGTGAAGAGCAGCACGCACAGCAGCAGCAGCGTGAAGACGGCAACGATCTTGCCACTGGCAATGAGCAGCTCGCGCCGGCTCGCCCCCTTCTTCTTGCCTTGGTCGTAATGCCACTTGATGGCGAAGAACATGGCCGTGCCGAACACGAGCACCTTGAAGGTGACGAAGACTATGGGGACCCAATCGATCATTTTGAGAGCTTCCAGCCAATGACTTGGCACTGTCCATGGTGGGGAGCCTCCCTCCCGGACATGGGAGGCGAGAGCGTCAGCGACGGCCATGCAAGCACGGTGCTGCCACACCTTGTGGCGCATACTACCCAAAAGCAATTTCCATACATGAGCCCATACGTCGCCGCTTAAATCCATGCAAGATGAGCCTTTGCCCCTCTGGTTGCCGCAACTGGCCGTGCAGGGCGGCCCCCGATTCCTGCAGATCGCCGATGCCTTGCAGGCAGCGGTGGCAGACGGACTACTGAAGCCCGGTGACCGCCTGCCCCCACAACGCCGGCTGGCGGCCCAGCTGGATGTGGACCTGACGACGGTCACGCGCGCCTACGACGAAGCCAGGCGCCGCCAGCTGCTGGAGGGACGCGGCGCCAGAGGCACCTATGTCGCGGCGCCCAAGGTGGAGCTGAATGCCGTGCTGGACCTGAGCATGAACACCCCGCCACCGCCGGCTGGCGTGGACCTGGACGACATGTTGAAGCAGGGCCTGTCGCAAGTGCTGATGGGTGCGGATGCCCAGTTGCTGATGACCTACCACCTGGGCGGGGGAAGCGACTCCGACCGCAAGGCGGGCGCCAGGTGGCTGCAGCCCATGTTCGGAGATGTGGATGCCCGGCAGTTGGTGGTCTGCCCGGGCGCGCAGGCGGCGATTGCCGCCCTGGTGCTTGCGCTGACGGAGCCGGGCGATGTGATCCTGACCGAGCCCACCAGCTATCCCGGCCTGCGTGCCGCAGCTGCCCAGTTCGGCCGTCGCATCATTGCGGTGCAAGCGGACAGCCAGGGGATCATGCCCGAGCGGCTTGAGCAGGCATGCCGACAGCACAGGCCCGGGCTGGTCTACCTGAACCCGACGCTGCAGAACCCGACCGCCATCACGCTTGCCAAGGACCGGCGCCAAGAGATCGCCAGCATCGCAAAGCGCTGCCATGTGCGCATCGTCGAGGACGATCCCTACTGGCTGCTGGCCGATGCCCCGCCGCCGCCGATCGCCAGGTTTGCCCCGGAGCAGGTGTACTACATCTCCACCCTCTCCAAATGCCTGACGCCCGGTTTGCGGGTGGCCTTCGTGCTCCTGCCTGACCCGCACGAGCGCCAGCGTTTCCTGGTCGCGCTGAGATCGTTTGCGCTGATGGCCACGCCGCTGACGGCCGCCCTGGCCACGCAGTGGATCCTCGACGGCTCGGCCGGAAAATTGATGGAAGGCGTGCGCAAGGAGGCGCGCCTGCGCCACCGGATGGCCAGGGATGTGCTGGCCGGCCGGTACAGCGGCGCGGGAGACGGCCTGCATGTATGGCTGGAGCTGCCGAGTTACTGGAGCCCGTCGCAGCTTGCGCGTGCCGCCGACAGCGAGGGCATCGCCGTCACGCCGGCGCAGGCCTTCGCCACAGGTGGCGAATCCGTGAATGCCATCCGCATTTCCCTGGGCAGCATCAAGGACCGTGGACGCCTGCAGGCGGGACTTCAGCGGCTGTCCCATCTGCTTGCGCGCCTGCCCGAGTCGTTCAGCGCCGCCGTGGTCTAGCGGTTCGGCGCGCATCGAGGCGTGAGGCGTTGTGCCGATAGGTGGCCACAACGGCTCAAGGCGCCCCGGCAATCCGGGGGGTGCACGCCTTTGAAAGCAGACCTGGGCATGGCTCGCTGGCCGTTCAAGGCTCCAGAGCGAAGTCCACCGCCGCCTGCGCATGCAGGGCGGTGGTATCCAGCACGGGCACAGGGCAATGCTCCTGCTGCACCAGCAGGCTGATTTCCGTGCAGCCCAGCACCATGGCCTGCGCACCCTGCCCGGCCAGCTGCGCCATGATGCGCTGATAGGTGCGCCGCGACTCTTCAAGAATCCGGCCCGTGCACAGTTCCTCGTAGATGATGCGGTGCACCTCGGCGCGGTCTGCCTCCTGCGGCACCAGCACCTCCAGACCCTGCTGCTGCAGCCGCTCGCGCATGAAGGGCTGCTCCATGGTGAAGCGTGTGCCCAGCAGCCCCAGCTTCCGGTAGCCGCGTGTGCGGGCTGCGTCGGCTACCGGGTCGGCAATGTGAAGAAAAGGGATGCGCACCGCTGCCGCAATGCGGTCTGCCAGCTTGTGCATGGTGTTGGTGCACAGCAGCACGCCGTCCGCCCCGCCCTGCTGCAGCCGCCGCGCGGCATCCTCCAGCAAGGCGGCGGCGTCGTCCCATCGGCCTTCATGCTGGGCCTGCTCGATGGGGCCAAAATCCACGCTGTACATGAGCAGTTTTGCGGAGCGCAGCGGGCCCAGCCTGTCACGCACACCCTGATTGATGAGCCGGTAGTACTCGGCGCTGGACTCCCAGCTCATGCCACCGATGAGACCGATGACGCGGTGAATTTCCGTGTGGTTTGAGTTCATGCCCGCAGTGTGGGCAGCGGCCGATTTCGCGTCTATCAGGAAATTTCAGTTCAGGAACGCAAGGCAAGGCAAGGGCCATACAAGGCAATACAGCGATGACAGATCACGAACCACCGGGATTCGAGGTGCAGCTGCTGGGCCGCACGCCCTACAGCAGCCATGACCCGACCCGCCTGCATTCGCTGGGCATCGCGCTGGAGCGCCAGCAAGGCGTGCATGCGATTGCCAGCGATCGCCGCGTCGACTTCGATACCTGGCCCGGGACGGTGGCATGCACGCCGCCGGGCGTCGACGTGTTTTCCGAATCGGCCACGGGCGGCGAGTATCTGGTGGTTCGCTGCACCCAGGCGCATTGGGAACAATGGCTCAGCGACGGCGCGTCTGCAACCCAGGCACGGCGCGTTGTGACGCCCGGGCAGCGCAGCGCCTTGCAGATGGCCCACCAACTGCGCCAGCTGCTGCTGAGCACCGAACCGGACACGCTGGCCATCGAGCAGGCCGCGCTGTGCTTCATGGCCGGGCAATGCCATGCGCCCACCGCCCGCGTCGAGGCCTTGCGCCCGGTGTACCGCCCTGTCCTGGAGCGCATGGCGGCCGAGTTTGCGCAGCCGTTGAGCATTGCCCAGCTGGCCCGCATGATCCAGCGCACGCCGCTGCAGTTTCTGCGCGAGTTTTCCCAGTTGCTGGGCATGACGCCGCATGCCTTTCTTGTGGAAACCCGCGTACAGGCGGCCCGCTCCATGATGCGGGCAGACACCCATTCCCTGGCGGGTATCGCCCTCGATTGCGGCTTCAGCCATCAGTCGCACATGGGCGCCGCTTTCCGCAAGACTCTGGGGTTGACGCCCAGCCAGTACCTGGCCCGCATTCGTCACACGGGCAATCAATGACCGATGGAGCACCTGAGACAGCCACAGCCAGGACATAGGGCTTGACGGGCTTTCCAGGGAGTGCCGGGCCCTTTCAGCTGCCCGTGTTGGATTTTCATAACTATTGTCAATCCGAACAGACGGACTCGACCTGCGCACTTCAACCGCGCATACTTAAGTCTGTTCTTCTCACTACTGCTTTGGGTTGCAAACGGGGTTGCAACTGGAGGTGCGATTGGGATTTTCTATCGCGCGGCAACCACGATTTGCCGCGCATCGGTCAATGGAGCGGGTTAATGATAATTCATTCCTTTTATCAATTCATATCGCACCGCTTGGCCATCGCACTCGGAACCGAGGATAGCCAGCCCGCAGGCAGCGTGTGAATTCAATGTGCGTACACATCTGATAGAGCAGATCAACGAAATGACCCTTCGTAAATCCACATTCGCACCTTTGAGCAGAATTTTTGCTTTTGCCATTGAACTGGATGGAGTCGACCGTGTTCTGTCTGTCGTTCGTCGGCATCTCGGCATGGATGTCGCCTTTGTAGCCCGATTCCGGGAAGAGGATCGGGTGCTGGAGCATGTGGACGAGAGCACTGCCGGAGTGATTTTCCAGCATCAGAAGATTCCATTGAGCGAGGGCTATTGCCAGAAAGTGGTCAATGGCGAATTGCCGGAGTTGATTCCCGACACCTCCCTGTTGGCCGCTGCCCAGGAGATACCGGAAACGCACACCATTCCTATCGGCTCGCACCTGAGCGTTCCCATCCGCCTGGATGACAACCAATTGTTCGGTACCTTGTGCTGCTTCAGCCACCAGCCCAATCCTGCGCTGAATGTGCACGATATGTCACTGCTGCGGGCATTCTCCGATTTATTGGGACTCCATTTCAGTGCGACTTCTGCCGTCCGGCATGCAAGAGACAAAGTGACGCACGAAATTCGACTTGCAATGCAAGGCAATGCGCTGCGCCCCGTATTTCAGCCCGTATACACCATCGCGACCGGCAAGCTGCATGGTTTCGAATGTCTGTCACGCTTTGACCTGGAGCCACGTCGCCCGCCCGACCAGTGGTTCAAGGCAGCGCACGAGGTGGGGCTGGGGCTGGAGCTGGAGCGCCATGCGATCGACACAGCGCTTGGCGCACTTGGCAGCCTGCCCACCGACTGGCTGCTCGCTGTCAACTGCTCGCCGCAGCTGATCCAGTCGGGGCAGTTGCCCAGGCTTCTGGGTTCGGACCGGGATCTCTCGCGCGTGACGCTGGAAATCACGGAGCATGCCGCCGTGGATGACTACAGGGCTTTGGCCGATGCACTGGCGCCGCTGCGGCGCCGGGGCGCGACCTTGGCAGTCGACGATGCGGGGGCCGGCTACTCCAGCATGCGGCACATCCTGCATCTGCAACCAGACATGATCAAGCTGGACATGAGCATCACGCACGATGTCGATACCGACCGCAGCCGCCGTGCCCTGGCCAAGGGCCTCACGAGCTTCGCGCACGAGATAGGAAGCGTGGTGGTTGCCGAGGGTGTGGAGACAGCCGAGGAATTCAACACTCTGGCGAGCCTGGGCGTGGATTTGGCCCAGGGCTACTTTTTTGCCAAGCCGATAGGGCCGCAAGAGGCGCTGGCAATGGGCGCTGCAATATAGGCCACGATTTTCCTGCAGGCATCCTCTTCTGGCTGGCTGCCCGCCGCCTGTTGGCCGAAACCGCCGAAGGCAGTACCCAGCCACCAATTGACCAAAATCAAGCGCCACCGGCAATTGCGCCCGGCCGTCGCGCACCCGGCGCATAATCTTTCGCATTCTTTCCCCCAGCCCATCCGCCATTGCAGGTCTGCATGCGGCAGGCGCGCCCAGCGGCCATCGCGGCGCTCCAGCATTTCCCCAGACTTCCAGCAAGTGCCTCTTGGCAGGCGGCCATGGGCATGCCTACGGTGAACCCAGATGGAAGTTTTGCAGCAACTCGAACCCCTCATGCGCGAGATCATCGCGCCCCAGGCCGCGCAGATTGACGAGCAGGCGCGCTACCCGCGCGCTGCGCTGGATGCGCTGGCCGCAGCCGGCCTGCTGGGCCTGATCAGCGCCAGCGAGGTGGGCGGCCGGGGCAAGGGCCTGGCCGAGGCGGTACAGGTCATCGAACGCATTGCCCAGGACTGCCCCTGCACGGCCATGGTGCTGACCATGCACTACTGCGGCGTGGCGCTGATCGAGCCCTTTGCCGATGACGAGGTGCGCCGCGACATTGCCGCCGGCCGCCACATCACCACGCTGGCCGTGTCCGAGGCGGGATCGCGCAGCCATATCTGGGCGCCCACGGGCACGGCCACCGCCGCTGAAGATGTCATCCACCTGAATGCGCTCAAGAGCATGATCACCTCGGCCGGCGAGGCCGATTCCTATGTCTGGATCTCGCGCGCCACGCAGGGCGAGGGCAATACGCTGTGGCTGGTGGACAGCCGCCTGCCGGGGCTGTCCATTCCCGGGCGCTTCAACGGCATGGGGTTGCGCGGCAATGCTTCGTCGCCCATCGAGGCGCGCGATGTGGGCGTGCCGCGCGCCCGCATGCTGGGCGCCGATGGCGAGGGCGAGGCCGTGAAGGGCCGCCACCTGATGCCGTTTTTCCCCACGCTGATCGCCACCACCTCCATCGGCCTGATGCAGGGCGCACTGCGCCGCGCCGTGGCCCATGTGGCGGGCACGCGCTTTGCGGAAAGCGGCAGCTCGCTGGCCGACCTGCCCACCATCCGCGCCTACCTGGCCCGCGCCCAGCTGCGCCTGGAACAGGCGCGCCTGCTGCGCGACGACACCGTGGCCGCCGTGCAGGCCGCCCGCCCCGACACGCGCACGCGCCTGCTGCAGACCAAGGCCGCCGCCGCCGAAGCCGCGCTGGAGGTGACCGACATTGCCATGCGCGTGTGCGGCGGCGCCGCCTTCCGCAAGGAGCTGGGCATAGAGCGCCTGTTCCGCGATGCGCGTGCCGCCTCGGTCATGGCGCCCACCACCGACGTGATCTACGACATGCTCGGCAAAGCCATGTGCGACGCCGCTGCCTGAACCTGCGCCGCAGATCCTGTCGATAGCCTCAACCCCCTTCCCCATCCAGCAAAGGACTTCCGAATGACGACAACCGCCCCCGTGATCAAGCTCGGCGCCGTGGCCTACGCCCCCAAGGTGATCACCATCTGGGAAGGCTTCAAGGCGTATTTCATCGAGCGCGGCTACTACTTCGACTACGTGCTCTATTCCAACTACGAGTCGCTGACCGAGGCGCTGATCGCAGGCGATGTGCACCTGGCCTGGAACTCGCCGCTGGCCTTTGTGCGCGCCGACCGCATGGCCCGCGCGCGCGGCCTGCGCGTGGAGTCCATCGCCATGCGCGACACCGACCTGGACCTGCATTCGCTGCTGGTCGTGCCCGCCGACAGCCCCATCCAGAGCGTGCAGGACCTGCGCGGCAAGACCGTGGGCTTCGGTGCGGTGGACTCGCCCCAGGCCACGCTGATCCCGCTGGACCATCTGCGCCAGGAAGGGCTGCTGGCCGGGCGCGACTACACGGCACGCCGCTTTGACGTGCTGGGCGGCAAGCACGGCGACCACATCGGCGGCGAGCGCCTGGCCGCCGCCGCCATGGTGGCCGGCGAGATACAGGCTTCATGGATGGTGGGCAAGAACTACCAGGCCTTTGCGCGCGAAGGCACGCTGCCGGCCGGGGGCACGCGCGTGCTGGCCACCTCGGGCGCGTTCGACCACTGCAACATGACGGCCGGCCCGCATATCGATGCCGAACGCGCCGCCGCCTTCCGCGACATCCTGCTGGCCATGTCCTGGGACGACGCGGCCGTGCGCCCGCTGCTGGAGCTGGAAGGCCTGAAGGTCTGGCACCCGGGCCGCGGCACGGGCTACGGCCTGCTGGAGCGCGCGGTGACGGACGAGGCCTTCTACGACGCCGAAGGCCGCATCACCGTGCAGGACTACCGTTACTGACACGCGCCATGTCCATGCCTGATTCCGACAGCGGCGCCCTGCACGCCCGCACCCTGCCCGCCTCCACCCTGCCTGTCATCGACCTGCAGGGCCTGGGCTTCGATGCCGGTGCCCATCTTCTGGTCAAGCACGCGCTGGCCGCCCTGCCCGTGGGCGGGCAGCTGCGCGTGACCGGCAGCGCGCCGGGCTGGCAGGCCCAGCTGTCGGGCTGGTGCAGCGACCAGGGCCACGGCCTGCGCTGGGAGGACGGCGCGGGTGTTGCACAGGCCATGGCCATCGTGGCGCGCGGCGGCGCCCAGGCCGGGCGCTGGCGCGGCGCGGCGCAGACGGGCCGCAGCGATGCGCGCTCGGGCGGCGATGCCGTGGCCGCGCAGGCCCAGCCTTTCTGGGGCCTGGCGGCGCGGGGCGCGCAGGTGGAAGCAGGGGCGCCGGCCTTCCATTTCCGGCTCAGCGACAAGCTGCAGGTCTGGACCGACAGCGCCGCCGACCTCTACGCCCAGGCCGTGGCCGCGCAGTGGAATGCCGACACCGACATCGACTGGTGCGATGCACCCGAGCTGCCCGCGCCCGTGGAAGACGCCATCGTGCAGCTCATGACCTACATGGTGGAGAACGAGAACGCGGCCCTGCTGGTGCCTGCGCGCTTCCTGGGCCAGCTGCACCCGCACTACCGCGAGCTGCAGGCGGCGCTGGCCATCCAGGTGGCCGACGAGGCGCGGCACATCGACGTGTTCACGCGCCGCATCCGCCGCCACGGCCGCGAGCCCGCGCTGTCCACGGCGGGTGGACAGGCCTCGCTCAAGAGCCTGCTGGACGAGACGGATTTTTCCGTGGCGGGCTTTTTGCTGTCGGTGCTGGGCGAAGGCACCTTCGTGCACCTGCTGCAGTTCCTGCAGACCGAGGCGCCCGACCCCCTCACACGCCAGATCTGCCGCCTGGCCGCACGCGACGAGGCGCGCCATGTGGCCCTGGGCATGTCCCACCTGCTGTACCGCCTGCAGCACGAGCCCGGCTTCCAGCATCAGCTGGCCCAGGCCGTGGAGCAGCGCTTCGACAACCTGGCCGGCACCTCGGGCCTGAACGAGGAAGTCTTCGACGCCCTGATCCTCATCGCCGCCGGCGCCCTCACCCCCGAAGCCCTGGCCCGCGGCGCCGCCCGCGTGCAGCAGCTCATGCGCGACATGGCCGACGGGCGGTTTTCCAAGCTGCTGCGGCTGGGGTTCGAGCGTGGGCATGCCGAGCGGCTGGCTTCATTGCATACGAGGAATTTCATGTAGACGGGGAACAGCCCACTTGAAGGCTGCGCAAGCACCCTCAATTCCGGCGAATGAAGCTCAAGCGCGTGCTCTTCTACTGCCTGCTGCCTTTCGCAGTGGCGCTTGCGCTTGTCGGGTTTCCCATGCCGGTGGCTCCGCCCCGCGCGACCAAGGCGGGCCAGGAGCAGTCTGCGCCTGCGCAAGAGCGGCGTTGAGCTGCGGGAGCATTTCTCGCACGGCGAGGCCCGAACGGCAGCCTCAATCCACGATCAATTTATTGCTGTTCAGCAGCTGCGTGATGATCTGCTGATCCGTGGCGGCACCGGAATACAGCGTCTGCAGATTCACGCCTTCCAGGATGATCTGCTGGGTCTCGGCCGATGCCGAGTAGCTTGCACCCACCGCATGGGAGTCTGCACCGAAGCCGCCCGTGTGGCTGACATGGACCCAGGTATCGCCTCCCGTGATCTCGAAGTGCAGGTAGTTGGCCAAGTTGCCTGCGGCATTGCTGGGGCCTGCGGATTCACCCTGCAGCAGGTCGCGCAGGTCCAGTACATCACCGCCTGCGCCGTTGGTTCCCGCTGCCGCCGTGGAGAAGTTCTGGATCCGGTCCAAGGCCGGCGTTCCCGCTGCCCCCTGATCTCCCAGCAACCAGACAAAGACATCCGCAAAGTTCTCGCCCGCATCGCCGCCAATCAACAGGTCGTCGCCGGAGCCTCCGATCAGCCGGTCCGTGCCCGATCCCGCGTTGAGGGTGTCGTTGCCGCTGCCGCCGATCAGCACATCGGAGCCCGAGCCCGCCGACAGGTTGTCGTCGCCAGCGCCCCCGAAAACGATGTTGTTTCCGCTGCCGGCGTTGATGGTGTTGGCGCCGTTGCCACCGGTGATGTATTCGTTGGCCGAGCTGCCCGTATGGTTGCCGCTCTCGGTCGTGGTGATATCCACGGTCGTATATGAGGCCTTGAGCGTGACCACGGTGGATGTCGATGCCGTGAAGCCGCCGCTGACCTCCGTCGCCGTGACCTGGACCGTGAGATACGTGGCGTTCGTGGTGTAGCTGCCAGGCAGATTCAGGATGAGATTGGGCAGGTCGGCCTCGGTGAATTGCCAGACACCACCACCCAGGTTCGTACCCGCATTGAAGGACAGATTGGTGGGCAGTCCACTGATCCTGATCGACAGGGTTTCCGAGCCATCCGTATCCACCAGCTTCGTGGTTATCGGAAACCTGACGCTGGTCCCGCCTGTGCCGTGTGCGATGGCCAGCAGGGACTTCAGGACAACGACCGAAGGAGCGCTGGCCGTTCCAACCGACAGATTGACCGTGCCGATACTGGTGCCGCCGCGCCCATCGCTGACGTCGTAGAGAAAGCTGGCCGGTCCTTCGTAGCCTGCAGCGGGCGTGAACAGCACCCCGCCCGCCTGCAATGCAAGGCTGCCATTGACCGGCGAATGAGCCAAGGTGATGGTCAGGCTGTCGCCGTCGGCATCCGTGTCATTGGCCAGCAGCGTGGCAAAGCTGATGCTCAGCGGGATGTCCGTGGCAACCATCAATTGATCTGCCACGGCAACCGGTGCATCGTTCACGGGAGTGACCGTGATGGAAACGGTGACGATGTTCCCCATGGCCTGCCCGTCGCTGGCACGGTAGGTGAAGCTATCGGAAGTCGTCTCGCTGCCGTTGTGGGTGTAGCTGAAGGTGCCATTCGCATTCAGGGTCAAGGTTCCGTACGCAGGAGCTGTCACCAGCACCGCGACGAGCGGATTGCCGTCAGGATCCGTGTCGTTGGCCAGCAGGCTGGGCGAGCCCCCCACCAACACGGTGGCTGTGCTCCCTTCGGCCACGGAAATCGAATCCGCCACGGCCACTGGAGGCTGATTGCCGGCAGGCGCAGCAGCAACCGTCACCGACACGCTGGCCGTGGCAGAACCGCCCCTGCCGTCGCCAATGGTGTAGGTGAAGCTGTCGCTGCCGGTGAAGTTGGCGTTCGGCGTGTAGACCGGATTGCCCGTGACGGCATCCACGACCACGGAACCGTGGGTGCCCTGGGTGATGCCGGAAACGGTCAGGCTGTCCCCATCCGCATCGCTGTCGTTCCCGCGCACGGCGATGGTGACGGATGTATCGGCATCGGTGGTGGCCGTATCGTTGCCGGCCACGGGCACCCGGTTCACGAAAACACTCAGCGTGCTGGACGCGCCGGTCTGCACGGTGTAGCCGATGGCCAGCGGATGGCCGCCGCTGTAGTTCGCATCCGCCTGGAAAGTGAAGCTGCCGTCTGCCTGCAGCGCGAAGGTCCCGCGCCCCGCCACGTTCCGGGAGCTGCCGGCCGCCACGGTCTGGCCTTCATAGGTGAAGCTGGCGACCACGAGCGCCCCATCGGCATCGGAATCGTTGGACAGCACATTGCCCGTGCGCTGCCCGGCCGTGTCCACCTGCACGCTGTCGGGCGCAAGCACGCTGGGATGGCTGCCGCGCACGGTGTCCGCCGCCTCGGCGCACAGTTGCGCCACGTCCACCCAGCAGGAATCGCCCGCCTCCAGCGCGGCGCCGACTGCGCAGGCGCTGCCGGGACGTGGGGCCGTCGATGGAATCGCGCCCGGCACGCCCAGCGGAAAGCAGGTGTTCCACACAGGGTCCGTGATGCCGGTGATTTTCAGCCGCACCGACGTCTGGTTGCGATAGACCACGGGCAGGAATCCCTGCGGTGCGCCATCGGCACCCACCGCTGTCGTCTGCACGGGAACGGTGAGCGTCTCGCCTGCGGCCTGGTTGAAGGCTTCCTGCAATTCCTGAATCTGGGCCTGCACCCGCTCGCCCCAGACCGCCGTGGCTGCGGTCAGGACAACAGCACCGCCCATGGCCCAGGCACGCAGGCCGACCAGGGAGATCCGCCCTTTTCGCACACCCCGCACAAGGCAGGCCCCCAAGGCCAACGCCAGCAGCGCAAGAGCGCCAGGGTGGTCCACAGGAATCGCCGCCGGCGCCACGGCTGCCAGCGGTGCCACCGTAATGCTCTGGGCCTGGGCGGCCGGTAAGGCAACAGCAGCAGCAAGAGCGCTGCACGCCTGTACGAAGCCGACGCCACGAGCGGGGAAATGGAAACGTTGCAGCATGGGCCTTGCCGGAAAAGATGAACAGAAAAGACAAGGCAGACCTTCGCGCCAACTTGGGGCTGGTTACAAATGACTGCTCTGCTGACGACTTCTTACTCTATACGGTCGCCTGCGTCGCGCCCATACCTGAAAACAGGTAATTGCATAGATCACTCCGCACCACCGCTTGCGGATATTCGCCCGTGTGCTTGAAAGGCACAGCATGCGCAGGGCCCTGCGCACAGACCATCATCTGTCCCGGGCCCGGAGCACCCATTGCAGGCCATTGACTGCGGCGTAGTCTTTTGCTTTATGCGTCTCTTCAAGTGGCGCTTGCGCCTGTCGCGCTTCCCAGCTGGTCGATCATGAAAGAATGCCAGCTTCTCACCCAACCCCGGCTGATTGCACCCAGCGCGCTGCTCCTGCATCCATGACCACCGACCAGTCCCAGGCGAAATGTGCCTTTGCAATCGGCCTGCTGCTTTTGCTGCCAGCCACTTGGTCCTTTTTCAGCGCCATCTGGTCGGCGATGAGCACAGGGGAGGTGCTTGTCATCAGCATCCACAGATTTCGGACGGAGCGGGTGTTCGTTTCCTGGCTGGAAGGGTGGCCCAGGTTTGCTGGACCCGCCCTGCTCATGGCGTCACTGCTGCTCTGGTGGCTGCAGGGCGTCCACAGCAGCCCAAGGAATTGGCAGGCACCAGGAGTCTGCGCACTCGCGGGCCTGGGCCTGTTGCTGTTCTCCAAATGGTTTGCAGCGTGGAGCGGTGCGGCACTCTTCCTTGGCTGCGCCGCGTACTGCGTATTGGCCGCCTTCGTGAACCATCGGTACAGCCAGGGGTTGGCTGCGGCCCTGCTTCTTGCCTCTGCAGCAGCGCTGCTGTGGCTCCTTGGCTGAGGCCAAGGCAGGCACTTCGCAAACCGGCCTCTTCACCGCAACCGCGCCAATCTCCGCCCGAACTGCTTCAACTCCAGCGCCGCAGCCTGCGCCACGCGTCCTGCATCGCTTTCGCCGTCAGCCGCCCCGACCACGGCCAGCACCGCCAGCCGGCTCTGGTAGCGCGATTCCTGCAGCGGCCTGAACACCAGCTTGCCCCGGTACAGCGAGGCAAAGGACGAAGGGACGATGGCCACGCCCAGGCCGCAGGCCACCAGGGCGAGCACATTGACGAACTGGCCGGCCTCGTGGCGTATGGAGGGGGTGAAGCCCGCGTCCAGGCACAGGGCCACGGTGCGGTCGAAGTAGTCGGCATCCTCGTAGCGCGCAAAGCCCACGAAGGGCTCATGCGCAGCCGATTGCAGCGGTAGCGCGCCTTCGCCAGCCGCCAGCGGATGGGACGGCGCCATGGCCAGGCAGTAGGGATCGTCCATGCCGGCCACTTCCTCGGCCAGTGGCTCGCCCTTGCCGGGGCGCCCGAAGCCCAGGTCCAGCTCTCCGGCGCGCAGGGCGCGCATTTGCTGCGAGGTGATCATCTCGCGGGCTTCCACGCGCAGGTTCCAGCCGGCGTCGGCAATGCGGCGCAGCAGGCTGGGCAGCACCGAGTGCATGGCCGACGGAACCAGGCCCAGGCGAACCACGCTACCAGTCGCCGAACATGGGCGGCTTCACGGTGCGCGGCATGTATTCGTTCGGCGAGGCGGCGGGCTCCAGCGTGGCCAGCCTGTACGGAGGCTCCGTGGACTATGCGGCCGGGCCCTGGGCACTGGGTGCATCGTGGATGCAGCGGCGCACCACGGCCGTGAACACCGACCGCTATGCGCTGCTGGGCGCAGCCTATGACTTCGGCGTGGCGCGTGCCGCGCTGCTGCTGTCCACGCGGCGCGACGACCTGCCTGCCGCCACCAGCGGCCAGGGCCGTTTCTACGAGGCCAGCGTGACCGTGCCCATGGGCATGGCGGGGCAGTGGCTGCTGTCCTATGGCGCCTACCGCGGACAGGCTCGCGCCCAGAGCGATGCGCGTGCGCTGAGCGTGCGCTACGACCACTCGCTGTCCAAGCGCACCAAGCTCTATGCGGGCGTGGGCCGCATCCACAACGAGGCGGGCGCCGCCTTCACCATCAACACCGCCAGCAATGCGGGGCCGGTGGTCCAGGCAGGCAGCCGGCCCAGCTCGGTGGTGCTGGGCATATCGCACGCCTTCTGATTGCCGGGGCAGGCGCGGCCAGCGCCTGCCATGCCGACAGGGCGGCCCGGCTGGAGTCTGGCCGTTGTAACAACCCTATGAAATCCAGGGAATATTTCGCCTATTTGAATGGATTTTTCCAATCAGAAAAAGTCTGTCCAATCAGCGAATTAGGCGATTTGCAAGAGAGAAAGTTTCGCAAAAAGACAAGTGCCTGCGTGATCCGGCAAGAAAAATAAAATCCAAATGTAAACAATTGTTTATCTGGACTGTAAGATTCTTCCAGTCAATCAGTGTTTCCCCAGGAGGGTGTTGTGAAGCACCTTGCCGATGCATTCATCGGGAAAATGCATCGCACCCGCCTGGCCATTGATTTTTTCATATAAGAATTCTTACTCATTCAATCTTTTGACGCACCACATCCACGGCCACCAAGATGAGAGCGCATCCAGATTATGGAGAATAATATACGCCCATCACCAGCAAGCCGATACTGGATATAACAAAATCAGCAGGGCCGATGAATTGCTACAGGCCTGCAAATGGCCAGAGCCTTCCATATATCCCCTGCTGGTGCTCAGATATGTGCAGGAAGCACAGGCCATTTTCGAGCTGCACCGCATGCCTGATCGCGTGGTCTCATGCCGTATTGCAGCCGCCTTCATCCATTGCCAGCTGGGCGAAGAGCGCAACGCGATTGCACTGGCCACTGCGGCAATGGCCAATCCCGCGCTGCTGCAGCCGGAATCCATGGCCTGCGCCACCTATGTGAGGGCGCTGGCGCACAGCCGGCTGGGCGAGCTCGATACCGCCTTGCAATTGATCGAAGGCAAGGACCATGATTTCGCATTGATGGCGCCGGGCATCACGCCCTGGCTGTCCGCCCTGATCAATTGGGCCAGGGCGCAGATTCTGTGGAAGATCTATCTCTACAAGAATCACCAGAATCTGTGGTGCGGCCCGCCCCCGGATTCAGGCCTGGTCCAGCTCGGCGCCGCGGCACCCGACAGCGCCGACCTGCAGGCGCTGCTGGAGCGGGTTGGCCGCCAGCTGCCAACGGGCCTGGCCTGGCCCTACAGCGATTTGCTGCAGCTCTCGGTCAAAGGGCTGGATGCGGGCCGCCGCGAAGCCGCCTGTGTGATCCGCGCCATTGAACGCATCGGCGTCCGCCACCAGATCAAGAACCCGCCGATTGCCGGCTGGGCCTGGCTGAGCAGCGCACTGGTGCACTGCAGCAAGCGCCAATATACCCAGGCCCTGCAGGCGGTGATGCTGGCAAAGTCCACGGCCCAGACCTACCAGCTCGAAGGCCTGTGCCGCAATGCCCTGGTCTACGAGTACCACATACAGGAAACGCAGGGCGATTTTGCAGGCGCGCTGTCCACGCTGAAGGCGCTGAACATCATGCGCCTCAAGAGCATGGCCATCAGCCCCTATCTGGAGAAATCCAGATTCACGGCCATGGACGAGGCACGGCTGCACGATCTGGAACCCGCCTATGTCAAGCGCGCCCTCCAATACATACAGGAAAACCTGGACAAGAAACTACCGATCCAGACCATTGCCGACCATTGCCGCGTCAGCCGGCGCACATTGGAGGTTTCCTTTCGCAACAGCCGGTCGTGCAGCATCGGTGAATATATAAGGCAAAGCCGCATTCATCTTGCGGCCGAATCGCTGCTGACCACCGACCAGAGCATAGGACAGATTTCCTCGCAGCTTGGTTATTCCTCGCTCTCATCATTTTCCAGAGATTTCTCCGGACATTATGGAATACCGCCGTCTGTCTGGGTCCGCCATCATCGATTGGCGTGATCCGGATTTTTATGCGATGCGGCCCGATTGCGTGGCACGCAGCCATATTGAATACTGAAAGGAATACGCATGAAATACCTGAAAAACATGAAGACGGGCTCCATGTTGGGTCTGGGATTTTCGATTCTGATTGCCATCGCGCTGTCGATTGCGCTGTATGGCCGCGCCCAGCTGGTACAGGCCTCCGATGATGTGGCCTACCTGGCCGACAAGCGGATCACCAGCTTGCTCCGGCTGGTGGAGATCAAGGGCTCGGTGGAGTTCATCTTTCGCGGCGTGCGCAGCATGGCGCTGATGGAGGACGCCGGGGAAAAGAAGCTGGCCAAGGCCGCGCTGGATGCACAGCGCCAGAAGATCGGACAGCTGATGGAGAAATTCCGCGAAGGCCTGAGCACACCGCAGGGCGTTGCGCTGTACGACAACATGAAGAACGCGCGCATTGCCTATCTGCCGCTGCTCGACCAATTCATGGAGGCGGCCACGCGCCACGACCTGCAGGCCGTCTCGGCCATGCTCGGCGAAAGCGGGGAGTTCCGCAAACGCCAGGACGCGTTCTTCAACTCCATCAATGACATCCTGGCCCACCAGCAGGTGCGTGCCACAGAAACGGCGCAGGCCTCCGAGGACAAATCCCTGGCTGCCGGGCGGCTGATGCTGTCCCTGGCGCTGGCCGCACTGGCCATAGGCGCGCTGGTGGGCTGGGCCATCACGCGGCGCATCACGGGCCTGCTGGGCGGGGAGCCCGCCTACGCGGCGCAGATCACGCAGGAAGTCGCCAGGGGCAACCTGGCGGTGGCCGTGGCGCTGCGGCCCGGTGACACCACCAGCCTGCTGGCGGCGCTGAACTCCATGCGCGCGAGCCTGGCAGACATCGTCAGCCAGGTGCGCCACAGCAGCGAATCGATTGCCACGGGCGCCAGCCAGATCGCCTCGGGCAACGCCGACCTGAGCGCTCGCACGGAAGAGCAGGCCGCCAACCTGGAGGAGACGGCAGCCTCCATGGAGCAGATGACCGCCACCATTCAGCAGAACGTGGACACGGTGCGCAGTGCCTCGGGCCTGGCCCAGTCGGCCAGCGCCACGGCCGTGCACGGCGGCGAGGTGGTGCATGGCGTGGTCAGCACCATGGAGGACATCACGCACAGCTCGCGCAAGATCGAGGAAATCATCGGCGTGATCGACGCCATTGCGTTCCAGACCAACATCCTCGCGCTCAACGCCGCCGTGGAGGCCGCGCGTGCCGGGGAACAGGGCAAGGGCTTTGCAGTGGTCGCCTCGGAGGTGCGCTCGCTGGCCCAGCGCTGCGCCAACGCGGCCAAGGAGATCAAGGGCCTGATCAGCGAGAGCGTGGGCAAGGTCGCTGCCGGCTCCCGCCAGGTGGCCGAAGCCGGCAGCACCATGAACGACATCGTCACCCAGACGCACCGCGTGGCCGAACTGATCTCCGACATCGGTGCCGCCACGCAGGAGCAGTCCCAGGGCGTGACCCAGGTCAGCGACGCCGTGCAGCAGCTCGACCAGGTGACGCAGCAAAACGCCTCCCTGGTGGAAGAGTCCGCCGCCGCTGCCGACAGCCTGAACAAGCAGGCGGCGCAGCTGGTGCAGCTGGTCAGCGTGTTCCGCCTGGATGAGAACACGACCCGCCCCCAGGCCGCCCTGTCCAAGTCCACGCCGGTGGCAGCGGCCGTGCCGGCGCGCGCACAGACCGCCAAGCCGTCTCCAGCGCTGGCCCCCGCCGCGCCCCGTACCAAGCACCTGCGTGCGGCAGCGGCGGCGGCCTCCAGCGCGCCTGTGGCGCTGCCTGCCAAGGCGGCAACACCCCGCCGCGCCACGGCGGCCGGAATGGCCGAGATGGCCGAGGCCGATGAGTGGGAGCAGTTCTAGAACAGGCTCAGCGCATCACCAGGCCGCCATCGACGAACAGTACCTGCCCCGTCATGAAGCCGCTCAGTTCCGAGGCCAGGAACAGCACCGGCCCCGCCACGTCTTCGGGGCTTGCCAGGCGGCGCAGCGGCGTGGCGGCCATCAGCGATTCTCGGAAGGACTCGCGCGTGTCCTGCGTGCCCTGCGTGGGATAGACCAGGCCGGGCGCCACGCAGTTGACGCGTATGCCCACGGGCCCCAGCTCGCTGGCCAGGTTGCGGCTGAAGGCCACCAGCGAGGCCTTGGCCGTGGTGTAGGCGTGGTAGGGCACGACGGGGTGCTCCACCAGGTTGCTGGCGATGTTGACGATGCTGCCCCGCGCACGCTGGCGCATCTGCGGCAGCACCGCGCGGCAGACGTTGAAGGCCGCGCCCACGGCACCGTCGTATTGGGCCTGGTAGTCGCTCCATTGCAGGTCGTCGAAGAGGCGGCGGCGCTCGGGGTCGAAGGCGTAGGGTTTGAAGGCGTTGTTGACCACGATGTCGATGGCGCCCGCCTCGCGCGCAATGGCCTCGGTCATGGCCTGGACGGCGGGCTGCGAGCCCACATCGGCCTTGATGGCCCAGGCATCGCCTCCGGCCTGCTTGCCCGCAGCCTGGCAGGCCGCCACGGTCTGCGCGGCGGCAGCATCGTTGGACAGGTGGTTGACCGCCACGGTGGCACCCTCGCGCGCAAAGGCGGTGGCAATGGCCGCGCCTATGCCGCGGCCAGCGCCGGTGACCAGCACCACCTTGCCTTGCAGTCCCAGGGAAGACGGCTGTGCCATCTCAGGCCCCGGGCAGCAGGCTGGTGTCCACCACGTCGGACACCTTGATCTGCCTTTGCACCATGCCCAGCGCGCGGTAGGCGTCGGCGCCCTTTTGCAGGGCGGCCAGGTCGAAGCTGCCCAGCGGCTTGCCGGCCTGCAGCGGCTGCGAAGACGCATTGCGCAGGCGGATCACGTCCAGGTTGATGTCGCGCTGCGTGCCGTCGATGGCGTGCTTGCCGGCCAGCGTGGCGGCCTCATCGGGGTTGGCCATCATCCAGGCGGCGCTGTCGCGGTAGCCCTTGAGGAAGGCGCGCAGCAGGTCCTTCTTGTCGCGCAGCGTGTCCTCGCGCACCACGAACATGTCGCTGGAGATGTTGAGGTGATCGCGCACCTGCATCACATCGACCTCGCCAATGCCTTTGCGCAGGCCCACGGCAAGGCCGGTGTCGGTGGCGGCCGTGGCATCGACCTGGCCCTGCATCAGCGGCGCGAAGTTGAGCAGGCCGGTGACGACGATAGTCACGTCCGACTCCTTGAGGCCTGCCTGGTGCAGCATCACCAGCAGGTTCTGGCGCGTGCCGCTGGACAGGCTGTAGACGCCGATCTTCTTGCCCTTGAGGTCAGCCGGCTTGCGGATGCCGGCCGACTTGAGCGAGACCACGTTGAACACGTTCTGCGGGTAGATGTCGTAGATGGCGACCAGCTTCTCGCCCTTGTCCAGCGCCATGAAGAAGGAGCCGGGGTCGGTGAAGGCCACATCGGCCTGGCCGCTGAGCATGTTGCGGATGGCGTCGCCGCCGCCCGCCCCGGGCAGGTAGGCCAGCTCCACGCCCTGGGCCTTGAAGAAGCCCTTGTCGGGCTCGGCCAGGATGTTGGTGATCTCGCTGATGGGCTTGCTCCAGCCGGCCAGGCGGATCTTGCCCTGGGCGGGCGCGGCGGCTGCCGAGGTGCCGGCCAGAGTCAGGCCTGCCAAGCCTGCCAGGCCAGCGGTGGCGCCCAGCAGGCTGCGGCGGGTGAGGAAGGGAGATTGCGGTATGTGCATGGCGCTTGGGAAAAGGTTTCGGAAGTGTTCAGGGTGGTCAGGCGGCGCGCGAGCGCAGCAGCCGGCGCTCCAGCACCAGGCAGGCCTGGTACAGCAGCAGGCCCATGGCGGCGATCAGCACCAGGGCCGCAAACATGAGGGTGGTGTCCATCATTCCCTGGGCGGCAATGACCACGGCGCCCAGGCCGCGGCTGGCGCCCATGAATTCGGCCACCACGGCGCCGACCAGGGCCAGCACCACGGCCACGCGCAGGCCCGCAAGAATGGCGGGCAGACCCGTGGGCAGCTTCAGGCGCAGCAGCGTCTGCAGCCGCGTGGCGCCCAGCATGCGAAACAGCTGCAGCCGCTGGGCATCGACCTGGCGCAGGCCGGTCAAGGTGTTTTCCATCAGCGGGAAAAAGCAGATCAGCGCGGTGATCAGCACCGTGGGCAGCATGCCGAAGCCGAACCACAGCACGAACAGCGGCGCCAGCGCCAGCTTGGGCACGACCTGGCTGACCACCACATAGGGCTTGAGCACACGCTCGAGCAGCTCGGATTCAGCCAGGGCCATGCCCGCCAGCAGGCCGATCGCGCTGCCGGCCGCCAGCCCCAGCAGCAGGGCCTGGAGCGTCGCCCAGATGTGCGGCCAGAAATAGCCCGTGGCCAGCCCCGTCCACAGCGATGCCGCAATGGCCGAGGGCGCCGGCAGCACCAGGGCGGACAGGCCCCATTGCCGCACCAGCAGCTCCCACAGGCCCAGCAGGACCAGCGCCAGCGCGGCGGCCAGCAGGCGGGCATGGAACAAGGACACCGTCATGCCGCCGTCCTGTCCATGGCTGCGCGCACGCGGGCGCAGTGCTCGTTGAACGCCGGCCCGTGGCGCATGGCCTGGGTGCGCGGCGCGGGAAGATCGACCGCCATGTCGGCCACGATGCGCCCGCCGTGAATGAGGGCGATGCGGTCGCCCAGGTAGACGGCCTCGTTGATGTCGTGGGTGACGAAGAGCACCGTGGTGCCGCGCTCGCGGCAGGTGCGCAGCAGGTCGTCCTGCAGCTCGGCGCGCGTGATGGCGTCCAGCGCGGCAAAGGGCTCGTCCAGCAGCAGCAGCGGCGGATCGAGGACCAGCGCCCGTGCCAGCGCCACGCGGCTTTGCTGCCCGCCCGAGAGATGGCGCGGATGGCGCTGCGCGTGGCTGGCCAGGCCCAGCTGCTCCAGCAGCGCCAGGGCGCGTTGCTCGTCCTGCGGCGCGGGGCGCCGCTGCAGCGACACGGGCAGCAGCACATTGCCCAGCGCCGTATGCCACTCCAGCAGCGTGGGCGCCTGGAACATGAAGCCCAGCTGCGGGCCTGGCTCGGCCAGCTCCGCGCCACGCAGCAGGATGCGGCCCGACTGCGGCCTCAGCAGCCCGGCTGCCAGCTTGAGCAAGGTGGTCTTGCCGCAGCCGCTGCGGCCCAGCAGGCAGTGGACCTCACCGGCCTGCACGCGCCAGTCCACGCCGTCCACCACGGGCGGGCGGCCCGGATAGGTGAAGACCACTTGCTCGACATCGAGAAACGCCATGGTTGCAGCCCCGTCCGCCCCCTCTTTCAGGTTCGCCATCTCAGTCCGCATACGGCGCAAACGGCTGCGCCGCCGCCTCGGCAGATTGCTCTATCTCGGTCATGCGCACCAGGTCCAGCAGGTTGAAGCGGCCGTCATGGTGCCAGCCGGCCTCGGGCATGCTCATGGAGCCGATGGCACTGATGCGCGTGACGCCGGCCGCGCCCAGCAGGCCGGCCAGCCGGTACAGCTGCTCGGGCGAGGCGGCAATGCCGGCCGTCTGCAGGTAGTCACGCTGCGCGGCCACCACGGGCACGGCGTCATCCAGGCGGTCCACGCCCACCACGGCAATCGTGCGGTACAGGGCCGTGGGCGCCAGCGGCTGCAGGCTGTCGCTGTACGCCACGCTCCAGGGTGCGTCAACGGGGCCCAGCAGTTGCTGCGCGTCGCCCGACCATTCCACGGACTGCTGCCAGCGGGCCACGGCGGCGCCCTCCTCCAGCTCCAACGGCCGGCGCGCAAAGCGCCGCTGCAGGTTGGCCAGCTCGGCCGCCAGATAGTCGGCAAAGGCACGCGCAGAGACGGGGGCGCCGCGCTCCACGTAGAAGACATGGGGCGAGTAGCAGCCCTGCTGGTCGTAGCGCATCACGTCCCAGGCCGCCAGCCGCGCCACGGCGGGCGCCTTGAGCGTGTCCAGCGCCTGGGCGCCCACCATGCCAAAGCCCAGCTTGTGGCCGTGTGGCAGAAAGCGCGTGGTCACGGGCAGGCGCTGGCGCAGTGCCTGCAGCGTCTGGTTGCCGCCGTAGGCGAGCACGGTGTCGGCCTCGGCATGGAGCGCGGCGGCTCCACCGCCATCCGCGCCCTCCGCCCCATCCACCTCCCCCGCACCGCTCCACCACACCACGGCCAGGCAATCGGCCAGCGGCGAGTGGACCTCGGCCAGCAGCCGCGCGAACCAGCCCGCGAACAGCGGCTCGGCGCTGGCCAGCTTGCCAATGGCGGGCGCCTTGACCAGCAGGCCGCAGACCAGGCTCCACAGGGACAGCGCAGGCACGTTGCCGGCCCAGCTGTGCATCAGCAGGTCGGGGCCGAAGGCACGCACCGCGCCGCCCTTGGGCGCGGGCTGGAAGCCGTCCAGCACGGCCGGGTTGGCAAAGTCCTCGGCCACGAAGCGCCGCAGCTGCGCGGCGCGAAAGGTCTTGAAGAAGCCCGTCAGCCCCAGGCGCACCATGTCGGCGTCATAGCCGCTGACCACGGGCAGCCAGGTCTCGGCCTGGCGCCGATAGGGATCGCTGCGGTCCAGCAGGCGGGCAATGGCGCGGTCGATGGCGTCGATGATCTCGGCCACGGGCATGGCCCTGAGGTGGCGGTCGGCGGCACGGCGCACATGGGCTGCCAGCGCATGCATCTGCGGGCCGGTCAGCAGGGGCACGGAGACTTCCAGCCGCACGCCGCTGCGTTCGAAGGGCAGCACATGCCACTGCACCTCGTCCTCGCGCAAACCAGGCAGTTCGGGCAGGTAGCCGGCCGTGATCCTCTCGATGTTCATGCAGCAGCGGCCTTCACGAATTCATCGACCGCCAGCGAGCAGCCCTTGGCCGCTGCGCCCTCGGCACGCCCCAGCAACAGGAAACCGCTGTTCTCGCCATGGCCGGCCCACAGGCCCACGTCCTCGGTGAGGATGGTGGTGACCGCGTTGTAGTTGGCCAGGTCGCAGTGCACGAGAATGCCGCGCTCGCCGGGCGCCACGCTGCGGCCGGTGACGGGCTCGACCAGGCGCGAGCGTATCCAGTGCGGCCCCGACTTGACCGAGGGCAGCGTGGCATTGCCGTCGTCATAGAACTGCGTGCTCAACTCGGTCATGCCGTACATGTTGATGCAGTGGCTGCGCGGCACGCCCAGCAGCCGGGACAGGTCGGCGTAGAAATGCTCCAGCGGCAGCTCGCGCGACTGGCCCTTGTAGCCGCCCGTGTCCAGAATGCGGCTGCCCGGCGGCAGACGGAAGCTGCGGCCCTGCTCGCGCAGCGCATCCATCACATGCACCAGGCTGAAGCTGGCGCCCAGCAGCGCATAGGGGCGGCCGCTGCGCTCGGACTCCTCCAGCACGGCGCACAGGCCGGGCATGTCCAGGCCGTCGGGGGTGAGGAAGTAGCGGCTGTCGGGAGTGCCGAATTCCGTCTTGGCCAGCGCCAGGTAGTGGGCCAGCGAAGAGTTGGGCATGGCCTGCTCGTCGGGAAAGAGGATGCCCATGGGCAGGCGCTCGTGCCCGGCCATGAAGCGCTGCGCGAAGTTGCGCGTCATCGACGCATCGTAGACATCGAGCGCGGGATGGAAGTGGCGCCCGCGGGAAGACAGCCCCTTGGCCTGGCCCGTGGTGCCGCTGGTCATGAACACGCGCTCCGCGGGCGAGGCCGGCTCGCTGCGCAGCTCCATGGCCTTGAACGCGTCAATGGGCACGGCGGGAATGTCGCTCCAGGTCTTCACATAGCGCAGCGTGGCGCCGCGCCGCTGGCAGAAGCTGCGAAACGGCGCATTCGATTCGTATTGGTAGGCGAACAGCCGCAGGGCCAGTGCGTCGAACTGCTCGTCGGTGCAGCCGTCCATGGCGATGAATGCAAGCAGGTCTGCGACCAGAGAAGCCGCCTGGGGCCGGGCCTTGTCCATGGATTTCCTTCGAGAGCTGGGACGTGATGCTCCGAAGGCTCCCCCGCCCGTGGCGCATGGGCGGCCACGCAGGGGTGCAAGCTCTTCTTCCGCCGGAATGACCCGGTTCAAGTTCTCGGGTGTGGATCTCAGCACTGGCGTGCACCCCGGAGCGGAGGGCTATCTTACAGCAGGGTCGCCAACCCCGTCAGGCCAGCAGGCGAACCCCAAAACCCAGCAAGGTCGCGACATACAGCAGCACCAAGGCCTTGCCCAGCACACCACTGTTGGACCAGAAGTGGCGTGCCACGGCGAAGTCCCAGGCGCCATCGCGCACCTGCAGCTGCGGCAACCGCGCCAGGATCTCGCGCCTGAACGCGGCCTCGTCGAACAGGGGACTGCCATTGAGTCGCAGGGGAATGGCGCGAAGGCCCATCCACAGATGCTGGCGCGTGCAGGTGACGCGACTGGCATCGAATTTTCGGGTCCTGCGTGCCATGCGTACCGCGATCCGATGCCCGTCCGTGGCTATGCGCATGGTCTCCAGCTGCTTGAGCTTGCGCCAAAGCCATGCATACAGACACAGCGGCAACACGGCCAAAAGCACCAGCAGGACACCGAGCATGCCCGTTGGATCGCACGATTTGTCCGGACCGCAGTCGCGCTGGTGCAAAAGCGGCAAGAACCAGTAGACCATCCCCCCTGCAACCAGGCAATGCAGAACGCCAACCATGGCAAGCGCACGCCTGCGCTTCACGGTGCTGCCCGCAAGCGCCGTGACCGAAGTGACCAGCGGCTTTCCTTCCGAGGCTTGAGAAGCCTGCGCGGCGTGCTGGGACGGTGAGGAAACCACGACCGCGCTGGAGGCTTCGGTGTCACCCACTTCCTGCCAGCGCTTGCCGCCCAATTGGCGCAATTCCCCCGCCTTCCAGGCAAGCCACAGTCCCAGAGCCATCAATACCCCGATGCTGCCCAGCAGGAACGAAGGCAACCGCCTGCCCCATTCATAGGACGAGCGGGCAGACGCCAGTTCGCCGCGGAATGCAGCATCCCCGAAAGGCTCCAGCACGCGGCCGTCCAGATCCACGCGATGGACGGTGAATTGGGTCATGTCCGGCAGCAACAACTCCTGACCCACCATGGCGATGGCGTTCGGGTCCTGGTCGGGCGAAAGCGGCATCACCCGGTCAGGCCTCAACTGGGAATCCATCAACAGCAGATCTGCTCCCCGCATGCTCGAGTCTGCCACCAGCACCCATAGACGCTGCTGGCCATCCAGCTGCATGGCGAACGGGAAGCGGCGCCCGGAACGCAGGCCCGCATATTCCACGGGAAATACGGCAGGCGCGGCCTGGGTGCTCTGTGCCGTATCGATTTGCGCAATCTGATGGCGGTTGGTATTGGCCACCCACATGCGCTCGCCTACCTGCAGCGTCTGATTCGGAAAGCGCAGGCCTTCGCTGTAGGTCTTGAGCAGCACATAGGCTTGCGCTGCACTGGAAGCGGCGTCGCGCTGGTAAACGAGAACGCGGTGATTGGATGCGTCGGAGACCACAATCTGCGCTTCATCGGCTGTTACCCGCATCCAGCGATAGCCACCGCGTGTGGACAAATCGGGCAGATCCAGCGCCACGCAGCGCTGCATTGCCAGATCGCAGCGATGCACACGTCCCTGGTCATGCGCCCAAAGCGTCTTCTCGCCAATGAACTGAAGGCTGCTGATCGATGGGGTCAAACCCAATTGCGCCAACTCCAGACGCTGCAGGCGTGTGCCCTGCCGATCAAACTGATGCAAAGCGCCATGGCTTTGAATCCACACTGTATTGCCTTGGATTGAGGGAAGCCTGGGGCCCAATGGGTCGGGCAACAGCCAACCCCGAAAGACAAAGGCCAGGATCAGCAGGCATTGCAGCCCGATCACAGCCCTGAGCCATTTCTTGTAAACCGCCTCAGCCATTGAATCTCCCCCATTTTTGAATGGAGGCAAGTGTAGACAAACAAGGCATTGCGGCCATCAAAACGATGACTTCATTCGAGCGCAATTTCCAGACTGTGGATCAATCCAGTGCCGTCAGCCGCCGCATCACCCACTCCACGGGCCCCTGCGCCACCTTCTTGCTCCAGGCCCAGGCGGCCAGGCTGGCGATGATCACGTACAGCGCGGCGGCCACGGCCACTTCGCGCAGGCTGCGTGATCCGTCCAGCGCGCCCAGGGCCTCGAGCAGGCCCATGCCGATGAGGATGTGTGCCAGGTACAGGGTCAGCGTCATGCGCCCGGCCGGCAGCAGGCCGCGCCACGGTCCGGCGGGCCAGCGGTCGGCCAGCCGCAGGCAGGCGCCGATGGCAATGCTGGCGCAGCCCAGGCCCATCAGCAGGTAGGCTGGGCCGGGCGGCATGGGCCCGGTGGCCAGCCAGGGAGCCCATTCACTCTGTACCGCAAGTGCCGAGACGGCGCAGGCCGCGCCCACCATCACGCCACCCGCAGCCACCAAGGTCCATTGCACGCGCGGCTCGGCCAGCGGCAGGCGCGCCAGCAGCATGCCGCAGAGGAAGAACGCAAACCAGGGCAGCACCGGATGGAAGCCGTTGAACAGCAGGTTGCGCGCAAAGCCGCCCAACTCCCACAGGCCCTGGTAGGACAGGCTCGCCCAGTCCCAGCCCTGGCTGTAGTCCAGCTGCAGCAAGGCCGTGGCGGACAGCACGGCCACTGCCGCCATGCCGGCCAGCAGCGCCCGTGCGCCGGCCTGCAGCCAGGCGATGGCCAGCACGAAATACACCGCGTAGTAGTGAATGATGTCGGCCGGAAAGATCAGCAGGTTCATGCCACCGGCCACCAGCAGGAACAGCGCGCGGCGCAGCGTCCAGAGGCGCGCCGTGGCCGGCTCCAGCGAGCGCGTGGCCAGCACCAGGCCCAGTCCCGCCAGCACCACGAAGGTGGCCGAGGCCTTGCCCTCCAGAAAATGGAAGAACGACAGCAGCCAGCCCGGCTCCTGCAGCGCGGGATGCATGGCCTGCTTGAAGTTGACGAACACCATGCCTGCCAGCGCCAGGTAGCGCGCCAGGTCCAGCCCCGCCAGGCGGGCGCCCCTGCCGGTGGCGTGCCTCATGCAGTGCCTCCAAGAAGGCAGGCCAGCAAGGCGGGATGCAGCACATCGACCCCTTCATCCGCCCCCGCGTCTTCTTGCGGCGTCACCGCCAGCGCAAAGCGCAGCGCATCGCTTTCCACGGCATCCAGCAGCAGTTGCGCGGCCAGGCGCACGGGCACGGCGGGCCGCAAGAGGCCCTGCTGCGCCCCGCGCTCCATGAAGCCTGCCAGGCCGTCGAGCATGCGCCTGCGGTTGGCCTCAAAGGCCGGCGCCAGCCCGGGCGAACGCGCGATCTCGGACAGGCATTCGGCGCTGAGCACGGCCCATTCCCGCTGGCGGCACAGCGCCTGGTAGGCGGCCAGGAATTGCGCCACCGCAGGCAGCGAAGGGGCTGCGGCCCGCTCCAGCGCCTGCAGCAAGGGCAGCAGCTCGGTCTGCTCCTGCGTGGCGACCTCGGCAATCAAGGCCTGCTTGCTGTCGAAGTGGTTGTACAGATTGCCCAGGCTCACCGAGGCAGCCTGCGCAATGTCGCGCATGCTGGTGCAGTGAAAGCCGCGCTCCACGAAGCACTGCAGGGCGGCCTCCACGATGACGGCCCGGCGCTCGCTGATGTCTTCTTTCTTTTTCATGCCCCGAATGATGAACGAACGTTCATTCATAGTCAACACCGGGGCATGGAATCACAGCGGCGGCTGGGGGCCCACGCCCGAAGGAACGGCCTCCTCGTTGGGCCTGCAGGGCTGGCGCAGCATGCGCCGGCAGTCCGGCAGCTGCCGCTCATGGGCATAGGCGATGTGGCCCAGCACGATCTTCGACGGCCGGCTGCGGTCCAGCCAGACGGTGTTGGTCGAAGGCGTGGACAGATGGTCGAAGGCCCAGTACCCGGTCTGCGAAGGCGTGTCCAGGGTCACGCGCAGGCTGGAGCCCGCGCGGAACACATGGGCGAATTTCTGGATTTCCACGCGCATGAACGTGGGCTCGCCGGGGCGCAGCGGGCGCACGGCGGCCTCGGTGAAATCACCCCAGGGCCGCAAGGCGGTGGAGCGCTGGCCGTCCAGCGCACGCATGGAAGCACGCAGCCAGCCGCGCTGCACGAACATCTCCTGGCCGTCGGGACGCACCTCCGAGACGGTGACCTGCACATCGGTGTCGCCGGCCGTGGCGCTGAGCCACAGGTCCAGCGAGGCCTCGCCATAAAAGCTCAGCGCGCGCGGCAGCGGGGCCGTGGTGAAGCGCAGCAGGCCCTGCCCGGCGGGGCTGGCCGTCCATTGGCCCGCGCCGGACTCGGTGTCCGCGTCGGGATGGTTGGCCTCGGCGCCCGGCAGCGGGTAGCGGTAGCTGGCCGACTGGCGCTCGGCCTGCGGGGGCGCATCGCCCAGCCCGCCGCCCGGCTGCAGCCACAGCGTCATGGGCGTGACGCGCACGGGCAGCCGGTCAAAGCTGGCCACGGCCGAGGGGCGCAGCTGCCCATAGTCGCCCCCACCGTTCATCCACTGCATTTCCTGCGCCAGCAGCACGCGCGGCGTGTGCTCGAAGCCATTGCTCTCGCCCTTGAGAAAGCGCGCGTAAAAGCGCTTCATGGTCTCGCGCAGAAAGGGGGCGTTGTCGGTGTGGTGGTCGCCGTTGGAGCTGATCAGCCACATCTTGTCCGGGGCGATGCTGTCCTCGTAGTAGCCCATGCGGGTGCCCACCTGCTCGTCCTGCCAGGACTGGGTGCCCAGCGTGGGGATGTCGATGCGGTGGGTGGAGTTCATGGCGCTCTTGAGCGCGTAGCGGGCGCCGAAGAAGCGGTCCTCGTCCAGCCAGCGCGCCATGTCCAGATCGGGGCGCTGGATCTTGCGGATGTTGTCCTCCACGACCTGGGCGCATCCGGTATCGCCATCCAGCGCCCTGGCGTCGTCGGCGGCCTTGCGCCATATCGCGGGGAACTGCCGCCACCAGTTGGCGGGAAAGCCGATGTTCTGGATGCCGCCCGGATAGGCCACGTCGCGGTAGGGATCGGCCACGTTCTTGCCCGGCGCGATCGCCTTGAGGCTGGGCGGACGCTGGGCCGCCACCCACAGCTGGTCGTAGCCCGAGTACGAATAGCCCACCATGCCCACCTTGCCCGTGGACCACGCCTGGCGCGCAGCCCACTCCACCGCATGCGCCCCGGCCGCGCCCACGGAGGCGTCGGCCCACTGGTTCTCGCCGGTGGAGCAGCCCGTGCCGGGCACGTTCAGGCCCATCACGGCATAGCCTTCCTTGGTCCATTCCTGGGTGGTCTGTTCCGTGACCGAGCCCGATCCGTAGCCGTCGTACTCCATCAGCACGGGAAACGGCCCCGGCCCCTTGGGAAAGACCACCGAATAGCGCATCTTGTTGCCGTCAGGCAGCTGGATGTAGCCCCAGATGCGCGGTCCGGGGTTGGTGCTGCCCGAAGAGCCCCCGCCGCAGGCCGCGAGGCCCAGGGCAAGGGTGGCGATGCCGGCCGCGCCGAGCCAGGCGCGGGAATGGCGAAAAGTCATCATGGATGGTCCTCCTGGTTGCTGATGCAGTCATGCCCGCAAGGGGGCAGGCCGCAATGTAGGACCGTCCGGGCACATGGCGCACCCACAGGCTGAAGGGGGGCTGAAGGGGGGATGAGGGGGCGCTGAAGCGCGCCTGAAGAAAGGCTGAAGGCAAACGCGGCCAGTCGCCTCGGCCCTCGGCCCCGGAGGCGGCATGAACTGGCACCACATGGTGATGGCGCTTGGAGCGACGGAACTATCCATCGCCCCCGCAGTCGAACGGCCTTCGCTGGAGACCTCAACGCATAACAGCCCGGCCCACACTCCATCGTTGCCGATGGAGCCACTGCCTGAACAGGCAAAGGTGAAACTGTCATGCAATGTCCCGCCTGCCGAGATGCCACGCTCATCATCTCTGAGCGCCAGAACATAGAGATCGACTACTGCCCCCAATGCCGCGGCGTCTGGCTGGACCGCGGAGAGCTGGACAAGCTCATCGAGCGCTCCGCCGCCCAGGCACCCACAGCGCCAACAGCCTATGAACGCCCGCAGGAACGGCGCGCGGGCCCTGACGGATCCCATGACCGGCGCGAGCACTCCAGCCACGATGGCTACCGCCGCAAGAAGCGCGAAGGCTTTCTCTCCGATCTTTTCGACTTCTAGCACCAGGGCAAGTCTGCTGCGCCGGCATCGGGACATGGCAGCCGCGCCCCACTATGATTCGGCTTTCAGTTCCTTGTCCCCATGCCCCGCGCCCGCACACCCAAGCCCGCTCCTGCCGAAGAGAACACGGCCCCGTCCAGCACAGCAGCGCCGGGGCCGTCCATCGACGCCTCCTTCCTGCACACCCTCGTGGGCTACAACGCCCGGCGTGCCTCGCTGTCCATCATCGAAGTTTTCGTGGAGCGCATGGCCACCCACGATCTCAAGATGGTGGAGTTCTCCGTGCTCTCCCTGGTGTCCCACAACCCCGGCATCACCTCGCGCCAGCTGTGCGCGGCGCTGGATGTGATGCCGCCCAACCTGGTGGGCCTGATCGCAGCGCTGGAGCGCCGCAAGCTGATCGAGCGGCGCACCCACCCCACCGACCGCCGCGCCGTGGGCGTGCACCTGACGCCGGCGGGCGCCGAGCTCACGGCCCGGGCGGAAAGAACGGCGGCGGAATTGGAAATGGATGCCACCTACCGCCTGACCGACGCCGAGCGCAGGACGCTGATCCAGCTGCTGCAGAAGATCTACAACTGAGCGCGCTCAGTCCGCCTTCTCCGCTGCCGGCTGCTCCAGCCCCAGCAGCCGCACCGCGTTGCCCTTGAGGATGCCGGGCATCACCTCGGGCTTGAAGCCGGCTTCCTGGAAATCCTTCATCCAGCGCTCGGGCGTGATCAGCGGATAGTCGCTGCCGAAGAGCACGCGGTCCTTGAGCAGGGTGTTGGCGTACTGCACCAGCTGCCGGGGAAAGTACTTGGGGCTCCAGCCCGACAGATCGATCCAGACATTGGGCTTGTGCAGGGCCACGGACAGGGCCTCGTCCTGCCAGGGAAAGCTGGGGTGGGCCATCACGATCTGCATGTCGGGAAAGTCGATGGCCACATCGTCCAGGTGCATGGGATTGCTGTAGGCCAGGCGCAGGCCGCCGCCGCAGCGCATGCCGCTGCCAATGCCGCTGTGGCCCGTGTGGAAGATGGCCGGCAGTTGGTACTCGGCCACCACCTCGTAGATCGGCCAGGCCATGCGGTCGTAGGGATGGAAGCCCTGCACCGTGGGGTGGAACTTGAAGCCCCTGACGCCCTCTTCCTCGATCAGCCGCCGCGCCTCGCGCGCACCCATGCGGCCCTTGTGCGGATCGATGCTGGCGAAGGCCACCATCATGTCGCTGTTGGCCCGCGCGGCCTCGGCGATCTCCTCGTTGGGAATGCGGCGCCGGCCCAGCTGCGACTCGCTGTCCACCGTGAACATCACCAGGCCCAGGTTGCGCTCGCGGTAATAGGCCACGGTCTCGGCGATGGTCGGGCGCCGGCCGTTGCCGAAGTACTTGTCGGCGGCGCGGTCGTACTCCTCGCCGTAGTTGTCGAACGGGTTCCAGCAGCTCACCTCGGCGTGCGTGTGGATGTCGATGGCAATGAGTTTTTCGTGGTCCATGTCTGTCTCCTGTGCGGCCTGCTGCCTGCCCCGGCATCAAGGGGAAGTCCCAATAAGAAATTCGCAAAGGCCGCTTGAATTGGTTATTAAATATAACCAAAATCGCGGCCATCAGAAAGCGATGCGGATGCGGGCAACGGCTGCCACGCAACGGTTTCGCGCTGAGGCTTCACACCACCTTCCGAGGAGACAGACATGGACAGAAAGATCCAAAAGACCCGTTCCCGCGCCTTGCCGGCCACGCTGGCAGCCGCCCTTCCCGCCCTGCTGCTGGCCGCCTGCGGCGGCTCGAACGACGGCATTGCCCAACTGGCCGAGGCCCGCCCGGCAAGCCTGCTGTCGTGCAACGACCTGGCGGCCAAGATCTCGTTTCCCAACACCCGCATCACCGCCGCCGAGACCGTGGCAGCCGGCACGCTGACGGTGGCAGGCAAGCCCATTGCCGAGCACTGCCGCGTGACCGGCCGCATGCACGAGCGCGTCAGCACCGTCGATGGCCAGAACTACGCCGTGGGATTCGAGATGCGCCTGCCGCGCGACTGGAACGGGCGCTTTTTCTACCAGGCCAACGGCGGCCTGGATGGCAGCGTGAGCACGGCCGTGGGCGCACTGGGCGGCGGGCCGCTGGGCAATGCGCTGCAGATGGGCTTTGCCGTGCTCAGCTCCGATGCGGGGCATGCAGGCAGCCTGGGTCCCTTCTTCGGCCTGGACCCGCAGGCGCGGCTGGACTACGGCTACCAGGCCGTGGGCAAGCTCACGCCCATGGCGCGCAGCGCGCTGCAGACGGCCTATGGCAAGGGCCCGGACCGCTCCTACCTGGGCGGCTGCTCCAACGGCGGGCGCCACGCCATGGTGGCGGCCTCGCGCTATGCCGACCAGTACGACGGCATCATCGCCGGCAACCCCGGCACGCGCCTGCCGCTGGCGGCCATTGCCAACATTGCCGGCGCCCAGGGCTATGCGAAGCTGGCCACCACGCCCGCCGACCTGGGCACGGGCTTCACCCAGGCAGAGCGCCGCCTGGTCAACCAGGCCGTGCTGGCCCGGTGCGATGCGCTGGACGGCGCCACCGACGGCATGGTGCAGGCCGGCGCAGCCTGCCAGGCGAGCTTCGACCTGGCGCGCGACGTGCCCACCTGCGGCGGCGCGCGCGACGGCAGTTGCCTCAGCGCCGAGCAAAAGAGCACCATTGCCGGCCTGTTCAAGGGCGCCACCACCAGCGGCGGCAGCCGCATCTACAGCAGCTTCCCGTATGACGCGGGCCTGGATACGGCCGGCTGGGCCGGCTGGAAATTCTCCAACTCGCTGAACCTGGACACCGGCGCCGTGGGCCTGGTCTGGCAGGCGCCACCGGAGAGCCCGGCCAGCTTCAACGGCCCGCAGTTCGCGCTGACAGGCAGCGTGGACAGCATGCTGGCCAAGGTCCAGGCCACGACGGCGCTGTACACCGAAAGCGCGCTGTCCTTCATGCTCCCGCCCGACTACGGCAAGCTGCCCGTGCTGCGCAACCGGGGCGCCAAGCTCATGGTCTACCACGGCACGGCCGACCCCATCTTCTCCAGCGACGACACCGTGCAGTGGTACGACACGCTGCGCCGCAACCATGGCGATGCCGCCGACTTCGCCCGCCTGTACCTGGTGCCCGGCATGAACCACTGCAGCGGCGGCCCTGCCACCGATCAGTTCGACATGCTCAGCTCCCTCGTGGCCTGGGTGGAGAAAGGCCAGGCCCCAGACCGCGTGATCGCCAGTGCGCGCGGCGCGGGCAATGCGGGCGGCGCCAACGCCGACCTGCCCGCCACCTGGTCGCCCACGCGCACCCGGCCGCTGTGCCCCCATCCGCTGGCCGCCCGCTACAACGGCAGCGGCGACATGGAAAGCGCTGCCAGCTTCAGTTGCCGCTGACCGTGCATTGACGGCGGGCGGCGCCCGAACGGTCTCCTGAACGGCCCGCCCCCTTCCGCCCTCATCCACCCCTTGTCCGCAGTCCCGCCCCCAGGCGGGGCCGGGCCCCGCTGCGCCCGAAAAAAGGCGCGCGGACACCCACGCCAAGACGGCAACGATTTTTCAAACCAGAGGAGACATCACCATGCAAAAAACCCCTTCCCCGCTGACCCTGGCGGCCGCCGCCGTGCTGGCCCTGGCCGGCTCCAGCACCAGTTTCGGCGCCTTCGCGCAAGGCACCTCCAGCGTCACGCTCTACGGCATCGTCGATGTGGGCGTGGAGCACCTGAACAACGTGGCGGCGGGCGGCGGTCTCAGCCGCATGCCATCGACCACCAGCCTGGTGCCCTCGCGCTGGGGCCTGCGCGGCAGCGAGGACCTGGGCGGCGGCCTCAAGGCCATCTACACGCTGGAGTCGGGCTTTGCGCCCGACCAGGGCACCTTCAACCAGGGCGGGCGCGGCTTTGGGCGCCAAAGCTGGGTGGGACTGGGTGGCAACTGGGGCAGCCTGACCATGGGCCGCCAGAACTCCATGCTGTTCTGGTCACTGCTCGATTCGGACATCATCGGCCCGGCCGTCTTCGCCATGGGCTCGCTCGATGCCTACATCCCCAACTCGCGCGCCGACAACATGCTGGCCTGGCGCGGCAACTTCGGCGGCCTGGCGCTGGGCGCGGGCTACAGCTTCGGGCGCGATGCCGTCAACGCAGGCCCCAGCCCGGCCGGCACCAACTGCCCGGGCGAGAGCGGATCGGACACGCAGGCCTGCCGCCAGTGGTCGCTGTACGCCAAGTACGACACGCCCGTCTGGGGCCTGGCGCTGGGCTACGAGCAGCAAAACGGCCGCACGCCGGCCTCGTCCACCGACCCGGTGTTCGGCGGCATGACCTCCAGCGCCAAGCATGACGAGCGCCTGCACCTGGGCGGCTACTTCAAGCTGGCCGGCGTGAAGGTCGGCGGCGGCCTGCTGCGCCGCGACAACGATGGCGACGCCGTCAAGCCGCGCAGCAACCTCTGGTACGTGGGCGCCTCGTACCCGGTCACCGAGGCGCTGGTGCTCGAAACCCAGTGGCTGACGCTGCGCTACCGCGGCGTGTCGGGCTACGACTCCGACCTGCTGGTGGCACGCGCCATCTACAACCTGTCCAAGCGCACGGCGGTCTACACCCAGCTCGGCCACATCCGCAACGACCGCCTGGCCACCGTCTCGGTCAGCGGCGGCGCGCCGGGCAGCAACACTGCGCCGGGCCGCTCGCAGACCGGCATCAACGTTGGCATCCGCCACATGTTCTGAGCCTGTTTTTTCCAGCTTTCCTCTTTTTTCGATTTCACCAGGAGACATCCATGCAGATGCATCGCCGTCATTTCGTCCAGGCCCTGGGCAGCGCCGCCGCCCTGGGCTCGCTGTCACCGCTGCAGGCCCTGGCCCAGGCACTGGACCAGGTCAAGATCATGTACGGCTTTCCGGCAGGCAGCTCAGGCGACAGCGTGGCCCGCCGCGTGGCCGAGCGGCTGGGCGGCACGCCCTACAGCAAAGGCCCGGGCTTTGTGGAGAACAAGCCCGGCGCCGGTGGCCGCATCGCGGTGGAGGCCCTGAAGAACGCCCCGCCCAACGGCTCGGTGCTGGCGCTGGCGCCCGTGTCGGCCTTCTCGGTCTACCCGCACATCTACCCCAAGCTGACCTACAAGCCCGAGGATGCGATCCCCGTCTCCATCGGCGCCGTCATCTACCACGGCCTGGCCGTGGGGCCTGCCGTGCCGGCCGAGGTCAAGACCCTCAAGGACTTCCTGGCCTGGGCCAAGGCACACCCCGACCGGGCCAACTTCGGCTCGCCGGGCGCGGGCTCCATGCCGCACCTGCTGGGCGCGCTGCTGAGCCTGCGCTCGGGGGTGGAACTCAAGCACGCGCCCTATCGCGGCACCGTGCCCAGCATCACCGACCTGGTGGGCGGCCAGGTCGCGGCCACCATGAACCCCAGCGGCGACTACCTGCAGTACCTGAAGGCGGGCCGCCTGCGCGTGCTGGCCACCTCGGGCAGGCAGCGCTCGCCCTTCCTGCCCGACGTGCCCACCTTCACCGAACTGGGCTTTCCCGATGTCACGGTGGAGGAATGGTTCGGCTTCTACGCTCCCGCCAGGACCCCGGCCACCACCATTGCCAACGCCAACGCGGCCATCACGGCCGCGCTCAAGGACAAGGCCGTGATCGACGGGCTGGCTGCCCTGGGCCTGCTGGCGCGCGGCAGCACACAGCAGGAGATGGCCGCCGACCAGCAGGCCGAGTTCGAGCGCTGGAGTTCGCTGGTCAAGCAGATCGGGTTCACGGGCGAGTCCTGATCAGTCGGCGGCAGGCCCATTCCCCTTCACGGGACAAGGCCACACTCATGCAACAAATAATGTTGCATGAAACAGAACAGCCAATTCTCGGACGTCCTCCATGTGCTGCTGCACATGGCCGAGGGCGATGGACCTGCCACCTCCGACATGCTCGCCGCCGCGCTGCAGACCAACCCGGTCGTGCTGCGCCGGTTGATGTCGGGCCTGCGCGATGCAGGCCTTGTCACCTCCGCCAAGGGCCATGGCGGGGGCTGGGTGCTTTCTTGCGATCTGGACCGCACCACGCTGCGCGACGTGCATGAGGCCCTGGGCGCGCCCGGCCTGGTGGCGCTGGGCTTCAGGGAGGACCGGCCCGAATGCCTGGTCGCCCAGGCCGTGAACGAAGCCTTGAGCAACGCGGTGCAGCAGGCCGAGGCCGCCCTGCTTGCACGCCTGGGCACGGTGACGCTGGCTGCCCTGTCCCAAGACTTCCACGCCCGCCTGGCCCGCCATCGCGCAGCAGGCGGCCAGGGTTGGCACCAACTGCAGGAGCACTCGCATGAAACACGTTGATTTCGCCGTCATCGGCGGCAGCTATGCCGGCCTGTCCGCCGCGCTGCAACTGGCGCGTGCGCGCCGCCAGGTGCTGGTGGTCGATGCCGGGCTGCGGCGCAACCGCTTCGTGGACCAGGCCGGCGAGACATCGCACGGCTTTCTCACCCAGGATGGCGTGGCCCCCGCCCAGATCGCCGCCCAGGCCCGGCAGCAGCTGATGGCCTATCCCACCGTGCAGTGGCTGGACGGCACGGCCGAGGACGCCCGCGTGGCGACCGATGGCCGGCTGGAGTTCCGTGCAGCGGGCACGGCCATCAGCGCCGCCCGCCTCGTCCTGGCGCTGGGCGTGCATGACAGCCTGCCGCCCGTGCCGGGACTGGCCGAGCGCTGGGGCCGCAGCATCTTTCACTGCCCGTACTGCCACGGCTACGAGATGAATGCAGGGCGCATCGGCATCATCGCCAGCTCGGCCCTGGCCCACCACCACGCCGTCATGCTGCCCGACTGGGGCCAGACCACACTGCTGCTCAACGGCGCCTACACGCCCGGCGCCGAAGAACTTTCCACCCTTGCGCGCCGGGGCACCCAGGTGGAGGCCACGCCCATCGCCCGCCTGGAAGGCCGGGCCGACGTGGTGCTGCAGGACGGCCGCCGCCTGGTGATGGACGGTCTGTTCACCCAGCCGCGCACCCGCATCGCCAGCCCCGTGGCCGAGCAGTTGGGCTGCGCCCTGGAAGAAGGCCCCATGGGCACCTTCATCAAGGTCGCGGAAGGCCAGGCCACCAGCGTCCCCAACGTGTTCGCCTGTGGCGACGCGGCCCGCGCGGCCGGCAACGTGGCCATGGCGGTGAGCGATGGCGCCATGGCGGGCATTGGCGCGCACCGGTCGATGATGGGGTGGTGATGGGGTGGTGATGGGGTGGTGATGGGGTGGTGATGGCGGCGGGCCTTGGGCCCGTGCATGGACGCAGATCAACTGCCCGCCGGACGATGCGTGGATACAACAACTTCCCATGCTAACTAAATCCGCAAATATAATTAAGACTGATTCTCATTGACATCTACAACATCAAGAGTCCAGTCCATGCACACCACCAACGGCCGCGCGCTGCGGTTCAACTCCATTGTTCTGGCCATGCTGGCCGCCGGCGCCGGGTCCACGGCGATCGCACAGGATGCAGCGCAGGCGCCGACCGCAACGACGCCGACGCTGTCGCAGATCGACGTGCGCGACAAGTACGAGCGCGAGGACCTGCCCACGCTGGCACCGGGGCGCAAGGCCGCCAAGGGTGCACGCCTGGGCATTCTGGGCGCCACCTCCATCGTGGACGCGCCGGTGCATGTCAACGCCTACACCCGCGAGCTGGCCGAGGACTGGTCCGCCCTGTCGCTGCAGGATGTGCTGGAAAACGATGCGGCCGTGGTCTTCACCACCAACAAGGGACACCTGCTGCAGAACTTCAACCTGCGCGGCCTGGATGTGACCGCCATGGACATCGCCACCAACGGCCTGTACGGCGTGGCGCCGGCCAATTCGGTGCCCATCGAGATGTTCGAGCGAGTGGAGGTGATGCGCGGCCCCAACGTGCTGCTGTCCGGCATGCCGCCGCTGGCCAGCGTGGCCGGCTCCGTCAACATGGTCACCAAGCGCGCGCTGGCCCAGCCCATGGCCGACCTGACGGCCACCTACGTCTCGGACTCCTACCTGCAGATGCATGCCGACGTGGGCAGGCGCTTCGGCCCCGAGCAGCGGCTGGGCCTGCGCTTCAACGGCGTCTACGGCTCGGGCGACATGGGCGCCAAGGATGAGAGCCAGAAGCGCCGCGTGGGCGCCCTGGGCCTGGACTACCTGGGCGACAGGGCCCGCTTCTCGCTGGACCTGTACAACAGCATCACCAAGATCGACGGCGGCAGCCCGGGCATGTTCAGCTTCCTGGGCAGCGCGGCCATCCCCGGCGTGGGCCGGCTGCTGGCACCGCCCAGCGGCGACGTGAACATGTTCCGCGGCACCCACGGCCAGTACGACAACAGCGGCCTGCTGGCGCGTGCCGAGGTGGACTTCACGCAGAACTGGCAGGGCTATTTCGCCTTCGGCGCCTCCGAGGCGCAGGGCAAGGGTCTGCTGTTCGGCACCCGCGCCATCGTCACGGGCCTGGACGGCACCACGCGCGGCGCCATCTACAACGTGCACACCGAGTCCGAGCGCCGCACGGCCGAGGCCGGCGTCATCGGCAAGCTGAGCACGGGCAGCGTGCAGCACCGGCTGCAACTGTCGTTCAACATCCTCAAGCACAAGGAAGGCACCTACAACACGGCCTGCAACTACTGCTACACCACCAACATGTACGAGCCGACGACGCCCACCTTCCCGGGCGCGCCGCAGTGGAAGGGCTACACCACAGAGAACGAATTCCGCTCGCTGGCCCTGGCCGACGTGATGAGCTTCGCCAACGACAAGGTGCTGCTGACGCTGGGCGCACGCCACCAGACGGTGAAGACGCCGCTGGTCAACGGCGTGTCGTCCAACTACAGCAAGAGCCGCGTCTCGCCCATGGCCGGCCTGGTCGTGCGGCCCTGGGGCGACAACGTCTCGCTGTACGCCAACTACACCGAAGGCCTGGAGCCCGGCCGCACCGTGGGCGCGGGCTTTGCCAATACCGGCGAGACCCTGGCGCCCATGCAGACCAAGCAGGGCGAGGTGGGCGTGAAGCTGCAGGCGGGCCAGACCACGCACACGCTGAGCGCCTTCCGCATCGAAAAGCCGTCCATCATCACCAACAGCGGCAATGCCCAGGTGCTCGATGGCGAGCAGCGCCTCAAGGGCCTGGAGTGGAGCGCCTTCGGCAAGCTCACGCAGACGCTGTCGCTGCTGGGCGGGGTGGAGTACATCAAGTCGCGCCAGATCAACTCCGGCCGTGAGAACTACGGCGTGCCCAAGCTGCGCGCGCGCATCGGCATCGACTGGGAAACGCCCGTGCAGGGCCTGTCGGTCGGCGGCCGCGTGCTGTACACCGGCTCGCAGTGGGTGGACTCCGGCAACAAGCTGCGCGCCCCGGCCTGGAACCGCTTCGACCTGATGGCCAAGTACGAGACCAGGTTCGGCGCCACGCCCGTGCGCTTCAATGCCAGCGTGGAGAACGTGACGGACAAGAACTACTGGATCGGCATGTTCACCGACGGCTTCGTCATGCCCGGCGCACCGCGCACCTTCAGGCTGTCGGCCACCGTGTCGTTCTGACCGCCTGACGCACTGCGCAGGCCACCCGGCGGGGCGCATGTGTCCCGCCGGGTCTTTTGCTTCCCACGATCGAATTTCCATGCCGTTCTTCACCGTCGCCGGCCTGCTTGCCACCTCGCTGGCCTGCCTGTGCATCTACGCCGCCTCGCCCAACCAGCGGCTATGGGCGGCCGCTTGGCCGCGCCGGCCTGCCCTCCTGGCCGGTGGCGGCCTGCTCGCAGCGGGCTGGCTGGCATTCGCCCAGGACATGCGGACGCTGGCCGCCACGTTCACCTGGCTCACCCTGCTGATGCTGGCCTTCGCCCTGCTGCCCTATATCGGAGCGCTGTTCCATGGCCGACGCACACCCTGAGGTCCGCCCGCGCAAGCCGGCCCCCATCCGGCCGGACTGGATCTCCAAGACCCTGGCCGGCCTGCTGCTGGGCCCGGGCCTGGCGATCAGCGCCAGTGGCCTGCTGGCCGCCCTGCTGCACGGCATGCCGCTGGCGGTGAGCGGGCAGCTGGTCATGTGGCTGGTGCCGCCGGTCTGGCTGCTGGTGCAGTCCCTGGTGTATTTCTTTTCCAGCGGCCTGCGCGCCTGGGCCTGGCTGGGCGGGGCCAACGCGCTGGCCCTGGCCGCCTGGTGGCTGGTGCGCGCGGCAATGCACAGCAGCGCAGGAGGCCTGTCATGAGAGCCGACCACATCCGCATCTACAAATCCGTACACACCTGGACGGGCATACTCAGCGGCATGGCCTTGTTCATCGCCTTCTACGCGGGTGCGCTGACGGTGTTCAAGGAACCCATCCGGCGATGGTCCACGCCGCCGGCCGCCGTGGTGCAGGCCGTGCCCATGGACGAGGTGCAGCCGCTGATCGCCCGGACCCTGGCCAGCACGCCGGCGGCCGCGCGCGGCGCCATCGTGCAGCTGCAGGGCGACAACGCCATACCGCGCCTGCAATGGCAGGTGCGCGATCCCAAGGCCGACGACCATGACGAAAGCGCCGTACGCCACTACACGGCCCAGCTGTCGGCCGACGGCAGCGTACAAGTCGATGAGCAGCGTCCGTCCCGCCTGGTGGAGTTCATCGACGTGCTGCACCGCGTGGTCGGCCTGCCCGTGGACTCGGACCCCAACCGCTGGATCATGGGCGCGATCTCGGCCCTGTACTTCCTGGCCCTGGTGTCGGGCGTGGTGATCCTGCTGCCCTCGCTGGTCAAGGACTTCTTCGCCCTGCGCGTGGGCAGGAACCTCAAGCGCATGTGGCTGGACGCGCACAACGTGGTGGGCATCGTCAGCCTGCCCTTTCACATCGTCATGGCCCTGAGCGCCGTGGTCTTCGCCTACCACGACCAGATCTTCGACGTGCAGGACAGGCTGATCCACGAAGGCAAATGGGCCCAGACCTTTGCGCGCCCCTCGGGCAAGGCCCCGGACGCGCCGGCACGCAATCCGGCCGACATGCTCAAACCCTCGCAGCTGGTGGAGATCGTCAAGGCCGCCGCGCCCGGCTTCGAGCCCGAAAGACTGCAGTACGCCCAGGTCACCGGCCCCAAGCCCACCGTGCGCGTCTGGGGCAGGAATCCTCAGGCCGTATCGCCGCGCGCCGTGGGCGGCTTTGCCATGCTCGATCCCTACAGCGGCAAGCTGATCTCGGCCGACTACCTGTCAGGCGGACAGAGCACGCCCAACCTGTTCATCAGCAGCTTCTTCGCGCTGCACATGGCCTCCTTCGGCGGACTCGCGGTCTGGTGGCTGTACTTCCTGCTGGGCCTGGCGGGCGCGTGGCTGTTCTACGGCGGCAATCTGCTGTGGGTGGAGACGCGGCGCAAGGCCCAGCGCAAGGGCGCAGACTTGCCCGTGCAGCGGCGCGACACAGCCCTCATGGCCTCGGCCACCGTCGGCGTCTGCCTGGGCTGCGTGGCCGGCATTTCCGCCACCATTGCCGCCGCCAAGTGGCTGCCGGGCCGCGTCGATGACCTGGCCGCATGGCACATGGGCATCTACTACGCCGTGTTCTTCACCAGCATGGCCTGGGCCTTCGTGCGCGGCGCGGCACGCGCGGCCCCGGCCTTGCTGTGGCTGGCCGCTGCCTGCACGGCCGCGATCGCGCTGTCATCGCTGCTGGGCTGGCTGGCGCCAGGCACCGGCGCGTGGGTGGACACCTCGCTGATCGGCCTGGACCTGACGGCCGTGGCCGGCGTGCTGGCCCTGGCCTGGATGGCGCGTGCCACGGCACGGCGCACGCGCAGCGGCCCGCGGGACAGTGTGTGGTCCGCGCCGCGCGACAGGCCGGCGCATCAGGACACCAAGGACTCACCGGCACCGGCCAGCTGACCTGGCCGGCACGCCATGGGAGTGCGCAGGTGGGCCGGTTGCCTGGTGGGCCGGCCCATCCCCGCTGCAGGGTCTATCCGAAAATGGCGCCGCCCGCATCCAGCGAGGGCGGCCGCAGAAGATCGGCATTGACGCCCATGGCCTCGCTGGCCCGCTCCACGGCCTGCCAAAGGGGGGCGGGCATCTGCAGTATTTCCTCGGGGGAGTTCGCGCGGGCAATCCAGTCGCTGATCTCAACGTGCTGCTCGGGGGTGAGCAGGTCCAGGTTCAGCATTTCGTCAATGGTCTTCATCGGGTGTCGGTCTGTCGCTCTTGTGCGGGAGATATGTGGGAGAGCTGCGGGAGATGTGTGGGAGAGGTGCGGCAAGTAAAACGCCCGTGCATTGTCAGCGGTCCACGGCAGGCAATCGCTGCAGCAGGGCATCGCGTGCGCGCAGGCCGGCATTGGGCTTTTGCGCCTGCTCATCCTGGATCAGCGTGGCGAACACCAGCCTGCGCTGGTCCTTGGTGGCCCAGCCCACATACCAGCCGTAGGCCCGGCTGGCATCGTAGCGGTTGTCGCTGCCGGGCGACCCGGTGCCGGTCTTGCCATGCACGGTCCAGCCGTCCACAGGCACGGGGTGCCGGGTGATGCGCGCAGTCATGTCGATGGCCTGACTGCTCACAGACAGTTCCCGGCGCACGATCTTGCGCATGAAGGCCACCTGCTCGGCCGCCGAGATGCGCAGCGAGGACACCACCCACGCGCCGTTGTGGCCGGGATGGGCCACGGCAACGGCGGAGACATCCTCGTTGCCGTACTGGAAGGCCCTCACGTAGGCGCCAAACCGCTGCTGGCCCAGCTCCCGCGCCACCTGCTGCGAGTACCAGAACACCGAGTCCTTCATCCACGCCTGGGGCGTGATCTCGCGCCGCCAGGCATCGCCACCCCAGTCCGGATACTCCGGTTGGTACGGCCACGCGGGCCGGGATTCGTCCTGCAGGATGCCGGCGTCATAGCCCATCAGGCTGATGGCGATCTTGAAGGTGGAGGCCGGCGTGACGCGCTCGGCACAGGCCGGGCCGCTGTGCACCAGGGACTGGCCCGTGTCGGCGTCGGCGACGATGGTGCACAGTTCGTGCGCGCAAGCGGGAAGGCAAAAAAATGCTGCCACGACCGTGGCAGCGGACCCAGGAAATCCAAGCATGTGCTGTGTACTGTGTGCTGTCTGATGCAGTGTTAGTGTCTGGCGCGCGATCATAGATGCGCGCGCAGCCTTCGCAACGCCCATGCAGCAAACATCCCCACAGCGTCCTCGGCGGCCGCGTCAGGAATGCGCCGAGGGCAAGGGCTTCAGGCTTTGAGGCCCTGAGGGCCGGTCAGCCGGCCTCCGCCTCCTGCAGCTGCCGCCACATCACCTTGCCGCTGCCGCTCTTGGGCAGGGCCTTGACGAACTGCACGATCTTGGGCGCCTTGTAGACCGCCATGTTCTCACGGCACCACTGGATGATGTCCTCGGCCGTGGTGTCTTCCTTGCCGGCACGCAGCACGACGACGGCCTTCACCGACTCGCCGCGGTAGGCGTCTCGCGTGGAGATCACACAGGCTTCCTGTATGGCGGGGTGGCGGAACATCAGCGATTCGACCTCGGCCGGCCAGACCTTGAAGCCGCTGGCGTTGATCATGCGCTTGAGGCGGTCGGTGATGAAGTAGTAGCCGTCCTCGTCCACGTGGCCCAGGTCGCCGGTGCGAAAGAACCGCTTGCCGTCGATCTCCATGAAGACCTGGGCCGTGGCGTCGGGCCGCTTCCAGTAGCCGTCGAAGACCTCGGGGCCGTGGACGACGATTTCGCCCTGCTCGCCCTGTGGGACATCGGCGCCGGTTTCGGGGTCGATGACACGCGCCTCGGTGCTCATGAAGGGAATGCCCAGGCATTGCTGCTTGGGATGCTCGAACGGGTTGCTGTGCGTGGGCGCGGCCGTCTCGGTCAGGCCGTAGCCCTCGCTGAAGCGCAGGCCGTATTGCTCCAGCAGGCGCTGGGCCACGGCCTGTGGCATGGCCGCACCGCCGCCGCCTATGTACTTGAGGCTGGTGAGGTCGAACTGCGCAAAGTTGGGGCTGCCCAGCAGGTCGATGACCATGGTGGGAATATTGGTCCAGCTGGTGACCTGGTAGCGAGAGATCAGCCGCCCCGCCAGCTCGCGGTCCCAGCGCGGCATGACGACCAGGGTGGCGCCCACGAAGATGGCCGTGTGCAGCACCGAGACCATGCCCGTGATGTGGAACATGGGCACGACGGCCAGGACCACGGTCTCGCTGGTGCCGCTGCCCCAGTAGCTGCCCGCCACGGCGTTGTGGTTGATGGAGCGGTGCGGGTGCATGCAGCCCTTGGGGTGGCCCGTGGTGCCGCTGGTGTAGGGCAGCACGGCCATGTCGTCGCGGCCCACCACATGGGGCGGCGCGGCGTCGGTACAGGCCAGGGCCTGCTGCCAGGTGTGGACGCTGCCGCCATCGAGCACGGCCGGCTCACGCCGGGTGAGCAGCCAGTCGTGCCACTGCACGGGCGGGGCGTCGTCGCCCTGCACCCCGGCATCGAAGGCGTCCGTGAACTGGGTGACGACCAGGTGCTCCAGCCGCTGGCCAGGAGCCAGCGCATTGCTGGCCTTGGCCAGTTCGGGGGCCAGGTCGGCCGTGGTGATGGCGACCTTGGCGTCGGCGTCGGTGATGTAGTGCCTGAGCTCCTCGGCCATGTTCATGGGATTGACCGGCACCACCACCGCATTGGCGCGGAAGATGGCGTAGTGCGCCAGGATGAGCTGAGGCGTGTTCTGCATCAGCAGGATCACGCGGTCGCCGCGCTGCACGCCCAGGCTGTGCAGGTAGGCCGCCATGCGCTCCGTGCCCTCGCACAGCTCGCGGTAGCTGATGGAGCTGCCGAAGTAGCGGATGGCTGCCTTGTCCGGGTAGCGTCGCGCATTGACGGCCAGGTTGTCCCAGACGCTGGTGGCGGGCACGGTGATGGAATGGGGCAGGCGGCTGGGCCAGAAAGCGTGGTGCGCGGGCTGGGAGGGCATGGGTGGATGGGCTTTGAAGTGTCGGTGAGTGGAAGGGACGGCGGCAATCCGCCTTGCCAGCGAGGCTAGGCCCACACCCGCTTCCCGGCATTGGGGAAGGCCCCAGGAGATCGTCGCCAAAGTGACGCTTGAGCGCCCATGGCATGCCTATGCCACCGCAACTCGCCTTGTGCTTTCGCAAGCCGGCCACGGGCACGCCACGGACACGCCACAAGCACGCCACAGGTACGATGGCGCCATGCCCTCCACGCCCGCCATGCCCCACCTGTCCCGCCTGCAGCTGTCGCTGCGCGATCTGCTGGCCCGCCACCGCAGCGCGGCCCTGGCCACCCAGCCCGCCGACTCCCCTGCCCCCGGGGCTGGCGATGCACTGCCCGCTCCCCGGCTGTCCATGGTGCCCTGGGCCTGGAATGCGCAGTTTGGCTGCTTTGTGCTGCACGTCAGCGCACTGGCAGCGCACACGCGGGCCATGGAGCTGCACCCGGCGGTCAGCCTGCTGGTGTGCGCGGCCGAAGTGGACGGCGAGGGCGTGCATGCACTGGAACGCGTGGCCATTGAAGGCGTGGCCAGCACGCCGCCGCCCGGCAGCGTGCTGGCCGATGGCGCGCGCGACAGCTATGTGCTGCGCTTTCCCGAAGCCGCGTTCATGACCGATCTGGGCGACTTCCGCTTTGTCTGCATCACGCCATCCATCGCCCGGCACGTGGCGGGTTTTGGCGCGGCGCGCGATGTGTCGGCCCATGACCTGATCGAAGCACTGAGCATCCAGCCCAGCTGACTCACGCGCCCCGCACGTGGGCCGCGATCAGGGCGCCCGCCGCATCGCCCTGCCCCGCCACGCAGGCGCGCACATGGTCTTCCCACATCTGGCCCTGCTGCTCCACCTGGGCATGGACAAAGCGCTGCAGCATGCGCCGGGGATCATCGCAGCGCTCATAGGCATACGGATCGCTGCGCGTGCACAGCGCCTTGAACTGCAGCCAGGCGGCCTGCCGCGTGACGGGCATGCCCTGCAGGCGCTGCCACTGGTGCAGCAGCTCATGGGCAAAGATGCCTGCGATCTGCGGATGCGACAGGCGCAGCGGCTGGCGCGGATCGGACTGCGTGAAGAAGGCGCGCGGCATGAAGATGCGCCCGCCATTCATGGACAGCGCCCTGCGCGTATCGCCCAGCCGCCGCTGGTACAGGCGCAGGCGCGGCAGCAGCGCATCGAGCGAGGCGCCGAAATGCGTGCGCACAAAGGCCTGCTCCTGCGCATCCAGTGGCCGGCTCCAGAAGACCATGCTCAGCCGCCCGGCCCCTGGCGATAGCGCCGCGCCATGAAATCCACAAACGCGCGCACGGCCGGCCGCAGATGCCGCGTGCGCGGATACAGCGCGTGGTAGCTGTACTGCCCCAGATGAAAACAGGGCAGCACCCGCACCAGCTGGCCGCGCTCCACGGCCGAGCGCACGGTATGCCAGGTCAGCGCAGCAATGCCCCGGCCTGCGCGTGCGGCCTCGAAGATGGTGGCCACCGAATCGGTGCGCAGCGCCGTGTGCGGCTGCACATCGGTGACGGCGCCCTGCCCGGACACCACGCTCCAGCGCAATGGGGCCGGGCCCGCCGCAAAGGCCAGGGCGCGGTGCTCGGCCAATTGCCCGGGCGCCTGCACCACGCCCTGGCGCATCAGGTAGGCGGGCGACGCCACCAGCACCAGCGGCGAATGCGTGAGCAGCCGCGCCTGCAGCCCGCTGTCCGGCAATTGGCGGCTGATGCGCACGGCCGCATCCACGCCCTCGACCACCAGGTCCACCAGCCGGTCGGTGCACAGCAGCTGCAGCTCCAGATCCGGGAATTGCTGCTCGAACTCGGGCAGCCAGTCGCCCAGCTCGATGGCGCCCACGGCCAGCGGCAGCGTGATGCGCAGCACGCCCGCCACGCGCGCACGGCGCTGCACCAGTGCGGCCTCGGCCGCATCGAGCTGCTCCAGCAACTGCACACAACTGAGGTAGTAGCTGCGCCCCGCATCGGTCAGGCTCAGCCCGCGCGAATTGCGCTGCAGCAGCTGCGTGCCCAGCTCCGACTCAAGCCATTTGACATGGCGCGACGCCGTGGAATGCGTCATGCCCAGCCGATCCTGGGCCGCCGTGAAACCCTGCGCGTCCACCACGCCGCAGAACACCCGCATGGCTTGCCATCTGTCCATTGCTCATGCACTCCTTTGGCGGGAATTGTGGAGCATGGACCGCTGATGCCGCCCAGCCCGCTCAGCGCAGCGCCAGCTCCAGCTCCAGGATGCCGTCCGTGGACAGCACATCGCCAAACACATCCTCGATCTCGGCCAGCGCGGCACGGTGCAGGCTGTCGGCGTCCACGGATTCGCCGTTGCTGCGCGTGATGGCACGTGTGGCCACGGCATCGCTGGCCACGACGACCTCGAAGCCCAGCGGCGCGGCATCGCGTGCGGCGCCGGCCACGCAGGCGTGGGTCATGAGGCCGCAGATGACCACGGTGGTGATGCCACGCGCGCGCAGCTGGTCGGCCAGGTCGGTGCCGACGAAGGCGCTGACGCTGCGCTTTTGCACCACGGTGTCGCCCGCGCGCGGCTGCAGGCCGGGGTGGAACTGGACGGTGCTGCCATTGACGGCGAACACGGGCGCACCTTCAGGGGCAATGTGCTGGATGTGGAACACGGCAACCTGCCCGGCATCGGCCCATTGCAGCAGGCGCCGGGCCTGCTCCAGGACCTGCGGGCCGCGCGGGATGGGCAGGCGGCCGCTGAAGTACTCGTTCTGGAAGTCGATGACCAGCAGCGCCGTGGCACCCCGTGGCAACTGGCTGCGCCCCGGCGCGCCTGACAGGGCGCGGAGGGTGGGATGGCTGGTGGACTGGGTGGCCTGGCTGGCCTGTTCTGCGAGGGACATGCAGTGCTCCTGAAAACGGGAAGTGGTTGATGCCTGCAGTCTAGAAACGCACAGGGCCCGCCGCAACGCCATGGAGCGGCCAGCATCTGTGCAGTTTCTGCACAGATCACCCATGCTTTGAAAAATGCCCCATCTCAGTGATGGCGCATACGGCCTTGGGCCTTGCATCGCTCCAACCGGCCGCGTGCCGGTGAAGCTGGCGATGCCGCATTGAAACATGGCCTGCGGCCCTCCCGCTCAAGAAAGGGCCGCAGGCGGGCACGGCGCTAGTTCTGCAGCTGCTGCCAGACCTTGTCCAGCCGCTTGATGCTGACTGGGTAAGGCGTGCGCAGCTCCTGGGCGAAGAAGCTCACGCGCAGCTCCTCCAGCATCCAACGGTACTCCTGCATGCGCGCATCGATGTGGCCCTTGCGCTCGGCCACCAGGCGCCAGTAGCGCTGCTCCAGCGGGCGCAGCTCGGTCAGGCGGCTGGCGTCGCGTGCAGGGTCGGCGCGGTACTTGTCCAGGCGGCTGGTGATGGCCTTGAGGTAGCGCGCGTAGTGCTGCAGCTGGGTCCAGGGCGCGGCCGCGATGAAGTTCTTGGGCACCAGGCGCTGCAGTTGCTGGGCGGCGTCGGCCGTGGCGTCAGGCGCGTTCTTGGTGTCCTTGATCTTGCGTTGCGCCGCCGCGTACTCGACCAGGATGGTGGAGGCCATGCGCGCCACCTCGTTGGCGATCAGCGTCAGCCGGCCGCGTCCGTCCTGCACGCGCTGCTTGAACTGGGCGTCGTTGGTGGGCAGCGGCTCCTGCAGGAAGGCGCGGTCTATGGCCACGTCGATGATCTGCTCGCGCAGTTCCTCCTGCGTGCCCAGCGGCATGTAGGCGACGGCCATTTTCTGCAGGTCTGGAATGTTCTTTTCCAGGTACTTGAGCGCGTCGCGGATCTGCAGCGCGAACAGGCGGCGCAGGCCCACGCGGTGGCGTGCGGCCGCAACCTCGGGCTCGTCGAAGACCTCGATGCCGACGGCATCGCCGTGGTCGATCAGCGCCGGAAAGCCGATCAGCGTCTGCCCGCCCCGGCCGATCTCCATCAGCTCGGGCAGCTCGCCAAAGCTCCATTCCTTGTAGCGGCTGTCGGCGGGCTGGCTGGGCTTGGCATTCCTGGCAGGCGTGGCCTGGTCGGGCTTTTCCGCCTTGGCAGCGGGCGCAGGCTTCCTGCCGGTTTCGGGCGCGGTGGCAGCGTTGGCAGCGGGTGCAGGGGCCTCCGTGACCGACGCCACCTTCAACGCGGCCAGCGCCTGGAAGGCGCCGCGCGCCTTGGCGCCGAGTTCGGCCTTGAGCGCGCCCAGGTTGCGGCCCTGGCCCAGCTGGCGTCCATGCTCGTCCGTGATGCGGAAGTTCATGAACAGGTGCGGGCTGAGCATGTCCAGCTTGAAATCGGCGCGCTTGACGTCCAGCGAGGTCTCGTCGCGCACCTGCTTGAGCAGGGCATCGATGAGCGATCCCTGGCCCCAGCGTTCGGGCGTGGTGAAGAGTTCGGCCAGGCGCTGGGCGCTTTCGGGCAGGGGCACGAAGCGGCTGCGCGGGCGCTGCGGCAGGCTCTTGAGCAGGGCCTGGAGCTTGTCCTTGAGCATGCCGGGCACCAGCCATTCCACGCGTTCGTCGCTGACCTGGTTGAGCACGAACAGCGGCACGGTGACGGTGATGCCGTCGCGCGCGTCGCCGGGGCTGTGCAGGTAGCTGGCCGTGCAGTCCACGCCGCCGAGCTTGACCACCTTGGGAAAGGCCTGGGTGGTGATGCCGGCCGCCTCGTGGCGCATCAGCTCGTCGCGCGACAGGCGCAGCAGGTCGGCGTTTTCCTTGGCCGCCTCGCGGAACCAATGGTCGAAGGTGGCGCCGCTGAACACGTCCTTGGGGATCTGCTGGTCGTAGAAGGCGTAGATCAGCTCGTCATCGACCAGCACGTCCTGGCGGCGGCTCTTGTGCTCCAGCTCCTCGACCTTGCGCACCAGCTTGAGGTTGGCGGGCAGGAAGTGCCAGCGCGTGTCCCACTGCCCCTCCACCAGGGCCTGGCGGATGAAGATCTCGCGCGCGGACTGCGGATCGATGCGACCATAGCTCATGCGGCGGCCGTTGTAGACCACCAGGCCGTAGAGCGTGGCGCGCTCCAGCGCCACCACATCGGCCTGGTTCTTGGACCAATGCGGATCGAGCAGTTGCTTCTTGAGCAGGTGGGCGCCGACTTCCTCCAGCCACTGCGGATCGATGGCGGCGATGCCCCGGCCGTACAGGCGCGAGGTTTCCACCAGCTCGGCCGCAACGATCCAGCGCCCCGGCTTCTTGGACAGGTGGGCGCCCGGGTGCGGGTAGAAGCGGATGCCGCGCGCGCCCAGGTAGGCGTCGCTTTCATCGCCCTTGTAGCCCAGGTTGCCCAGCAGGCCGGACAGCATGGACAGGTGCACGGCGTCGTAGCCTGCGGCCTCGGTGTTGATCTTCCACTTGTGCTCGTTGACCACGGTCAGCAGCTGCGAGTGGATGTCGCGCCATTCCCGCACGCGGCGGATGTTGATGAAGTTCTGGCGCAGCAGCTGCTCCCACTGGCGGTTGCTGAGCTTGTGCGAGGGCTCGTCATCCGTGCCGGGACCGGTGTCCTGCGGATGGAAAGCCGCCAGCGCCTCGGCCGCCGGGGCGGCCACGCTCTGCCCGCCGCTGCGCTGGGCCACGGGCAGGAAGGCGGCATTGCGCGCCGATGGCTTGGCGGCAGGCGCCTGGGCCGTGGCCATTTCCTTGCGGCTCTTGGCCACCACCTTGCCGCCGCGCGCATCCTGCAGCCATTTCCACAGGCGCAGGTAGCCGCTGAATTCGCTTTTCTCGTCGTCGAACTTGGCGTGCTGCTGGTCGGCCTGCTGCTGGGCCTCCAGCGGCCGGTCGCGCACGTCCTGCACGGACAGGGCCGAGGCGATGACCAGCACCTCGGCCACGGCGCCGCGCGTGCGCGCCTCCAGGATCATGCGGCCCACGCGCGGGTCCAGCGGCAGGCGCGACAGCTCGCGGCCCATGGGCAGCAGCTCGCCGCGCTCGTCCACGGCGCCCAGCTCGCCCAGCAATTGGTAGCCGTCGGCAATGGCGCGGCCCGAGGGCGATTCGAGGAAGGGGAAGTTCACCACGTCGCCCAGGCCCAGCGACTTCATGCGCAGGATGACGCCGGCCAGCGAGGAGCGCAGGATTTCAGGGTCGGTGAAGCGCGCGCGCGTGCCGAAGTCGGCCTCGTCGTACAGGCGGATGCAGATGCCGTTGGCCACGCGGCCGCAACGGCCCGCGCGCTGGTTGGCCGCTGCCTGGCTGATGGGCTCGACCAGCAGCTGCTCGACCTTGCTGCGGAAGGAATAGCGCTTGACGCGTGCCGTGCCCGCATCGATCACATAGCGGATGCCGGGCACGGTCAGCGAGGTCTCGGCCACGTTGGTGGCCAGCACGATGCGCCGGCCCGTGTGGCTGTCGAAGATGCGGTCCTGCTCGGCCTGCGACAGGCGCGAGAACAGCGGCAGCACCTCGGCATGGCGCAGCACGGGCTGCTGTGCCAGGTGTTTGCGCAGGTGGTCGGCCGCCTCGCGGATCTCGCGCTCGCCGGGCAGGAACACCAGGATGTCGCCGCTGACGCCGCCGGACCACAGCTCGTCCACGCCTTCGGCGATGGCGTCGTTGAGGTCGTGGTCGCGCTTTTCCTCGAAGGGGCGCCAGCGCATCTCCACGGGGTAGGTGCGGCCCGAGACCATGATCACGGGCGCAGGCCCCTTGGGGCCTTCGAAATGCCTGGAGAACCGGTCGGCATCGATGGTGGCCGATGTCACCACCACCTTGAGGTCGGGGCGCCGGGGCAGGATCTGCTTGATGTAGCCCAGCAGGAAGTCGATGTTGAGGCTGCGCTCGTGGGCCTCGTCGATGATGAGGGTGTCGTAGGCCTTGAGCAGCGGATCGGTCTGCGTCTCGGCCAGCAGGATGCCGTCCGTCATCAGCTTGACCGAGGCGTCCTTGGACAGCCGGTCCTGGAAGCGCACCTTGTAGCCCACCACATCGCCCAGCGGCGTGTTCAGCTCCTCGGCAATGCGCTTGGCCACCGAGCTGGCGGCAATGCGGCGCGGCTGCGTGTGGCCGATCAGGTGGCCGCGCACCTGGCCCTTGTCGTCGGGCGTGGCGTTGACCTTGCCCCGGCCCAGCGCCAGCGCGATCTTGGGCAGCTGCGTGGTCTTGCCCGAGCCCGTCTCGCCGCACACGATGATGACCTGGTGCCGGTCCATGGCCTCCATGATTTCCTCACGGCGGGCGGATACGGGCAGGGATTCAGGGAAGCTGATCTTCAAAGGCATAAGGGGCTGGATTATCCCCGCGCCATGCCGGCGGCGCCACGCGGCTGCAGATTTCCATACGCCTGCCCTGTGCCGCCCGCATGAAAACCCCCGCATGCCAGGGCCTTCGCCAAGTCAGGCCAGCGGCATGCATGGCATTGCGCACAATCGGCGCTCGCCTTGCCGCCCGCGCCCGGCGCTGGCCGCCTCACCCGCCTTCTTCGATCTGCTCCCCATGGTTTCTCTTGCCGCCCTCGTCATCCCGCTATTGGCCCTGTGGCTGTGGTGGCCCGTCCGCCTGATGCCGCGCCGCGCACGCCTGATGGCGGCCGTTGCCACGGCGGCCCTGGGCTGCACGCCCGCCCTGCTGCTGGTGCTGCTGCGCGAGGGCACGGTGGAATACCGCACGCTGGCCTATCTGCAGGTGCCGGGCGGCTGGGTGCTGGCCCTGCTGCTGATGCTGGCCGTCTTCATCGTGCTGCGCGACGGCCTCTGGGCGCTGGCCGCCGTGGCCCGGCGCGAGGACTGGAAGCAGCGCCTGCACGCGCCGCTGCTCACGGCCGGCGCCCTGGCCCTGGCGGGCCTGCTGTCGGCCTGGGGCGTGGCCAATGCGCTGCGCCCGCCCGAGGTGCACGAACGCACGCTGCGCCTGCCCGGCCTGCCCACCGGCCTGGAAGGCCTGCGCGTGGCCGTGCTGGCCGACATCCACGCCAGCCCCATCAACAACGCGCGCTATGTGCAGACCATCGTGGACCGCACGCTGGAGGCGCGGCCCGACCTCATCGTGCTGCCCGGCGACATGGTGGACGGCGACGTGGACAGCGGCCGCGCCAACGTCGCGCCGCTGGCGCAGCTCAAGGCACGCTACGGCGTGTGGGCGGCGCCCGGCAACCATGAGTACTACAGCGGCTACGACGCCTGGATGGCCGAATTCCGCCGCCTGGGCCTGAACCTGCTGGAAAACCGCATGCAGCTGATCGATGTGCAGGGCGCGCGACTGGCGCTGTCGGGCATCGGCGATCCGGCCTATGGCCGCCTGTCGCGCCAGAACACCGACCCCTCCGTGGCCGAAGGCGTGCCGCCCGACATCGACACCGTGGCCCGCCAGGCCAAAGAGGCCGGTGCGCAATACCACCTGCTGCTGGCCCACCAGCCCAAGACCGCCCGTGACAACGCTGCCCACGGCGTGGGCCTGCAGCTGTCGGGCCATACGCACGGCGGACTGATCCTGGGCATGGACCAATGGCTGGTGGCGCCCGCCAATGACGGCTTCGTGCGCGGCGAGTACGAGGTCGGCGCCATGAAGCTCTTCGTCAGCGCCGGCGCAGGCCTGTGGGCCGGCTTTGCCGTGCGCCTGGGCGTGCCGGCCAGCATCGACCTGCTGGTGCTGCGCGGCGCCTGATCCTGCCCCGGAGGGCAGCGTGGACGGCTACCGCGCGAACACCATGCACACCGGGCTGGCGCAGTGGGTGCTGGCCAGCGGGCGCCAGGCGTCATCCCGGGCATGGCAGACGATGCTGTCGCTGTCCTCGTTGAGCACATAGAGCAGGCGCCCATCGGGCGAGGACGTGAAAAAGCGCGGCGTGCGCCCGCCCGAGGCGAAGCCGCCACTGGCGTGCAGCAGCCCCGTCAAAGGATCGACATCGAAGACCGCAATGCCGTCAGCGCCGCGATTGGACACCAGCACCTGCCGGCCGTCGCGCAAGACCTCGATGCCTGCCGCCCGGCTGTTGCCCACAAAGCGCTCCGGCAGGGTGGACAGGATCTGCAAGCCCTGCAGCGCCCCCGTGGCCGCATCGAAGCGGCAGGTGAGCACGGTGTTGTCCAGTTCGTTGACCACATAGGCGCAGGCCAGCGCAGGATGGAAGGCGATATGCCGCGGGCCCGAGCCTTCGCGGCAGTCCAGCCATGGCTGGGGCGCAGGCACCAGCCGCCCGTGCTCGAAGGCGAAGATGAAGATCCGGTCCTGCCCCTTGTCAGGCACCAGCACGAAGCGCCCGTCCGGCGAGAAGGGGTTGAAGTGCGGCTTGGCAAACGGCTGCTCCTTGCGATGCGGCCCGGGTTGGCCCGGTAGCGCAAGCCGCTGCTGCACGGAGCCCAGGCGCCCGTCCGGTGCGATCGACATCACGGCCAGCGTACCGCCTGGCCCGCCATACCCCCGGTGGCCGTCGCTGGCAGCCGGCTCGCCCAGATGGTCGGAGACCACCAGCTGCCGTCCGCCCGGGGCGATGGCCAGGTGCACCGGGTTGCGCCCGCCGCAGTCCCGGGTCTGCAGCAACGCCAGGCGGCCCGTTGCGGTATCGCGTGCGAAGACGCTGACCTCATGGCCATCGCCATGCACGGTGTAGAGCCGGGTGGCGGCTGCATCGAGCGCCAGGAACGAGGGGTTGGCAAGCCCGTCCACGGTCTGCAGATGCTGCAGGCCGCCCGTGGCTTCGTCCACGCGATAGACGGTGATGCCCTCGCCACGTGCGTCGCGCTCGCGCGTGGTGCGCGAACCCACGTAGGCGTACAGGGGGCGCGACGCACAGGTGCTCATGCCGATGCGCCCGCCAGCGGTGCGACGGCCGCGCCCTGAATGCCATGGCGCTGCAGCGCCTCGGCCACAAAGCCGCAAGCCTTGGCCTCCTCCACAAAGGCCGCCAGCACGCGCAGGGCCTCATCGCCCCGCCCCTTGGGCAGGCCCATGGCCTGCTGGATCACCATGAAGCGGCCCGGCAGCAGGCGCAGGCCGGGCAGGCGGGCGGCATCGGCCTCCAATTGCTGCTTGACGCCGGCGGCCACGTCGGCCGTCGATTCCACAAAGGTCTGCACCACGGCGGGCGAGGACACGGCGCGCTCTATCTGCGCATGCTTGAGCTCGCGGCTCAGGTACAGGTCATAGGCGCTGCCCTTGCCGACCACCACGGTGTGCCCGGCCCGGTCCACCTGGGCGTTGTCGGTCAGCGGCGAATCCTGGCGCACCAGGTAGCTGCCCTCGATCAGCACATAGGGCGCAGTGAAGCCGATGCCCGCGCCGCGCACGGGGTCCACGGCAAAGAAGCCGAAGTCGGCCTCCTCGCGCGTGACGGCATCCACCGACTTGGCGGCCGTATCGAAGACCACCAGTTCCAGCTCCAGCCCCAGCTGCTGCGCAAGGCGCCGGGCCAGGTCGATGGACACGCCTGCGGGCTGGCCATCGGCCTGCAGCCGCGCAAGGATGGGATTGCCGGTGTTGATGGATGCGCGGATGCGGCCAAGCGGCGCGAGGGTGGACAGCAGCTGGGAGGAAAGGTTCATGGATGGCTCGCTTCAAGGGTCAACGGGATGCCCGCCGGGGCGTGGAAGAGGTACGCGAAGGGGTACGCGAAGGTTCCGGGGACGCTGCGCCAGGACCGAGGAGATCGCTGATGCTGGCCAGGTTGCGCAAGGTGCTCGCAAGGTGCTCGCGCATGGCGAGGGAGGCTTCTTCGTTGCGCTCGCGCCCCAGCAGTTCCAGGATGTTCAGATGCTGCTCGCAGTGCTCGCGGTAGCGCGCCCGGTCCTGCATAGAGCGGTAGGACAGCAGGCGCCGCACGCGGTTGACGCGGCGGATGGTGTCGATGAAGAACACGTTGCCCGAGGCCTCGACCAGGGACTCGTGGAAGTTCACCCCCCGGTCGTGGATGCGGTCGGCCGGGTCGGTGGCGATGCCGCCTTCGAGCAAGTGGATTTCGGCCGCGCGGCAGCGTTGCAGCACGGCGCGGTCCAGCCGGTAGCCGGGCTCCAGCAGCGCGGCCGGCTCCAGCGCCATACGCAGGCGGTAGGACTGCAGCAGGCTGTCGGGCGTGGTCAGCATGGCCGCAAAGGTCCAGCCGTAGCCGGGCTTGCGCTCGATCCAGCCCTCCTGCGAGATGCGGTTGAGCACGGCCGCCAGCTGGGCCTTGCTCAGGCCGTAGCGCGTGCGCAGCGCGGCCTCGGTGACGGATTCGGGCAGGCTGGCGCGCAGCCGGTCCTCGGCGATGCGAAAGTAGATGGCTTCGGTCAGGTCCTGGTCGCCGGCCGCCGCCTCGGCCAGCAGTTCGTCCGGAATCCCGTCATGCGGCAGGGCCAGGAAAAACCCCCGGTTGCGCTCGCGCCGCACCACGCCCTGCTCTTCCAGCTGCTGCAAGGCCTCGTTGACGGGCTGGCGGGAGACGCGCAGCCGGTCGGCCAGGCCCTGGGCGGCCAGGTGGGTTCCGCTGTCCCATTGTTCGGAACGGGCCAGTGCCAGGATTTGCGAGCACAGCTGGGTGGAGGTCTTCATGCCCCCATTGTCATGCCATGCCACATCAGCGCCCGGCCGCCTGCCGCAGGATGGAAGGAATCACGCCGCCGCTGCGCAGCAGCCCGGCCTCCAGCTGCGTCTCCACGGCGGCCGTGGCCTGCAGCGCCTGCACGCTGCCATCGCCGCGCAGTATGCGCACGGGCACGGCGCAGCGCGGCGCCAGGGCGTCGGACGGTGCATCGATCTCGATACGGTCGCCCGGCTGCAGCGCCAGTTCCTGCGGCCCCATGCCCGCAGGCAAGCGCAGCGGCACGATGCCCATGCCGATGAGGTTGGAGCGGTGGATGCGCTCGAAGCTCAGGGCCAGCACGGCACGTATGCCCAGCAGGCGCTGGCCCTTGGCGGCCCAGTCGCGCGAGGAGCCCGTGCCGTAGCGCTCGCCGGCCACCAGCACCACGGACTGGCCCGCCTTGCGGTAGCGCTGCGCGATGTCCCACAGCGGCGCGATCTCGCCCGATGGCGCATGCAGGCCATGGGCCACGGGGGCACCGGGCGCCAGCAGGTTCTTCAGCGTCTTGCTGTGAAAGGCCGCCCGCACCATCACCTCCCAGTTGCCGCGCCGCGACGCGAAGACGTTGAGATCACCCCGGTCGTCGCCGCGCTCCACCAGGAAATCGGCCACCAGGCTGTCGGGCGGGATGGCGCTGGCCGGCGAGATATGGTCCGTGGTGATGTCGTCGCCCACCACCAGCAGCGGGTGGGCCTGGTAGCGGCCCAGCTGGCTGCCCTCGGACAGCGCGGCAAAGGGCGGGCGGCGCAGCGCGGTGGACCGCGCGTCCCAGGGAAACAACGGCCCCTCGGGCGCCTTCAGCGCATGCCAGGCCGGGTTGAGCGTGGCCCGCGCGAAGTCGCGGCCGAAGTCCTGCGGGTGCAGGCCCAGCGCCAGCGCCGCCTGGACTTCCTCGCGGGTGGGCATGAGGTCGGCCAGGAACACGGGCCGGCCATCGGCTAGGTGCTGCACGGGCTCCAGGCGCAGGTTGCGGGCCGCGTCGCCGGCCAGGCCGAAGGCGATGACCAGGGACGGCGACATGATGAAGCTCAGCTCGATGTCCGGATGCACGCGGCCCGGGAAATTCCGGTTGCCCGACAAAATGGCCACGGCCTTGGCCTGGCCGGCGCGCTGGGCCTGGCGCACCGGCTCAGTCAGCGGGCCAGGGTTGCCGATGCAGGTGGTGCAGCCGTAGCCCACGATGCCGAAGCCCACGGCCTCCAGGTCCTGCAGCAGCCCGGCGCGCGCCAGATAGGAGGCAGCCGCCGGCGAGCCCGGTGCCAGCGAGGTCTTGACCCATGCGGGGACCTTCAGCCCCAGCGCCCGCGCCTTGCGCGCCACCAGCCCGGCGGCGACCAGCAGCGCGGGATCCGAGGTATTGGTGCAGCTGGTGATGGCGGCCAGCGCCACGGCATGGCGCGGCAGCCCGGCCTTCGCGCCGGACGCAACAAAGCCCACGGCCTGCAGCGCGCGGGCGCTGTCGCCATAGTCCAGCAGGTCCTGCGGGCGGCGCGGACCGGCAATGTGCCAGCCCACGGTGTCCAGGTCGATCTCGATCTGGCGTGTGTAGCGCGGCTGGGCCTGCGGATCGAACCACAGGCCCTGGGCACGCATATAGGCTTCGACCAGGGCGACGCGCTGCGGGCTGCGGCCCGTGGCGCGCAGGTAGTCAAGCGTCTGGCCATCGACCGCGAAGTAGCCCGTGGTGGCGCCGTACTCGGGCGCCATGTTGGCCACCACGCTGCGCTGGCCCGCCGTCAGCATGGACACGCCGGGGCCGAAGTACTCGACGAACTCGCCGGCCACGCCCAGGGCGCGCAGCCGCTGGGTGGCGACCAGGGCCAGGTCGCTGGCCTGCACGCCGGGGCGCAGCGCGCCGGTCAGCCGCACGCCGATGACGTCGGGGATGCGCAGCATGGTGGGCATGCCGAACATCACGGTCTGCGCCTCCAGCCCGCCAACGCCCCAGCCCAGCACGCCGATGCCGTTGACCATGGGTGTGTGGCTGTCCGTGCCCAGCATCATGTCGGGCACGGCCCAGAGCCTGCCGCCGCGCTCCTCGGTGGTCACCACGGTGGCCAGCTGCTCCAGGTTGATGGTGTGCATGATCCCCGTGCCCGGCGGGTGGATGGTCACATGGGCCAGGGCCCTGGAAGCCCAGCGCAGGAAGCGGTAGCGCTCGGCATTGCGCCGTATCTCGTGCTCCAGGTTGGCCTGGGCGGCGCCCGGCGCTGCATAGGCCTCCACGGCCAGCGAGTGGTCCACCGACACATCGACGGGCAGCACCGGATTGAGCACGGCCGGATCCACGCCCTCTTCGTGCAGGGCATCACGCATGGCCGCGATGTCGACCAGCGCCGGCGTGCTGGTGGTGTCGTGCATGAGCACGCGGCCCGGCTGGAAGGCGATCTCGGCCTCGCTGCTGCCGTGATCCAGCCAGGCCCGCAGGGCAGCCACGGCAGCGTCCCTTTCCCGCCCCTCCATGTGGCGCAGCACGTTCTCCAGCAACAACCTGAGCACCACGGGCAGGCGCGGCAGGCACTCGCCCAGCACGCCCGGCACATCGGCGGCGTGGTAGCGGACTCCGTCCAGTTCAAGGACGCGGGAAAAGGGGTTCTCGGTGTTTTCCATAGCTGATATTTTGCATTTTGAATTTCTAAAATGCAATCAAACGCCTCATCTCGCTTTCCCTGAAACCCCGGCTAAAAGGCCGCCAAGGAGTTTTGACATGTCCGCTCCCTCCCGCCGCAGCTTGCTGCGCAACCTGGGCACCGCGCTGCTCGCCGGCCTCATTGGCCTCATCAGCCTCATCGGCAACCTGCCCGCTGCGGCCCAGGACGCGCCGCAGCGCAGCATCACTCTCGTGGTTCCCTTCACGGCAGGCGGCGGCGTCGACGCCATGGCTCGGCTGCTGGCCGAGCGGCTGCGCGTGACGCTCAAGCAGCCGGTGGTGGTGGACAACAGGCCCGGCGCCAGCGGCATGCTGGGCGCAGGCGCCGTGGCACGCGCGGCGGGCGACGGCCACACGCTGCTGCTGGGCTCGGCCGGCGAAACCGCCATCGCCCCGCTGGTGCACCAGGGCCGCATGCCCTACCAGCCGTCCCGCGACCTGGCGCCCCTGACCCTGGTCACGCGCGTGCCCAACGTACTGGTGGCCTCGCCCGGCCTGCCGGCCGGCAACATCGATGAACTGGTGCGCCTGGCCAAGGCCAGCCCCGGCAAGCTCGGCTACGCCACCAGCGGCGTGGGCAATCCCCAGCACCTCAATGGCGAGCTGCTGCAGTCGCTGGCCGGCATCCGGCTGAACCACGTGCCCTACCGGGGCGCGGCCAACCAGCTGGTGGACGTATCCTCGGGCGTGGTCGAACTGGCCTTCGTCAGCTACGCGGGGGCCGCGCCCTTCATCAAGAGCGGCCGTGTCAAGGCGCTGGCGGTGACTTCAGCGCAGCGCGCCAGCTTCGCCCCCGGCATTGCCGCCATTGCCGAGTCCACGGGCCTGGCCTCCTACGACCTGGACAACTGGTTCGGCCTCTTCGCGCCCGCCTCCACGCCGCCGGCCGTCCAGGCGCGGCTGCATGCGGCGGTGGTCAATGCGCTCAAGGACCCCGCGCTGGCGCAGCGCCTGCGCGAACTGGGCGGCGAGCCCGCCCCCATGTCCCAGCAGCAGTTCAGGGACTTCATCGCCGCCGAGACCGCCAGGTACGCCGCCATCGTGACCTCGGCCCGCATCGTGGCCGAGTGAGGGCGCGCGCCCTTTCCCGGCATTTGCCTTTCCCTTCAGAAAACCACAGGAGACGACATGCAGCTTCATCCCGCGCTGGCCGCCACGGCCGCCGCCATCCTGGTCCTGGCTTCGGCCACAGCCCGATCCCAGACCGCCCCCGACGGCTACCCGGTCCGCGCCGTCACCATCGTCGTGCCCTTCGCGGCCGGCGGAAACACCGACGTCAAGACCCGGCTCGTGGCCAGGCAGCTGGCGCAGATACTGGGCCAGCCCGTGATCGTGGACAACAAGCCCGGCGCCAGCGGCAACATCGGAATGGAGTTCGTGGGCCGCGCCGCAGCCGACGGCTACACCATCGCCATGGGCAGCTTCGGGCCTCTGGCCGTCAATCCCTGGATCTATCCCAAGCTCAACTTCGATCCCAAGACCTTTGTCCCCATCATCCTGCTGGAGAAAAGCCCGCTGGTGCTGGTCACGCCCGCCGACAAGCCCTATCGCAGCGTGGCCGATGTGGTGACGGCCGCCAAGGACAGGCCGGGGCAGCTGAACATCGCCAATGCAGGGCCGGGTGGTGCGCACCATCTCTCGGCCGAGCTTTTCGAGGCGGCGGCAGGCCTGGACATGGTCGGCGTGCCCTTCAAGGGCGGTGGCCCCGCCGCCACCGCCCTGCTGTCGGGACAGGTGGACCTGATGTTCGAGCAGACCGGTGCGGCCGCGCCCTCCATACAGGCGCGCAAGATCCGCGCGCTGGGTGTGACCTCGGCACAGCGCCTGGCCATGCTCCCTGACGTGCCCACCTTCGCCGAGTCCGGCTTCCCCCAGGTCACCGTCTCCAACTGGATGGGCTATGTGGCGCCCAAAGGCACGCCGCCCGAGATCGTGGCCCGGCTCCACAAGGCGTTCGCCAAGGCCATGGACCATCCGGAAGTCCGGGAATGCATCGTCTCCCAGGGCAACGAGTTCGGCGGCGGCAGCAGCCAGGAGTTCGCCGCCTTCATCGACAGCGAAGCCGCCAAGTGGGGCCGGCTGGTGAAGGAGCGCGGAATCCGAAGGGACTGAGCGAAAGGCGGGGCCTACCCCCACCCTCGACCTATCCCTCATTGACCAGCAACGACAGCGCATGCGCCTCGGTAGGCAAAGGCACGTCCCAGCGCTGCAGCAGGCTGAGCAGGGCCGCGTTGGTCAGCGTGGTGTCGCGCGCGCGGTTGCGGGCCAGCAGGGTTGGGCGGCTGGCTTCCAGGTGCACGAGTTCCACGCGGGCGCCGTAGGCCAGGCACAGGTCCACGGTCTTGCCGCGCATCTGGCGCGACAGGTGGGTGGCATTCCAGACAAAGGGCTGGCCCGCGCGCAGCAGGGCCTTGGCCTTGTCCACGGCATGGTGGGCGGCCGCGCCCTCGTTCTGGCCGTGGCGCAGGCCCAGCTCCGTACGCGCATCGTCGAAGGAGACCACGGGCAGGTCGCCATGGTGGGCGGCCACCCAGGTGTTCTTGCCGCTGGCCGGCAGGCCGCACATGACGATGGCGCGCGAGCCGGCCTGCTCGTGCAGCGCATAGTCGGGATGCAGCTGCGCGCCGCGGAAGTAGCGCACCGCCGTCTCGGCCGAGGCAAAGCGGCGTGGCGTGCGCAGGCAGCCCTCTTCCAGCGCGAACTCGCGCACCAGTTCGATGTTGACCAGCACGGACGCAATGTCCGGACAGATGCGACCGCGCATGTCGGCCCTCGCCAGCAGCGTGAGCAAGTGCAGGTCCACCTGCCAGGACAGCTCGCGCACGATGAACTCGGGCGAGAGGCCGCGGCGCGAATCGGCAAAGGCGAAGAACGGCACCTGGTGCACGGCAATGAGGCGGCAGATGGCCTCGCGCTGGTCCACGGGCGCGCCGGCTTCCCAGAGCATGAGCCGCGCATCCAGCGCACCCCGGCGCGAATGGCCGGGCTGGCCGATGCGGCCGTCCTCGCCCACCACGGTGGTCGAGCACTTGGCCACGTCGTGCAGCAGCGCGGCCAGGAAGACCGTCTCGCGCTCGGTGGCGGTGAGCGCCGCATGGCCGGGGTCGGCCAGCAGTTCGCGCACCACCATCTGCGTGTGCGTCCAGACATCGCCTTCGCCGTGATAGACCGGGTCCTGCGGCGTGGTTTTGGCCTGCTCCAGCTGGGGGATGGCGGCCAGGCAGGCCGCGAAGTCGGGGTCGGCGCCGGGCTGCGGCACCAGGGACTGGATCTGTTTCCAGTTCGTCATGGAAATCTCCTTGCGATGGGTCTGCGCTGCAGGCCTCACCAGCTTTTTGAAATATCGGCCGCAAAGATGTCTGCGCCTTCGCGCAGCCCGTTGGGGACGATGGGCCGCTCGCTGTGGTGCGAGCCCGAGTCGAGGATGATCTGCACGAAGTCCGGCCGCACGAACTTGTAGCGCGCCACGGTCTGGCCGCCCTCCTCCACCTTGAGGTAGAGGCCTTCGGCCAGTTCGGAGCCGTCGGTCTGCCGCCAGCACAGCGGCAGGTCCAGCTTCTGGCGGGCCACCACCTGCTCGAAGGCCTGGCGCCAGCGCGCGCTGCGGCCCAGCGAGGGGGCCAGCAGCGCCAGCAGGTCCTGCATGCGCCGGGGCGCCACCCCGCTGTAGAGCACGGGCACCGAGACCACGGGCACGCCGGCCAGCAGGGCATGGCGGCGCGGCGTGTCCAGGAAGCACTGCGCCGAGCGGTCCCAGATGTCGAACTCGCAGAACCAGTGCGGCAGCGCGTCGTAGAACAGCGAGTGCTTGGCATACATCCACTCGCCGAACACCTGGTAGCGGTCGTCCAGCAGGGACAGCAGCGCGCCCTCATGGGCCTGGGCCCATTGCTTGAAGAGGTTGAACTGGCGCTCGCGCCCGCCGGGCCGCTCGCTGTCCAGGTAGTGGCCGCGCGACTGCAGCAGCAGCTGGCCGTCGTCGGCAAAGCTCAGCGCGGCGTTGGCGCCGTCGAGTTTTTCCTCGACGACGATGTGCCGGCCGGCCAGCCGCTCATAGGGCACGGCGTCGTCCTGGTCACCGGACTGCAGGCGCGAGCCGCGCAGGTGCGGCGTGCGGGGGTATTTGAGGATCTCGACGCTCGAAAGAAAGTGAGCGCCTTGGGCAATGGATGGGGTCATGTCGTGCTTTCCGAAAACGATGCAGCACCCCACGGCGACATGCCGTGGAGCGGGAAAAGCCGACGACGACGCCAGGCGCCGCAATGCAGGGGATGCAGCGACAGCGCGGCCTGGCCCGTGGCGGCCGGGCCGGCAGGCTGTCGAAGGGGAAGATGGCAGGACTGTCGGGGCCGTCCGCAAACCGGACGGTCAGCCGCAAGCCCTCAAAAGGCCACGCACCGCAGCGCACACGCAAAAGACATCCGGGGCAAGGCCAGGATCAGCGTGTGACGAAGTCGTTCAGCAGGAAGCTGTGCGGCGGGGCATGGTGCACCTCGAAAGGGTGAGGGTGGATGGGAGGGGTGCGAGTCTATCGCCCGTTGCCCCGCAGGCACAAGCGGCTGCGCACCATGCCGGGCCGATTGTTGGCTGCTAGCCACGCACGGCGGACTTGAAGGCGGCGCCCAGCGCATCCAGCGCCGCGCGCGGCCGGCCTTCGCGCACGCGGGTGTGCAGCAGCACGGGCAGGCGCGGCAGCGTGGGCAGGCCCAGGCGCGGGCCCACGTCCACGGCGCCCAGGGCCAGCATGCGCGGCGCCAGCGCGGCCACGCCCAGCCCCGCCATGACGGCGGCCGAGACAGCGGCCACGCCGCCGCCCACGAACACCTCGGTCCACGGCATGCGCGCCGTATCCAGCAGTTGCCCGGCCATGGCGCGAACGCCGCAGGGCTCGGCCAGCGTGGCCAGCGGCAAGGGCTCGCCCGCGCGGTGCTGCCAGCCGGGCGCGGCAAACCAGCCGAAGGGCTCCTCGGCCAGCAGCTCGCCGTCGTCACGCCCGGCATGCGTGCGAACGATCACCGTGTCGTACTCGCGCCGGTCAAACCCCTGCAGCAGCGGGCCGGACGATGCGATGCGGATGTCGATCAGCAGTTGCGGGTCCTGCGCATTCATGCGGGCGATCAGGGCCGGCAGCTCAGGCCCGGCCACGTGGTCGCTGATGCCGATGGTCAGCCGCTGGCGCGTGCTGACGGCCAGCGCCAGTGCGCGCTCATGGGCCTGCAGCAGTTCGCGCGCATGGGGCAGGAAGTCGGCGCCCAGCGCCGACAGCTGCACGTGGCGCGGCGTGCGCTCGACCAGCCGGCAGCCCAGCCGCTGCTCCAACCGCTTGAGCTTGAGGCTGACGGCGGCCTGCGTGGTCTGCATGGCTTCGGCCGCGCGCGTGAAGCTGCCCAGCTCCGCGATGTGCACGAAGCTCTGCACGGCATCCAGGTCAAGGGGTCGTTGAATCATTGCAATTCATTATTACTGATATCAGCAATCATGGCTTTTCAAAATAGCTGGCACGGCCTACCTTCGAGGCTCCCACAACGCAAAGCAACGCAACTCAACTCAACGCAAAGGAGCCACACCATGCCCATGACCCGGATCAACATGCGCGCCGGCAAGTCCCCCGCCTACCGCCAGGCCATCTGCGACAGCCTCTACCGCGCCATGCGCGAGACCTTCAACGTGCCGGAGGACGACCAGTTCATGACCATCACCGAGCATGACGGCGACAACTTCCGCTACGGCGCCTCCTACCTGGGCGTGGCGCGCAGCGACGATCTGGTGCTGGTGCAGCTCACGGTCAGCAACACCCGCAGCCTGGAGCAGAAGAAGGCACTGTTCCGCCGCATCGCCGAGCTGTTGGTCGAGAGCCCGGGCCTGCGGCCCGAGGACGTGTTCGTCAACCTGGTCGAGGTGGACAAGGAGAACTGGTCCATGGGCCATGGGCTCGCGCAATACGCAACTTGAAGACCTCCGAATCGGCGCAACACCGCCAGCGGCGCGCTCAGGACGGCACTGCCAGCGCCGCCACGAATTGCTGGCCCACGGCGGTGATGATCTCGGCGCGCGCCGCCGTGCGCAGCTGCACCAGGGCGATCTGCCGGCTCTCGGCGGTCTGGGCAATGGGCAGCACGCGCAGGCGCGGGTCGCCCTCCCAGCCATGCCGCGCCAGATTGGGCAGCATGGCCACGCCCATGCCGTCGCGCACCAGCTCCACGATGGTCTCGATGGAATTGAGCTCCAGGAACTCCTGGGGCTTGGCGCGCAGGCGGCGCAGCGTGCGCTCCACCAGCTCGCCCGTGTGCTCGGTGCGGTCGAAGCGGATGAAGGGATAGCGCTCCACCATGTCGGCAGGCGCCGCGGGCCGGGCGGCGCGCGGCGCCAGCAGCACCATGGGCTCGGCGTACAGCGGTGTCCAGACCAGCGAGGGGCGCTTGATGGCCGGGTTGTAGACCACCACGGCCGCATCCAGCTCATGGTTCTCCACCTGGGCGATCAGCCGGTTGGACTTGCCCGAGACCACATGCAGGTCCACCGCCGGATGGTGGCGCTTGAGCTCCAGCGTGGCGCGCACCAGCTGGCTCAGCGCCGAGACGATGGAGCCGAACTGCACGGTGCCGGCCAGCGGTGCATCGGCCCGCGTGCCGTGCTTGGCCTGCTCGTACAGCGCCACCAGTTGGGTGGCAATGGGCACCAGCGCCCGGCCCTGCTCGTTGAGCGTGACCAGCTTGCCCTGGCGCGCGAACAGCTTGCGCTTGAGGTCGTTTTCCAGCGTGCGCATCTGCAGCCCCACGGCCACCTGGGTCAGCGCCACGCGCTGTCCGGCGGCGGTGAAGGAGCCCTCCGCCGCCACGGCCAGAAAAGTGCGAAGAATGCGCAGGCTTGGCATAAAAGTTTTGCTTTCAAGATTCGTAAGAAATTCCAGCTTTCACCAAACAGTTTCTATCATCAAAATCGCTGGCAACCGATAGCCGATCGTCCTGATCGCACCCTCCCACTTCCCGGATTTCTGGAGATCTCCATGCCTGCACCCGTGTCCCGCCGCCTGCTTGTCTGCTGCGCCGCCCTGTTGACCTGCGCCACGCCCGGCTGGGCCGCGCCCGCCGCCGATGCCTGGCCCTCGCAGCCGCTGAAGATCATGGTGGGCTTTGCCGCCGGCGGCGCCAACGACATCGTGGCCCGCATCCTGGCCAAGGAGCTGCAGCAGCGCCTGGGCCAGAGCGTGGTGGTGGAGAACCGCGGCGGCGCGGGCGGCCTGATCGCCAGCGAAGTGGTGGCCAAGGCGCCCAAGAACGGCTACACGCTGCTGCTGGGCTCCATCGGCAGCAACACCGTGGCGCCCGTGCTGGCCAAGAAGCTGTCGTTCGACCCGCGCAAGGACCTGGAGCCCATCACCCTGGTGGCCGAGTCCGGCAACGCGCTGCTGGTGAACGCCGCCCTGCCCTACAAGACGGTGCAGGAAATGATCGAGGCCGCGCGCAAGGCGCCGGGCAGCATCAACTACGCATCGTCGGGCAACGGCTCCACGCTGCACCTGGCCGGCGCGCTGTTTGCCCAGCAGGCCGGCGTGAACCTGGTGCACGTGCCCTACCGCGGCAACGGCCCGGCCATCACCGATGTGTCGGGCGGCCAGGTGCAGGCCATTTTCTCGGGCATTCCGCCCGCCATCACCTCGGCCAAGACCGGCCAGACCCGCATCCTGGCCGTGACCACGAAGCAGCGCGTCAAGAACCTGCCCAACGTGCCCACCGTCGCCGAGGCCGGCCTGCCCGGCTATGCCTTCACGTCCTGGTACGGCCTGTTCACCACGGGCGGCACGGACCCGGCCATCGTCGAGCGGCTGGCCCAGGAAGTGCGCAAGATCATGGAGCGCCCCGAAGTGCAGGCCCAGTTCGAGGCCCAGGGCCTGGACCCCGAGACCAGCGACCCCAAGTCCTTCAAGCAGCAGATCGACCGCGAACTGACGCGCTGGAGCCGCGACGTGAAGACCATGGGCATTACCGCCGACTGAGGCAGGTTCTTTCATGCACGCCCCTTCCTCTCCCTTCACTCCCGGCAACCCCTACGACTCCAGGCGGGTGCCCGTGTTCGCGCGCAATGCCGTGTCCACCTCCCACCCGCTGGCGGCGCAGGCCGGCCTGCGCATGCTGTGGGCAGGCGGCAACGCGGTGGACGCGGCCATTGCGGCGGCGGCGGCCATGACCATCGTCGAGCCGGTGAGCAACGGCCTGGGCTCGGACGCCTTCTGCATCCTCTGGGATGGCAAGGAGCTGCACGGGCTCAACGCCAGCGGCCGCGCACCGCAGGGCTGGGCGCCCGAGTACTTCCACCAGCGCTACGGCCGCCAGGACAAGCCGCCGCGCCGGGGCGTGGACTCCATCACCGTGCCGGGCGCCGTCAGCGCCTGGGTGGCCCTGCACGAGCGCTTCGGCAAGCTGCCCTTTGACGCGCTGATGGAGCCGGCCGCCGAGATCGCCGAGCGCGGCTACCTGGTGCCGCCCGTGGTCCAGCAGAAATGGGCCGCAGGCGCGCCCGAGCTGCAGTCGCAGCCGGGGTTCAGGGAAAGCTTCCTGCCCCGGGGCCGCGCGCCGGAAGTGGGCGAGCTGTTCCGCTTTCCCGCCGCAGCGCGCGCCCTGCGCGCCATTGGTGCCACGCGCGGCAAGGCCTTTTATGAAGGCGAGATTGCCCGGGCCGTGACCTCGTTCGTGCAGCAGCACGGCGGCTGCCTGGGCATGGCCGACATGGCCGCGCACGAGGTGCAATGGGTGCAGCCGCTGGCCAAGGATTACCGCGGCCACACGCTGCACGAGATCCCGCCGGGCGGGCAAGGCATTGCCGCGCAGATTGCGCTGGGCATTCTGTCCAACTTCGACCTGGCCAGCCTGCCCGTGGATGGCGTGGCCTCCCAGCATCTGCAGATCGAGGCCATGAAGCTGGCCTTTGCCGACATCTACCGCTACGTGGCCGACGCGGACATGGAGGTGACGCCCGCACAGATGCTCGACGACGCCTACCTGGCCTCGCGCGCCAGGCTCATCGATCCGCGCCGTGCGCAGGACTTCAAGGCCGGCAACCCCGTGCGCGGCGGCACCATCTACCTGACGGCAGCCGACGAGAACGGCATGATGGTCAGCTTCATCCAGAGCAACTTCTCGGGCTTTGGCTCGGGCGTGGTGGAGCCGACCTTCGGCATCAGCCTGCAAAACCGCGGCCACGGCTTCGGCACCGACCCCCAGCACCCCAACCGCGCCAACCTGGTGGGCCCGGGCAAGCGCCCCTTCCACACCATCATTCCGGCCTTCCTGACCCGCGACGGCCAGCCCGTGATGAGCTTCGGCGTCATGGGCGGCAACATGCAGCCCCAGGGCCACATGCAGACTGTGGTGCGCATGCTGGACTACCGCCAGTCGCCCCAGGCGGCCTGCGATGCGCCGCGCTGGCGCGTCAACGAAGGCCTGGCCATCAACGTGGAAGGCGGCATGGACCCGGCCACCATTGCCGGCCTGCAGGCGCTGGGCCACCAGGTGGAGGTCATCCACGACCCCTACCAGGACTTCGGTGCCGGCCAGTTCATCTGGCGCATGGGCGATCCCGCCGTGGAGGGCTACCAGATCGCCAGCGACCCGCGCCGCGACGGGCTGGCGGCAGGGTACTAGAGGAAAGGGAAAGTGCGCGCGGCGGCTACTCCGCGCGCAGACGCCCCTGCCGGGTCAGCCGCGCCGCCAGCGCGGCTTCTTCGCTGACCAGGCGCTGCAGCACGGCCGCGCTGGCCGGGAAGGGCTCGCTGCCCAGTTCGCGGATCAGGCGGCTGAACTCCGGGTCGGCCACAGACTGGGAGATCCATCCATACAGGCTGTCCACGCTGGCCGTGGGCGCACCCTTGGGCGCGAACACGCCCACGAAGGTGGTGGCATCGAACACCGGCAGGCCCAGCTGGGCCAGGTCGGGCACATCGGCCAGCCCGCCCCCGGCGCGCGGCCCCAGCACGAACAGCGCGCGCAGAGCGCCGCTCTTGATATGCGGCGTGGAGCTGGTGATCTGGTCCACCACGGCGTCGATCTGCCCGCCGATCAGATCGACCAGGGCCGGCCCCGATCCCTTGTAGGGCACGGGATTGACGCGCACCTTCACGGCATCTTCCAGCTGCAGCACGGCCAGGTGATTGGGCGAGCCCGGACCGGCATGGCCCACGGTCACGCTGCCATCCTTGGCCTTCATCGCCTTGATGAAATCGGCAGCGGTCTTGAAGCGCGCGTCATTGGCGCGCACCACCACGACCACGGGCGTGCGGCTGACCACGGCAATGGGCGCAAAGCTGTCGGCGCGGTAGGGCAGCTTGATCATCTCGGGCAAGGTGCCCAACTGGCCCGGCGTGGCCACCAGCAGCGTATGCCCGTCCGGCTCGGCGCGCGCCACCCAGCCCGAACCCACGGCACCACCGCCGCCCGCACGGTTGTCCACGATCACGGACTGCCCCGCATGCCGGGCCAGCGGAATGCCCAGCGTGCGGGCCACGATGTCCACGTTGCCGCCCGGCGCAAAGGGCACGACCAGCGTGAGCGGCTTGGCCGGAAATGCGCGCGCCTGCACTGCCGATGCAGCCGATGCCGCAGCCAGCGCCGCGAAAGATACCGCCGTGCGGATAAAGCCTCTGCGGCCCGATGTGATTCGATTCATTTTCTCTGTCTCCTGCTATTTGAAAATCAATGACCCCAATACAGGCGCGCGGGGTTATCGACCAATACCGTGTGCCTGTATTCCTCTGGAACCCAATCCACCAATGCCTGCGCCAATTCGCCAGCGGAATTCGAACGGGCCTTTATTCCGGGATGCGGCCAGTCCGACCCCCATACGATCCGGTGCGGGTTGGCCTGCACCAGGGCGTGTGCAATGGGAGTCACGGCCGGGTCCACGGCCGATGCCGTTGCCGATATCCGGTAGGCGCCCGAGAACTTCACCCAGGCCCGGCCTTCCTTCATCAGCGCCTGCAGGTTGCGGCTGCCCGGCCCAACGGCGCCCAGCTGGCGCGACGGGTGGCCGAAGTGATCCACCACCACGGCCACGCCCATGTCGGCCACGCGCTGCGCCAGGCCAGGGTCTTCATCCACGTTCACCAGCAATTGCACATGCCAGCCCAGGCCCCGGATGCGGTCGGCCACGGCCCGCAGGCTGGAGACGGAGACCCCGCCCGAAAACAGCGCATTGCACCGTGCGCCGCGCACGCCCAGGGCGTGCAGCGCTTCGATCTCTGTATCCGGCGTGTCCTCGTAGATCACGGCCACGCCACGCATGCGGCCCGCCTCGGCATGGCGCAGCGTCTGCTTGAGCAGGCCGTGATCGCGGCCATACACGCTGGGCTGGACCAGAACGCAACGGTCCACGCCCAATGGGCGAAAGGCTTTCCAATAACCGTCCATGGACGCGACAGCCGGTGTATAGGCGCGTTCCGCAATCAACGGAAAATCATCGGAACGACCAAATACATGGAAATGGGTATCGCAGGAATTTTCTGGAAACAGATATTGTTCCGCTGGATTTTCGACTGCGTCGGAATCACCGGCACAACGGTTGAAACTGGGTGAATTCATGTGCATTCATTTCAAAGCTGGTGCATTGTCGTGACACACGTAAAATTCAGTCAAGCTCATCTTTGTCATCATCAAAATGAACAGCATTCAACATGCAGACAGCGCGCCCCGGGCTCCGGTCAACCTGCGCAGCATCGACCTCAACCTGCTGGTGATCTTCGAGGCCCTGGTGGAAGAACGCAGCGTGGGCAAGGCCGCCGCGCGGCTGGGCATCACATCCTCGGCCGTCAGCCATGCGCTGCGCCGGCTGCGCACCCAGTTCAACGACCCGCTGCTGCTGCGCACGGCAGAAGGCATGTCGCCCACGCCCGAGGCCGTGCGCCTGGCGCGCAGCTTCCGCAAGGCCTTCAGCGAGATCGAAAGCGCCATCGAGGTCAGCAAGGGCTTCGATCCGGCCACGGCGCGGCGCAATTTCCACCTGCGCCTGTCCGACTACGTGGGCGTGCTGCTGCTCCCGCAGCTGTGCATCCATCTGCGTGCGGTGGCGCCGGGCATCAGCCTGTCGGTGCAGTCCTTCGACGGCCGCCAGCCCTCGGACCGCGTCGAGTACGAAGGCGTGGAAATCCGCCTTTCCGTCTCGCGCGGTCGCTCGGTGCTGTCGGCCTCCCGGCGCCTGCTGGACGACCAGTGGATGGTGCTGATGCGCAAGGACCATCCGGCCGCCGCCTCCCCGCTCACGCTGGAGAAATACCTGGAGCAGGGCCACCTGAAGGTCACGGGCGTGGGCAGCAGCATCGTGGACGAACTCCTGGCCGAGCGCGGGCTGGCGCGGCGCGTGATGTTCCAGGTGCCCACCTGGCTGGGCATGGTGCCCGTCATCGAATCCACTGACCTGGTGGCGGCCATGCCCGCGCACTGGATGCACAGCGTGCTGTCCGGCTCCAACTGCGTGGCGCGCCCCATGCCCCTGCCCGAGCTGGCCCTGTCCATCGACGCCGTCTGGCATCCGCGCAACGACCATGACGCGGGGCACAAATGGTTCAGGGAGCTGATCCACCAGATCTTCCAGGAGGCGTACAGCAAATCCCTGCTCCAGCAGCGCCTGGACAGGGCAGGCACACGGAACAACGCTTAACCCAGCCCTCATGCTTTTCGGTGAAGATGCGGTCTTTCCGCCGCACAAGCCATGACACCAGAACAACACACTCCGGCGCTGCAGCGCCGCAACCTCGGCCTGCTCGTGGCCGCGCAATCGCTGGGGGGCGCGTCGCCGCCCATCATCATTTCGCTGGGCGGCCTGGTCGGCCAGCAGCTGTCCACCAATCCCACGGCCACCACGCTGCCGGTCAGCATCTACCAGCTGGGCCTGGCGCTGTCCACGCTGCCCGCGGCCTGGCTGATGCAGCGCATGGGGCGGCGCACGGCCTATGTGCTGGGTGCCATCCTGGGCGTGGTCTCGGGCGTGATCGCGGCCCAGGGCATTGCGCAATCGGACTTCGTGACCTTTTGCATCGGCACGGCGCTGGCGGGCTTTTACGCGGCCTGCGTGCAGAGCTACCGCTTTGCGGCCACCGACGCCATGACCGACCCCGCCGAGCAGGCGCGCGCCATCTCGCGCGTGATGATCGGCGGGCTGATCGCGGCCATCATCGGCCCGCAGGTGGTGATCTGGACGCGCGACGCCCTGCCCATGACGCCGTTCGCAGGCAGCTTCTACAGCCAGGCCGTGCTCGCCCTGCTGGCCCTGCCGCTGCTGCTGGGCCTGAAGCTGCCGCCGCCCCAGGCCCGCGCCGTGGCGGGCGAGGCCCGGCCGCTGGCCGAGATTGCGCGCACGCCGCAGTTCATCGTGGCGGCTTCGGCCGGCGTGGTCAGCTACGGTCTCATGGCCTTTCTGATGACGGCCGCGCCCATGGCCATGGTGGGCTGCGGCCACACGGTGGGCGAGGCGGCGCTGGGCATCCAGTGGCATGTGCTGGCCATGTTCGCGCCCAGCTTCTTCACGGGCCGGCTGATCGCGCGCTTTGGCAAGCGCCGCATCACGGCGCTGGGGCTGGTGATGATCGCCGCCTCGGCCCTGATGGCGTTGATGGGGCTGGAGCTGCTGCACTTCTGGGGCTCCCTGGTGCTGCTGGGCGTGGGCTGGAACTTCGGCTTCATCGGCGCCACGGCCATGGTGACCGAGTGCTACCGCCCTGCCGAGCGCGCCAAGGTGCAGGCCCTCAATGACTTCCTGGTCTTCGGCACCGTGGCCGTGGCCTCGTTCGGCTCGGGCCAGCTGCTGCACACGGCCGGCTGGGACGGCATCAACACCTGGCTGCTGCCCATCGTGGGCGTGGTGCTGCTGATGCTGGCCGTGCAGGGACGGGGTCGCGGCGCGGGCGCGCCGGCCTGAAGCCCCGACCGGTCAATCGTCAGGGTCCACGCGGCGGCTGCCCAGCCAGAGCACGGCCACCCAGCCCAGCAGCGCCAGGGTCAGCAGCACGGACAGATGCCACAGCGCCGCCTCCAGCGGCGCGCCGGCCTGGTTCAGTCGCAGCGAGGCCTGGATGGCCGCCGTGCTGGGCGACAGCCAGCGCAGCGCCTGCAGCAGTTGCGGCAGGGCTTCGGCCGGCCAGCTGAAGCCGCCGACGAAGGCCAGCGGGATGGAGGTGAACAGCACCACCTGCATGGCGCGCTCGCGGTTGGCCAGCCACCAGCCCAGCAGCGCCGCCGCTCCCGCCACGGCCGGGACGAAGACGGCCAGCAGCGCCAGCGCGCCCCAGGGATTGCCGCCGCGCGGATAGTCGTGCCAGACAAAGATCCAGCCGAAGTAGTACAGGCCCGAGAGCCAGCCCAGCGTGCACAGCGCCAGCAGCCGCGCCAGCCAGGTGCGTGCCGGCGCCCTGTCCAATCCCTGCTCGCGCCAGGTTCCCACCAGCAGCGCGCCGCCCATGAGCAGCGTCTGCTGCAGGATGATGATGGCCACGGCGGCGACGACGAAGCTGCCGTAGCCTTCCGTCGGATTGAACAGGGCCTGCATCTGCAGGTTGACGGGCGAGCGGCTGGCCTGGGCCTGCAATGCGCTCTGTCCGCCGACCGTCAGCCGCCGCAGTTCCACGCCTGCCGAGACCGTGCCGAAGGCTTCGGCAAAACCGTACTGCACCTGCTTGGCGGCCAGCGGGTAGGCACCGTTGGCGTACACGGGCACCACGGCCTCTTCGCTGCGCACCACGCGGCGCTTGAGGTCGCGCGGCAGCAGCGCGTAGCCCATGACGCGGCCATCCAGCAGGGCCTGCTGCGCCTGGGCCTCGTCGCCCGTGACCAGGGTCACCTCGATGCGCGGGCTGGCCTGGGCAAAACGCAGCATCTGGCGTGCCAGGCCGCTGCCGTCGTGCTGCACCACGGCCACGGGCACGCGCTGCACGACCTCCTGCCCATAGAACCAGGGATAGAAGAAGCCGTAGAGCACGGGCGCGCCCACCAGCAGCATGAGCACGCCCACGTCGCCGAACACGGCACGCAGGGCGCTGATGAAGTCTTGCGCAAAGCCCCTGGCCATCTCAGCGCCCTCCCCATTTGTCGGGGCGGGAAAGGCCGCGCGCCAGGCCTGCCGTGGCCAGCAGCAGCAACACCAGCGCGGCCAGCAATAGCCCGGCCACCACGGGCAGGCTCTGCACGATGGGCGCGCCCATCTGCAGCTGCTCTATCTGCAGCCGCGCATAGTGGGTATAGGGCATGGACAGGGCCCAGGCACGCGCCGAATCCGGCATGGCCAGCAGCGGAAAACCCACGCCGCTGAACGCAAAGGCCGGCGCCGACAGCAGGCCCGCGCCCGACAGCGCCGTGCGCAGCGACAGCGTGAGCGCCGCCAGCAGCGCCCCCGCCGCCAGGCTCACGGCGATCAGCAGCAGCAGGGCCAGCGCCACCCAGGCCAGGCTGGCAGCGCCCTGCCCCGGATGCCAGCCCCGTCCGGCCGTGAGCCACAGCATGGCCAGCGTACCGCCCAGGCCCAGGCTGGCCCAGGACAGCGCCAGCTTGCCCGCCAAGGCGCCCGCAATGGCGCTCCAGCCGGGCTTTCCCGGGCCCGCAGCCTCGGCCATCCACTGGCCCAGCGTTCGGTCGCGCAGCTCGCGCCCCACGGACCAGGCGCCGGCCGTCATGCCCAGGATGTGCAGCAGCGCGGGAATCAGCGCCGCCGCCAGGAACTGCTCGTAGTTGGTGGAGATGTTGAACAGCGACACCAGGTTGGTGCGTATGGGCTCCATGCGCACGCGCAGCGCCTGGGCCGGATCGCCGCGCTTGGCACGGGCCTGCATTTCCACGCCGGCCGACAGCGTTCCCACCACCTGGCGCAGGTCACGCTGGATCAGGCTGGAATGCGTGGCCAGCTGGGCGTTGTGCATGAGCACCACGTCGGCCCCCTGGCCCCGCTTGATGTCGCGCGCAAAGCCGGGCGGGATCTGCACCACGGCGTAGGCATTCATGGACTGCAGCGCCCATTGCGCCTCCGAGGCATTGAGCACCTGCGACTGCACGGCCAGGCCCGGCGTGGCGCCCAGCATGCGCACCAGCTGGCGCGACAGGGCGCTGTGGTCCTGGTCCCAGACGGCGACGGGCAGGCGCTGGACCAGGCCTGCCGAGAAGATCCAGACCATGAGCAGCAGCGCCAGCAGCGGCACCCAGCTGACCATGGCCAGGTCCCAGGGCCGTCCGCGCAGGAGGCGCCATTCGCGCCTCAGGCTGGCGGCAAAGGCCGTGGGCGGGTTCGCGCTCACTGCCGCCGGCCGCTCAACGGCCGCCTTCCACAACCACGCTCATGCCGGGCCGCGCGCCTGCAATGGGCTGCTGCGGCCGCGCGCGGACCTCGAAGGTGCGCGCATCGAAGCCCTGGCCCGCACGCGTGGCGCGCCAGGTGGCGAAGTCAGGCAGCACCCCCAGGTAGTAGACCTCGAAGCCGGCCTCGCGGTTGTCCAGGCCCGGCAGGCGGCCGGTAAAACGGCTGCCCTGGGCAAAGCGTGCAAGCTGGTCCTCGCGCACATTGAGCACCACCCACTGGTCCGTCAGGTCCACCACGGTGACCACGGCCACGCCCTGCGGAGACAGCTCGCCCTGGCGGGCCAGCACCTGGACCACCTCGCCGCCCACGGGGCTGCGCAGCTCGGTCTCGGCACGCGCGGCCTCCACCTCGGCGACCACGCCCTGCACCTGGCGTGCCTGGGCCTGGGCAGCGCTGCGATCCTCCTGGCGCGCGCCCGATGCCGCCATTTCATACTGCGCACGCGCAGCCAGCGCCTGGTCGCGCGAGGCGCGCCAGTTGGCATCGGCTTCATCGCGCTTCTGGGCCGCAACCAGTCCCTGGTCGAAGAGGCTTTGCACGCGGCGCAGCGAGGTCTGGGCCAGGTCGGCGGCGGTCTGGGCGCGCTGCCAGTTCAGGCGCGCCATCTGCACTTCCTGCGGGCGTGCGCCGGCCTGCGCCTTGTCGGCCTGGGCCTGGGCGGCATCGCGCGCGGCCTCGGCCTGGGCCAGCTTGGCGCGCACCTCGGGGCTGTCCATCTCCACCAGCAGATCGCCGGGCTGGATCTTCTGGCCTTCGGTGACGCGCACCTTGGCGATGCGCGCCGTGACCTTGGGCGCGATGTCGGTCTCGCGTGCCTCCATCTGGCCCTGGAAATACAAGGGGGCGGGCTGCGCCGCACGCCAAAAGCCCCAGGCCACGAGCAGCAGCACGGCCAGCACGATGGCCAGGGCCAGCCAGGGGCGCCTGCGCCCCGGCGGCACGGGCGCGGGGCCGGGTGCTTCGGGGGCGCTGCGGGGATGGTCGGGCGTGGCTGTGCTCATGGTGCGTCGGGTGGGATCTGTATGTCGGCCTGGGCCATGAATCGGTCGAATTCCTCGCTCTGGCCCGTGCTCTCCAGCAGTGCGGCCAGGGCCTGCACATACTGGTTGGCCAGTTCGGCACGCTGGGTCTGGACCTTGGCGAGATTGAGGCTGGCATCGATCAGGTCCAGCGTGGTGCTGGTGCCTTCCCGCAGGCCGGCCTCGCGCAGCCGCAGCAGCTCGCGCGCAAGATCCTCCTGGGCCTGCTGGGCCTGGTACTGGCGGCGTGCCTGCTCCACGCCCAGCCAGTTCTTCTCGACCAGCAGCGCGATGTCGCTGAGCGCCTGGGCTTCGGTCAGCTCGGCCTGCTCGATCTTGCGCTGCGAGGAGGCGGCCAGCGCATCGCGGTCGATGCTGTCCCACAGCGTCCAGCGCACGGCCACGCCAGCCACCCAGTTGGGCTTGCCGCTGGTGTTGACCTCGCGCGAACCGAAGGCCAGCAGCTGCGGCCGGCGCAGCGCCTCCTGCGCGTCGTGCAGCGACTCGGCCTGGCGCTTCTTGGCCTGCACCTTGTCCAGACCCGGATGGTGCGACTGGGCCGCGGTGACGAAGCCGTCCAGCGGCGGCAAAGGCCGGCTGCTGACGAACAGCGGCGTGCTGGGCAGCACCTGCCGCTGCGCCTTGACCGTGCGCGCCAGCGCCGCTGCGGCCAGGTCTGCGTCGTCGCGCGATTTGCGCGCCTGCTGCTCGGCGTCGGCCAGCGCGGCACGGGCCTGCAGGCGCTCCAGCCGGGAGATCACGCCCGCCTTGAGCATGCTTTGCGCGGCCGCGTCATGCACGCGCACGCCTTCAAGCGCACGCTCGCGCAGCCGTGCGGCCCGCTCGGCCAGCTGGGCGCCGAAGTAGCGCTGCACCAGCAGCGAATGCAGGGCGTGGCTGCTGCTGGCGGCATCGGCCAGGGCTTCGTCGGTGGCAGCGTCCAGGCCACTGCGTACCGCATCGGACAGGCCGCCCAGGTACAGCGGCCAGACCAGGGACAGGCTGGCCGAGGCATTCGTGCTCTTGCGCTGCAAGGCATAGGAAGTGGGCAGTTGCGGCAGCGAGGGAATGGCCGGCCCCACCGAGGGCGGCAGCTGGCCGAGGACGCCGTCCAGGGTGCGCCGCGCAGGATCGAGATCGATGTCGGCATTGGCCGAGTAGCGGTAGCCCAGGCCCGTGATGGCCACGGAAGGCCCGCCCAGCCCCTGCGTACCCTGGCGTCTGAGCCGCGCGCTTTCCACGGCCTTGGCCGAGGCGGCCAGTTGGTCGGAGCCCTGCAGCAGCGCCTGACGGGCCTGCACGAAGCTCATCGCGGCGGCGGCCTGGGAGGCCGGAGCCTCCCCTGCAGCCTGGGCCGCCCCTGCGACCATGCCCAGCGCCGCCAGCCACGGCACAAGGCGCGCGGGCCGCGCAAGCAACGGAAAAAACGTGGAAGCGCTCAATGGCATGAATGGGGGCGCCTTGCGTGGTTCACCGATGGTGGCGAAGCTTACACGGGCTTGCAGGCGGGCCCCCGTCGGACAAGGTCCTGTGCCTTGTGCCCCCGGCACTGTGCAGCAGGGTCGATTTGCCTGGCGTTCCATCCCATTTCTGTGCGCAGGTGCAGCGCCATGCCGCTACACTGGCGCCTGCCTGCGCGAGCATGTCCTGGCGGACCTGTCCGCAGGCCTTTTTTTTCTGCCCGGCATCGGCCCGATGCCCCGACTGACCACCATGTCCACCGTCTTCAACTTCACCTTCGTCCCCTGGTTCCGGTCCGTGGCTCCCTATATCCACAAGTTCCGACACCAGACCTTTGTGGTGGGACTGACGGGCGAGGCCATCGCATCGGGCAAGCTCAGCTCCATCGTCCAGGACCTGGCCATGATCCAGGCCATGGGCGTGAAGATCGTGCTGGTCCATGGCTTCCGTCCCCAGGTCAACGAGCAGCTTGCCGCCAAGGGCCATGAGGCCCAGTACTCGCGCGGCGTGCGCATCACCGACTCCGTGGCGCTGGACTGCGCCCAGGAAGCCGCCGGCCAGCTGCGCTACGAGATCGAGGCCGCCTTCAGCCAGGGCCTGCCCAACACGCCCATGGCCGGCGCGCGGGTGCGGGTGATCTCGGGCAACTTCCTCACGGCGCGGCCCGTGGGCATCGTGGACGGCGTGGATTTCAAGCATTCGGGCCTGGTGCGCAAGGTCGATGTCAGCGGCATCCGCAGCGCCCTGGACATGGATGCCATGGTGCTGATGTCGCCCTTCGGCTTCTCGCCCACCGGCGAGGCCTTCAACCTGAGCATGGAAGAGGTGGCCACGCGCGTGGCCATCGAGTTGAAGGCCGACAAGCTGATCTTCATGACCGAGGTGCCGGGCATCCGCATGGACCCCACGGGCCCGGCCGACGAGACCAACCCCATCGACACCGAGCTGCCGCTGGCCACGGCCCGCCGCATGCTGGCCGAGTTGCCCACGCCCGAGCAGCCCACGGACACGGGCTTTTACCTGCAGCACTGCGTGCATGCCTGCGAGCACGGCGTGGAGCGCAGCCACATCCTGCCGTTCGCCATCGACGGCGCGCTGCTGCTGGAGATCTATGTGCACGACGGCATCGGCACCATGATCATCGACGAGAAGCTGGAAGAGCTGCGCGAGGCCACGCCCGACGACGTGGCCGGCATCATCCAGCTGATCGAGCCCTTCGAGAAGGACGGCACCCTGGTCAAGCGCAGCCGCACCGAGATCGAGCGCGACATCGCCCACTACACCATCATCGAACACGATGGCGTGATCTTCGGCTGCGCCGCGCTCTACCCCTACCCCAGCGCCCGGACCGCCGAGATGGCGGCCGTCACCGTCTCGCCCAAGAGCCAGGGCACGGGCGATGGCGAGAAGCTGCTCAAGCGCATAGAGCAGCGCGCCAAGGCCCAGGGCCTGGACAGCCTGTTCGTGCTGACCACGCGCACCATGCATTGGTTCATCAAGCGCGGCTTCCAGCCCGTGGACCCCGACTGGCTGCCCGAGGCGCGCAAGGCCAAGTACAACTGGGACCGCAAAAGTCAGGTCCTGGTCAAGAAGTTGTAACCCCCTGAGGCGCTGTGCGTCGTCCCCCTCACGAGGGGGGCATACGGGCGGCCGGCGACACCCTCGGTGCGGGGGCGGCGCGGCCGGCCCAGGCCCTTCCTCGGTGTCTCTCGTCTTCAGGCCGCGCCAATTTTCTGAAATCGCCCAAATCAAGCGACATGGTGGCGCAACTTAGCCTTGCACTGCTGCCTGCCAGCGTGCGGCCGCCTTGCCGGCCGCTGCCAGCGCCGCATCGCGCTGTGGCGCGTCGGCCGGGCATTCGGTGAGGTAGCCGGTCACCAGCAGCGGTGCGCTTTGCGGCGTGGGCCAGGCGATGACGGCATCGTTGGCCGTGCCGCGATCGCCGGTCCCTGTCTTTCCACCCACGCGCCAGCCGGCCGGCATGCCCGCGCGCAGGCGCTTGTCGCCCGTGCGGCTGGCCACCAGCCATTGCTGCAGCAGGGCGCGGCCATGGCCGTCCAGCACCGATCCCAGCAGCAGGCGCTGCATGCTTTGCACCATGGCCAGCGGCGTGGTGGTGTCGCGCTCGTCACCGGGCAGGCCTTCGTTGAGCTCGGGCTCCATGCGGTCCAGGCGCGTGGTCTCGTCGCCGCTGGCGCGCAGCCACTGCGTCAGCACCTGCGGTCCGCCGCTGGCGTCCAGCAGCAGGTTGGCGGCGGTGTTGTCGCTGAGCACCACGGCGGCCTCGCACAGCTCGGAGATGGTCATGCCGCCGCCATCACCGGCACGCGGGCCGCTGGCCGGCGAGTAGGGAACCAGCCGGGAGCTGGCGTAGTGCACGCGGCGCGACAGGCGCTCATCGCCCTGCTGCACGCGGTCCAGCACCTGGGCGGCCAGCAGCAGCTTGAAGGTGCTGCACATGACAAAGCGCTCGTCGCCGCGGTGGTCCACGCTGGCGCCCGACTCCGCCTCCAGCACGGCCACGCCGAGCCGGCCGCCCACACTTTTCTCGATGCGCGCCAGCTCGGTCCTGAAGGCCTGGTCGGCAGCCCCCTGTTTTTTTGATGGCAGGGCGCAGCCCGCCAGCCCGGCCGCCATCCAGGCGGCCGCGCCGCCCGTCATCAGAAAATCGCGTCTTTGCATTGTTTTTCCTTTTCAGTTGCAGATCGACAACCGCAACGATAGCGCCGCGCCCAATCTGCGACCAGCGTGAATAATTGGCAGCATCCCTTAGAAAAACTATTGGCTCACCATGCAACTGCCCCTCAACGCCCTGCGCATGTTCGACGCGGCCGCGCGCCATCTCAACCTGACGCGGGCGGCCGACGAGCTGTGCGTGACCCAGGCCGCCGTCAGCCAGCACATCCGCAACCTGGAGGAGCGCCTGGGCAAGCCGCTGTTCCGGCGCCTGCCGCGCGGCCTGGCGCTGACCGACGAGGGCCATGCGCTGTGGCCTGCCGTGGCCGAGAGCTTTGCGCGCATAGAGCATTCGCTGCAGCAGGTGGCCGAACCGCGCCCGCGCGAGGTCCTCACCGTGGGCGTGGTCGGCACCTTCGCCATCGGCTGGCTGATTCCCAGGCTGGGCCAGTTCCAGCAGCAGCACCCCTACATCGACCTGCGACTGCTCACGCACAACAACCGCGTGGACCTGGCCGGTGAAGGGCTGGATGCGGCCGTGCGCTTCGGCGACGGCGCCTGGCAGGGCACGCGCGCCGAGCTGCTGCTGCGCGCGCCGCTGACGCCCATGTGCACCCCGGCCCTGGCCCAGCGCCTGCGCCAGCCGGCCGACCTGGCCGGGCAGACGCTGCTGCGCTCGTACCGCCTGCAGGAGTGGGAGAGCTGGTTTGCCACGCTGGACCAGAGCGCGCCGCTGGCGCGCGGGGCCATGTTCGACTCCTCGCTGACGCTGGCCGAGGCGGCCGCCCAGGGCGCGGGCGTGGCCCTGCTGCCGGCGCGCATGTTTCAGCACCTGCTGCAGCAGGGCCGGCTGGTGCGCCCCTTCGAGCAGGAGGTGGACACGGGCGCCTACTGGCTGACCCATCTGCGCTCGCGGGCACCCAGCGCGGCGCTCAAGACCTTCAGGCAATGGCTGCTGGCGCAGCTGCAATAGCCACGGACGCCCGCGGCAAGACCCGCAGGCCGCCTGACTTTGGCCCCGGCGCTATCATCTGCCGCTTTTGGCCCCTAGCCCCGTTCCCGCTCCATGACCCAGACCCTGCCGGTTCTCTACTCGTTTCGCCGCTGCCCCTACGCCATTCGCGCCCGCCTGGCGCTGGCCCATGCCGGCCTGGCCTGCGAGCTGCGCGAAATCAACCTGCGCAACAAGCCGCAGGCGCTGCTCGATGCCTCGCCCAAGGGCACGGTGCCCGTGCTGGTGCTGGAGGACGGCCGCGTGATCGAGCAGAGCCTGGATGTCATGCTGCACGCGCTGCGCGCCAATGACCCGGACGGCTGGCTGGCACCGACCAGCGGCTCGCTGCCGGACATGCTGGCGCTGATCGAGCGCAACGACGGCTTTTTCAAGCACGCCCTGGACCGCTGCAAGTACCCCGAGCGCTACACGGCCGAAGAGGTCAACCACGCCCAGGCCGATGCCCTGACCTGGCTGGCCGAGCTGGACGACCAGCTGGAGGCCACCGGCTACCTGTTCGGCCAGAACCCCAGCCTGGCCGACATGGCCCTGCGCCCCTTCGTGCGCCAGTACGCGCGCATCGACGAGTCGCAATGGAACGAGCAGCCCTGGCCGCACCTGCAGGCCTGGCTGCAGCGCTGGATCGACTCGGCCCTGTTCGCAGAAGTGATGGAAACCTACCCGGGCTGGGTACCCGGCACGCGCGGCCCGGTCTTTGCCGCCGGCGGCGTGGGCAGCGACTGACGCCTGCCCGCCCCGTTTGCCCTGCCCCAGGTCGGCAGGAGCTGCGCAAGGCAGGCAAAACTGGCACAGTGGCAGGCTGTTGCCAACCGCATGAGCCTTCGCCGACATGAACCTCGCCACCCTGCTCGTCTTCTCCCTGGTCGCGCTGATCGCGATCATCACCCCCGGCCCCACCGTGCTGCTGGCCCTGGCCAATGGCTCGCGCCACGGCGTGCGCCGCGCCCTGCCGGGCATGCTGGGCGCCGTGCTGTCGGACTTCGTGCTGGTCGGCGCTGTCGCGCTGGGCCTGGGCGCGCTGCTGGCGGCCTCGGAGTTCTGGTTCTCGGTGGTCAAGTGGGCGGGAGCGGCCTACCTGGCCTGGCTGGGCCTGCGCATGCTGCGCAGCCAGGGCGGATCGCTGTCGGCACCCCAGGGCGACGGCAAGGCAGAGGCCGGCGCCGACGGCTACAGCGCCCGCACCGTGCTGTTCAAGTCGTTCCTGGTCGCCGTGACCAATCCCAAGGGCTACCTGTTCTGCTCGGCCCTGCTGCCCCAGTTCATCGACCCGGCGGCCGCCCAGGCGCCGCAGTACATCGCCATTGCGCTGGTGTTCGCGCTCATCGATTTCCTGGTGATGCTGGCCTATGCCTTCGCCGGATCACGCGCCGCGCGGCTGCTGCGCGGGCGGGCCGTGATGTGGCTGGACCGCCTGTGCGGCGGCATGCTGCTGGCGCTGGCAGGCTCGCTGGCCTTCTACCGCCGCGCGTCGAACTAGGCGCGCCGCCCAAGAGCCGCGCCTCCCCCACTGCGTCAGCGCGTCGTCCCCATGACATCGTCCAGCTGCAGCACGGCCGCCGCGTTGGCGGTGGTGGTGGCCAGGGTGTCGATGGCGCCGGTGCGCAGGGCTCCCAGGATGGCCGTGACCTTGCTGGATTCGGCCGCCACCGCGATGACGTTGGGTATGCGCAGCAGGTCCTCGCGGCTCAGGCCGATGACGCGGTCCTGCATGGGGGTGGCGGCCGGCTGGCCGTGGATGTCGATGAAGTCGTAGCCCATCATGTCGCCCACCGTGCCCGCGCGGCGGGCGTCCGAGATCTCCTGCGCGGAAAACCAGCCCATGCGGGCCATGTTGCTGTCCACGCTGACATCGCCCACGCCGATGAGGGCGATGTCGGCGCGGCGCGCCTTGTCCAGGGTGTGCCTGACGGTGTCGTTGTCCAGCAGCGCCTTGCGCAGTTGCGGATCGCCCACCAGGGCCGGCGCATAGAGCGATTCGGACTTGCCGCCAAAGCGCGCGGCCAGTCGGCGCGCGATGTGGTCGGCGTTCATCGCCTCCCCGCCACGGTAGGAGCCGCCGATGGCGCTGACGAAATGGCATTCCCGCCGTGTGGCGGACAGGGCGTGCTCGGAGACCGAGGACACGTTGCGCCCCATGCCCACGGCCACGATGGAGCCATCGACCAGGATGCGCTCCAGCTCGCTGGCCACCAGCCCTGCCAGCAGTTCGCGCTGCCGGTCGGCATCCTTGTGGTCCACCGCGATCAGCGCGCGCTTGATGTGAAAGCGCTCGGTCAGCTGCCGCTCCAGGTCGGCGGACACCAGCGAATGCGGCCGCACGCGGATCTCGACAATGCCCTCTTCCTGCGCCCGGCGCAGCAGCCGCCCGACGGTGGCGCGCGAGATGCCGAACTCCTTGGACAGTTGGTCCTGCGTGCATCCATCGACGTAGTACAGGGTCGCCAGTCGCGTCAGGTCGCTTTCAGTCAAGGGTGCCTCCAAGGGTGCCGGGAAAGGCGCGCAGTGTAGCGCCGCTCACCGGGCCTCGCCAGCGTGGGGCAGCAGCAGGACCTTGACCGAGTCCATGGAATCGGCCACCCGGATGGCGCTCTCCCACTCCGACAGCGCATAGCGGTGGGTGACGATGCCCTCGGACGTGACCAGGCCGCGCGCCAGCAGGTCGATGGCGATGGGGTAGCAATGGGCGCTCAGGTGGGCGCCGCGCAGGTCCAGTTCCTTTTCCTCGCCGATGATGGACCAGTCCACCGTGGTCTCGCGCCCGAAGACGCTGAACTCCACGAAGCGGCCGAGCTTGCGCACCAGGTCCAGCCCCTGCGTCACGCCCGAGGGCGCGCCCGTGGTCTCTATGTACACATCGCAGCCATAGCCGTCGGTCAGTGCGTGCACGATGGCGCGGGCATCCTCGCGCGCGGGGTTGATGGTCACGTCGGCGCCGCAGCGGCGTGCCAGCGCCAGGCGCTGGTCCGACAGGTCCATGACCACCAGCCGGCGCGGCGTCTTCAGGCGCGCCACCTGGGCCATGAGCAGGCCCAGCGTGCCCGCGCCGGCGATGACCACCACATCGTCGAGCTGGATGTCGCCGCGGTTGACGGCATGGATGGCGCAGGACAGCGGCTCGGTGATGGCCGCATCCTCGAAGGCCACGCTCTCGGGAATCCGGTGCACCACGGCGCGGGCGGACAGGCGCATGTACTCGGCCATGCCGCCATCGGCCACCTGGCCCTGGAAGCCGTAGACATCGTGCACCTCGCACATCCAGCGAAAGCCGGTCTTGCAATAGCGGCAGGCGTGGCAGGGCACGATCTGCTCGGCGATCACCCGGTCACCCAGCTGCACGCCGTGGTGCTCCTGGGCGCCCTCGCCCACCTCCACCACATGGCCCCAGAACTCGTGGCCCGCGATCACCGGCGGGCGCACATAGGCGGGGCGGCCTTTTTCCGGATCTCCCCAGAAGCGCGGCGCGCCAGCCCAGCATTTGCAGTCGCCCGCGCAAATGCCGCAGGAAGCCACGCGGATGACCAGCTCGCGCGGCCCGGCCTGCGGACGCGCGACGCGTTCGAGCCGGTAATCCCTGGGGCCGTGGCAGACCACGGCCAGCATGTTCGTATCGGCGGCGTCAGGCAGGGTGTTTTGCATGGAACTCTCCCGGATTGCAGATGGTGGACAGGACGTGGGCGCAGCGCTTCATGCCCTGCGGCGCGAACTGTCGAGCAGCACGGCGCCGACGATGATCACGCCCTTGATCAGTTGCTGGTAGTACGAGGACACGCCCAGCAGGTTCAGCCCGTTGTTGATCACGCCGATGAGCAGGGCGCCGACGACCGTGCCGCCCAGGCTGCCCGTGCCGCCCGACAGGCTGGTGCCGCCGATCACCACGGCCGCAATGGCGTCCAGCTCGTAGGACACGCCGGCCTGCGGCAGCGCCGCCGTGGTGCGCGACGCCAGCAAAATGCCGGCCAGCCCCGCGAGCAGGCCGCTGACCACATAGACCAGCAGCACGATGGCGCGGGTGTTGATGCCGCTGGTCTTGGCGCTGCGCAGATTGCCGCCCACGGCGTAGATGTAGCGGCCATACACGGTGTAGCGCAGCACGAAGGCGAACACCGCGACGGCAACGGCAAAGATCACGATGGGCATGGGCACGGGGCCCAGCTGGCCAGCACCGATGGCAAGAAAGCCGTCGGGCAGCTCGGACACCGGCATGCCGTCGTTGTAGATGTAGGTCAGGCCGCGCGCCGCACTGAGCATGCCCAGCGTGGCCACGAAGGGCGGCACCGCGAACCAGGCCACCAGCAGGCCGTTGACGCCGCCCAGCAGCATGCCCACGCCCAGCCCGGCGCCCACGCTCACCGCCAGCCCCTGGCCATCGGCCGCCAGCCAGGCGCCGACCATGCCGGCCAGCGCCAGGATGGCGCCCACCGACAGGTCGATGCCCGCCGTCAGCACCACGCACGTCATGCCGATGGCCAGGATGCCGTTGATGGAGGTCTGGCGCAGGATGTCGGCCCAGTTGCCCCAGGTCATGAAATGGGGGTTGGCCAGCGCCAGCGCCGCGCACAGTGCAACCAGCGCGATGACCACGCCGTAGCGCTCGCGCAGGCTGCGCAGGTCCAGCGCGCGCCGCCCCAAGAGCGGCGGCGAAGATGCGGCTTGAAGATTCGTCATGGAGGACTCCCGCGTTGATGGAAGAAAGGCGTGGTGCCGGCTGGCCGCTCACTGGATGGAGTAGCCCCCGTCGATGACGATGTTCTCGCCCGTCAGCATGCCGGCGTACGTACCGGCCAGGAACACGGCCAGCCGCGCCACCTCCTCGGGCTGCGCAAAGCGGCCCGTGGGGATGAGTGCTCGCATGGCCTCCCCCACCTGCCCGGCCCAGGCCTTGCGGCCCAGCGGCGTGTCCACCACCGTCGGCGAGATGGCGTTGACGGTGATGCCGTCCGATGCCCATTCCAGCGCCAGCACGCGCGTCAGCCCCACCAGGCCCGCCTTGCTCGCGCAATAGGCGGCATGGCGCCTGAGCGCGACCACGCTGGCCTGCGAGGCCAGGTTGATGATGCGTCCGTGGCGCTGGCGGCGCATGGCCGGGGCCACCGCCTGGGCCAGCAGCAGCGGCGCCGTGAGGTTGACGGCCAGCGTGCGCTCCCAGGCCGCCTCGCTGATTTCGCCGGCCGGCTCCAGCAGCGCCACGCCGGCGCTGTTGACCAGGATGTCGATGCGGCCCGTGGCCTCCAGCACCGTGGCCACCGCCTGCTCCACGCCCGCAGGCCTGGTCACATCCACCGCCAGCGCCAGGTGGTGCCGGGGCTCCGCCAGGCTGGCAGCGGCCACGTCCAGTGCCTGCCGCTCCAGGTCCAGCAAGGCGACGCGCGCCCCGCTCGCCGCGAGTTGCCGGGCAATCGCCAGGCCGATGCCGCCCGCGCCGCCGGTGACCAGGGCCGTGCGGCCGTCGAAGTCCCGCTCCAGGCCGGCGGCGCTCATTTGCGCACCTTCTGCAAGAAGGCGTCGGCATTGGCGGGCACGATGGCGGTCCAGGGCACCTCGTAGGATTTGGCCGTGCCATCGCCCCAGGGCATGGCCTGGGCATACTCGCTCCATACCACCGAGCGCGGCCGGTAGGACGGGCCGACTAGCTGGCGCAGCAGCACATCCAGCGCGCCCTGCGCCTGGGCCTGGGCATCCTGGAAATTGGTGGTCATCTCCCCGCGCTTGACGGCCGTGATGGCGGCGGCCACGCCGTCCACGCCCACCACCGGGATGGTCTTGATGTCGATGCCCTTGGTCTTGATGGCCTGCACCGCGCCCAGGGCCTCGTCGTCGTTCTGGGCGATCACGCCCTGTATCTGGCCCGGGAATGCGGTCAGCCAGTTCTCCATCAGTCCCATGGACTCGGCGCGCGACCAGTTGGCGGTCTTGCGCGCCAGCACCTTCACGTCCTTGTGGCGGGCCAGCACCTCGTCATTGCCGCGCGCCCGCTCGATCTGTGCCGACTGGCCTATGGGCCCCTCGATGACGACGATACTGCCCTTGCCGCCGATGGCCTTCATCAATGCCTCGGCCTGCATGCGGCCGGCCACCACATCGTCATTGCCCACGTAGGAGGTCAGCACATCGCCCTGCACGCGCGTGTTGGAGCCCACCACGGGAATGCCGGCCTTCACCGCCTTCTGCACGGGCGCCGCGCCCGCCTTCAGGTCGATGGGCACGAAGAGGATGCCGTCGTACTTCTGCGTGATCATGGTGTCGAACTGGTTGCTCTGCGTCAGCGCGTCGTAGTTGCCGTCGAACACGGTGATCTGCACCGTGCCGTCCTTCACGGCCGGATGCGCCTTCAGCTCCTTGGTCCACATCTGCATGAACTCGCCCTTGAGCCCATAGACGGCCGCGCCTATGCGGTAGGGCTTGGCCGGCGATGGCACTGGTGCTGGTGCCGACAGCGGGGCCGGAGCCTGGGCCCGGACCTGCGCTGCGGCCAGGAACAGCCCACCGGCAAGCGCGGCGGCAAGCACGGTGGTGAAGCGAAAAAACGGCATGGTCATGTCTCCTGTGTGTTGTGAAAGGCAAGGGGAAAAACGCAGCACGGGCAGCGCCCGGGCTCAGGAAGCGAGGTGCATCAGCGCCTCCTGCGTGATGCCGTGGCCGGCCACCACGCGGTCAAGCCGGCCTTTGCGGAAGATGGCAATGCGGTCGCTCAGCTCCAGCAGCTCCGGCGCCTCGGAGGACACCACCACCACGGCATGGCCCTGCGCGGCCAGCGAGGCCAGGAAGGCGTACACCTCGCGCTTGGCGCCTTCGTCGATGCCGCGCGTGGGCTCGTCGCACAGCAGGCAGACGGGATTGGTGGCCATGCAACGGGCCAGCACCACCTTCTGCTGGTTGCCGCCGCTCAGGCCCGACACTGGCATGGCCGGGCTGGCCAGCTTCACGCGCAGGCGCTGCAGCAGGCCGCCCACCAGCACGCGCTCTGCCGCGCCATCCACCACCCCGGCGCGCTGCAGGCCCGGCAGTGCGGGCAAGCTGGTGTTGAAGCGCACCGAGGAGCTCATCACCAGCCCCGTGGCCTTGCGGTCCTCGGTCACCAGGGCCAGGCCCGCCTTGATCGACGCCGTCGGATTGCCGCGCGGCAGGGGCCGTCCGCCCAGGCTCGCCTGCCCCTGGTCGGCGCGCGTGAGGCCGTACAGGCAGTTGAGGAATTCGCTGCGGCCCGATCCCATCAGTCCGTAGATGCCCAGCACCTCGCCGGGGGCGACGTCCAGGCTGATGTCCTCGAACTCGCCCCGGCGCGTGAGCCCCTGCACCGACAGCAGCGGCTCGCCCGGCGCCGCAGCCCTGCGCTCGCTGGCGGCAGCGCGGACCTCCCGGCCCACGATGAGCTTCACCAGCTGCCGCCGGTCGATATCGGCCAGCGCGCCGGTCTGCACGAAGCCGCCATCGCGGAACACCGTGTAGCTGTCGGCAATGGTGAAGATCTCCGTCAGGCGGTGCGACACGTAGAGGATGCCGGCGCCCTGCGCGGTCACGCGGCGTATCGCGTCGAAGAGGATGGCGGTCTCGCTTTCGCCGATGGCCGAGGTGGGCTCGTCCATGATGATCAGCTCGCTTTGCCGGCTCAGGGCCTTGGCAATCTCCACCAGCTGGGTCTGCGCCAGGCTCAGGCGGCCCATCTGCGCGCGCGGATCGATATCGAAGCCCAGCTGCCTGAGCAGCGCATCCGCCTGCTCCAGCAGCGCGGCATGGCGGACCACCACACCGGCACGCCGGGGCTCGCGGCCCAGGAAGATGTTCTCGGCCACGCTCATGCCCGGGATGGGCGACAGCTCCTGCGTGATGATGGACAGGCGGTGCGCCAGCGCCTCGTGCGGCGTGGCGAAATCCACCGGCCGGCCCTTGAGCAATATCTCGCCGGCATCGCGCCGCAACAGGCCCATCACGATGTTCAGGAAGGTGGATTTGCCTGCGCCATTGCCGCCGCACAGCGCGTGCACGCTGCCCGCCTGCAGCTCAAGGCAGCCGTTGCGCAGCGCAGGCACGCCGCCGAAGCTCTTGGCCACCCCGCGCGCCTGCAGCAGTGCGGTGCCGGTGCCGGTGCCCATAGTCACGCGCCCTGCCCGCGCCCGGCCGCGGCGGCCTGCGAGCGTTCGAAGCCGGTGATGGCATCCACCTTCAGGGCCGAGCTGCCGCCATCGAAGCGCGATGCAAGGAAGCGGTCCACGATGGCCTTGGCCAGTTCCACCCCGATCACGCGCGAGCCCAGCGTGATGATCTGCGCGTCGTTGCTGCGGCTGGCGCGCTCGGCCGAATAGGTGTCATGGGCCTGCGCGGCGCGGATGCCCGCCACCTTGTTGGCGGCAATGGCCATGCCTATGCCCGTGCCGCACAGGAGAACGCCGCGCTCATGCCGGCCCTGAACGATGGCCTGCGCCACCGCGATGCCGATGTCGGGGTAGAGCACCGGCTCGCCGTCGTGCGTGCCGAAGTCGGCCACTTCGTGGCCCTGGGCCAGCAGATGCTGCTTCACGGCGTTCTTGAGGTCGCAGGCGGCTTCGTCGCAGCCGATGGCCAGCTTCATGGCATCCCCTTCATTACAAAAGACCACCACATGATCATTTGATCAATGTTTTTTGAGAGTCTTCTCAATCGAAGAGCAGTTGTCAAACAACGATAGCTATGTGAGTCGGCAAGATGAATACGTAACCTGTTGAATTTTCTACAAAATTCATCAAATCCTATCGTTTTCCCTTGGCTATTGAATAGTCAAAAGGCATTGACATGCCAATTTCAACAAATCAAAAATGACCACCAAATGATCATATGAACAGTCTTCGGCATACCCGCCGGGACCGCACCTGGAGGAGACAAAGGCATGACGACCAACCGCGTGATCAACGACCCCGACCGGGTGGTGGAGGACATGCTCCAGGGCTGGATCGCCGCCCATGGCGACACCCTGCGCATCGACGCCGGCAATACCCGCGTCGTGCGCCTGCATGGCGCGCCACGCAGGGGCAAGGTGGGCATCGTGACGGGCGGCGGGTCGGGCCACGAACCAGCCTTTCTGGGCTATGTGGGCGCAGGCCTGTGCGACGCCGCCGCCGTGGGCGAGGTCTTCTCGTCCCCCACGGCCAGAAGCTTCTACGACGCCATGCGCGCAGCCGATGGCGGCGCCGGCGTGGCCTGCCTGTATGGCAACTACGCAGGCGACAACATGAACGTGGCCATGGCCGTGCAGATGGCTGCGGCCGAAGGCATGGCGGTCAGGACCGTGGTGGCCAACGACGACGTGCCTTCAGCCGCGCGGGGCGACGAGGCCAGCCGCCGCGGCGTGGCCGGCGAGATCCTGATGTGGAAGGTGGCGGGCGCCCGGGCGGCCATGGGTGCCAGCCTCGACGAAGTGATCGCCCTCGCCCGGCACGCCATGGCCCGCACGCGCAGCATCGGCATCGGCCTGTCGGCATGCACCATTCCCGCCGTGGGCAAGGCCAATTTCCATATCGAACGCGGCAGCATGGAGGTCGGCATAGGCCACCATGGCGAGCCCGGCATGTCCGTGCACCGCACGGCCACGGCGGCCGATATGGCCGAGCGCATGCTGGACACCCTGCTGCCCGACCTGCCCTTCGCCCCGGGCGACCGCGTGGCCGTGCTGCTGTCCGGCCTGGGCGCCACGCCGCTGATGGAGCAGTACATCCTCTATGGCGAGGTGGCCCGGCGCCTGCAAGAACGCGGCATTCAGGTGGCCTTCCGGCTGGTGGGCAATCTCTTCACGTCGCTGGAGATGATGGGCATCACACTCACGCTGATGCAGCTGGACGACGAGCTGCTGGCCTGCCTCAAGGCACCCTGCCAGTCAGTCGCCCTGACCCTGGCCGGCGGGCTGCCGCCCCAGCCGCAGGACGCCATTCCAACGCCGCCCTCTGCTCCGGCACGGACGCCGGCACAAACCCAGGAACAGGCACAAACCGCCCGCCCCCCAGCCGCAAGGCGCACCAGCGAAGGGCCGGCCATCGCGCTCGATGGCGCGGGCAACATCGTGCGCGAGCTGATCACGGCCATCGTCGGCCACCGGGAGTTCCTGAGCGAGATCGACGGCCTGATCGGCGATGGCGATCACGGCATCAACATGGCCAAGGGCTTTTCCGGCTGCGGCGCACGGCTCGATGCCATGGACGCCAGCCAGGCAGCGCAACTGCCTGCAGCGCTTCAGCAGCTGTCCCAGGCGTTGATGGACGATATCGGCGGCTCCATGGGCCCGCTGTACGGCAGCTTCTTCCAAGGCTTCGCCGCTGTTCTTGGGCCGGAGCAGGAGATGGATGCCACCCTGTTCGGCCAGGCCCTGGCGCGGGCCGTCGCCGATGTGCAGGAGATGGGCAAGGCCCAGGTGGGCGACAAGACCCTCATCGATACGCTGGCCCCGGCCCTGCAGGCCTACCGGCAATCGCTGCAGGCCGGCGCCGGTTTCCGCGAGGCGCTGCAGGCCATGGAGGCCGCGGCCGAGGCGGGCAAGGAATCCACGCGCCACCTGCAGGCCCGTATCGGGCGCTCGGCCCGGCTGGGGCCGCGCTCCATCGGCGTGCTGGACGCGGGCGCCACGTCCTGCTGGCTGATTCTGAGCACCCTGGCGCAGTCGCTGCAGCGGCGACTGGCGCAAGCCTCAGCCTAGGGCTCAGCGCCTGCGGGCAGCGCCGCGCACCAGCAGCACCAAGACGGCCACGCTAATGATGGCGAAGCAGATGAAGGACCAGTTGGCGATGGAGCCGCCCAGAAAGCTCCAGTCCACGGCGGCGCAGTCGCCCGAGCCACGGAAGATCATGGGCACGGCACGGCTGATGGAGTAGTTCTCGATCATTCCGTAGAAGTCGCGGCCGCAGGTGGCGAACTCGGGCGGATACCACTGCAGCCAGCTCTGGCGCGCGGCGACGAAGGCGCCAAAGCCTGCAGCCACCAGCGCCAGCACGCCCCAGCTGATCAGCCAGCCGCGACCGCCGCGCACACTGCCCAGGCCCGTGAAGAGGGCCACGCCGATCAATGCATAGCGCTGCACGATGCACATCGGGCAGGGCTCCAGCCCGACCACATGCTGCAGATACATGCCGAAGGCCAGCATGGCCACGCAGGCCAGGCTGATGAGCGCCAGGATGCGGCGCGGAGCGTTGTCAAACCATTGAAGCATTCTTGTCTTTCGTCACCCGGTTGAATGAAATCAGGGCTGCGGCGCCGGCCCGGCGCTGCAGCCCTGTTCAGCGGGTGCAGGAAGCCGTTGCCGCGCCGTCAGATGCCAGCCGCCTCGTCCAGAAACACCTTGGCACGGCGCGGTGTCACCACCAGGGTTTCCCCCTCGCGCAGGGCCATGTCCCTGAACTGCTGCGCAGGAATCTGCGCCTCGATCAGGCCACCCTCTTCGGCATTGTCCGTGCTTTCGGTGCTCTCCGATGGAATAAGTTCCAGGCGCGCAATGGGCCCCACGACGATGGCGCGGGCCAGCTGCACGACGATGCCCGTGGGCCGTCCCTGGACGTCCAGGTTCTGGCCGGGCGAGTAGCGCTCCACCTCCAGATCGTGCGGGCGCACATAGGCGAAGGCCTTGCTGTCGCTGGCGCCCTTGGCGTCGTGGCTGTCCAGCTGGGTGCCGTCGTCCAGGTAGACGCGGCCATCGCTGGCGCGGCCCTTGAACAGGTTGACATCGCCCAGGAAGCCGTAGACGAAGGGCGTGGCCGGGTTGTCCCAGACCTGCTGGGGCGTGCCCTCCTGCTCGATGCGGCCCTGGTTGATGACGACCACGCGGTCGGCCACTTCCAGTGCCTCCTCCTGGTCGTGGGTCACGAAGATGGAGGTCACGTGCAGCTCGTCATGCAGGCGGCGCAGCCAGCGGCGCAGCTCCTTGCGCACCTTGGCATCCAGCGCGCCGAAGGGCTCGTCGAGCAGCAGCACCTTGGGCTCCACCGCCAGGGCGCGGGCCAGGGCAATGCGCTGGCGCTGGCCGCCCGACAGCTGGGACGGGAAGCGTTCGGCAATCCAGTCCAGCTGCACCAGCTTGAGCAGGCTCATCACCTTCTCGCGGATCTGGGCCTCGCTGGGGCGCTGGCTGCGCGGCTTCACGCGCAGGCCGAAGGCCACGTTCTCGAACACGGTCATGTGGCGGAACAGCGCGTAGTGCTGGAACACGAAGCCCACGTTGCGCTCGCGCACATGGACATCGGTGGTGTCTTCGCCGCTGAAGTGGATGCTGCCCACGTCGGGCGTCTCCAGGCCCGCGATGATGCGCAGCAGCGTGGTCTTGCCGCAGCCCGAGGGGCCGAGCAGTGCGATGAGTTCGCCGGACTGGATGTCCAGGCTCACATCGCGCAGGGCCTGGAAATCGCCGAACTGCTTGCTGACGTTGCGTATTTCAATGCTCATGGTCTTGCTCTTGCTTTTGTCTGGTCGGGGCCGAGGTTCAGGACACCTGCGGCACCTGCGGCACCTGGGATGCCTGGGAAGCCTGGGAAGACGCCGTGGGGCGCTCGGGAGGCAGGTCGGCAGCGGCCTTGGCCTGCTGCTCGGCACGCCACTCGGCCACCGACTTGATGACCAGGGTCACCAGCGCCAGCAGGGCCAGCAGCGAAGCGGCAGCGAAGGCGGCAACGGACTGGTACTCGTTGTAGAGGATCTCCACATGCAGCGGAATGGTGTTGGTCTGGCCGCGGATGTGGCCCGAGACCACCGACACCGCGCCGAACTCGCCCATGGCACGCGCATTGCACAGGATCACGCCGTACAGCAGGCCCCACTTGATGTTGGGCACGGTGACCTTCCAGAAGGTCTGCCAGCCCGTGGCACCCAGCACGATGGCGGCCTGCTCCTCGTCGCTGCCCTGCGCCTGCATCAGCGGGATCAGCTCGCGGGCGATGAAGGGGAAGGTCACGAAGATGGTGGCCAGCACGATGCCGGGCACGGCGAAGATGATCTTGATGTCATGCTCGGCCAGCCAGGGGCCGAACCAGCCATGGGCACCGAACACCAGCACGTACATCAGGCCCGCCACCACGGGCGAGATCGAGAACGGCAGGTCGATCAGAGTGATCAGAAAGGCCTTGCCCCGGAACTCGAACTTGGCGATGCACCAGGCCGCCGCCACGCCGAAAACCAGGTTCACCGGCACGGCGATCAGCGCCGTGATCAGGGTCAGCTTGATGGCCGACCAGGCATCGGGCTCCTGCAGGCCGGCGACATAGGCGTCCCAGCCCTTGCGCAGCGCCTCGGTGAACACGGCCGCCAGTGGCAGCACGAGGAACAGGCCGATGAAGATCAGCGCAATGCCCGTGAGAATCCAGCGCACGGCGCGCGGCTCGGTGGTGGTGAGCTTTTCGCGCCGGCCCTTCGGGGGCGCGGTGAGCCTGTACAGCACCAGCACGGCGACCAGCACCGCGCCAATGATCTTGAGAAGCAATGCTTCCTGTGGAGACAACGCCATCTCAAGCCCCTCCCGAATGCTTGCGCTGCCATGCCTGCAGCGCGTTGATGACCAGCAGCATCACGAAGGAGAACAGCAGCATCACCACGGCCACGGCCGTGGCGCCTGCGTAGTCGTATTGCTCCAGCTTGCCAATGATGATCAGCGGGGTGATTTCAGAAATCATGGGCATGTTGCCCGCGATGAAGATGACCGATCCGTACTCGCCGATGGCGCGTGCAAACGCCATGGCAAAGCCCGTGAGCAGCGCGGGCGTGATGGCCGGCAGGATCACCTTGTAGAAGATCTGCCAGCGCGAGGCGCCCAGGCTGGTGGCCGCCTCTTCCAGCTCCTTCTCGGAGTCTTCCAGCACCGGCTGCACCGTGCGCACGACAAAGGGCAGGCCGATGAAGATCAGCGCAATGACCACGCCGTTCGGGTTGAAGGCCAACTGGATGCCGTAGGGCTCCAGGTACTGACCCACCCAGCCGTTGCCGGCCAGCAAGGCGGTCAGCGAAATGCCGGCCACGGCCGTGGGCAGGGCAAAGGGCAGGTCCACCAGGGCATCGACGATCTTCTTGCCCGGGAACTTGTAGCGCACCAGCACCCAGGCGATCAGCAGGCCGAACACCAGGTTCACGCAGGCCGCCGCAAACGAGGCGCCAAACGTCAACCGGTACGAGGCCAGCACGCGCGGCGAGGCCACGGCCTCCCAGAACTGGGGCCAGGTGAGCGAGAAGGTCTTGAACAGCAGTGCCGACAACGGGATCAGCACGATCAGGCTCAGATAAAACAGCGTATAGCCCAAGGTCAGCCCGAAGCCGGGCAAAACGCGCTTGGCGCCGCGCCCTTTGCGCGCCGCACCGGACGGTGCGGGCACAGGAGCGTCGGCGCCAGGCCTTGGGCTGGTCGGAACGGCAGACACCATGTTGGATTCCAAATCAGCCAATGTGGGGAGGTGGCCTCAGGCGGACTGCGCCGCCTTCATGCCTGCTTGCGTGCTTACTTGCCGGGGACGTAGATCTTGTCGAACTGTCCGCCGTCGTTGAAGTGCACCTTCTGGGCTTCGGACAGCGAGCCGAAATACTTGGCCACGGTGAACTGCTTGATGGGCTTGAACACATCGGCATGCTTCTTGAGCACGGCCTCGGAGCGGGGGCGCAGCGCGTGCTGTGCGGCGATTTCCTGGGCCTCGTCGGAGTACAGCCAGGCCAGGTAGTCATGGGCCAGCTGGCCCGTGCCCTTCTTGGCCACGGTGCGCTCGACCACGGCCACGGGGTTCTCGGCCACGATGGACACCGAGGGATGGACGGCATCGACCTTGCCCTTGCCGAATTCGCGGTCCACGGAGACCACTTCGGATTCGAAGGTGATCAGCACGTCGCCGATATTGCGCTGCAGGAAGATGCTGGTCGCGTCGCGGCCGCCCTTGCCCAGCACGGGCACGTTCTTGTAGAGCTGCTGCACGAACTCGGCCGCCTGCGCGTCGGTGCCGCCCTTCTCGCGCACCGAACCCCAGGCCGCCAGGTAGGCGTAGCGGCCATTGCCGCCGGTCTTGGGATTGACCACCACGACCTTCACGTCGGGGCGGATCAGGTCGCTCCAGTCCTTGATGTTCTTGGGATTGCCGTTGCGCACCAGGAACAGCATGGTCGATGTGGTGGGCGAGGCGTCATTGGGGAATTTCTTGGCCCAGTCCTTGGCGACCACGCCGCTGTCGGCCAGGAACTGCACGTCGGTGGTGGTGTTGAAGGTCACCACGTCGGCGGCCAGGCCGTCGTTGACGGCACGCGCCTGGGCGCTGGAGCCACCGTGCGACTGGTCCACCTTGATGTCCACGCCCTTGGTCTTCTTGTAGTGGGCGACGAAGGCGGCGTTGTAGTCCTTGTAGAACTCGCGTGCCACGTCGTAGGAAACGTTGAGCAGCTGGTTCTGGGCCGATACCGTTCCCGCGGCGGCCAGCGCCAGGGTGGCCAACAAAGTCTTGAGCTTCAAAGAATGCATGGTTCGCTGCCTTTTATTAGTGGACATCTCTGCGGTGTATTCACAGACAGTCACATTGTGCGAACGCTGACTTAAAACTCAAAAGAATATATTTTTGTTTGTTAATGGCCTGTCACCATATAAAGAACCTGCCCTGCCCGCGGTCACCCGCCGACCCATCACAGACCGGCAGCCCATGGCGCGCCAGCGCCAGTGCCCGCAGAGACGGAGGCATGCGCAGCCGCCACACGTGGCGGACGCGGCGAGCGCGGCGAACGCGCGGCAGGCCGGGGCTGGGCCGGCTGCCAGCTGTCGCCCTGCATCAGCGACTGCAGCAGCGCCAGGCCCAGGGGCCAGTCGCCAAAGCCCGATTCGACATTGATGTGCCCCGCGTTCTGCAGCCGCACGAACTCGCTTCCCCAGGCCCGCGCATAGGCGCCAGCCCGGCGGATCGGACAGTAGGGGTCGTTGCTGCTGGCCACCAGCACGCTGCGGTACGGCAGCGGCGCATAGGGCACAGGCGCAAAGTCGGCCAGCTGGGCACGGCGCTCGGGATCGGCCGGCGCCACCAGCAGCGCACCGCGCACGCGCGCACTGGCCTCGGGGCCCAGGTGCGCGGCCGTGATGCAGCCCAGGCTGTGGGCGGCCAGCACCACCGGTTCGGGCCGGGACAGCACCAGTTGCTCCAGCGCGGCCACCCAGGGGTCGCGGTGGGGCACCAGCCAGTCGTCCTGCTCCACGCGCTCGGCATGCGGCAGCTGCTGCGCCCACAGGCTTTGCCAGTGGTCAGGACCGGAGTTGCGCCAGCCGGGCACGATGATGATGCGGTGGGGATTCATGGGTTCTCCTGGACTGTCCATTGCTGGACATGGGCCCCGATTGTGGAGAACACCGCCAACTATCCCAACGAACGTTTTGTTGTTTTCTTATGGCGTGGCGAGGTGCAACCCAACCCTAGCGTACCGCCGGCTCGCGCGTGGCATGGCTGTTGCGCCCCGGCACGGTCTCGCCGAGGAAGTCCAGGAAATGCCGCACGGCCGGCGCCAGGCCGCGCCGCGAGGGGAAGACCGCGTGCACGATGCCCTGGGGCGGCTCCCAGCCCGGCAGCAGGTGCACGAGCCGGCCCTCGGCTAGTTCCTCGTGGCACATGTAGTCAGGCAGCCAGCACATGCCGCTGCCGGCCAGCGCTGCGAATTTCAGCGTCAGCAGGTCATCCACCACATAGCGCGGCTGCAGCTGCAGGCGTTGCTCGCGGCCTTCGGGGCCGACCAGCAGCAGGCTGGACTGGCCATCCACCGCCGACATGGACATGCTGTCCAGGTGCTGCAGGTCGACCAATGCACGCGGCGTGCCCTGGCGCTCCAGCAGCTCCGGGCTGGCCACGAGGATCTGGCGCGCCACATCCAGCCGCTTGACGACCATGGAGCCGCTGTCCTCCAGGCTGGGGCGCACGCGCAGCGCCACGTCGATGCCCTCCTCCACCAGGTTCACGGGCCGGTTGGTCACCTGCATCTCCACATGCACCAGCGGGCAGCGCTGCAGGAACTGGGGCATGAGCTCGCCCAGCACGGTCTGGGCCAGGGTCACGGGGCAGCTCACGCGGATGGTGCCGCGCGGCTCGGTCTGCACCTCGGCCACGGTGTCGGCGGCGGCCAGGGCCGCATCGCGCATGGCCTGGCAATGGCGCAGATAGGCCTCACCCACCTGGGTCAGCGAGAGCTTGCGCGTGGTGCGCTGCAGCAGGCGCACGCCCAGCCGAGCCTCCAGCTCCGCCACCCGCCGCGACAGCCGCGACTTGGGTATGCCCAGCGCCCGCCCGGCAGAGGCAAAGCCGCCGCGCTCCACCACCTCGGCGAAGTACAGCATGTCGTTGAGATCCATCATGTCGCGCATCCCTCCCCTGTGCTCATTGACTGCAAATTCAGGACAATCTATCGCAATTTCGGCGGCTTATCAAAGACTCTGTCCAAATTCACAATTGATCCCATCGTCGGCCCTACAAGCTTTCCCGAGTGGCCGATCCCAACCGCGATCCCAACCGACATCCCAGGAGCTTTTTCATGCAAGTTCTGCACATCGACTCTTCCATCACCGGCGCCGCTTCGGTGTCCCGCCAGCTGACCGCCCAGACCGTGGCTGCCCTGGTGGCCGCCAACCCCGGCGCCAAGGTCGAATACCTGGATCTGGCCGTGAACGCCCCCGACCACCTGAACGCAGTGTCCATGGGCTTTCGCACCGGCCAGGCCGCCACGACGGAAGCCGAGCGCGCACAGAACGCCATCTCCGAAGCCCTGGTGAGCCAGTTCCTGGCGGCCGATGTGGTCGTGGTCGGCGCCCCGTTCTACAACTTCACCATCTCCAGCCAGCTCAAGGCCTGGATCGACCGCATCGCCCAGGGCGGCCGCACCTTCCGCTACACCGCAGCCGGCCCCGAAGGCCTGGCCAAGGGCAAGAAGGTCATCGTGGCCTCCACGCGCGGCGGCGTGTACTCCACCAGCGAAATGGGCCAGGCCCTGGAGCACCAGGAAAGCTATCTGAAGACGGTGTTCGGCTTCCTGGGCATCACCGATGTGAGCATCGTGCGCGCAGAAGGCGTGGCCATGGGCGATGAGTCCAAGGCCAAGGCCCTGGAATCGGCCCGCAGCGACATCGTGCGTGCAGCGGCTGCCGCCAATCAGGAAGCGGCCATCGCCGCCTGAGGGCCATTGCAGCCCGCATGGGCTGCCTGCTCAATGAATGGACAAGCGCCTGGGTTTCGGCCCAGGCGCTTTTTGCTTTTGCAGAGGCACGACAGCGGACGTGCCGGGCCGTCCGGAATGCTCCCAATGGACTGTGGCGAATAAAAGAGGTATCCGCCTCTGCACCTCCTTTGAAAAAAGCAATGCGCGATGGGCTTTCGCAGACACACGAAGCTGGTAGGCTGAACCATCACCGCCCTATTCGCGGCCTTGTCCGACACGAACCGTCTGTATTTCAGAAGGACGGCGGACCTGCCGATATCCAGGCAGCCTTATTGCATTCACTGCCTTCCATCCATGCCAGCCACAAGCCACCGTCCCCATGCCCGGCCCCGCGGCCCTGTCCATGTCCGCCCGCCGTCCGATGAAAACCTGGTGATCACGGTGATCGCCGTGTCCCTGCTGGCCATTACCGTGCTGGGCATCGGCGTCTACCAGTTCATGCAGTACCAGCGCGAGCAGGACCAGGAGCAGCTCAATTCGCGCGTCTACCGCAGCTACGTGCGCAACACCGACGAGGCGCCTGCGCCCGAGGAGCCCGAGCAGGCCGCCGCCGCGCCCACCCCCGCCAAGCCCAGCCAGCAGCAGCTGAACCAGGAAATGACGCGCAAGCTGCTGGCCCATCCCGGCGTGACGCCCGGTGCCGGCTTTTCGGCGCCCGGCGTCAAGTCGACGGGCGTGGTGATCATCGACGCCATCGACCAGGCCCAGGCGCGCGAGAAGGCATCGTCCGCCGCACGCCCTGCTGCGGCGATTGCCAACCCGTCTCCCGCTTCCTGACGCTTCTGACGCTTCCTGACCTCTGCGCTCACAGGAGCCGCAACGCAAAAGCCCGGCATTGCCGGGCTTTTTTGTGTCTTGAGCGGCCTTGCCGCACCGCTCACTGGTGCTTGCGCGCCCAGGCAGCGAACTTCTGCACGAAGCCGTTCACGAAATCACGGCTGCCGGCGCCGATGGAGCCGTCTTCGGCAAACAGGCCGTCCTTGGCCTGGATGAAGATTTCGGGCTGGGCCAGCGTCGGCATGTCCAGGTAGGCCAGCACATTGCGCAGGTGCTGCTGCGCCAGCGCCGTGCCGATGGCACCCACGGAGACGCCGGCCACGGCAGCGGGCTTGCCGGCCCAGACGCTCTTGCCGTAGGGGCGCGAGCCCTGGTCCAGCGCATTCTTGAGCACGCCGGGAATCGAGCGGTTGTACTCGGGCGTCAGGAACAGCACGGCCTGGGCCGACTGGATCTGGGCGCGGAACTGCTTGACCACGTCCACCTCATTGCCGTCATGGTCCTGGTTGTACAGGGGCAGGTTGTCGATGGCGACCTGCTCGAAGACCAGGCCTTCGGGCGCCAGGCGCGCAATGGCGTCGGCGAATTTGCGGTTGAAGGAATCCTTGCGCAGGCTGCCCACGATGACAGCGACCTTGATCTGGCTCATGCATTGCTCCTGGAGGAAATGGCGGGAAACGGGCGGGAAAGAGGCGGGAGGGGCACCTCCCGCAAGCAGCCATTATGTGGCCGCCTTCAGCGGGCTCACTGTAGGAAGGAGGGCTTGGCGTAGCCCTGGAACTTGCTGTCCACCACGGCCTTGAATTCGGCGGAGCGGTAGACCTCGGCCAGGTCCTTGGCCCATGCCGTGCCCTGGTCCTTCTTCTTGATGGCCACCACGTTCAGGTAGTGGTCGGGGGTCTTTTCCAGCGAGACGGCCTCGGTCAGCTTCAGGCCCGAAGAGATGGCGAAATTGCCGTTGATGATGGCGTACTCGGTGTCGCCCAGCGAACGCGGCAGTTGTGCGGCTTCCAGCGGGATGAACTTGAGCTTGCGCGGATTCTCGGCCAGGTCCTTTTCGGACACGCGCAGCGGATCGATGCCGGGCTTGGCCTTGATCAGCCCGGCCTGCTCCAGCAGCACCAGTGCACGCGCCAGGTTGCTCGGGTCGTTGGGCAGGGTCACGCGGTCGCCTTCCTTGGCTTCGGCCAGGGTCTTGCGGGTCTTGGAATACACGCCCAGGGGGGCAATGGGGCCTTGCACCAGCTCCACCAGATCCAGCTTCTGGTCGGCCGCGAACTTCTGCAGGTAGACGCGGTGCTGGAAGAAGTTGGCGTCCAGCGAGCCCTGGGCCAGCGCCAGGTTGGGCTGCACGTAGTCGTTGAATTCCACCAGCTTGACCTGGTAGCCCTTCTTTTGCAGCAGCGGCACGATGCCCTGCTTGAGCTGGTCGATGTTGGAGCCTGCCGTGCCGCCGATCACCAGCTGCTTCTTGTCGGCCTGGGCGTGGGCGGGCAGCGCCAGCACGCTGGCAGCGGCAAGGGCGGCGGCCGAGGCCAGCAGATGGCGGCGCACGAAGGAAAGGGATGCGGTCATGTCGGAATCCTTTTTTTGGGAGAGAGCGGGAAGAAAGAAGAAAGCGGGTCTGGACAGCGCGCTCAGCCGCGCTTGTCCAGGCGGCGGGCCGCCGTGTTGCCCACGAACTGGATGACCTGGACCATGGCCACGAGGATGGTCACGGTGAGCACCATCACATCGGTCTGGAAGCGGTAGTAGCCGTAGCGGATGGCCAGATCGCCAATGCCGCCGCCGCCCACCACGCCGGCAATGGCGGAGTACGACAGAAAGCTCACGGCCAGCACGGTCAGCGCCAGCACCAAGCCCGAGCGCGCCTCGACGATGAGCACGCGCCAGACGATCTGCAGCTCCGAGGCGCCCATGGCGTGCGCGGCCTCGATCACGCCGCGCGGCACATCGCGCAGGCACTGGTCCACCAGGCGTGCCAGGTAGGGAATGGCCGCCACGGACAGCGGCACGGCCGCAGCCAGCGGGCCGATGGAGGTGCCGGCCAGCCAGCGCGTGAAGGGCACCAGCGCGACCAGCAAGATGATGAAGGGGAAGGACCGCACGGTGTTGACCGTCCAGTTCAGCACGGCGAAGGCCGGGCGGTTGTCCAGCGACTGACCGGGTCCCAGCAGGAACAGCAGCACGCCCAGCGGGCCGCCAATGAGCACGGCGGCCGACAGGCCGATGCCCAGCATCAAAAGGGTCTGGCCCATGGCCAGCCACAGCTCGGGCAGGATTTCGACGATGTTTTCAGACATGGGAATGCGGAATCGAAAAGAAGGGAAAAACGGGAAGGGGCGAAGACCCCATCAGTGCTCGGAGCCACCCACGGCGCGCAGCACCACGGGGCGGGTGGCGCCGCGCTCGCGCAGGGCCTTGTCGGCGCGCTCCACGCGCAGGGCCTCGAGTTCGCTGCCCAGCAGCGTGGCGCGCTGCGGCGCCTCGTAGGCACGGCCCTGCGGCAGGGCGGGCAGCGTGAAGCGTTCGGCCACCTGGCCCTGCTCGATGATGGCCACCTCGCTGCACAGCGCATCGACCACGGCCAGCTCGTGCGTGACGATGACGATGGTCACGCCCAGGCGGCTGTTGATGTCGGCCAGCGTGGCCAGGATGGAGCGCGTGGTCTCGCTGTCCAGCGCCGAGGTGGGCTCGTCGCACAGCAGCACCTGCGGGCGCGGCGCCAGGGCGCGCGCAATCGCCACGCGCTGCTTCTGGCCGCCCGACAGCTGGGCAGGATGGCTGGCTGCCTTGTCGGTCAGGCCGACGATGTCCAGGCACTCGCGCACGCGCTGCTCGATCTGGGCACGCGAATGGCCACCGTGAATGCGCAGCGGAAAGGCCACGTTCTCGAACACGGTGGCGTTCTGCAGCAGGTTGAACTGCTGAAAGATCATGCCGATGTTCTGGCGCGCCTCGCGCAGCGCGCGGCGGCCCAGGTCGGTCAGGCGCTGGCCTGCCACCACCACCTCGCCGCTGTCGGGGCGCTCCAGAAGGTTGATCAGGCGCAGCAGCGTGGACTTGCCCGCACCACTCTTGCCGATCAGGCCGAAGACCGTGCCCTGGCCGATGTCCAGTGATACCGAACGCACGGCATCGAAGTGCTTGCCATCGGCTGTTACAAATTTCTTTTGCAGGTCGCGCAGGCGGATCAGCGCGTTTTCCGGGGCCAAATGGGCGGTCTGGACGGTCATGGAGTCTCGGTTCGGCAGTGAAAACGGTCCTGGGATCGGCAACGGCAGCCTTTGCACCGCCATCTCCAGGCAATGGCGCGCAATTTCCGGGCCCTGTGCTGAGGAGTTGGACGCAGTTGCAAGCCGATGGGCATGCGTTGTCTTGCGTCGTCGCCAAGCACAGGCGAATCCCCAGGATCTGCCGTCATTAGTGTTCTAACGAGTGTGTTGCAAAACGTTGTTCAAACAAAAGAATAAAAAATACGGTGCTTATATCGATTGCCGTCTTTCAAGCCTTGATGTACGGCCTGGACGGCATTGCTAGAATCCGCCCCCGACAGGCCTGTACAACGGCAAGATCCCTTGCGGTTGCGTGCATTACAGGTAAGTGCCCGCTTTCCTTTGCCATGCCCGAATCCTCTCGAACTGCCGACCGCCCTGCCAGCACCGCCAGCCTGCGCGTGGAAGCCGTGCGCCTGCGGCGCGGCATCACAACAGTCTTTGACGGCCTCGACCTGCGGCTGGACGAGCCGCGCGTGGGCCTCATCGGCGACAACGGCGCCGGCAAGACCAGCCTGTTCCGCCTGCTGTGCGGCCTGGATGCGCCCGAGGCCGGGCGCGTGCTGCTGGACGGCACCGAACTGCACGAGGCCCGTGCACAGCGCCCGGGCCAGGTCGGGCTGATGTTCCAGAACCCCGACGACCAGATCATCTTCCCCACCGTGGAGGAAGAGCTGGCCCTGGGTCTGCGCCCTTCGGGCATCTCGCGGCGCGAGGCCACGGAGCGCGCCCGTGCCCTGCTGGCCAGCCGCGGCCTGGCCGACTGGGCACCGCGCGCCGTGGCCGGGCTCAGCCAGGGCCAGCGCCAGCAGGTGTGCTGGCTGGCCCTGCTCATTGCCGCGCCGCGCGTGCTGCTGCTGGACGAGCCCTTCGCCAGCCTGGACTTGCCGGGCCAGGCGCGGCTGGCCCGCGACATCGCGGCTGCCGAGCAGCAGGTGCTGGTCTCCACCCACGTGCTGGACCACGTGCGCAGCTTTGGCCGCGTGCTCTGGCTGGAGCGCGGCCAAGTGCGCGCAGACGGCCCCGGCCATGAGGTCTGCGCGGCCTATGAAGCCGACGTGGCACGCCGGCTGCAAGCGCAGGACTGACGCAGGAGCCGGCCGCCATGGGAAGCCTCTACAGCGAATACACCAGCTGGCTCCATGCCTGGAGCGCGGGCCGCAAGCTGCTGCTCATGGCGCTGCTGGGAACGGGCCTGTTCCTCATCGATTCACCGTGGCTGCTGGCCCTGGCCGGCGCCGCCTGCGGCCTGCTGTGGCTGTCGCTGGGCCGTGCCACCGAGGGTGCACGGCGGCTCATGCTGTCGGTCACCGTGGCCGCCTTGCTGGTCGCCGCCTTCCATGTGTGGATGCAGCACTACGCCCTGGCCGCCGCCAGCGCGCTGCGCCTGGTCTGCGCCTCCACGCTGGGCATGGCGCTGACCGTGAGCACACGCCCCAGCGATCTGGTCGATGTGCTGGAGCGGCTGCTGGCGCCGCTGGAGCGCATCGGCATCTCCCCCGAACAGGTGGCCCTGCAGCTGGCATTGATGCTGCGTTTCACCGAGCATTTCTTTGTGCAGTGGAAGCGCATGGACGATGCCCACCGGCTGCGCACGGGCCGCGCCGGCGGCCTGCGCCTGATTGCGCCGCTGACCATCCACATGCTGCAGGCCACGCGCCGCGTGTCCGACGCGCTGTGGGCGCGCCTGGGCCGCTGAGGCCTGCCCTGCCCCATTTCCCGACCGATCCATACGCAAGAGCCTTGCGAGAACCTTCCGAGAACCGTCCATGACCGCCCCCTCCACCGTCTCACGCGCCTCCGCGCGCTCCATGGCCCAGGTCTCGCTGTTTGCGGCGCTGATGGCGGTCATGGGCCTGATTCCCAAGATCGACCTGCCGCTGGGCGTGCCCATCACCATCCAGTCGCTGGGCGTGATGCTGGCCGGCGTGATGCTCGGCCCCTGGCGCGGCATGCAGTCCATGCTGCTGTTCCTTGCGGCCGTGGCCGTGGGCCTGCCCCTGCTGTCGGGCGGGCGCGGCGGCATTGCCGTCTTCATGGCGCCCTCGGCCGGCTACCTGCTGGGCTACCCGCTGGCGGCCTGCATTGCCGGCCTGGTCATGCGTGCGCTGCCCCAGGGCTCGCCCCGGCGCGCGGCGTTCAGCGCCTTTGCAGCCTCGGCGCTGGGCGGGCTGGTGGCCCTGCATGCCTTTGGCGTGCTGGGCCTCATGCTGATGGCCAAGCTCAGCCTGTCGCAGGCCTTCATGGCCACCTTGCTGTTCGTGCCCGGCGATCTGATCAAGTGCGTGCTGTGCGCCCTGGTGGTGCACACGGTGGCGCGCGGCATGCCGGACTGGCCGTTCGGAGGCCGCCAGCATGGTTGAGCCACTCGCGCCCCACCCGCTGGCCGCGCCGCTGCAGCACCCGTGGACCCTGGTCCATGGCCCGCTGGAGCATTGGGCCCGGCAGCGCCCCGATGCGCTGGCGCTGCAAAGCGAGGCGGGCCAATGGAGCTTTGCCGCGCTGCATGCCGCCGTGCTGCAGCGCTCGGCCGCGCTGGTGGCCGGGCAGGCTCCAGAGATGCTGCTGCTGGACACGGGCGGCAGCGCCAGCACCGTGGATGCCATCGTCGAATTCCTCGCCATCCTCCACAGCGGCCGCTGCGCCGCCGTGGCCGACCCCGATTGGCCCGAGGCCGTGCGCCAGCGCATCGAAGGCTGGCTACCCACGGCGCCCAGCGCTCTGGCCGAGGCCACCGCCACCGGCGCCTTCTACACCGGCTTCACCTCGGGCAGCACCGGGCTGCCCAAGGGCTTCATGCGCCACCACCGTTCGTGGACAGAGAGCTTTCGCGTCTGCCTCGAGGACTTCGGCGCCGTGGCCGCGCAGCGCACCATGGCGCCCGGGCGCATCTCGCATTCGCTGTTCCTGTTCGGCGTGATGCAGGGCCTGTGGTGCGGCGAAGGCGCCGTGGTGCAGGAGCGGTTCTCGGCGGCGCGCTGCCTGGCCTCGCTGGCGCGCGGCGAGGCGCCCTGCCTGGTCGCCGTGCCCAGCCAGTTGCTGCTGATGCTGCAATGGGCCGCACACCGCGCGCTGGCGCCCATCCCCGAGGTGGAACTGATCATGATCAGCGGCGCGCGCTGGATGCGCGCCCAGACCCCGGCCCTGCGCGCGCTGTTTCCGCGCGCACGCATCATCGAGTTCTACGGTGCCTCGGAGGCCAGCTTCATCGCCTGGATGGAGGCCGACGAACAGGCCCCGCCCCAGGCCGTGGGCCGGCCCTTCAGCAATGTGCAGTTGCAGATCCGCCCCGCCACGCAGCAGCCCGGCGACCAGCCCCTGCAGCCGGGCGAGGACGGCCTGATCTACATGCGCAGCCCCATGCTGTTCATGGACTATGTGGGCGAGGCGCGCGATGGCACGGCCGCGCTGCGCGACGGCGAATGGCTGTCCGTGCGCGACATGGGCCATATCGATGCCGGCGGCCAGCTGTGCCTGGCCGGGCGCCAGAGCCGCATGCTCGTCACCCAGGGCAAGAACCTGTTCCCCGAAGAAGTCGAAACCCTGCTGGCCGCGCACCCGGGCGTGGCCCAGGTCTCCATCCAAGGCCTGCCCGACGCCCTGCGCGGCATGCAGGTGCACGCCGTCGTGCAATGGCACGGCGCCGCGCCCGCAGGCTCCGCACAGGCGCTGGCGGCCTGGCTGCGCGAGCGCCTGGAAAGCTACAAGCTGCCGCGCCAATGGTGGAGCTGCACCGACTGGCCGCAGACCGCCAGCGGCAAGACCGACCACGGCCGTCTGGCGCGCGCGCTGGCGGCCACTGCCACCGCCACGGACACGGACACTGGCCGGGCACTGCCCTGCGAACCCGCGCTGCTGCCCCTGCCATGAACCCGCAAGACGCCCCCGTCATCCTGGCCTGGGCGCGCAGCCCCGTCGCCCCCGTGGGCGGTGCGCTGCGCGAACTTGCCGCGCACGAACTGGGCGCGCTCGTGCTCCAGGCCCTGCTGGCCCGGGCCGGCCTGCCTGCCCGGGCCGTGGATGCCGTGGTCTTAGGCAACGCCCTGGGCGCAGGCGGCAACCCGGCCCGCATGCTGGCCCTGGCTGCGGGCTTGCCCGAGCGCTGCGCGGCCCACAGCGTGGACACCCAATGCTGCTCGGGCCTGGACAGCGTGGCCCTGGCTGCAGGCCTGCTGCTGTCGGGCCAGGCCGATATCGTGGTGGCCGGGGGTGCCGAGGCCTGGAGCCGCGCCCCCATCCGCCAGACACGCCCGCGCCATGCAGGCGAGTTGCCCGTCACCTATGACCGCCCCGCGTTCGCTCCCGACCCCGCACGTGACCCGGACCTGCTGCAATCGGCCGCCGACCACGCGCTGGCCCATGGCATCACCCGCGCCGTTCAGGAGGCCCATGCCATCCACAGCCACGCGCTGGCGCTCGCGCACCGCGACCGGCTGGCCCAAGAGATCGTGCCCATGGCCGGGCTGGACCACGACGCCTATCCGCGCGCCTTGAACCCGGCCCGCGTTGCCCGCATGCCCGTGGTTGCCGAAGCGGGTGGCGCCGTTGACGCCCATGCACGCCAGCGCCATGCGCTGAGCACGCCCACCATCTCGCCCAAGGCCGATGGCGCCGCCCTGGTGCTGCTGGCCACGCCGCAGGCCTGCGCACGCCTGGGCCTGCAGCCACGCGCCCGCTGGGTGGCCAGTGCCTCGCTGGGCCATGCGCCCGAAACACCGCTGGTCGCCGCCGCACTGGCGGCCCAGCAGGTGCTGGAGCGTGGAGCCGCAGCGCTGCAGCTTCCTCGCCTGACTGCGGCAGAGCTCCAGGCTGTGGAGCTGCACGATGCCTTCGCCGTGCAGGCCCTGGCCTTTGCCGAAACCCTGGGCCTGCCGCTGCAGCAGCTCAACACCGGCGGCGGTGGCCTGGCGCGCGGTCATCCCATAGGCGCATCGGGCGCGGTTGCGCTGGTGCGCATGCTCTGCGACCTGCACCGCACGCCAGCAGCCCACAGGCCGGCCCTGGGCCTGGCCGCCATTGCCGGTGCGGGCGGCATAGGCGCAGCCTGCCTGGTGCAGGCGCTTTGAATCCATGGACTCCGCATTTCCCATGTCCGCCAACCCACCGTCCGACACCCTTCCCTTTGGCGATTCGCATGAGGCCCTGGTGCACGCGCGCCGCTCCGTGCGCGCCTACCGGCCCGATCCCGTGCCGGATGCGCTGCTGCACCAGTTGCTGCACTCGGCCCGCCGCGCGCCCAGCGGCGGCAACCTGCAGCCAGGCCAGTTCATCCAGGTGCGCGGCAGCCTGCGCGGCGCACTCACACAGGCGCTGCTGGCCGACTGGCAAGGCGGAGCACCTGAGCGCGAGGACTACGGCTACTTCCCCCGCCCCATGCCCATGGCGCTGCGCAAGCGCCAGGTGGCGTCGGCCCAGGCCCTGTACAGCGCCCTGGGCGTGGCCCGCGAGGACCGCGCAGGGCGCGACGCGCAGTTCGGCCGCAACTACCGCTTCTTCGATGCGCCCGTGGCGCTGGTCGTGAGCATTGACGCCCGCTTCGGCGCAGGCGGCTACATGGACCTGGGCATGACCCTGTACGGCCTGCAAATGGCCGCAGCCGCCCAGGGCCTGGGCAGCTGCGCCATCGGCGCCCTGGCCTCCTACCCCGACACCGTGCGCCGCGTGCTCGACCTGCCGCCCGGCGAGCACATCGTCTGCGGCCTGGCCCTGGGCTGGCCCGACGAGGCCGCCCCCGTCAACCGCACCCAGACCACCCGCGCACCGCTGACCGAATACTTCAGAGTGCTGGGGGAATGAAAAAAAGCTGCTAATGGCAGCTTTTGCAATTCAGCCCTTGCTCGCACTGAACACGGCGACCGAAACCGGCGCAGCCCAACTCAGGGACGCCGAGCAAGAGCCGCCTCGCGGCGAGGGCGTCGTCCCCCTCCCGCGAAGCGAGAGAGGGGGAAGCGGCGTCAGCCGCTCAGGGGGTGCTTCCTATCAAAATGCAGGGATCACCGATCCCTTGAACTGCACATCGATGAACTGGCGCACTTCATCGGAGTGGTAGGCCTTGATCAGCTGCGCCACCCAGGGCTTGCCCTTGTCGGCATCGCGCGCGACCAGGATGTTCACATAGGGGTTCTTGGCGTTTTCCTGCGCAATGGCATCGGTCTTGGGGTTCAGGCCCGCCGAGATCGCGAAGTTGGTGTTGATGGCCGAGGCGTCCAGGTCATCCAGCGAGCGTGGCAGCTGGGCTGCGTCCAGCTCCACGAAGCGCAGCTTCTTGGGGTTGGAGACCACGTCCAGCGGCGTGGCCTTCAGGCCCGCGCTTTCCTTGAGCTTGATCAGGCCCTGGGCCTGCAGCAGCAGCAGCACGCGGCCACCGTTGGTGGGGTCGTTGGGGATGCCGAACTTGGCGCCCTGGGGCAGGTCGGCCAGCTGCTTGATCTTCTTGGAATAGATGCCGATGGGGAAATTCACCGTGTCGGCCACCCAGCCGATCTTGTAGCCGCGGTCGCGCACCTGGGCGTCGAGGTAGGGGCGGTGCTGGTAGCTGTTGGCGTCCAGGTCACCGGCAGACAGCGCGGCATTGGGCTGCACGTAGTCGCCGAATTCCACGATCTGGATCTTCAGGCCGTTCTTCTCGGCGACCTTCTTGACCTGCTCCATGATCTGGGCGTGCGGGCCGGCCGTGACGCCGACCTTGATGGGCTTGTCCTGCGCCTGCGCGGGCATGGCCAGCAGGGTCATGGCTGCGGTGCCGGCAATCGCGGCGGCCGTGAGCGTGCGGCGGAGGAAATGGCGCTTGGTGGGCATGGATGCGGTTCCTTGTAACCTGTCAAAAACACAGGCGCACACTGTAGCGCCAACACAGCGCCCGGCGGCCGTACCGGCACACTGCGGCTAGACAGTTTTTTCAGTAGCTCACAACCGGCGCCGCAGCGCGGGCGTCAGCGGTCCTGGAACTCGGGCGTTGCCATCACCTGGTGGGCCACGACGTCCAGCACAGGGTGGGGTTGTTCCTGGCGGTCTATCCAGACCTTGGGCGTGAAGCTGCCACGCAGCGCCACGGCATCGCCTTCGATCAGATTGCGCAGCACCTCACAGGCCTGGGCATCGAATGCAACCACGTTGACCGGGATGGAGGTGCCATCGGATGCCTCGGAACGCACGCGGGCCACCATGAAGGGGCGCCGATTGCGGTCGCTGCGGTGTTCGGGCGTACCGGTGAGTCTGCCGGTAATCAGTCCATCCATCATGTGCGAGACCAGGAAGAAATCGTCAGTTACAAAAGACGCCATTGTAGGTGCAGGTTTTACGTGCCCAGACCGGGACGCGCATCTTCGCGGTGCATGGACTTTTCATGCGCTGGCTGCCCTCGCCATCCGTGATGGACCTGCCTGGCGAAGCTGCACTTGCTCTTGCCCTTGCTCTTCGCGGCAAGGCGCCATCGCGTGCAAAATCGAACGCGCAAAAAAACGAACGTACAAAGCAAAAAGCTCCTGACGTTTCCGTCAGGAGCTTTGCGTTTTGGTCGGCGTGGCGGGATTCGAACTCGCGACCCCTTGCACCCCATGCAAGTGCGCTACCAGGCTGCGCTACACGCCGAAGCATTGAATTATAGGGACTAAAAACAGGCCTTCAGGGAAAACGCAGAGATTTTTCAAAAATGTCTGCAAATTCCTGAAATGGCGACGTTCAGCCCCCGCATCTTCTCACCCCTGATGCGTGGCGCGCACGTGGTCCAGCAAGGCCTCCAACGGATGGCGCAGCTGCCGTGCAGACAGTCGCTTGACCTGGCTGCGGCAGGAATAGCCGGTGGCCAGCGGCTCGCCCAGGTTCTGCTTGCTCTCGATCTGTTTCTCCCATGACTGGGCATAGATGGTCTTGGAGGTTTCGAGGTTGCGCGCCTCATGCCCGTAGGTGCCCGACATGCCGCAGCAGCCCGTGGCCTCCACGCTCAGGCGCAGCCCCCGTCGCTCGAAAAGCTGCGTCCACTGCTTGCCGCTGTCGGGCGCATTGGTCTTTTCAGTGCAGTGCGGCAGCAGCCGGTAGGCCACGCTGGCCACGCTGGTCACCGCCCCGGGCAGCACCTGCAGCAGCCACTCCTGGGGCAGCGCGACCTTCGGCACCTCGCCCATGCCCGGCACTTTGAGATATTCCTGCCGATAGGCCAGCGTCATGGCCGGGTCCAGCCCCACCAGCGCAACGCCGGACTGCGCCAGTTGCGCCAGCTGCGCGGCATTGCGGATGGCCGCCTTGGCAAAGGCGCCCATGAATCCCTGCACATGCAGCGGCTTGCCATTGGGCAGCAGCGGCGCCAGCCAGACCTGGAATCCCAGGCGTGCGGCCAGCTCGATCAGCACCTGCAGCTGGCCGGTCTCGAAGTAGCGGGTAAAGCTGTCCTGCACGATGACCACGCTGCGTGCGCGCTGCTCGGGCGTGAGCGCAGCAAGTGCCTGCGCATCGGCCGCGCGCACCTTCCATTGCCGCAAGGTGGCTGCCAGGTCCAGCCGGCTCAGCAGCGGGCCATCGACCATGCCGATGCGACGGCTGAGCACATCGCGCATCCATGGCGAGCCCATCACCCCGTTGTAGAGCGCGGGCATGCGCGCCAGCCACGGCATGGTGAACTCCAGCGAGCCGATCAGGTAGTCGCGCACGGGCCGCAGGTAGCGGCGGTGGTAGAGCTCCAGAAAGCGCGAGCGGAATTCGGGCACGTTGACCTTGACGGGACACTGCCCGGCGCAGGACTTGCAGGCCAGGCAGCCGGCCATGGCGTCATAGACCTCGTGAGAGAAATCGGCCTCGCCGCGGCGCGCCGCGCGGCTGTTGCGCCAGCGCGCAGCCAGGCTGGACAGGAAGGGCTGGGGCCGCTGCGCGACCTCCAGCACGTTCACGCCGGCCTGCCCCTGCAGGCGCAGCCATTCGCGCATCAGCGAGGCACGGCCCTTGGGCGAATGCACGCGCTGGCGCGTGGCCTTCCAGGAAGGGCACATGGCGTCGTCCGGGTCGAAGTTGTAGCAGGCGCCATTGCCGTTGCAGTGCATGGCCGCGCCATAGCTTTGCCATACGCGCTCGTCGATCTGCCGGTCCAGCTCGCCGCGCGTGGTGACGCCGTCCACCTTGAGCAGCAAGGTCTTGCTGGCCGGCGGCGTGGCGATCTTGCCGGGGTTGAGCTGGTTGTGCGGGTCGAAGGCGGCCTTGAGCTGCTGCAGCGAGGGATACAGCTCGCCGAAGAAGGCCGGCACATATTCGGAGCGCAGGCCCTTGCCGTGCTCGCCCCACAGCAGGCCGCCATGGCGCTGCGTGAGTTCGGCCACCGCGTCGGAGATGGGGCGCACCAGGGCGGCGTCCACGGGGTTCTTCATGTCCAGGATGGGGCGCACATGCAGCACGCCGGCATCGACGTGGCCGAACATGCCGTACTGCAGGCCGTGGCTGTCCAGCAGCGCGCGGAACTCGGCAATGAACTCGGGCAGGTTCTCGGGCGGCACGGCCGTGTCTTCGACAAAGGGCTGGGGCCGCGCCTCGCCCGCCACGTTGCCCAGCAGGCCCACGGCGCGCTTGCGCATGGCATAGACGCGTTGCACCGCTGCATTGCCCGCCGCCAGCGTGTGGCCCAGCCGCTCCACCGAGGCGTCGGCGCCCAGGTGCGCGAGGAAGGCCTGCACGCGGCCATCGACCTCCTGCGGATCGTCACCGCTGAATTCCACCAGGTTGATGCCCAGCGTAGGGCGCTGGCCGTCCTGCGGAAAGTACTCGGCCACGCTGCTCCAGACGAAGTCCTTCATGGCCAGCAACAGCACCTTGGAATCCACCGTCTCAATGGACAGCGGCCGGTGCGCCATCAGCGCGCGCGCATCGCGCAGCGCATCCATGAAGCCCGCATAGCGCACGTTGACCAGCACCGAATAGCGGGGAATGGGCAGCACGTTGAGCCGCGCCTCCACAACGAAGCCCAGCGAGCCTTCGGCGCCGCACAGCACGCTGTTGAGGTTGAAGCGCCCGTCACCTTCGCGCAGATGGGCCAGGTCATAGCCGGTGAGGCAGCGGTTGAGTTTGGGGAATCTGGCCTCGATCAACTCCGCCTGATCCTCGCTGATGCGCCGCGCCGTGCGGTGCACCTTGCCGATGCGCCCCGAATCGGCGCACATGCGCTCCAGCGCCTCGGCATCCAGCGGCACGCTGTGCAGGCGCTCGCCGCCGAGCAGCACGAAGTCCAGCGCCAGCACGTGGTCGCGCGTCTTTCCATAGGTGCAGCTGCCCTGCCCGCTGGCATCGGTGTTGATCATGCCGCCGATGGTGGCGCGGTTGGAGGTGGACAGCTCGGGGGCAAAGAACAGTCCGTATGGCTTGAGCGCAGCGTTGAGCTGGTCCTTGACCACGCCGGCCTGCACGCGCACCCAGCGCTGCTCGGCATTGATTTCGAGGATGCCGTTCATGTGCCGCGACAAGTCCATGGTCACGCCATGCGTGAGCGACTGCCCGTTCGTGCCCGTGCCGCCGCCGCGCGGTGTCAGCACCACATCGCGGAACTCAGGCCGCGCCAGCACCTGCGCCGCCCTGGCCACATCCTCGGCGTGACGCGGGTAGATGGCCGCCTGCGGCATGCGCTGGTAGATGGAGTTGTCCGTGGCCAGCACGGTGCGGCTGGCATGGTCCGTGTCCACGTCGCCCTCGAAGCCGGCGGCCTTCAGTGCTTCAAGAAACTCAAGGTATTGGGCAGGCACGGGGGCGCTGGCGTGGGGCAGTGGGGCAATCGACATGGAAGGCAAGGTGGGGAGATTTGTTGCAGGCGATCAGCCCAGAAAACCCATGCATGCAATACACGATTTCAGGCCGACCATGGCCGCAAGTATCTCTACACTCTTCCTCTGGAACAAACGAAAATTGCTGCCGCAAACACTGCATAAAACTCATGAATTACCGACGCCTGACGCCCTCCATGTCCCTGCTGCTGGTCTTCGAGGCGGCCGCGCGCCACGAAAGCTATGCGCGTGCGGCCGAGGAGCTGTCGCTCAGCCAGAGCGCCATCAGCCGGCAGGTGCAGACACTGGAGGCGCAGCTGGGCATCAGCCTGTTCCGCCGCGAGGGCCGCACGGTGCGCCTGACCGACGTGGGACGCCGCTACTTCATCGACCTGGGCGCCGCGCTGGGCCGCATACGCAGCGCCACCCTGCAGGCCATGTCACGCCAGTCCGGCGGTGGCACCCTCAATCTGGCCACCCTGCCCACCTTCGGCTCCAAATGGCTGCTGCCGCACCTGCATGGCTTCTACCAGGCGCAGCCCGGGGTGACGATGCACATCCACTCGCGCATCGGCGATATCGATTTCGACAGCGCAGAGATAGACGCCGCCATCACCGTCGGCACGGGAGACTGGCCCGGGCTGACCGCGCATCGCCTGTACCACGAGTTTCTGGTGGCGGTGGCCAGCCCGCAGGCACTGCAGCAGGCCGGGCAGGCAGCAGCCTCGCCGGATTGGGCGGGCCAGCAGGTGCTGCTCACGGTGGCCAGCAACCGGCAGGCCTGGAGCGAGTGGTTCACGCACTATCGGCTCGATCACCGGCAGATGCGGATAGGGCCGAGCTTCGAGCTGACCTCGCACCTGATACAGGCCGTGCTGGCAGGCATGGGCGTGGGCCTGGTGCCACGGGTACTGGTGGAAGAGGAGATGGCGCGCGGTGAGCTGCACGTGGTGGGAGATGCCATCCCCAGCCAGCGCAGCTACTACCTGGTCTATCCCGAGAGGAACGCGACACTGCCGGCGCTGGCAGCCTTCCGGCAATGGCTGCTTGAGACCTGCGCTCAGGGTTGATCTCTGCGCAACGGCCGCTCTCCTTCAGAGGTTGGCGATGGCACAAAGAAAAACGGACCACAGCCAGAAGCTGTGGTCCGTATTCATTTATGGTCGGCGTGGCGGGATTCGAACTCGCGACCCCTTGCACCCCATGCAAGTGCGCTACCAGGCTGCGCTACACGCCGAAGAATTCAATTATATACAGCTTTTTGCTCTCAAATAGAAAGCAGCGCACGAATCTGCAAAAGCTCCTCCCGCACGGCCTCCGGCTCCAGCGGAACGCTGGCCGCGGCATCGCCACCGAGCAGCGGCGCGGCAGCCGGCGCCGACACCACGACACCTGCCTGCAGCGCGGGAACCACGGCAGACCCCGAGGCCTCACGCAGGCGGTTGCGCGCGCCGTTGATGGTGAAGCCCTGCTCGTAGAGCAGCTCGCGGATGCGCCGGATCATCAGCACTTCGTGGTGCTGGTAGTAGCGGCGGTTGCCGCGCCGCTTCATGGGGCGCAGCTGCGTGAACTCCTGCTCCCAGTAGCGCAGCACATGCGGCTTGACGTCGCACAGATCCGCGACCTCACCGATGGTGAAGTAGCGCTTGGCGGGAATCTGGGGCAGAAGTGAAGCCATGGCAAATGTGGATGAGGTCAGGATGTGCAATGCCGCTGGTGCGCGGACGCCGATCCGGGAAGAAGGCCGAGCCTACTGCACAGCTCGCTTGCAGGCCAGCACCCTGTCGTAAAAACAGCCCATCCACCGCAAGGCAGACAGGCTGACGACAGCTGGGCCACGGCAAGCCGGGCCCCGGGGACGACCCTTCAGGACGCGGAGCCCGTCGTGCCTTCCTGGATCTGCTCCTTGAGCTTGCTGCTCGCATGGAAGGTCACGACGCGGCGCGCCTCGATCGGAATGGCCTCGCCCGTGCGCGGGTTGCGCCCCGGACGCGGCGCCTTGGTGCGGATCTGGAAGTTGCCGAAGCCCGACAGCTTCACATCCTCGCCCGTCACCAGGCTTTGCGAGATCAGCTCGAAGAACGCATCCACCATTTCCTTGGATTCGCGCTTGTTCAGGCCGATCTCGTCGAACAGCAGGTCCGCCAGCTGCGCCTTGGTCAGCGCGGGCGAATCAAGACTTTCCACCGTCAGTTCCATCACGGGATCTCCTTTCACGGCATGGGCCTTCCATCAGGCGCGCAGGCGCGCGCCCAGGCGTTGCTGCAGCTGCTCGAGCACGGCCTGCACGGCCTGCTCGATCTGCACATCGGTCAGCGAGCTGTCGTCATTGCCCAGCGTCAGGCGCACGGCCAGGCTCTTTTCGTCCTGCGCCAGCGCGCCCGGTGCCGCTGTCTCACCGGCCTTGAGCGCCTTGGGACGGAACACATCGAACAGCACGGCAGAGCGCAGCAGGCCGCCTGTCTGGGCAGCTTCCACCGCCTGCATGAGCTGGGCATGCGTGGCCTTTTCGTTCACGACCACGGCAATGTCGCGCTCCACGGCCTGGTGCTTGGCCACGGGCTTGAACACCGGCACCTCGCGCGCCAGCACGGCATCGAGCTCCAGCTCGAACAGCACGGGCGCCTGGGCCAGATCCCATTGCTGGCGCCACTGGGGATGCAGCTCGCCGATGAAGCCGATGGACTGGCCATCGAGCAGCACGCGCGCGCAGCGGCCCGGGTGCATGGCCGGATGCTCGGCCGGCTCGAACACGGGCTTGCGCGGCGCCAGCAGCGCCTCGACATCGCCCTTGACGTCGTAGAAGTCCACCTTGGCTTCGGCGCGGCCCCATTGCAGCTGCTCTCCAGCGCCCCAGGCCAGGCCCGCCACGCGCATGGGCTGGTAGAAGCCCTTGACCGTGGTGTCGCTGTCAACAACGCTGTCATCCTTGAGGAAGACACGGCCCAGCTCGAACACGCGCACGCGCTCGGCCTTGCGGTCGGCATTGAACTTGAGCACCTGCATGAGCGAGCCGATGAGGCTGGAGCGCATCACGCTGAGCTGGCTTGCGATGGGGTTGAGCAGCTGGATGGGATTGGCGTTGCCGGCCAGATCCTTCTCCCATGCGGCTTCCACAAAGCTGAAGTTGATGGTTTCCTGGTAGCCCAGATCGGCCAGCGCGCGGCGCACGGCGAACTGGCTGCGGCGGTTTTCGGCGCGCAGCTTGGGCGCAATGGGCGCCAGCGGCTTGGTCGTGGGCAGGTTCTCGTAACCCACCATGCGCGCCACTTCCTCGATCAGGTCTTCCTCGATGTTGATGTCGAAGCGGAAGCTGGGCGGCGTGACGGTGAGCACGCCATCGCCCTGCTCCACCGGCAGGCCCAGGCCGGCCAGCGCATCGTGGCACTGCTGCTGCGTGAGCGGCATGCCGATGACCTTGGCCGCACGCGCCACGCGCAGCGTGACGGGCTTGGGCTGGGGCATGTTGGACTTCTGGTCGTCGATGGGGCCGCAGACGGTCTCGGGCGTGCCGCAGATCTGCAGCACCAGCTCGGTGATGCGCTCGATGTGCTCGACCGTCAGTTCGGGATCGACGCCCCGCTCGAAGCGGTGGCCCGCATCGGTGGAGAAGTTGTAGCGGCGCGAACGGCCGGCAATCGACTTGGGCCACCAGAATGCGGCCTCGATGTAGATGTGGCGCGTGTCGTCGGACACGGCCGTGGCGTCGCCGCCCATGATGCCGGCCAGCGACTCGACTTCGCGCTCATCGGCGATCACGCCCACCTGTCCATCCACGGTGACGGTGTTGCCGTTGAGCAGCTTGAGCTGCTCGCCTTCCTTACCCCAGCGCACCTGCAGGCCGCCGTGGATCTTGTCCAGGTCGAAGATGTGCGAAGGACGGCCCAGCTCGAACATCACATAGTTGGAGATGTCCACCAGCGGCGCCACGCTGCGCTGGCCGCAGCGCGCCAGGCGATCGACCATCCACTGCGGCGTCTTCGCCTGGGTGTTGACATTGCGCACCACGCGGCCCGAGAAGCGGCCGCACAGGTCGGGCGCCTCGATCTTCACGGCCAGCCTGTCCTGCACGCCCACGGCGGCAGGCGTGAACGACTGGGGCTTGAGCGGCGCGCCGGTCAGCGCAGCCACTTCGCGCGCCACGCCGTAGACGCTCAGGCAATGCGCCAGATTGGGCGTGAGCTTGAGCGTGAGCAGCGTGTCGTCCAGGTTCAGGTATTCGCGGATGTTCTGGCCCAGGGGCGCGTCCAGCGGCAGCTCCATCAGGCCGCCATGGTCCTCGGACAGCTTGAGCTCGCGTGCCGAGCACAGCATGCCGAAGCTCTCCACACCGCGCAGCTTGCCGATCTTGATCAGGAAAGGCTTGCCATCTTCACCGGGCGGCAGCTCGGCGCCCACCGTGGCGCAGGGCACGCGGATGCCCACGCGCGCGTTGGGCGCGCCGCAGACGATGGTCAGCAGCTCGGGTCCGCCCACATCGACCTGGCACACGCGCAGGCGATCGGCATTGGGATGCTGCTCGGCAGCCTTGATCTCACCGACGACGATCTTGGTGAACGGCGGCGCCACGGGCTCCAGCTCCTCCACCTCCAGGCCGGCCATGGTCAGGGTGTCGGCCAGTTCTTGGGTGGTCAGCGGCGGATTGCAGAACTCGCGCAGCCAGGATTCGGGAAATTGCATATCAGACTCTTTGGCGTTGGTTCAGTCCGCGCGCCGTGGCGCTGGCGGACTCTTTGGCGAAGGCTTGCAGCCGGATCAACGGAATTGCGACAGGAAGCGGATATCGCCGTCAAAAAACAGTCGCAGATCGTTGACGCCATAGCGCAGCATGGTCAGGCGGTCAGGCCCCATGCCAAAGGCAAAGCCGATGTACTTTTCGGGGTCCAGCCCCATGTTGCGCACCACGTTGGGGTGCACCTGGCCGGAGCCGGCCACTTCCAGCCAGCGGCCGGCCAACGGGCCGCTCTGGAACTGGATGTCGATCTCGGCGCTGGGCTCGGTAAAGGGGAAGAAGCTGGGACGGAAGCGCAGCACCAGGTCGTCGCTCTCGAAGAAGGTCTTGCAGAAGTCGGTGAAGACCACCTTCAGGTCCTTGAAGCTGACGTTCTCACCGATCCACAGGCCTTCGCACTGGTGGAACATGGGCGAGTGCGTGGCATCGCTGTCCACGCGGTAGGTGCGGCCCGGCGCGATCACGCGGATCTCGGGCATGCCCTGGCCGGCGTCCAGCCGCTCACGGTATTTCTTGACGTGCTGCACGGCATGGCGCACCTGCATGGGGCTGGTGTGCGTGCGCAGCAGATTGGGGGCCTGTTCCGTGCCGCCTTCCACGTAGAAGGTGTCGTGCATGGAACGGGCGGGATGGTCTTCGGGCGTGTTCAGCGCCGTGAAGTTGAACCAGTCGGACTCGATCTCGGGGCCCTCGGCCACATCGAAGCCCATGGAGCCGAAGATGCCCTCGATGCGCTCCAGCGTCAGCGACACGGGGTGCAGGCCACCCTGGCCACGGCGGCGGCCCGGCAAGGTCACATCCAGCACCTCGGCCTTCAGGTGGGCCTGCAGTTCGGCATCGGCCAGGGCCTTGCGGCGCGCGGTCAGCGCGGCCTCGATGCCTTGCTTGGCCACGTTGATGGCGGCTCCGCGCGACTTCTTCTCTTCGACGGAAAGCTGCGCCATGCCCTTCATGAGCTCGGTCACCTTGCCCGACTTGCCCAGAAACTGCGCCTTGGCGTTTTCCAGATCAGCGGGGGTTTGTGCCTGCGCGAACAGCTGCTGCGCGCTCTCGACCAGAGAATCCAACTCGTTCATATCGACTCTTTATCGACTGTGAAAAGAAACAAGGGCTAGCAGCCTTTTCAAGCCCTAGCCCTTGCTGTTTGCGCTGCAGACCATCACGAGGATGGCCGCAGACCGTTATCTCAAGCAGCCAGCTTGGCCTTGACTTGATCAACGATGCTGCTAAATGCAGCCTTGTCGTGCACCGCGATATCGGCCAGCATCTTGCGGTCGATCTCGATGGCTGCCTTCTTCAGGCCGTTGGCGAACTGGCTGTATGTCAGGCCCAGTTCACGTGCAGCGGCGTTGATACGGGCGATCCACAGACGGCGGAACACGCGCTTCTTGGCACGGCGGTCACGGTAGGCATATTGCCCAGCCTTCATCACCGCCTGCTTGGCGATGCGGAAGACATTGCCGCGGCGGCCGCGGAAACCCTTGGAAAGGGCCAGAACTTTTTTGTGACGGGCGCGGGCCGTTACACCACGTTTGACGCGAGGCATGTGTTTTCTCCTTGTTCGTCAGTGAATTACAGGCCAGCCATCGGCAGCATTTGTGCGATAGAGCCCATGTTGGTCTCATGCACAGACACTGCACCACGCAGGTGACGCTTGTTCTTGGTGGTCTTCTTGGTCAAGATGTGACGCTTGAAGGCTTGACCGCGCTTGACGGTGCCACCGGGACGAACGCGAAAACGCTTCTTCGCGCTGCTCTTGGTCTTCATTTTGGGCATTTGAATGCTCCTGTTGTTTGTGCTCGTGAGGCGGCTCGCAACACTGCGCGCACTTGCTGGCCCCGAGACACTTCTGTGCCAGCCCGGAGGCCGGCAAGAACAAGGGACATGGAAACCATGTCCCTTGCATCGCACGCCTCGCGCAATCAACTCGCGCACGGCCTGCAAATTCTGTCGCCCCTCAACGAAGGGCGAAACCGCGATTATGCCTTATCAGCCACCGCAGGTGCAGCAGAAACTTCTGCCGGCTTGCCGCCAGCTGTGGGCTTCTTGCGCGCAGGGGCGATCATCATCACCATCTGGCGGCCTTCCAGCTTGGGGAACTGCTCCACCTGGATGGAATCCGCCAGATCGTCACGCAGACGGTTCAGCAGGTCCAGACCAATCTGCTGGTGCGTGATTTCACGGCCGCGGAACCGCAGCGTGATCTTGCACTTGTCACCATCGGCCAGGAAACGGCGGATGTTGCGCAGCTTGATGTTGTAGTCGCCGTCGTCGGTACCAGGGCGGAATTTCACTTCCTTGATTTCGATGACGGTCTGCTTGGCCTTGGCTTCGGCAGCCTTCTTCTGTTCAAGGTACTTGAACTTGCCATAGTCCATCAACCGGCAGACAGGTGGAGTGGCAGTGGCGGCAATTTCCACCAGGTCCACGTCCAGCTCGCCCGCCATGCGCAGCGCTTCCTGCAGAGGCACGATGCCCAGCGGCTCGTTCTCCGGGCCGGACAGACGCACTTCAGGCGCCATGATTTCACGGTTGAGACGATGCTTGCGCTCTTCACGGTGGCGCCGATCACGAAATTCAGTAGCTATGGTTCTCACCCTTGGATTTAAGTTGCTACAACAGCGTAGCCGCTTGTGTGCAGTACACGCAAGCGGCTACCGCCTTTGGAGATGCTCCATCAGGCCTTCGCCGCGATGTCCTTGGCCACGAGTTCAATGAACGCATCAACCGACATCACACCGAGGTCCTTGTTGCCCCGTGCGCGCACTGCCACTGCACCAGCGGCCTTCTCCTTGTCGCCAGCAACAAGGATGTAAGGCAGCTTTTGCAACGAATGCTCCCGTATTTTATACGTAATCTTTTCGTTGCGCAGATCTGTCGCCACCCTAAGGCCTTGATTCGGAAATGCTTTTTGCAGCTTTTGTGCGACTTCCCGCACATAGTCCGCCTGCGCATCGGTGATATTGAGCACGGCGGCCTGCACGGGAGCCAGCCACGTCGGCATGGCGCCAGCGTGCTGCTCGATGAGAATGCCGATGAAACGCTCCAGGCTGCCAACGATGGCACGGTGCAGCATCACGGGGCGATGGCGGTCGCCATCCTCGCCCACGTACTCCGCATCCAGGCGCTCGGGCATGGAGAAATCCACCTGGATGGTTCCGCACTGCCACTGACGGCCGATGGCGTCCTTGAGCGTGTACTCGATCTTGGGGCCGTAGAACGCGCCATCGCCGGGCGAGATCACGTACTCGCAGCCCGAAGCCTCCAGGCTGTTGATCAGCGCAGCTTCTGCCTTGTCCCAGCTTTCATCAGAGCCGATGCGCGCCTCAGGGCGCGTGGCGACCTTGTAGATGATGTCGCTGAAACCGAAGTCCGCGTAGACCTTTTGCAGCAGCGTGGTGAAGGCCAGCACCTCGGGCTGGATCTGGTCTTCGGTACAGAAGACGTGGCCGTCATCCTGCGTGAAGCCGCGCACGCGCATGATGCCGTGCAGGCCGCCCGTGGGCTCGTTGCGGTGGCACTGGCCGAATTCGCCGTAGCGCAGCGGCAGGTCGCGGTAGCTCTTGATGCCCTGCTTGAAGATCAGGATGTGGCCAGGGCAGTTCATCGGCTTGAGCGCGTAGTCGCGCTTTTCCGACTCGGTCGTGAACATGTTCTCGCGGTACTTGTCCCAGTGGCCAGTCTTCTCCCACAGGGTCTTGTCCAGGATCTGCGGACCCTTGACTTCCTGATAGCCGTTGTCGCGGTACACGCGGCGCATGTACTGCTCGACCTCTTGCCACAGGGACCAGCCCTTCGGGTGCCAGAACACGGTGCCCGGCGAATGCTCGTCGATGTGGAACAGATCCAGTTCACGGCCCAGCTTGCGGTGGTCGCGCTTTTCAGCCTCCTCCAGCATGTGCAGGTACTGCTGCAGGTCGTCTTTCGATGCCCAGGCCGTGCCGTACACGCGCTGCAGCATCTCGTTGCGATGGTCGCCACGCCAGTAGGCGCCAGCCACCTTCATCAGCTTGAAGAACTTGAGCTTGCCGGTGCTGGGCACGTGCGGGCCGCGGCACAGATCCTCGAAGCTGCCTTCGCGGTACAGGCTCACATCCTCATTGGAGGGGATGCTGGCGATGATCTCGGCCTTGTAGTTCTCGCCGATGCCCTTGAAGTACGCAACGGCCTCGTCGCGCGGCAGTACGCGGCGCACCACGGGCTCGTCCTTGGCGGCCAGTTCGGCCATGCGCTTTTCGATGGCAACCAGGTCCTCGGGCGTGAAGGGGCGCTTGTACGAGAAGTCGTAGTAGAAGCCGTTCTCGATCACGGGACCGATGGTGACCTGGGCCTCCGGGAACAGTTCCTTGACCGCATAGGCCAGCAAGTGGGCCGTGGAATGGCGGATCACCTCCAAGCCATCGGCGTCCTTGGCCGTCACGATGGACAAGGGCATGTCCTTGTCGATGACGAAGCTGGTGTCCACCACCTTGGCGTCCTCGCCAGCCCCCACCTTGCCGGCCAGTGCCGCTTTGGCAAGGCCCGTGCCTATGGATGCGGCCACTTCGGCCACGGTGACCGGGCCGGGGTACTCACGTTGCGAACCATCGGGAAGCGTAATGTGGATCATGGGATTCCTAAAATATTTCTCAGGGGGCGCGCATCCCCCAAAAGCAAAAAGCGCGGAGCCAGGTCCGCGCTTTCTTGGGGTCGAGTGAATCTCGTGCAGGCGCGAACCGCCAGCCGCTAGCGGCCGGTGTACATCTCCGATGTAGTTCGCGGTGTCATAACCATGATGCCTTTCTCGCCCTTGTCAGTTGTTGTCAATTGAAAACTTCCGCCATTTTAACCCCAGCAAAGAAAAAGCGCCCGAAGCACAAGGCCCCGGACGCTTTCTCACCCCTATCTACCTGAAGTTGCACTCACCGAAGCCGCGCTTCAGTGGAATTGCTCCTCTTCCGTGGAGCCGGTCAGCGCCTTCACGCTGGACGAGCCGCCCTGGATCACCGTGGTCACGTCGTCGAAGTAGCCTGCACCCACTTCCTGCTGGTGCGACACGAAGGTGTAGCCTTGTTCGCGGGCTGCGAATTCGGGCTCCTGCACCATGTTCACGTAGTGCTTCATGCCTTCGCCGTTGGCGTAGGCGTGGGCAAACTTGAACGTGTTGAACCAGTTGATGTGAATGCCGGCCAGCGTGATGAACTGGAACTTGTAGCCCAGCGCAGACAGGTCTTCCTGGAAGGAGGCGATCTGGCTGTCGTTGAGGTTCTTCTTCCAGTTGAACGAAGGCGAGCAGTTGTAGCTCAGCAGCTTGCCTGGGCAGGCGGCATGCACGGCCTGGGCGAACTCGCGGGCAAAGCCGATGTCGGGCACGCCGGTTTCGCACCACACCAGGTCGGCATAGGGCGCATAGGCCACACCGCGGCTGATGGACTGCTCCATGCCATTGCGGACACGGTAGAAGCCTTCCTGTGTGCGCTCGCCGGTCAGGAACGGCTTGTCGTTGGCGTCGTGATCCGAGGTGATCAGGTTGGCGGCTTCAGCATCGGTGCGGGCCAGCACGATGGTAGGCACGCCCATCACGTCAGCGGCAAAGCGGGCGGAGATCAGCTTCTCGACGGCTTCCTGGGTGGGCACCAGAACCTTGCCGCCCATGTGGCCGCACTTCTTCACGGCAGCCAGTTGGTCCTCGAAGTGCACGCCGGCTGCGCCAGCGGCAATCATGTTCTTCATCAGTTCGAAAGCGTTGAGCACGCCGCCAAAACCGGCTTCCGCATCGGCGACGATAGGCAGGAAGTAGTCGATGAATTCCTTGTCGCCGGGGTTGATGCCACGGCCCCACTGGATTTCGTCGGCACGCTTGAAGGTGTTGTTGATGCGGCGCACCATGGTGGGCACCGAGTCATAGGCGTACAGCGACTGGTCGGGGTACATGGTTTCGCTGGTGTTGCCATCTGCAGCCACCTGCCAGCCCGACAGGTACACCGCCTCCAGGCCAGCCTTGGCCTGTTGCATGGCCTGGCCTGCGGAGATGGCGCCAAAGGCATTCACATAGCCTTTCTTGGCACCGCCGTTGATCCTGTCCCAGAGCAGTTCCGCGCCACGCTGGGCCAGCGTGTACTCGGGCTGCAGGCTGCCGCGCAGACGCACCACGTCGGCGGCGCTGTAGCCGCGCTTGACGCCCTTCCAACGGGGGTTCTGCGCCCAGTCTTTCTCAAGGGCGGAAATCTGCTGTTCACGGCTCAGTTGCTGGGTCAGGGATTGGGGCATGTTGCTCTCCTGGGAGGTGGTTGAAACAAGCGGCTTTCTTGCGTCGGCCTTGGGATCAAATTTAAGTCTTATAGAAGACCTCATCAACATCTTGTGTCTTATACAAGACTAATTTTTTCATCATATAAATCAACGAGTTATTTTCATATTTTTCAATATGAAATCACATTTCTCGTATTGAGAAAAATTGGCGCAATGCAGCATTTCAATATTTCACAATGCAAAACATGAATTCCATGCCATGAAAAGTCACCACAGCATGGCAAGCGTCCGCGACAGGCACATGTCACGCACGCCGGACGCGCTCACAGGTACCATCGCGCGTTCAGGCGGCGCTCCCGCCTCTCAAACCAGCACTTGCCGTGAACACCTCCCATCGCAGATCTGCCTATGCCTGCCTGGCGCTGAGCATGTCCCTGGTCGGCAGCTATGTCGCCCTCTCCAAGCCTCTGGCGGCCATTTTTCCGGTGCTGCTGCTGGCCTGGCTGCGCTTTGGCATCGGGGCCATCGCCATGCTGCGCTGGCTGCGCAAGCCGGCTGACGAGCCCACCCTGTCTCGGCGCACGCAGGGCCTGCTGTTTCTTGAGTCGCTGTTCGGCAACTTTCTCTTCACCATCTGCATGGTGACTGGCGTGAGCCTGACAAGCGCCGTCACGGCCGGCGTGACGATGGCGGCCATCCCTGCTGCCGTGGCCTTGATGAGCTGGCTGTTTCTGCGCGAGCGCGTGGCGGCGCGCACTTGGCTGGCCATTGCGCTGGCCGTGGCGGGCATCGGCCTGTATGCACTGTCCCGCCCGGACGCTGGCGCCGCCTCGGCAGCATCAGCCTCACCGCAGGCGTGGCTGGGGCAGATGCTGCTGGTCGGCGCCGTGCTTTGCGAGGCGTTCTACGCCGTCATCGGCAAGCGCCTGACCACGTCCCTGGGGCCCAAGCGCATCACATCCATCGTCAATCTCTGGGGATTTGCGCTGTCAACGCCCTTCGGGCTGTATCTGGCGTGGCGCTTCGACTTCGGCAGCGTGGCATGGAGCATCTGGGGCCTGTTGCTGTTCTACGCCCTTGCCGCCTGCGTGTGGACCGTGTGGTTGTGGATGACAGGCTTGCGCAACGTGCCAGCCTCCCAGGCCGGCACCTTTACGGTACTGCTGCCGATCAGCGCTGCCGTGGTCGGCATGTGCGTGCTGGGCGAACGGGTCACATCCATGCAGGCGCTGGCGTTTGCGATCGCCCTGCTGGGCATTCTCGTGGCCACCTGGCCGGGCAGAAAACGCCTTCCACAACACCCTTCCGCGAGCGGTGCCAGCCCCTTCTGAAAACGCTGCCGCCGACGGCCAACCTGCCAGTGCGGCCCTCGAAAGCGGGCCAGAATGCAAAAACTCCTCAAAAAACAGCGCCACAGCAACAAATCGAGGCAAAAATTTGACGGGTAAGCTTGGAAGAGCGTTTTTTTCCCATTAGCATCAGCCTGCCAGTGGATAGCGACGGTTTTTCGCTGGTAAAGAATCCACTCCATACTAGGAACAAGCAACATGGCAACTGCAAAGAAGGCAACGGCTGCTCCGGCAGCTCCCGCAAAGAAGCGCACTCCCAACGCCGCCTTCATGAAACCCCTCACCCCCAGCCCCGCTCTGGCTGCCGTGGTGGGTTCCACTCCCCTGCCCCGCACCGAGATCATCAGCAAGCTGTGGGTCTACATCAAGGCCAACAAGCTGCAAGACGCTGCCAACAAGCGCATGATCAACGCCGACGCGAAGCTCAAGGAAGTGTTCGGCAAGCCCCAAGTCTCGATGTTCGAGATGGCTGGCCTGATCGGCAAGCACGTCAAGTAATCCTCGGGCCTGCGCCACGACGGACGAAAGCCGGCCCCTGGGCCGGCTTTTCTTTTTTCCGGGATGCCATCTCCTCTTCTTGCCGGAGATGCTGCACACCGACAACATTCCAATGCCATGAGCCAAGTGCCCGCGCTGCAAGCCGTTCCCGACGGCATCATCAATCTGGCCGACCACGAGGCGCATGCGCGGCAGCGGATGGACGACAACGCCTGGGCCTATTTCTCGGGCGGCGCGGCCGATGAGCGCAGTCTTGCGGCCAACCGCAGCGCCTGGGACGCGCTCACACTGTGGCCGCGCGTGCTCCGCCCCCTTGCAGGCGGTCATACCCGGCTGCAGTTGCTGGGCAGGGAGCTGGCCTGCCCGCTGCTGGTGGCCCCCATGGCCTTCCAGCGCATGGCCCATGAGGACGCAGAGCTTGCAACGGCCTATGCCGCTGCGGCGCTGGGCGCGGGCATAGTGCTCAGCACACAGGCCAGCCTGCCGCTGGAGACAGTGGCACAGGCAGCACGGCTCACGCCTGGCCATGGCCCTTTGTGGTTCCAACTCTATCTGCAGCATGACCGTGGCTTCACCACGCAACTGATCAAGCGCGCAGAGGCCGCAGGCTACGAAGCGCTGGTGCTGACGGTGGACGCGCCCACCAGCGGTGTGCGGGACCGTGAACGCCGCGCGCGCTTTTGTCTTCCGCCGGGAGTGTCTGCCGTCAATCTGCAGGGGATGGCGCCACTTGCAGCCATGCAACTCGCACCAGGCCAGAGCCCCCTGTTCGACGGCCTTTTGCACCATGCACCCACCTGGGATGACGTTGCCTGGCTGCAGCAGCAGACACGGCTGCCACTGCTGCTCAAGGGCGTGCTCCACCCGGCCGATGCGCTGCAGGCCGCGAGATTGGGAGTAGCGGGCATCATCGTCTCCAACCATGGAGGGCGCACGCTGGACACCGCACCGGCAACGGCAACAGCCCTTGCCCGCGTGGCCAGGGCCGTGCGCGGCGCGGGCCACGAGCTCCCCTTGCTGGCCGACGGGGGCATACGGCGCGGCACAGACGTGCTCAAGGCGATCGCCCTCGGTGCGACGGCGGTTCTGATAGGCCGCCCCGTACTCTGGGGGCTGGCCAATGCGGGCGCCGCCGGCGTGGCCCATGTGCTCAGGTTGCTGCGCGATGAACTGGAGATCGCCATGGCGCTGACAGGGTGTGCCACCCTTGCCCAGGCCACTGTGGAACTACTGGATACCGAGTAAAGCCGAGCGCCATACAGCCCTACAGACAACCAAGAATTGCAAATGCGATGAATTCTCATTTATAATTTTTCATCCTATCAATAGCCAGCCACTACTGCCTGTAGCCATGATCGTCTGTGTATGCCGCCGGGTTTCCGACCGTGAGATCGCACGCCACGCTCATGCGGGCATGAGCTTTGACGAGATCCAATTTGAATTGGGTATCGCCATGCAGTGCGGCCGCTGCGAAAGCTGCGCCCGGGATGTGGTGGCGCAATGCTGCGCCAGCCAGCCCGTGGCGGCCATCCACAACGAGGTCGCGGCCCAGACCGTCCAGCTTGCCAACAACATTCTGGAGAGCAAAGCATGGTCCTCCTCTCAGCACTTGTCGGCAGCCTGATCCTCGTCGTTACATGCACCTGGTGGATTCTGCGCAGCTGATACTCCGTCTTCCGAGCGACAGCACCCGGCTCCCATACGCTGACCGCTCCTTCTGTCTCTATGTCCCAGTCTGATCGTTTTGGCCCCCCCGGGGGCCTTGGCCGTAACGTGGCCATCGCGGGTTCAGTCGTGGTCTTGCATGCAGCAACCCTTTGGGCGATGCAGCATGGCCTGCTCCAGCGCGCACCCGAAGAGGTCATCGTGCCAGCCCAGGTGATTGCGGAATTCATTTCGCCACCCGCTCCCGAGCCCGAGGCACCCAAGCCCCCTCCTCCGCCACCACCTCCCAAACCGCAGCCGGTCGTGAAGAAGGCACCGCCGCTGCCCAAGGCCATTGCCGACCCCAAGCCTGCACCCGCGGCGCCGCGCGGCACGCTGGACGACGAGCCCAAGCCCGTGGTGGAAGCACCGCCGGCACCGCCCGCCCCTCCTGCGCCGCCAGCGCCTCCCGCTCCCCCGGCGCCACCGGCTCCGCCCAAGATCGAATTGCCGTCCAACAACGCGGCCTACCTCAACAACCCGGCCCCCAACTACCCCGCCATCAGCAGGCGCATGGGGGAACAGGGAACGGTCACGCTGCGCATCTTCGTGGACGCGCAAGGCCTGCCTCAAAAGATCGAGGTCAGCAAATCCAGCGGCTACGACCGTCTGGACCAGCAGGCCGTGGACGGCGTCAAGAACTGGAAATTCGTCCCCGGCAAGAGCAACGGCACGCCAACCCCCATGTGGGTCACCGTCCCGGTCAAATTCACCCTCAATTGATTCTCAGGAGTATCCATGGATTCCCAATTCGGCATTGCCCACGTCTGGACGCAGGGAGACTTCGTCACCCGTGCCGTCGCCATCATCCTGCTGGCCATGTCGGTGGCCTCTTGGCTCGTGATGATCATCAAGGCCCTGGACATCGTGAAGTTCAAGAAGCTGGCGCGCAACGCCCAGGACTTCTGGCACAGCCCCGACCTGGCCAGCGGCCTGGAAAAGCTGGGCGATGACCGCTCCAACCCCTTCCGCTACCTGGTGCTCGAAGGCCGCGAAGCCACCGCCCACCACCGCAAGACCAGCGCCCACCTGCATGACACGCTGGACATCAGCGACTGGGTGACCCGCTGCATGCGCAACGGCATCAGCGAGTTCACCGCCCGCCTGCAATCGGGCCTGGCCATTCTGGCTTCCGTGGGCTCGACCGCTCCCTTCATCGGCCTGTTCGGCACCGTCTGGGGCATCTACCACGCGCTGGTCGCCATCGGCCTGTCCGGCCAGTCCTCGATCGACAAGGTCGCGGGCCCCATCGGTGAAGCGCTGATCATGACCGCCCTGGGCCTGGCCGTGGCGATTCCCGCCGTGCTCGGCTACAACGCCGTGGTGCGTGGCAACAAGTCCATCCTCAACGCCCTCAACAGCTTTGCCCACGACATGCACGCCTACTTCGTGACCGGCGCCCGCGTGTCCATCGACGGCAAGGAAGCCGGCAACGTGCTGCCGCTGAAGAAAGGCGCGTAAGCCATGGCATTCGGAACAATGGACGATGACGGCGAAGAGGTGATGAACGAGATCAACATGACGCCGCTGGTCGACGTCATGCTGGTGCTCCTGATCATCTTCATCATCACCGTGCCGGTGATGAAGCATTCGGTGAACGTGGACCTGCCCCGCGCCACCAACCAGCCCGAGGACGTCAAGCCCGCCACCGTGCGCCTGGCCGTCTCCGCCGATGGCCAGTACCACTGGAATGGCGTTGCCGTCAGCGATACGCAGTTCGAGGAGAACCTCAAGGCCGAGGCGGCCAAGGAGCCGCAACCTGACCTGCATATCCAGGGTGACAAGGAAGTGCGCTACGAGCGCGTGGCCCAGGCCATGGCTGCCGCACAGCGTGCAGGCGTGCGCAAGATCGGCTTCGTGACGGACCCGGCCAAGTAGGCCGTGGCAGGCATTCCTTGCCTGGCGATCAACGACAACGGCCCTTCGGGGCCGTTTTTCATTCTCTTTACGCTGGCAGTGCATCGAGTCGCAGGGATAGGACTGGTCCCAGAAACCACAATGCGAGTAAGTCTCACTTGATTTTCAATTGAGAATTGTTATCATTCACAAAACTTTCCAATTTTTGAGGAATTCCCTGCATGTCTGCCACTTCCGCCGCCACCTCGCATCTGTCCGGCAACTCCAACGCCCAGGCCTTTGCAGCGCTGCAGGCCGCAGCATCTGCAGCCCTGACCGGGGCCGCCAGCGGACTCGACAGCACCTTGCTGCTCAATGGACAAAAGGCTGTGACCATCGTGCACAACGGCACGCCCTACCGCCTGCAGGCCACCAAGCTGGGTAAGCTCATTCTGACCAAATAAGCAAGATTCCGGCCGTCGTCGGATGCCCGACCGGCGGCTTCTTCGTTTCATCGTGGGGCGACCTTGGGACTTCCAGTCTCAGAGGTCGATTAGCCAGCCAACAAAATCTTCGGATTTTGCGTAGCCAAGCATTTTTTCCCCGCGCTGCAGCGCAGATTGACCAAAGAAAAAGCCCCTGTACATCGGCACAGGGGCTTTTTCTTGGCTGCATGGATCAGTCCCCAGGGACCGATTCATGCAGCATGGGTGCACCAGGGGCTATTACAGGCCCAGAGCAGCAATGCCGGCGCTAGCAACCTGCGCATCCTCGCTGGCCTTGACGCCGCTGACGCCCACGGCGCCCAGGCATTGGCCGTCCTTCATGATGGCCACGCCACCTTCGAGCAGGCCGTCCAGCGTGGGCGCGCTCAGGAAGGCCGTGCGGCCGTTGTTGATCATGTCTTCATAGCCCTTGGTATCGCGGCGGCCCAGGGCCGCCGAGCGGGCCTTGGACGGAGCGATGTGGGCCGACACGGCGGCGGCGCCATCCAGGCGCTGCAGCCACAGCAGGTGGCCGCCGTCATCGACGATGGCAATGGTCACGGCCCACTTGTTCTTCAGCGCCTCGGCTTCTGCGGCGGCGGCAATGGCCTTCACGTCGGCCAGTTCGAGTTCATGCTTGGTCTTCATAAGATTCCAATTATCCATTCCATCACAAATGTCCTATAAGCATAGCAATCGTATGAGGACTGACAATGCATGCGCAGAACAAAACATTCGAAACCAAACCATGGCGGCGGCTCGGGGTATTGCAAGTCGCGCGCAAGCCGCCACCTAGAATGGGCAAGTCGCAACAACACTCCTTCGGAGGACTGGCCACATGAATGATCAAGTCACCACACTGGGCTCTGCGGGCTACGGTGTCTCGCAGCAAGAGCGCAATCGCGTATTGCGCAACACCTACTGGCTGCTGGCCCTGAGTCTTCTCCCCACCGTGCTGGGCGCTTGGCTGGGCGTGGCCACGGGCATCACGCGCTCGCTGAGCGGCGGGTTGGGGCTCATCGTCTTCCTGGGCGGCGCCTTCGGCTTCATGTTCGCCATCGAGAAGACAAAGCACTCGGCAGCCGGCATTCCCGTGCTCCTGGGCTTCACGTTCTTCATGGGCCTGATGCTGTCGCGCATGATCGGCATGATCCTGGGCTTCAAGAACGGCTCCGAGCTGATCATGACCGCCTTTGCAGGCACGGCCGGCGTGTTCCTGGTCATGGCCTCGCTGGCCACGGTGATCAAGCGCGACCTGTCGGGCATGGGCAAGTTCCTGTTCGTCGGCGTGCTGGTGCTGTTCGTGGGCTCCATCATCAACGTCTTCATCGGCTCCACGGCCGGCATGATGGCGATCTCGGTGGCGGCCATCGGCATCTTCAGCGCCTACATGCTCTATGACCTCAAGCAGATCATGGACGGCGGCGAGACCAACTACATCAGCGCCACGCTGGCTCTGTACCTGGACCTGTTCAACGTGTTCCAGAGCCTGCTGGCCCTGCTGGGCATCATGGGCGGCGAACGCGACTGATGCCGCACGCGGAAGGCTTCGCCTTCCCTGCTGCACACCAAAGGCCTCCTTCGGGAGGCCTTTTGCATGTCCGGGATCATCATTTGTGCAAAGCGGACTCAACTTCTTCCAGGGCCTGCCGATAATCTCCTCAAGATGACCATGCCTAATCTTCCCCGCACCTTCGCCATCCTGCTGCTGCCCACGCTGCTCGCCGGCTGCAAGCTGGATGATATTCCGGGCCTGGGACCGGACCCCCGCACCGTCGCCAAGGAGGCCGAGGCCAAGGCCATCGGCGGGGCGTGCCGCCATGCCCTGCGCGGGCTCGAGGATTGCTACACGCTCAACCCCAAATCGTCCAAGGCCCTGGTGTTTGCAGGCTGGAAGGATATGGACGAATACATGCGCGCCAACAAGATGGAGGGCACGCCTTCGGTCCTGGGCCAGAGCGACCGCCGCCGCAGCGACAAGGACGAGGCGCCTGCCGAGCCGACCTCAGGCCGCAATCGCAGCTGACCCCTTTTGAGATCCGGTTTTGAGATCTGGATCCGCCCGTTAAAAAGCCGTGGCCGCCCGAGGGCTCCACGGCTTTTTTCATGGCACGGGCAGCCAGGCCGTCAGTCTGCGCAGCGCTCGAACACCGCCATGCTCTCCACGTGGGCCGTGTGCGGGAACATGTTGACCACGCCTGCCGACACACAGCGATAGCCGGCCAGATGCACCAGAAGGCCGGCATCGCGCGCCAGCGTTGCGGGATTGCAGCTGACATAGACGATGCGCTCGGGAAAGCGCCAGGCCTCATACCCTGCCGGCAGTGGCTCGGCGCCTTCGGCACCGATGCGCGCCTGGTGGATGTCGGCCAGGGCCTTGGACAGCGCAAACGCGCCTTCGCGCGGCGGATCCACCAGCCACTTGCCGGCCACGCCGTCGGCGAACAGCATCTCGGGCGTCATCTCGAACAGGTTGCGCGCCACAAAGCGCGTGGGCGCGAGCTTGTCGCCCTCTGCGCGCTGTGCGTTGTTGGCCGCGTAGTTTTCATGGGAGCGCTTGACCAGGGTATCGCTGCCCTCGATGCCCAACACCTCGCGCGCCTGCGTGGCCAGGGGCAGGGTGAAGTTGCCCAGACCGCAGAACCAGTCGATCACGCGCTCGCCCTTCTTGACATCCAGCAGGCGCAGCGCGCGCGTGACCAGCACGCGGTTGATGTGCGGATTGACCTGGGTGAAGTCCGTGGGCTTGAACGGCATGGTGATGCCGAAATCGGGCAGGCCGTAGTCGAGCTGGGCGCCTCCCTGCTCCATGAGGTGCACGGTGTCCGGGCCCTTGGGCTGCAGCCACCACTGCACGTTGTGCTCGACTGCGAAGGCCCGCAGCCGGGCCTGGTCGTCCTCGGACAGCGGCTCCAGATGGCGCAGCACCAGGGCCGTGACGGAGTCGCCGCAGGCAACCTCGATCTGCGGGCAGGTTTCGCGCGCATCCATGGAGGCGATCAGCGCGCGCATGGGCAGCAGCATGGCGTCCACATGGGGCGGCAGGATCTTGCAGGTCTCCATGTCGGCGATGTAGCGGCTCTTGCGCTCGTGAAAGCCCACCAGCACCTTGCCCTTCTTGGCCACATAGCGCACCGACAGGCGCGAGCGGAAACGGTAGGCCCAGGACGGACCTTCGATGGGGCGCAGCAGCGTCTCGGGCTTGACCTTGGCCAGATGCCAGAGATTGTCTTCCAGCACGCGCTGCTTGATGGCCACCTGGGCGCCCACGTGCAGATGCTGCATCTTGCAGCCGCCGCAGGCACCGGCGTGCAGACCGAAATTCGGGCAGCCGGGGCGCACGCGCTGGGAAGATTCGCGGTGGATGGCCGTCAGGCTGGCGGCTTCCCAGTTGTTTTTCTTGCGATGGGTGTTGGCGCTGACCAGTTCGGTAGGCAGGGCGCCGTCGATGAATACCACCTTGCCATCGCTCTTGCGGGCCACGCCCTGGGCGTCCATATCCATGGACAGCACCTGCAGCCAGCCTTCGGGCAGTGCAGGGGCGTCGATGTCGGCTTCGGGCAGGTTGTCGGGGATCTTGTTGTCGCGGGGTTCACTCATGGGGCACGATTGTCTCAGGCTCTCCCCTTGCCCTGTTGGCGGCTCCCCAAAAAAGCCCCCAACTCGCTTTTGCCTCTCAGGACCGCGGAGTGCTGCTGCGGCCCAGGTCCCGCTGCCGCTCCTGGCGCGCCCGGGCCAGTTGCTCGCGTTCGGCCAGCAGGTTGATTTCGGTGATGCAGTTGAATTCGTCCAGCGTGAACACCATGGTGGCGCCGCGCTCGATCTTGTCCACGGTCTGGTGCAGCGGCAAGGTCAGGTCCACCGGCGGGCGGTTGGAGCGGTAGATCAGCTCTTGCTCGGGCGTGTAGACGGAATAGCAGGCGGCAGACGCGGCCTGCGCCAGCGCGCAGGCGGCCAGCACGGTGATGGCACGCAGGTTTTGCACAGCAGTCATGGTGTTCCCCTCAAAACGGCGGCCCGCCTGTGTATGTACTGGGTGGCAGGCCAGGCTGCCCAGCATTATGGAGCAGCACATGCCGCGCCCCGCCAGGCGCCGCCTCCGCGCTGCAGCCGGTTTTGATTTTTCAGTTATCACAAATTTCTCTCTTGACAGAAATTTCAGGCCTGCAGACACTGAGGCCATGCAACTGAGTCCCATCGCACACCGTTTCATCCACCATTGGGGCGACATGGGCAGCTCCTGGGGAGTGAACCGCACGGTCGCCCAGATCCACGCCCTGCTGTTTTTCCATGGCCGCCCGCTCAACGCGGAAGAGATTGCCGACACGTTGGGCGCCGCTCGCTCCAACGTGAGCAACAGCCTCAAGGAGCTGCAGGGCTGGGAGCTGATCCGCACCAGCCGCAGGCCTGGCGACCGCCGCGACTACTTCGAGACCTCGTCCGATGTCTGGGAGCTGCTGCGCACCATCGTGCGAGAGCGCAAGCAGCGCGAGTTCGACCCGACCTCCGAGATGCTGCGGGAATTGATCGCCGAGCCTGGCTTCGACGACGAATCCCCCGACACCCAGGACCGCGTGCACGAGACGCTGCGCCTCATGGAGTCACTGGGCATCTGGACCGATGAGATGCTGCGGCTGTCGCCCTCCACGCTGGACAAGCTGCTGCGCCTGGGCGCGAGCGTGCAGCGCTTCGTGCGCTCCGAGGCCGCTGACACCCGCGTCAAGCGCGGACGCCAAGCCTGAAATTTCCGTCACAAGAGAAACTGGAGGTCACCATGCGCATTCTGGTCTGCGGCGGCAACGGCTTCATCGGCCGCCATATCGTCAACCTGCTGGCCCTGGCCGGCCATGATCCCGTGGCGCGCAGCCGCCATTCTCTGCCTGCGCTCGACTACGCCAAGGCCACCACGCCCGACGCCTGGCTGCCGCACCTGGCGGGCGTGGATGCCGTGGTCAATGCCGTGGGCGTGCTGCGCGACAGCGCCTCCCGGCCCATCGATGCCATGCACGCCCAGGCCCCCATCGCCCTGTTCGATGCCTGCGCGGCGGCCGGCGTGCGGCGCGTGGTGCAGATATCGGCCCTGGGCATAGAGGGCAGTGCCACGCGCTACGCCACCACCAAACGCACCGCTGACGAGCATCTGCTGGCACTCACGGCAGCCGGCCATCTGCAAGGCTGCGTGGTCCGCCCCAGCGTGGTGTTCGGCGCTGGCGGCGCCAGCAGCGAGATGTTCCTGTCCATGGCGCGCCTGCCGGCGCTGCTGCTGCCGCGCCCCGTGCTGCAGGCACGCGTGCAGCCGGTGGCCGTGCGCGACCTGGCCGAGGCCGTGGCCGGCCTGGTGACGCGCCCCGAGCCCGTGGGCATGATCGAGATCGGTGGCCCCCTGCCCTTGCCGCTGGCCGCACTGATTGCCAGCCTGCGCGCGCAGATGGGCCGCGCCCCGGCCCGCGTGGGCACGCTGCCCGGCTGGCTCACCCGCGCCAGCGCACGCGCTGGCGACTGGGTCAGCGCCTCACCGTGGTGCAGCGAGACACTGGCCATGCTGGCCAGCGACAACGTCACCGATCCGGCGGGATTGCAAGCCCTGCTGGGCCGGCCCGGCATTGCTCCCGCCCAGTTGCTGGCCACGCTGAGCCATGGGTGAACACCGCCTGCGCCAGGTTCCCCCTTCACAGCGCGCCATGCACCTCAGCCTGATCGCCGTCTGGCTGGGCACGGCCCTGGTCAGCGCCATCGAGCACCGCGGCCTGAGCGTGCAGGTGCTGGCCGATGCCGGCATCCACGATGCGCGCTGGCAGACATTCCTGATCTGGAGCGGCCTGCTCGCCGACCTGGCCGTGGGCCTGGCGCTGTGGCTGCGGCCCGGCCGGGAGAGCTATCTGGCGGCCTTGCTGCTGATGGCCGCCATGACCGTGCTGGCCACGGTGCTGCAGCCCACGCTGTGGCTGCACCCGCTGGGGCCGCTGCTCAAGAACCTGCCGATCGCAGCCATGCTGCTGCACCTGATGTCGGCGCCCGTCACGTCCAAGGAGTCCGCATGAATCTCTACCTGTTGCTCAAGACGCTGCATATCGCGTCCAGCGTGCTGCTGGTCGGCACCGGCCTGGGCTCGGCCTTCTACATGTTCTTCGCCAACCGCAGCGGCAGCGTCGCTGCCCAGGCCGTGGTCAGCCGCCTGGTGGTGCGTGCGGACTGGTGGTTCACCACGCCCTGCGTGGTCATACAGCCTGTGAGCGGCATTGCCCTGGCCCATATGGCGGGCTGGCCGTTGACCACGCCGTGGCTGGCACTGTCGCTGGGCCTGTACCTGCTGGCCGGCGCCTGCTGGCTGCCCGTGGTCTGGCTGCAGGTGCGCATGGCCGCCATGGCGCGCGGCGCGCACGCAGCGCAGGCCGCCCTGCCCGCGCTGTATGCCGTCTACGCCCGGCGCTGGGAGGCGCTGGGCTACCCGGCCTTCATTGCCATGGCCGTGACCTACTACCTCATGGTCAACAAGCCGATGCTCTGGGGCGGTTGAGCATCGGCAGTGCCTTCAGTGCCTGGCCTCAGAGCTTGGCAATGGACACTTCGGTGGACTTGACCAGGGCCACCACATCGGAGCCCACGACCAGGCCCAGCTCGTCCACCGAGCGCGTGGTGATCACCGAGGTGACCACGCCCCAGGGCGTTTGCACATCGACTTCGGAGACGACATCGCCACGGATGATTTCGCGCACCTGGCCCTTGAACTGGTTGCGCACGTTGATGGCTTGAATGGACATGTTTTTCTCCTGGGGATCAAAAGGAATCAAAGGAAGGTTGGGGAAAACGGAAAGTCAGACGGCCCAGCGCAGGCCATGGGCAGGTACGCCGGGCCAGGCCGTGGTGTCGGTCAGCGGATTGGCTTCTGGCTCGGCGGCGGGCTTTTGCAGCACGCGGTCGAGGATGCGTTGCTCGATGGCCGCCAGCGCCACGCTGCCGTGCACGCGCGGCCGTGGCAGGGCGATGCGTTCATCCAGCGCAATGCGGCCGTCCTCGATCAGCACCACGCGGTCGGCCAGAGCTACGGCCTCCTGCACGTCATGCGTGACCAGCAGGGCCGTGAAGCCGTGGCGCTGCCACAGGCCTTCGATCAGGCGGTGCATCTCTATGCGGGTGAGCGCATCGAGCGCGCCCAGCGGCTCGTCCAGCAGCAGCAGTTGCGGGCGGTGCACCAGGGCGCGCGCCAGGGCCACGCGCTGGCGCTGGCCGCCGGACAGGCGCGCCGGCCATTCGCCCTCGCGGTCGGCCAGGCCGACCTGGGCCAGCACTTCGCGGCCGCGTTCCTGGGCCGAGGCGGGCAGGCCCAGCGTCACATTGGCCAGCACGCGCCGCCAGGGCAGCAGGCGCGCGTCCTGGAACATGATGCGCGTGCCGCCCTGCGCGCCCTGCACGGCGCGGGCGGGCTCGCCGTCCAGCAGCAAGGTGCCGGCCGTGGCCTGCTCCAGGCCTGCGACCAGGCGCAGCAAGGTGCTCTTGCCGCAGCCGCTGCGGCCCACGATGGCGACGAATTCGCCAGGCTCCACCTGCAGCTGCACTTCGTGCAGCACCTCGCGCTGGCCGTAGCGCTTGGTCAGCCCGCCGGCCTGCAGGCGCACGCCACGGCGTGGTGCGGATTGGGGGGATGCGGACTGCGGCGCATCGTCGTTCTGGGCCAGGCGGTCGCTGACGTCCAGGCCATCGGCATCGAACGAGGCCTCCCAGGCCATCGCCGGCGCGGTGGTGTTCAGCTCCACGGCCTGTGCCAGCGTGGTCTTCATGCGGTTCCATCGGCTCATGTCGTGCTCCTTGTGTCACTTGGGCTGGTAGCCCGGATGCCAGCGCAGCCACCAGTGCTCCAGCGCACGCGCAAACCAGTCGGCCAGCTTGCCCAGCAGGGCGTACAGCAGGATGCCGACCAGCACCACGTCGGTCTGCAGGAACTCGCGGGCGTTCATGGTCAGGTAGCCGATACCCGACTGGGCCGAGATGGTCTCGGCCACGATGAGGATCACCCACATCAGGCCCAGCGAAAAACGCAGGCCGACGAGGATGGAGGACAGCGCGCCCGGCAGGATGACCTCGCGGTACAGCTGCCAGCGCGTGAGGCCGTAGCTGCGCCCCATCTCGATCAGCGCGGGGTCCACATTGCGTATGCCGTGGAAGGTGTTCAGGTAGATGGGAAAGAACACCGACACGCTGATCAGGAACAGCTTGGCGCTCTCGTCGATGCCGAACCACAGGATGACCAGCGGAATCAGCGCCAGAGCGGGGATGTTGCGCACCATCTGGATGGTGGAGTCCAGCAGCGTTTCGGCCCAGCGCAGCGAACCCGTGAGCAGGCCCAGCGCCAGGCCCAGGCCGCCGCCGATGGCCAGGCCTCCCAGCGCGCGGCCCGCGCTCACCTGCACATGCTTGAGCAGCTCTCCCGACTCGGCCAGCGCCTGCGCGGCGCGCAGCACATCCAGCGGAGCGGGCAGCACCCGCGTGGACAGCCAGCCGAAGGCCGAGGCGGCCTGCCAGACGGCGATCAGCGCCAGCGGCACCAGCCAGGGCACCAGGCGGCGGCCCACGCCGGCCGCAAAGCGCAGCAGCGGCGACCAGGAATCGCCGGCCGGGGGAGCCGAGGAGGCCGGCAGCGCAGTAACGGTACGTGCATCGGACATGCGTGACTCCCTCAGCTTTGCGACGCGCGCGGCGAGTACAGGTTGGCAACGGTCTCGCCCAGGGGCCCGCCCACGCCGCCAGCCAGCCTGTCGCGCACGGACAGCGGCAGCAGCGGGAAGACCAGCTCGGCAAAGCGGTAGGCCTCTTCCAGGTGCGGATAGCCGGACAGCACGAAGGTGTCTATGCCCAGGTCCGCGTACTCCTTGATGCGGTCGGCCACGGTCTGCGCATCGCCCACCAGGGCCGTGCCCGCGCCGCCGCGCACCAGGCCCACGCCGGCCCAGAGGTTGGGGCTGATCTCCAGCTCGGCCCGCGTGCGGCGGCTGCCGCCGGCATGCAGGGCGGCCATGCGGCGCTGGCCTTCCGAGTCCATGCGCGCGAAGGCGGCCTGGGCCTGGACCACGGTCTCGTCCTTGAGGCGGCTGATCAGGCGATCGGCATCGGCCCAGGCCTCGTCCTCGGTCTCGCGCACGATGACGTGCAGGCGGATGCCGAACTTCACGCTGCGGCCATGGCGAGCCGCCTTGTCGCGCACATCGGCAATCTTTTTGGCCACCTCGGCCGGGGGCTCGCCCCAGGTCAGGTAGGCATCGACCTGCTCGGCGGCCAGGTCGTGCGCGGCCTCGGACGAACCGCCGAAGTACACGGGCGGATACGGCTTTTGCAGCGGCGGGAACAACAGCTTGGCGCCCTTGACCGAGAGGTGTTCACCTTCGTAGTCGAGCGTGCCGCCCTCATGGCTGCGCTCAAGGATCTCACGCCAGATGCGGATGAACTCGGCCGATTGCTCGTAGCGCTGGGCATGGTCGAGGAAGACGCCGTCGCCCTCCAGCTCGGCGCGGTCGCCGCCCGTGACCAGGTTGATCAGCAGCCGCCCGCCCGACAGGCGGTCGAACGAGGCCGCCATGCGCGCCGCCAGGCTGGGCTGGTGCAGGCCGGGACGCACGGCGACCAGGAACTTCAGGCGCTTGGTGACCGGAATCAGGCTGGAGGCGACGACCCAGGGGTCCTCGCAGGAGCGGCCCGTGGGAATCAGCACGCCCTCGTAGCCCAGGCTATCGGCCGCGATGGCGACCTGCTTGACATAGTCGTGGCTGAGCGGGCGGGCGCCCTCGGCCGTGCCGAGGTAGCGGCTGTCGCCGTGGGTGGGAATGAACCAGAAAACCTGCATGCGCTGCTCCAGTCAGGGGACGGAATCGAGGAAGGAAATCAAAGGGCGGAAGAAGGCCGCGCCGCCGCAGGCTCGGCCAGCCGCGCGTACTCGGCCGCCGAGGGCCGCCAGACGATGTCGGCCACCTGTACCTGGCGCGGAATCAGGCCCAGCCGAAAAAATGCATCGGCCACGCGCTGCTGGTCCACCACGGTCTGCGCAGCCAGCAGGCCCACGGGGGAGCTGGGCCGGCGCGCAATGAAGCGGCTGACCACCGCCGCATCCAGGCCGCTGAAGCCGGCCACCAGGGCCACGGCCTCCTGGCGCGCGCTCTGGGCCAGGCGATCGGCGCGCGTGAGCTCGTCGAACAGCGCGCGCAGCACCTGCGGATGGCGCTCCACCAGTCCGCGAGAGGCCAGGTAGAACGAGGCGTTGCCCGACAGGCCTTCGCCATTGGCCAGCACGCGCGGGCGAATCGCCAGCTCGGTGGCCGCGTAGAACGGGTCCCAGATGGCCCAGGCGTCCACGCTCTTGCGTTCGAAGGCGGCGCGCGCATCGGCCGGGGCCAGGTACACGGGCTGGATCTCGTTCCAGGCCAGGCCCGCCTTGTCCAGCGCACGCACCAGCAGGTAATGGGCGCTGGAGCCTTTTTGCAGCGCCACGCGCCGGCCCTTGAGGTCGGCCAGGGCGCGCAGCGGCGAGTCCGATGGCACGAGAATCGCCGAGCTCTCGGGCTTGGGCGGCTCGGCGCCGACGTACAGCAGGTCGCGGCCCGCGGCCTGGGCAAAGACCGGGGGTGAATCGCCGGTCAGGCCGAAATCCAGGCTGCCGGCGGCCAGGGCCTCCAGCAGCTGGGGGCCGGCCGGAAACTCCAGCCAGCTGACCTTGGTGCCCGCAAAGCGCTTTTCCAGCACGCCCTGCTGCTTGAGGATGACCAGGTTGACGGCCGACTTCTGGTAGCCGATGCGCAACTGCTCGGGCCCGGCCACGGCGGCCGGCGTCTCGGCGCGTGCGTACTGGCCGGCCAGGCTCCAGCTGAAGGCGGTGGTGCCCAGCAGTTGCAGGGCCTGGCGGCGCACGCGGTCCAGGCGGGGCTTCTTGGAATTGGCATTCATGGTGCGGACTCCTTGCAGTGGGCTCAGGGGCGCGACGCGATCAGGTCCACCGGCGCGGCATGCAGCAGGTTGAGCTTGCGGGGGATGAGCTTGAGCTCGAAGAAGGTGTCGGCGATCTGCTGCTGCTCGGCCAGGATCTCGCGCGTCACGGACGAGGTGCCGAAGCGGGCACGGCTCAGGTACAGCTCGGTGATGGACTTGTCCAGGCCCAGGATGCTGGACAGCTCGGCGGCCGCCGCCGTCTGGTTCTTCGAGGCCCAGCGGTCAATCCCATCGACCTCTTCGATGGCAATGCGCAGCACATCGGCATTGCGCGTGGCGAAATCGCGCGAGGTGAAGTAATAGGCGCGGTTGTTGACCACGCCCGTGGCATCGGCCAGCAGGCGGGCGTCCAGCGTCTTTTGCGCGGCAGCCAGGAAGGGGTCCCAGATCAGCCAGGCATCGACGGAGCCTCGCTCGAAGGCGGCGCGCGCATCGGCCGGCGCCAGGAAGACGGACTGCACATCGCCGTACTTCAGGCCGTGCTTTTCCAGCAGCTTGACCAGGAAGTACTGCACGTTCGAGCCCTTGTTGTAGGCCACGCGCTTGCCCTTGAGGTCCTGCACGCTGCGGATGGGCGAATCCTTGGGCACGATCACCGCCTCCAGCCCGGGGCGCGGCACGGTGGCGCCCGCATAGACCAAAGGCGCGCCTGCGGCCTGCGCAAAGATGGGCGGGGCCTCGCCCACATCGCCGAAGTCGATGGAGCCCACGTTCAGCGCCTCCAGCTGCACGGGGCCGGCGTTGAACTCGATCCAGCGCACCGACACGCCCAGCGGCGCCAGCCGCTTTTCCAGCGTGCCCCGGCTCTTCAGGATGGACAGCCAGCCCTTTTGGTGGCCGACGCGTAGCACGCGGTCACCCGCCTTGTCCTGGGCCAGGGCCGGGCCGCCCACCGTGGCGACTGCTGCGGCAAGGCCCGCGCCCAGCAGTTGGCGTCGGCGCCAGTTGGCTGTGTGTCGGGGGAAAGAATCAAACGAGACCATGACGGACATCCTTGGAAGAGTGGTGCGTGGTGCGTGGCGCAGGCAAAGCGCTGCCCCTGCATGCGCGCGGCATGCAGCCAGAAAACAAAAAAGGGAAGGCGGAGCAAGGGGCGGCCGCCTGCAGGGCCAGGCCTGCAGGCGCACCGCACGAAGTCGTCAGGTGCTACATCGCCGGCTGGCGAAGGCCATGGTCTCGAAGCAAAGAAAAGAGCTGGATGCCACCACGCCTGCCACACCTGCCTTGCCTGCCACCCCTGCCTTGTGCATCCGCACGCCTGCCTGCGCCGTGCGGCGCGCGGCCTGCAAAGAGTGGCGGGAGGTCAGGAAGATGGACATGGCGGATCGTGGTAGTTGGCAGGGGTCTGGGAAAGCGGGTGAATTCAGTGGGTGGGCGCCGGCCGGGCCGGCGCGCCGCACTCACTTCTTGGTGTAGATCTGGTCGAAGCTGCCGCCGTCGGCAAAGTGGTCCTTGTCGGCCTTGGCCCAGCCGCCGAAGGCCTGGTCGATGGTGACCAGCTCCAGCTTAGGGAACTTGTCCGCAAACTCGGCCTTGACCTTGGCATCCGTGGGACGGTAGTAGTTGCGGCCGGCGATGCGCTGGCCTTCCTCGGAGTACAGGTACTTCAGGTACTCCTCGGCCACGGCGCGCGTGCCCTTCTTGTCCACGACCTTGTCGACCACGGCCACCGAAGGCTCGGCCAGGATGGACAGCGAAGGCACGACGATCTGGAACTTCTCGGGACCGAACTCCTTGAGTGCCAGGAAGGCCTCGTTCTCCCAGGCCAGCAGCACATCGCCCACGCCGCGCTGCACGAAGGTGATGGTGGCGCCGCGCGCGCCGGTGTCCAGCACGGGCACGTTCTTGAACAGCTTGCCGATGAAGTCCTTGGCCTGTGCGTCGCCGCCGTACTTGCGCTTGGCGAATTCCCAGGCGGCCAGGTAGTTCCAGCGCGCACCGCCGCTGGTCTTGGGGTTGGGCGTGATCACCTGCACGCCGGGCTTGACCAGATCGTCCCAGTCCTTGAGGTTCTTGGGATTGCCCTTCTTCACCAGGAAGACGATGGTGGAGCTGTAGGGCGCCGAGTTGTGCGGCAGGCGCTTTTGCCAGTCGGCCTTGAGCAGGTTGCCGTTCTTGACCAGGGCGTCGATGTCGCCGGCCAGCGCCAGCGTGGCCACGTCGGCGTCGATGCCGTCGATGATGGAACGCGCCTGCTTGCCCGAGCCGCCATGCGACTGCTTGACGCTCACGTCCTGGCCGCTCTTGGCCTTCCAGTGCTTGGCGAAGGCCTGGTTGTATTCCACGTACAGCTCGCGCGTCGGATCGTAGGAGACATTGAGCAGTTGCACCGACTGGGCCAACGCCGGCAGAGCCGACAGGGTCAAGCCCGCGATCAGGCCGGCGGCGACAGGAAACTTGATAAAGTGGCGGCGAATTTTCATTGGAGTGTCGGTAGAGAGTGGAGACGACGGTCTGGTGCCGTGGAAAGCATTCTCAAAGCCAACTCTTAAAACTCAAACCAATAAGATTTCAGTTTGTTATTCCCAAAACATCTGAATCTCCACAAGACAAGGACTCAATTCCCCATGGCACGTACCGTTCACTGCATCAAGCTTGGCGTTGACGCTGAAGGCCTGGACTTCCCGCCCTACCCCGGCGAGCTGGGCAAGCGCATTTTTGAAGGCGTGAGCAAGCAGGCCTGGGCCGACTGGCTCAAGCACCAGACGATGCTGGTCAACGAAAACCGCCTGAACCTGGCCGACGCCCGCGCCCGCCAGTACCTGGCCCGCCAGATGGAAAACCACTTCTTCGGCGGCGGCGCCGATGCGGCGGCCGGCTACGTGCCTCCTACGGCCTGAGCCGCTTCGCGCCCTTTCACCGCCCCCGTCGCACCGCGCCGGGGGCGGTTTCATTTGCGGTGCCGCAAACGGCCGCCGCCCAGAGACCGCCTACAATGCCCGCCTTCTTGCGCTGGGCGGCGCAGTGGCCGCACACCCTGCGGCGCGGGCCGGTCTTCACCCGAGGTTTTCCGTGCTTCCATCCGTCTCCCTGCTGGAATCGTTCCAGGCATCGCAGTTCACCGTCATGCTGGTGATCTACCTCGTGGCCATCACGGCCGAAGCCATGTCGGGCGCGCTGGCGGCGGGCCGGCGCAACATGGACATCTTCGGCGTGGCCGTGATCGCCTTCGTCACCGCGCTGGGCGGCGGCACCATCCGCGACATGGTGCTGGGCCACTACCCCATCGGCTGGACGCAGCACCCTGAATATGTCTACCTGGTCATCTCGGCCGGGCTGCTGACCATCGTCGTGGCGCGCCACATGCACCATCTCAAGCAGGTCTTTCTGCTGCTGGACGCCATGGGGCTGATCGCCTTCTCGCTGATCGGCTGCAACGTGGCGCTGGAGCTGGGCTACCCGCCCGTGGTGGTGGTGATGTCGGGCATGCTGACCGGCATCAGCGGCGGCATTCTGCGCGACGTGCTGTGCAACCAGGTGCCGGTCGTCTTCCGGCGCGAGCTGTACGCCAGCGTGTCCCTGACCGTGTGCCTGCTGTTCCTGGGACTGCGCACGCTGGAAGTGGGCTCCAACCTCAGCACCGTCGTCTGCTTTGCCGGCGGACTCACGCTGCGCCTGGCTGCCATCCGCTTCAAGTGGCGGCTGCCCGTGTTCTCCTACCAGCAGCGCTGGGAGGAGTAGTTCTGCCCCTTGCCCATGTCCGAACCCATTGACTGGCTGCCCGATGGCACGCCCTACAGCCCGCGCTTCGGCGACCGCTACCACAGCGAACTCGGCGGCCTGGACCAGGCCCGCCATGTCTTTCTGGGCGGCTGCGGCCTGCCGGCGGCCTGGGCCGATGCGCCGCAATGGCGCATCCTGGAGACCGGTTTCGGGTTCGGGCTGAATTTCCTCGTGGCCTGGGAAGCCTGGAAGGCCGATCCCCGGCGCCCGAGGCTGCTGCATTTCGTCTCGGCCGAGGCCTTTCCCGTCAGTGCCGACGCCATGCGCCAGGCCATGCCGCGCGAGCCAGGATTGCGCCTGCTGGCCGAGGAGCTGGCCACCCGGTTCCAGGGCCTGCTGCCCGGCGTGCACCGCCTCGCCTTCGAGCAGGGGCGCGTGCTGCTGACGCTGTACATCGGTGATGCCCAGGCCATGCTGCGGCGCCAGCAGCTGACGGCCGACAGCATCTACCTGGACGGCTTCACGCCGGAACTCAACCCCGACCTCTGGAGCGCCGACACCCTGCGCGCGCTGGCACGCCATTGCCGGCGCGGTACGCAGCTGTCCACCTGGTGCGTGGCGCGCACGGTGCGCGATGGCCTGGCCCAGCACGGCTTTCAGGTCCGCAAGGTGGATGGCGTGCGCCCCAAGCGCCACAACCTGCATGCCGTCTTTGACCCGGCCTGGCAACCGCGTGGGCCGCGCGGGCCGCGTGCACAGCCGCAGGAACCCATCACCCCACGGCGCTGCATGGTGCTGGGTGCAGGCATCGCCGGTGCGGCCGCCGCCGCCAGCCTGTCGCGCCGTGGCTGGCAGGTCACCGTGCTGGATGCTGCCGACGCGCCTGCAGCGGGCGCCTCGGCCCTGCCCGCGGGCCTGTTCTGCCCACATGTCTCGCCCGATGACAGCCTGCTGTCCCGCCTGAGCCGCGACGGCGCACGCCTGACCCTGGCGCAGCTGCAAATGCTCTCCGGCCAGGGCCTGCTGCAACCGGGCACGGACTGGTGCGATACCGGCGTGCTGGAGCACGGCGTGGAAGCCCCCCCGCGGCTGCCGCGCGACTGGCAATCCCCCGGCCCGGGCGACCACTGGAGTCGGCCCGCCAGCGCCGATCAACTCTCGGCGGCCGGCCTGCCCGCCGACGCCCCGGCCTGCTGGCATGTGCAGGCCGGCTGGGTGCGCCCGGCGCGGCTGGTGCAGGCGCAGCTGGCGCTGCCGGGCGTGCGCTGGCAGGGCCGTGCCTGCGTGGCGCGTCTTGCATGCACCGACACAGCAGGTGGCGCGCCCGTCTGGCAGGCCCTGGATGCACAGGGCAATCTGCTGGCCGAGGCTGAACTGGTCGTTCTCGCACTGGGCCCCGCAACCAATGCGCTGCTGGAGCACAGCCTGGGTGCGCAGGCCACCTGGCCGCTGCAGCCCATACGCGGCCAGGTCAGCTGGGATGTGCACACCCCAGCCAGCGCACAGGCCATGCCGCCCTTTCCCGTCAACGGCCATGGCAACCTGGTGCCTGCCATGCCGCTGCCCGGCGATGCAGCCGGGCCATGCTGGGTCATGGGATCGACCTTCGAGCGCGACCAGACCGCGCTGCCGCCAAGTCCCGAAGACCAGGCCGCAGCCCATGCAGCCAATGGCGCCAAGCTGGCGCAGCTGCTGCCACGTGCCTACCAGGGCCTGCAAGGCTTCTTCGACGCGCCACCGCGCGCCACCTGGGGCGCCGTGCGCGTGGCCTCGCCAGACCGGCTGCCCGTGGTCGGACCGGTGTCCGATCAGGCTCCTGGCCTGTGGGCGCTGACGGCCATGGGCTCGCGCGGGCTCACGCTGTCGCTGCTGTGCGGCGAGCTGCTGGCAGCACGCCTGCACGACGAACCGCTGCCCCTGGATGCCAGGCTGGCGGCTGCCCTGGCCAGCGAACGCCTGGGCCGCAGGCGCTGAGCCGTTGAACCGCCCGGCCGCTGAACGACCGGGCATTCACACAACGGCCTGAAAGAAAACCCGAGTCTTCCCGCAGACGGTTTTTTGTCACTCGTTATGTTTGCTAGTGCATATCGATAGAATCCGGAACCTGTTTTCAAAAGGAAACAACCAGCCGCTCCCCGCGTTCAACCACACAAGAACCTGAAACCGTGACCCGCCAGCCCTGCTCCTGCGCTCCCGCATCCTCACCCGCCCTCTGCTCACCCTCGTTCCGCCTTCGCTCCGCACTGACACAAGCCCTGCTGCTCGCAGGCCTGGCCGCCAGCACGCAGGCGCAAGCCCAGGTCGAGGCCCCATCGGGTGCACCTGCAGCACAGGCTTCGCAGACCTTCCAGTTGGGCACGGTCGATGTGCACGGTGCGCGTGATGAAGCAGAGGCCATATCCGGCGATGAACAGCGACTGGACGCCGCCGAGATGCGCCAGCGCAATGCCGACACCGTGGCCGACGCCGTGCGCCTGCTGCCGGGCGCCACGCTGTCACGCAACAATCGCAACGAGGAAATGATCTACCTGCGCGGCTTCGATCCGCGCCAGGTGCCGGTCTTCGTGGACGGCGTGCCGCTGTACGTGCCCTATGACGGCTATGTGGACTTCGGCCGCTTCACCACCTTCGACCTGTCCGAGATCCGCGTGGCCAAGGCCGGCGCATCGCTGATGTATGGCCCCAATACGCTGGGCGGCGCCATCAACCTGGTCACGCGCAAGCCGGTCAAATCCTTCGAGGGCGATGCGCGCATCGGCGCAGGCGCAGGCGGCGAACGCAAGGCCGCCGTGAACCTGGGCGGCAACCTGGGCACCTGGTACTACCAGCTTGGCGCCTCCTACCTGGACGCGGACAGTTTTCCGCTGCCCAAGGGCTTCAAGGACTTCAAGAAGCAGCCCACCGACACGGGCAACTACCGCGACAACGCCTACCGCACGGACAAGCGGCTGTCGTTCAAGCTGGGCCTCACGCCCAATGCCACGGACGAATACGCGCTGGGCTATGTGCGCCAGGAAGGCGAGAAGGGCAACCCCGTGTATACCGGCAGCGCCACGGGCAAGAACGTCATCCGCTACTGGCGCTGGCCCTACTGGGACAAAGACAGCGTGTACTTCCTGAGCACCACGCGCATCAATGCCGACAACCTGCTCAAGACGCGCATCTACCACGACACCTACCAAAACGGCCTGGACATGTACACGGACGCGAGCTACACGCGCCATGACCCCACCAGCAGCTACAAGGACGTGAGCCAGGGCGCCAGCGTCGAGTGGGCCAACTACAGCTTCAAGGGCCATGCGCTGCGCCTGGGCGCGCACTACAAGATCGACGAGCACACCGATGCTGCCTCGGCCAAGGACCCCAGCAAGCACTACCGCGACGTGACGCGCTCCCTGGTCGTCGAGGACACGATCTCCCTGGCCGAGCGCTGGAGCCTGAACCTGGCGCTCAGCCACGACCAGCGCGATGCGCGCGAGGTCTACCAGTGGCCCACGGGCTCCGCCAGCGCCACCAATGGCGTGGCCAAGCTCGGCTATGCGCTGGGCGGCGGCAGCGAGGCGTATTTCATCGCCTCGCACAAGACGCGCTTTCCTACCATCAAGGACCGCTACTCGGCACGCATGGGCACGGCCCTGGCCAACCCCGACCTGCAGCCCGAGACCGCCAACCACCTGGAGCTGGGCGTCAGCGGCTCGCCCTGGCAGGGCGGCCAGGGCCAGGCCGCGCTGTTCTACAGCCGCGTGCGCAACCAGATCCAGACCGTGGTCGTGGCCTCGGCCGAATGCGGCGGCACCACCTGCAACCAGGCGCAGAACGTGGGGCGCACGCGCAACATCGGCATGGAGCTGTCCCTGGCCCAGCAACTGTCCGCGCAATGGGGCGTGAACGCCGGCTACACCTACCTGAACCGCCGCAACACCAGCGACTCCAGCATCACGCTGACCAACACGCCGCGCCACCGCCTGCTGGCCGGTGTCCAGTGGCGTCCGCTGGCGCAGTGGGAATTCAATGCCGAGGTCGAGACCGAGAAGGGCCGCTACGTGCCGCTGTCGGGCAGCGGCCAGTTGCAGACGCTCAAGCTGCCCGGCTACGGCATTGCCAACCTGCGCGCACGCTACAAGCCGCGCAGCGACATCACCGTGGACTTTGGCGTGGCCAATATCGGCGACAAGTGGTACCAGTTCGATGACGGCCTGCCCATGCCGGGCCGCAGCTGGTATGTCAACCTGGGCTATCGCTTCTGAAGCCGGGTCGGAGACTGTGCCCGTGCCCGATTCCATGGAACCGATCTGCCACCCTCGCCGCCGCCTGCTGGGCGCCCTGCCCGCGCTGGCCGCCCTGAGCGGCTGCGCCGCCCAGCCGGCCGAACCTGCCAGCGTGAACGTGGCCGTGGTCGGCGGCCTGTCGCTGTGCGGTGTGTGGCCGCGCCTGGCCGACGCGGCGGGCCGCAGCCTGGGCCTGTCCGTGCGCACCGCCGTTGCCGCGCCCAAGGAGGGCGTGATCCCCGCCATGGCCCAGGGCCGCGCCCAGCTGCTGCTCATCCACGCCAGCGACGAAGCCATGTCGCTGGAGGCTGCCGGCCTGGCATCGGCCGCGCGGGTCTGGGGCTGGAACGAGCATGTGTTCGCCGGCCCAGCGCATGATCCGGCCGGGGTGCGTAGTGCGGCCGATGGGGTGCAGCCCATGCGCCGCATCGTTGCCAGCGGCTCGCCCTTCATCGCGCTGCGCGACCCCGGCAGCTATACCGTGGTCCAGCGGCTGTGGCGCCGCGCCGGCATACGGCCGGACGCCCGCTGGCTGCGCGCCGATACCGGGCCGCGCCCCCAGGCCGTGCTGCAGTTGGCGGCCGAGCTCCAGGCCTATGCCGTGGTCGGCCATATCCCGCTGCATTTCGGCAAGATGGGCGCGCCCGGCATCGAGCTGCTGCTGCACGGCGACCCGCTGATGCGCCGGCCCTATGTGCTGCTCACGCCCGGGCCGCGCCACCCGGCCAACGCTGGCCAGCGCCGCAGCGCGCAACGGCTGGCCGAGCATCTGCTGTCCGCACCGGGCCAGCAGGAACTGGCGCTGGCCAATGTGGCAGCCGGAGGTCCCTGGATCTTCGGGCGCGACAGCATGCCCCTGGTCAACGACACCGGCGGCGGCCAGGAGTAAAAACCTGCCTGGATCCCACAAGCACCGCATGCCATGAACTCACCTGCCACCCTGCCCCTGGCCGCCCTGGTCCATCCCGACGACGAACATGCAATGGAGCTGCTGCTCGAACGCGTGGCACGCCGCCTGCAAGGAGCGGGCTGGCGGGTGGGCGGGCTGGTGCATCGCCAGGACCGCTATGCCAACGGCAACAAGCGCATGCAGCTGTTCGACCTGCGCAGTGACCGCCAATTCGAGCTGTCCCAGGACCTGGGCTGTGCCTCGCGCGCCTGCAGCCTCAACCCCCAGGCCCTGGCCCAGGCCAGCGCCGTGCTGCGCCAGGCGCTGGACGATGGCGTGGATCTGGTGGTGATCAACCGCTTCGGCATCGTCGAGGCCTCGGGGCAAGGCTTTGCCGCCGAATTCGCGGCCTTTGTCGAGGCCGGCACGCCCGTGCTCACGGCCGTCGCAGCCCGCCATCTTGAAGACTGGCGCAGGTACACCGGCAGCCTGCATGCCGAGCTGGCAGCCGATGAGGTGCAGATAGAGCAATGGTGCCAGGCACAGCTTGAGCGCCGTGGCTGCGCCAGCCCCATCCCCTGATTTTCATGACCGATCTTCTGTTCACCCGCCGCCGCTGGCTGGGCCAGGCCATGGCGGCACTGGCCTCATCGGCTCTTGTTCCCGGCCATGCCCAGGCAACCACGATTGCCGCCCGCATGGGACAGATGCCGGACCCCGCCAGGCTGCGCCGCGTATTCGCGGCCGGACCGCCCGCAGGCGTGCTGGTGGCCACGCTGGCACCGCACAAGCTGCTGGGCTGGCCCCAGCAGCTGGACGATGTCTCGCGCGCCTATCTGGGGCCCACACTGCAGGCGCTGCCGCACCTGGGCCGCCTGTCCGGGCGCGGCAGCACCATGCCGCTGGAGTCGCTGCTGAAGCTGCAGCCCGACCTGGTGCTGGACGCCGGCACGGCCGATGCCACCTATATCTCGGCCACCGAGCGGCTGGCGCGCCAGACCGGCCTGCCCTGCGTGCTGATCCAGGGCTCGCTGGCCGACCACGCACGCCAGTTGCGCGAGGTCGGCGCCTTGCTGGGCGAGGCCGCACGCGGCGAAACCCTGGCCCGCCATGCCGATGCCGTGGCGGCGCTGGCGCAGCGTGCCACTCTGAACATGCGCCCTGCCGACCGGCCGCGCGTGTACTTCGCGCGCAGCGCCAATGGCCTGGAGACAGGGCTGGCGGGCTCCATCAATGTGGAAGCCGTCGAATATGCGGGCGGGCGCAATGTGGCCGCCGATGCAGGGCGCGGCGGACTGACGCGCGTGTCCATGGAGCAGATCCTGGCCTGGGACCCGCAGGTCATCGTCACGCAGGAACCCGGTCTTGCCGAGCGCATGCGCCAGGACCCGCTGTGGCGCGGCGTGGCCGCCGTGCGCTCGGGCCGCGTGCACTGCGCGCCGGTCTGGCCCTTCGGCTGGCTGGACGGGCCGCCCGGCGTCAACCGGCTGATCGGTGTGCGCTGGCTGCTGGAAAAACTCCACCCACAGGCGCCGGCCCTGCAGGGACTGCCGCCGTTGGAACGCGAGGTGCGCGACTTCTACCGCCTGTTCTACGGCGCCGACCTGTCGCCCGCAGCGCTGGGCAGGCTGATGGAGACTGCGCGTTGATGCCTGCCACAGGCGGCCGCATGGGGTGGGTGCTCGCGCTGGCCTTGCTGGCCGCCGTGCTGCTGTGGGCGCTGGCGGCAGGTCAGTTCTCCATCGCGCCGCAGCAGCTGTGGCAGTCGCTGCTGGCGCGCGCAATGGGCACTGCCTCGCCCTTGTCCGCCAGCGCCGAGACCGTGCTCTGGAACATCCGCCTGCCACGCATCGCCGCAGGCCTGGCCGTGGGCGCCACGCTGGCGGCGGCGGGTGCGGCCTACCAGGGCATGTTCCGCAACCCGCTGGTCTCGCCCGACATCCTGGGCGTCTCGGCCGGTGCCGGCCTGGGCGCGGTGCTGGGCATCTTCCTGGGCTGGACCATGGCGGCCGTGCAGGCCCTGGCCTTTGGCGGCGGGCTGGCCGCCGTGGCCGTGGTGGTGGCCATCAGCGCCAGCGTGCGCCGCCATGACCCGGTGCTGGTCCTGGTGCTGGCCGGCATTGCGCTGGGCGCGCTGCTGGGCGCGGGCATCGCCCTGGTCAAGACGCTGGCCGACCCCAATACGCAGCTGCCATCCATCACCTTCTGGCTCATGGGCGGCCTGAGCGCCGTGACCCTGCCCGAGCTGGGTGCCACGGCACCCGTGATGCTGTGCGCCCTGCTGCCCCTGATGCTGCTGCGCTGGCGCATCAACCTGCTGGGCCTGCCTGACGAGGAGGCGCTGGCCCTGGGCGTGCCCGTGGCACGCCTGCGCCTGCTGCTGGTGGCCTGTGCCACGCTGGGCACGGCGGCGGCCGTGTCGCTGGCCGGCATCGTCGGCTGGGTGGGGCTGGTGGTGCCGCATGTGGCGCGCCTGCTGGTCGGCCCCAATTTCGTGCGCCTGCTGCCGGCCTCGGCGCTGCTGGGCGCGGGCTTCGTGGTTGCGGCCGACACCCTGGCGCGCAGCGCGACGCGCATCGAGCTGCCGCTGGGCATTCTCACGGCCCTGGTCGGCGCGCCCTTCTTTCTCTACCTGCTGTCGCGCACGGGCCGCAATGACTGAAATGCCGACGGCGCCCGTGCTGCAGACGCTGGCCCTGGCTACGGGCCATGGGCGGCGGCGCGTCAGCCAGGGGCTGGACCTGGCCATTGCCGCAGGCGAGGTGCTGTGCCTGCTGGGCCCCAACGGCTGCGGCAAGACCACGTTGTTCCGCACCGTGCTGGGCCTGCTGGCGCCGCTGGCCGGAGAGGTGCGCGTGCAGGGCCAGCCCGTGCACAGCTGGCCGCGTGCCGAGTTTGCGCGGCGCGTGGGCTATGTGCCCCAGGCTCAAGCCGGCGTCTTCGGCTTCGAAGCGCTGGACATGGTGCTCATGGGCCGTGCCGCGCGCCTGCCTGCGCTGGCCCGGCCTTCAAGTGCCGACCGTGCCCTGGCGCTGGGCTGCCTGGAGCAGTTGGGCATCGCCCATCTGGCGCTGCGCCCCTATACCGAGCTGAGCGGCGGCGAGCGCCAGCTGGTGCTGATCGCACGCGCCCTGGCCCAGGAGCCCGCGCTGCTGGTCATGGACGAGCCCACGGCCAGCCTGGACTTCGGCAACCAGATCCGCGTGCTGGACCAGATTGCCGCGCTGCGTGCACGCGGCATGGCCGTGCTGCTGTCCACCCACCAGCCCGAGCATGCGCTGCAGGTGGCCGACCGCATCGCCCTACTGGGCCGCGGCGGCCTGCAGGCCTGCGGTGCGGCGGCGCAAGTGGCGACACCGGCCGCGCTGGCTGCGCTCTATGGGGTGAGCGAGGCGGCGGTGGCGGCGCGGCTGCCCGCAGACCTGGACAGGCGCAGCGTTGGCATCTAGTGCTTGGGAACGGGCAGCCTCCAGCCAGGCGGGGGCTGCAGCGGGCGGCCTGCGTCCTTGAGCATGCGCTCCAGCAGTTGCTGTTCGCTGTGGATGGAGGAATCGGACAACAGCCGGACAAACGGATCGCCACCCGCCTGCATGCTCAGTGGGTTGGACTCGTGCATCAGCCAGTCCAGCTGATGCCGCCGGGATTGCACTGCTGCGCGCTCGGCCGGGGTTCTGGCAAGCCAGCGCCGTATCGCCAGCCCAAAGGCCTCATCCAGCACGGTGGACGAGCGTTCCGTCATCAGGTGCGCCACATGCAGGCAGTCGGCATCTCGCGCCGGGGCATCGCCCCGCTTTTCGGGCTTGCAGGCATCGATCAAGGTCCGGTAGCCGGGCAGTTCAAAGGCCGCCCAGATGCCCATGGCCGTGATGGCAGCGCCTTCCTCGGGGCGGTAGGGCTGCCCACCTCCAAACGCCTGCAACTCCTCGGCCGTGGGCGGGTGTTTCAGCAGCACCGACTGCATCCAGCGCACGCCCTCATACATGTGCAGGTCCGCATAGCGGCTGTCGCGCGCGGCAGTCAGCAACTCCTGCGGCCCCAGCGCCTGCCACATCAGCGCAGTGAGATTGCTGGGTTCCAGCGCCAGCCAGCGGCGCGCAGCCTGCGACCGCAACTCGCCTTCACGTTCAGGCGCCCTGGCAGCCAGCAGTTGGTAGGCCAGCACGTCCTGCCCGGCCCGCTCCAAGGCGGCCTGGCGCCATTGCGGGGCTCGGCTGTCGGCATCCTCTTGCAGGAAGGGTGGGACCGACAGATTGATCAGGATGGCCGCAAAGGCCAGATCGCGCCCGCTGCCAGAACCGGCCAACTGCGCCGCCACGCGATGCAGATACGCATCCCAGGCTGATTCCCGTGCGGATTCGTCGGGTTCAGGCGTGTCAGCTGTGTGCGCTGCTGACAACGGGGACGGCGGCTGTGCCGGCTTCTGGACCTGCGCCTGAGCAGCGGTTGCCAATGCCAAGGCCAGCCCGATGGCAGCACAACGGTTTCGCATTCTGAAATCCTCCCTCTGGCCGGAAAGCATATCGACCGCCCATGCGTTTGACATGCCCAGCCCCACAAAGCCTGCTGCCATTCACTTATATCCATATCCACATACTTGCAGGACAAAACAATCGTTTGCTTCTATAAGGCCATTGCTTACATTTCCGTCCATGCAGGGTTCTGCGCGCGTTTCCCGCAAGTGCCTCGGTGCCACGCAATGAACCCCTGCACCGCCGCCACTGGCGGCAGTCGAAGACCCCACATCCGAAGCGCCATGTACCAATACACCGAATTCGACAAACAGTTCATCCGCCTGCGCGCCGAGCAGTTCCGTGACCAGCTCGAACGCTGGCAGGCCGGCAAGCTCTCGGAGGATGAGTTCAAGCCCCTGCGCCTGCAAAACGGCTGGTATGTGCAGCGCTACGCGCCCATGCTGCGCGTGGCCGTGCCTTACGGCGAACTGTCCAGCGCCCAGTTGCGCGTGCTGGCCCGCGTGGCCCGCGAGTACGACCAGCCCGACGCCGCCCTGCTGGCCGAGGCCCGCGCCACCCAGGACCGGCTGGGCGACATCCCGCTGCACGACGGCCGCCGCATCGGCTCCGACCTGAAGTTCGGCTACGGCCACTTCACCACGCGCACCAACGTCCAATACAACTGGATTCCGCTGTCCAAGGCCGCCGACGTGATGGACCTGCTGGCCAGCGTGAACCTGCACGGCATCCAGACCAGCGGCAACTGCATCCGCAACATCAACAGCGACGCGCTGGCGGGCATTGCCATCGACGAGATCGCCGACCCCCGCCCCTTCACCGAAATCCTGCGCCAGTGGAGCACGCTGCACCCCGAGTTCAGCTTCCTGCCGCGCAAGTTCAAGGTCTCCATCAGCGGCGCCGAGGAAGACCGCGCCGCGCTGGGCTGGTACGACGTGGGCCTGCAGTTGCTCAAGAACGAGGCTGGCGAGCTGGGCTTCAAGGTGCGCGTGGGCGGCGGCATGGGCCGCACGCCCACCATCAGCCCGGTGCTGCGCGAGTTCCTGCCCTGGAACCAGCTGATGAACTACCTGGAAGCCGTGATCCGCGTCTACAACCGCTACGGCCGCCGCGACAACGCCTGGAAGGCGCGCATCAAGATCCTCGTGAAGTCCGAAGGACAGAATTTCATCGACCAGGTCGATGAGGAATTCCGCCAGATCGTCGAGGTCGAGGGTGGTCCCCACACCATCACGCAAGCCGAGTACGACCGGGTGGCCGCCAATTTCCGCGAGCCCGAGCTGGACCTGTCGCCCGCCAATGCCGAGGCCGAGACCCTGGCCCTGCTGCGCACGGCCGCCGAGGAAGACAAGGACTTCGGCCGCTGGCTGATCAGCAACGTGCGCCCGCACCGCCACCCGCAACTGCGCGCCGTGCTGCTGTCGTTCAAGCGCCTGGGCTACGCGCCCGGCGACGCCACGGCCGACCAGATGGATGCCGCCGCCGCGCTGGCCGACCAGTTCTCGGCCGGCGAGATGCGCGTCACCCATGAGCAGAACCTGCTGCTGCCCTGGGTGCGCCGCGACCAGCTGCCCCAGCTGTACAAGGCGGCCAAGGCCCTGGGCCTGGCCAAGCCCAACATCGGCCTGCTGACCGACATGATCGCCTGCCCCGGCGGCGACTTCTGCTCGCTGGCCAATGCACGCTCCCTGCCCATTGCCGAGGCCATCACCGAGCGCTACCAGGACCTGGACGAGCTGTGGGACCTGGGCGAGATCGACCTGCACATCAGCGGCTGCATCAACAGCTGCGGCCACCACCACAGCGGCCACATCGGCATCCTGGGCGTGGACAAGGACGGCAAGGAGTGGTACCAGATCACGCTGGGCGGCGCCGACGGCTCCCACCTGTCCGGCCCGGCCACGCCCGGCAAGATCATCGGCCCCTCGTTCAGCGCCGCCGAAGTGCCCGGCGTGATCGAAGCCCTGCTGGCCACCTACCGCGAGCAGCGCCAAAGCGAAGGCGGCCGTTTCGAGACCTTCATCGCCACCGTGCGCCGCGTGGGCATCGACCCGTTCAAGGCCGCCGGCAATGCCGCCCGCCACCCCGCCAAGCACACCGAGGAAGCGGCCGCCTAACCCCAGGTGAGAGCCGCAGGAGATCCCCATGAAAATCATCGCCGCCCAAGAGCACCAAAGCCCGGCCGAAGGCCAGCAGACCATCATCGCCCCGGCCAATGACGCCGATCCCTTCACGCTGGATCTGACCGGCGTGCAGCGCATCGACCTCAACTTTCCCAAGTTCACCGATGGCCGCGCCTTCAGCCAGGCCCGCCTGCTGCGCAAGCGCCTGGGCTTCCAGGGCGAGATCCGCGCCACGGGCGACGTGCTGATCGACCAGCTGGTGCAGATGCAGCGCTGCGGCTTCGACGTGGCCGTGCTGCGCGAAGGCGTGGACATCGCCGACGCCCAGCGCCAGCTCGACCGCTTCCACGGCTTCTACCAGGGTGATGCCGTGCATCCCGAGCCCCACTTCGTCAAGGCGGCCTGACATGGGTGCGCAAAGCTTTCTGTCGCGACAGGCATCGGCCAAGGCCACCGAGGTCAACGGCCGTGCCAGCAGCGGCTTTGCCGACAAGCTGGCCGCCACCGAGGCCTTGCTGCGCGAGGCTGCGGCGCTGGGCGCCGAGGCCGTGACGCAGGCCTCCAGCCTGGGCGCCGAGGATGTGGTGATCACCGACATCATCCACCGCCTGGGCCTGGACATCCCCGTCTTCGTGCTGGACACCGGCGCGCTGCACACCGAGACCCTGGCCCTGCTGGAGCGCACCCAGTCGCTGCCCGGCCTGAGCGTCAAGGTCTACCGGCCGCAGCTCGAATCGGTGATCCACTTCATCCGCGACAACGGCCAGGACGCCATGTACCGCAGCATCGAGCTGCGCAAGGCCTGCTGCGGCGTGCGCAAGATGGAGCCGCTGGCGCGTGCGCTGGCCGGCAAGAGCGCCTGGATCACGGGCCTGCGCCGCGAGCAGTCCAATGCCCGCGCCGACGTGCCCGCCGTGGACCGCAGCGAGGTCGAGACCAAGGGCCTGACCAAGTTCAACCCGCTGACCGACTGGACCCAGGGCGATGTCTGGCACTACATCGCCAGCCACGGCGTGGACTACAACCCCCTGCACGACCAGTTCTATCCCAGCATCGGCTGCGCACCCTGCACGCGCGCCGTCAGCCTTGGCGAGGACTTCCGCGCCGGCCGCTGGTGGTGGGAGGATGAAGCGGCCAAGGAATGCGGCCTGCATGCCAAGAAGTGAAGCCTGCAGGGTTTGACACCGATCTGATTGGAAACCAAGAAATGAATGCCCGTGTGGACACCTCCGTGCTGAGCCATCTCAGCAACCGCCACCTCGACGCCCTTGAAGAGGAAACCATCTTCGTGCTGCGCGAAGTGGCCGCCGCCTTCGAGCGCCCCACCCTGCTGTTTTCGGGCGGCAAGGACTCGCTGGTCATGCTGCGCTGCGCCGAAAAGGCCTTCGGCAAGGGCCGCATCCCCTATCCGCTGCTGATGATCGACACTGGCCACAACTTCCCGGAAGTGACCGATTTCCGCGACCTGCGCGCCAAGGAGCTCGGCGCCGAACTCATCGTGCGCAGCGTCGAGGACTCCATGGCACGCGGCACAGTGCGCCTGGCCCATCCGGGCGAAAGCCGCAACGTCCACCAGTCGGTAACACTGCTGGAGGCCATCGATGAATTCCGCTTCGACGCCCTGATCGGCGGAGCCCGCCGCGACGAGGAAAAGGCCCGCGCCAAGGAACGCATCTTCAGCCACCGCGACAGCTTCGGCCAATGGCAGCCCAAGGCCCAGCGCCCCGAGCTGTGGACGCTGTTCAACACGCGTCTGGCCCCCGGCGAGCACTTCCGCGTGTTCCCCATCAGCAACTGGACTGAACTCGATGTCTGGCAATACATCGAGCGCGAGCAGATCGCCCTGCCCAGCATCTACTACACGCACAAGCGCGAAGTGGTGGAGCGCCGCGGCCTGCTGGTGCCCGTGACCGAACTCACGCCCCCGCGCGACGGCGAGGAAGTCGTGGTGCGCGACGTGCGCTTTCGCACCGTGGGCGACATCACCTGCACCTGCCCCGTGGAAAGCGAAGCCGCCACGGCAGCCGACATCGTGCTCGAAACCCTGGCCGCCGAAGTCAGCGAACGCGGCGCCACGCGCATGGACGACAAGACCAGCGACGCCTCCATGGAAAAGCGCAAGAAGGACGGATATTTCTGATGACCACCGCAAGCATTGCCGCCGACGCAGCCGTCGCGGATTCCACGGCCACCCAGGCCAGCCAGGCCACACAGCAGACCGCCGCCAACGCCTCGGCCTTGCGCTTCATCACCTGCGGCTCCGTCGATGACGGCAAGAGCACGCTGATCGGCCGCCTGCTGGTGGACACGCGCGCCGTGCTGCAGGACCAGCTGGCCGGCGTCACCAAGAGCGGCGAGACCGACCTGGCGCTGCTGACCGACGGCCTGTCGGCCGAGCGCGAGCAGGGCATCACCATCGACGTGGCCTACCGCTACTTCGCCACCGAAAGCCGCAAGTTCATCATCGGCGACGCGCCGGGCCATGAGCAGTACACGCGCAACATGGTCACCGCCGCCAGCAGCGCCGACGCCGCCGTGGTGCTGGTCGATGCCACCAAGCTCGACTGGAAGAACCCGCAGCTCACCCTGCTGCCGCAGACACGCCGCCACAGCCTGCTGGCCCACCTGCTGCGCGTGCACTCGCTGGTGTTTGCCGTCAACAAGCTCGACGCCGTCGAAGACCCGCAACAGGCCTTCGTCCACATCCGCGGCGCGCTGGAGCGCTTCACGGCCGAGGCCGGCATTGCCTCCGCAGCCACCGTGCCCGTCTCGGCCCTCAAGGGCTTCAATGTGGTCAACGCCGAGCCCGGCTGGGCCGGCTACGACGGCCCCAGCCTGCTGCAACTGCTGGAGCAGTTGCCCAACACGCCGACCGACACCGGCCTGGCGCTGGCCTTTCCCGTGCAATGGGTGGAGAAATTCTCGTCCTCGGCCGATACCAGCCAGGGCCGCCGCGTGTTCTGGGGCCGCGTGGCCGCAGGCCGCGCACGCGTGGGCGACGCGGTGCAGATCCTGCCCAGCGGCCAGCAGGCCGTGATTGCCCAGGTGCTGGACCATGCCCGCGTTCCCGGCTCCATCGACGCAGGCCTGTCGGCCGGCATCACGCTGGACCGCGAGGTCGACGTCTCGCGCGGCGACTGGCTCGTCGCAGCCCCTGCGGCTGCAGCGGCCGCTGCCGATGACGACTTCGACGCCCCGCAAGCGCAGCCCGCATGGCCCAGCAAGCGCGAGCTGACCGCCACCGTGGCCTGGATGGACGAGCAGCCGCTGGTCCCCGGCCGCACCTACCTGGCGCTGCATGGTCACCGCTGGATCAAGGCCAAGGCCCGCCGCGTGGTGCACCGCCTGAACATCCACACGCTGGCCCAGGAAGAGGCCACCCAGCTGGAGCCCAACGCCATCGGCCGCGTGGAGCTGCTGCTGCAGGAAAGCATTCCCGCAGCGCCCTTCGCCCAGGCCCGCCAGCTGGGTGCGCTGATCCTTGTGGACACGGCCAGCCACGCTACCGCAGGCGCTGCACTGCTGGATTGAGCAACTGGACAGTCCCGCTTCGCGAGCCGGCACATGCCGGCTCGTGGGCTTTCGGAAAACCGCAGCAGTCCGCGCCAGAATCCTTGCCATGTGCGGGACTGGCTCCTGAAAAATTTTAGAATCCCGGGTTGATACCGACATTCACACTGCCATAAAAGACTCCCATGACTCACGTCGTCACCGAAAACTGCATCAAGTGCAAATACACAGATTGTGTGGATGTCTGCCCCGTGGACTGCTTCCGCGAAGGCCCCAACTTCCTCGTGATCGATCCTGACGAGTGCATCGACTGCGCCGTGTGCATTCCCGAATGCCCGGCCAATGCCATCTTTGCCGAGGAAGACGTCCCCGCCGACCAACTGGCCTTCATCAAGCTCAATGCCGAGCTGTCGCTGGAAAAGGGCTGGAAGAGCATCACCAAGCGCAAGGCCTCGCTGCCCGACGCCGACGACTGGAACGGCAAGCCCGGCAAGATCGACCAGCTCGAACGCTGAAGCCGCGCAGCCCATGCAAGACACCTCCGGCACGCAACCGATCCAGACCGATGCCCTCGTCATAGGCGCGGGCCCGGCGGGCCTGTTCCAGGTGTTCCAGCTGGGCCTGCAAGGCATTCGCTGCCATGTCGTCGATGCCCTGCCCCATGTGGGCGGGCAGTGCGCGCAGCTGTACGGCGACAAGCCCATCTACGACATTCCCGGCATTCCGGTATGCACAGGCCATGAACTGGTCCAGCTGCTGCAGCGGCAGGTCGCGCCCATGGACGCGCAGCTGCACCTTTCCCAGCAGGTCTCCCAGCTGCAGCGCATGGACGATGGCCGCTGGCTGGCGCAGACCACGCACGGCCTTGAACTACATGCGCGCAGCGTCTTCATTGCAGCTGGCGTGGGCGCCTTTGTGCCCAAGGCGCTGAAGGTGCCCGGCGTGGAGCTGCTGGCTGCAGGCCAGCTTCACTACCATCCTGCCGATCTGGAAATGGTGCGCGGCCGGACCGCCATCGTCCACGGTGGCGACGAAGAGGCCGTGGCCGCGGCCATTGCCTGCGCCGACAAGGCCCAGGCCACCTACCTGCTCTACCGCCGCGACGCCTTCCAGGCTTCGGCCGCACTGCTGGAGCGCCTGCAGGAGCTGCGCGACAGCGGCGCCATCCGCGTGGTGATCGGCCAGATCACGCAACTGCATGCCGATGCAGGCCAACTGCGCGCCGTCCAATGGATGGATGGCGAAGGCCAGGAGCACGAACTGGCGGCGCAGCAACTGGTCGTCTGCCTGGGTATCTCCCCCCGCCTGGGCCCGGTCGCCGAATGGGGCCTGGCCATGGAACGCAAGCAGCTGCTGGTGAACCCTGCAACCCAGGCCACCGATGCGCCAGGCATCTATGCGATTGGCGACATCGTCAGCTACCCGGGCAAGCACAAGCTGATCCTGTGCGGCTTCCATGAAGCCACCATGGCGGCCTTTGCCGCCGCCGAGTATCTGCAGGGCGAAAAACCGCTGCTGCAGTACACGACGACCAGCGCACGTCTGCACGCCATCCTCGGCGTTTCCCACCCGCAGGCATGATTGCTCGTGGCCGCACCCCGGCGGCCCTACAGTTTGGCGCGGCAGTGTCGATAGTGTTGGCAGCGTCCACTCATGCACATCAAGCCTATGGTTGCCACACTCGAAGCCCCTCCCAGCACCGCGATCGCGCCACCGGCCGATCCGCGCAGCTTCACCTTCCAGATGCCGCTGTTTCGCCCCGGCACGCATGTCACGCAAAACGGCAAGGCCGAGAAGGTCAGCCACGTGATACTGCGTCGCCGCGAACTGATGGTCTACCTGGTCGGCCATGAAGACCCCGTCAGGCCTGAACGGCTGAGCATCACGCCTTCGATGTTCACCACACAGCGGCGCCCTGAAGCCCTGAGCTGGATCCTTTGAAAGAAACCGGGCCTGGGCCCGGTTTCATCGATCATCCATCCAGGCTCAGGCCTCGTTGCGCCCGGCCATCTTCTGGCCCAGGCGCACGGGCGCAGCATGCGTCCACTGCTCGTTGAAGCGAAGCCCTGCCGATGCGGGAAACAGCATGACGACGGTGGAGCCCAGCTGGAAGCGCCCCATTTCCTCGCCCTGGCCCAGGACGATGGACTGGTCGTCATAGCGCCAGTCCTGGATGCGTCCGGGACGGGGCGGATTGACGATGCCGTGCCACACCGTTCCCATGCTGCCCACGATGGTGGCCCCCACCAGCACCAGCACCATGGGGCCATGGTCGGTATCGAAAACGCAGACCACGCGCTCGTTGCGCGCAAACAGGCCCGGCACGCCGCGCGCCGTGACCGGGTTGACCGAGAACAGTTCGCCCGGCACATAGATCATGCGCCGCAGCCGGCCTGCACAGGGCATGTGGATGCGGTGGTAGTCGCGCGGGCTCAGGTAGATGGTGGCGAAATGCCCGTTGTCGAACTGCCGTGCCAACTGCGCATCGCCGCCGACCAGCGCCGTGGCGCTGTAGCTGTGCCCCTTGGCCTGGAAGATCTGCTCGCCCTCGATGGCGCCGATCTGGCTGATGGCCCCATCCACCGGACAGACCCAGTCAGCCGAAGCCAGCGGCCGCACACCGGGCTTGAGCGCCCGCGTGAAGAACTCGTTGAAGCTGGCATAGGCCGCAGGATCGGAATCGGCCGCCTCCGACATGTCCACGCCATAGCGTGCAATGAAGCGCCGGATGACTGCCGTGGTCAGGTCGCCAGCACGCGCCTGGGCCAGGCGCCCCATGACGGCAGTCAGCGCCTGCTTGGGCAAAAGATACTGGGAGAGAACGGCAAGTCGATCAGACATCGAGGTTTTGCTATGAAAGTAATAGAAGTTGTGGGCGGATTCTAGCCAACCCACACCCCTCGCCCTCAACTCCTCCCGCCGCTTTCAGCACTTGTCACGCCCGCCTCGAAGCCAAGCGCACGCTTTCCGGAGGCCGCGGATGAAACGCAGATGACAAAGGCAGCACCGTTCCAGCAAAAATCCAACCTGTGTTTTGCGTGCGACGACCGCATTGGGCCGCACACGCGCGGGAATGCAACGCTGTAGAATTGGGAGGTTTAGCTGTTGCCGGGCTTTGCCTTTGCGACACCATTGTGACCTGGCCTTCCGTTCGGTCTGCGCCTCTTGCGCAGAACATCCACTGCTTTTTCAGCCTCGGCCCACGTACCCCATGTTCTGTGGGCCAGGCAAGGCCTTCGTGGTTCCGACAAGTGAGTGCCGCAACCGACCCAGACCTGAGAGATTGAACACATGGCCAAAGAAGAACTGATTGAAATGCAGGGTTCCGTCACGGAAGTCCTGCCTGACTCTCGCTTTCGTGTGACGCTGGAAAACGGACACCAGCTGATCGCCTACACCGGCGGCAAGATGCGCAAGCACCACATCCGCATCCTGGCTGGCGACAAGGTGTCGCTGGAGATGTCGCCCTACGACCTGACCAAGGGCCGCATCACCTTCCGCCACCTGGCCAACCGCGGCCCGGGACCTGGCTCGCGTTAAGCAAAAAATTCGCCCATTGCGAAAATACCCATTTTTTTGACGCTACAATAGCGTTTTAGTCGGAGCGTAGCGCAGCCTGGTAGCGCATCTGCTTTGGGAGCAGAGGGTCGCGAGTTCGAATCCCGCCGCTCCGACCAAATGATTCAAGCCCCTGGTTCGAAAGAGCCAGGGGCTTTTGTCTGTCCAGATCGCAAGTGTTCAATCGAGCGTCGCCAGCGCAGCGCCCGCAGCACGGGCACAAACCTTTCACACCCTTGCCTCCAAGACTGGCAACCAGCCAGCAGATCGGCCCATGAGACTTTGGGAAATGGCAGCAGCTTGCGTTGAGTCTGCTCCTACAGCCCCTCAAGCCGCGTCAGGCCAGACTGGGTCTCCCAAATCAAGAAGGAGCTCCAATGAATTCCAACAGCCTTCAGCGCCGCACAACCCTGGCCCTCGTGATGTCCGCAGCACTGCTGGGTGCATGCGCCCAGACCCAGCCGGCGCCCAATGCGCCCGTCACTGCGGTCATGGGAACGGTTGACCTGAGGGAGCCCGCTCCGCTTGCGCCCGATGCCGTGCTGGTCGTCGAATTGCAGGACACCTCGCGCGCCGATGCTCCCGCCCCGGTGATATCCCAGCAGTCCATGCGGCTAGAAGGCCTCAAGCCGCCCTACAGCTTCAAGCTGCCCGTCGAGCCCAGCCGCCTGAATCCTGCCTCGCAGTACACGGTCACCTCACGCATTACCCAGGGTAACCAACTCATCTTCATCAATGACACCGTCCACCCGGTCCTGACCCGTGGTGCAGGCTCGAAGGCCGACATGATGCTGGTGCGCGTCGCCCCCTGACCCCACGCTTTCAACAACCAAAGCCCGCAGGAAACTTGGCGGGCTTTGTCACGCAGGGCGCCAGACCGCCGTCAAGGCATGCCGTTGGCGCCATGCAGGCGAAAGCCCGGCCGCTCGCAAAGCCGTTCGTAGTAGGCGCGGACTGCAGGCAATTCAGGGCGCTCCATGGGCGCCGACATCCAGCGGTGCGTGGACAGACCCAGCACGATATCGGCCAGGCTCAATTGCGTGCCAGCAGCAAAGGCGCCGGTGCGCGACAACTGGTCTTCCAGAATGCGCATGTGGCGATGCCAGTTCGCCATGCTGCCAGCCAGTTGCGCGGGGTCCTGATGCTCCGGACTTTTTCTCACCAATCCCATGAAGGCATAGCGCCAGGCATTGTTCAGCTCGGTGGCCTGCCAATCCATCCACTGCTCGACAAGCGCGCGCTCGGCGGGCGCTGCCGGCAGCAGGTCCTGCCGGTCATGGCGGGCCGCCAGGTAGCGGCAGATGGTATTGGACTCCCACAGCACCAGCGGTCCATCAAGCAGCACCGGAACCATCGCATTCGGATTGAGCGCCAGAAATCCCGGCTCTTGCGTCGATCGATGGCCTGAACCCCATTCCTCCTGGTCGAAAGAAATTCCCAACTCCACGCAAAGCCACAGCACCTTGCGCACATTGATGGACGATGACTTGCCCAGAATCCTGATCATTCGCTGCCTTCTTCGGTTTCGGTGATTTGCAGACCTGCATTGTCCCGCGCCATCCGACAAGAAATGCGACCGAACCTCCACCGCTGCCGCATGATGCAGGCATGCCTCTGGAAAAGCCCCCATCACGCCCAAGCGCCTGCGACCCCGCGCTCTCAGATGCCGACCTCTGGACTGCCTACATCGATGCAAGCGCCGTACCCAACCCCGGACGCATGGCCATGGGCGCCGTCATCACCGCACCCGACGGACGCCGCCACCTTCTGTCCGAGCCCTGCCCCGAGCGAGGCTGCAACAACGAAGCCGAACTGCGCGCCCTGATGGCCGCGCTGCAGGCCCTGCAAGTCCTGCAGGCGCGCCGCCTGAACATCTTCACGGACAGCAGCATCCTGGTGGAGCAGTTGACTCCATCGCCACGCCCCATCAAGCCCATCGTGCGCCTGGCAGACCTCTTTGATGAGGCCCGCACCATGCTGGCGGGATTCGAGCACGTGCAACTGCGCTGGATACCCCGCCACCGCAACACCGAGGCCGACGCCCTGGCCAGGGAAGCTCTTTTGCAGGCGTGAATCCCGCTCCGCACCCGCACCCGTACCCACACACACCCTTTCGCAGGATCTCGACTCAGCCCGCCTGCTGCCTGTCCAGGCGCTTGAGGAACACCCCAATCTCCTTTACGACCTGGGCATCCCCCTTCTGCTGCGCGCAGGCCAATCCCGTATTCCACGCCCGCCGCGCTCCAGCAGCGTCGCCCAGCGCCAGCAATGCCCGGCCCAGCAGCTTCCACGCCACCGAATAGCCGGGATCAAGCTCAATGGCCCGCTCCAGGTGTGAATGGGCCACCTCAGGCGCCTCGTTTTCAAGATAGGTCTTGCCCAAGGTACAGCGCAACAGGGCCGAGTCCTTGCCGGATGCGAGCAGGCCCTCAAGCCTTTGCGTCATTTCATTCATCTTCAAACCCCTTTCAGCGGCAACACAGGCCCATGGCTCCAGCGGCAAATTCTGCCTCTGCTATAATCCCGTGGTTGTCTGCGCAGGCAATGCTGTATCTCACGCCGGCGCGTCGTGCACTACGACGAAAAAAACAACGGTGACAGCCGCAGAGACGTTCTGCCGTAAAACGATGGTCGCGTAAGAGCCATCGTCCACATTCCCAGAAAAAAGCCCGCTCCACAGCGGGCTTTTTGCATTGCACGGCGCATTTGGCTTGAGGCGGTTGCATCGGAATACAAAAAAACAGCGTTACGGCTCAGATGCATGCAACTTCGGCTGCTTTGACCCCATCAAGCACCTTGTTTCAATTTACACTTGACAACCAGGAAGGACCGGAGACGCAGACGCAAGCGCTCTCATTCAAAACCCCTAGCATGTGTCCTTCCTGGATTGATCGCATGGAACGCTCCATTCAGCGCCCCGGCCGCCTCCGCAGCCGGGGCGTTTTTTCTTGAGCGATACCACGTCAGATACCAGCCCAGCAGGCGAAAACCGCAAAACACAAGCTTTTTCTAATTCCAGAGAAAGTTCTGGGTTTATTTGAGAATGATTCTTGTTTGCGTATATCATTCAACCCATGCTGCAGCATTCGTGGTGTTGCAGCAGTTCAGTTTCATCGTGGGGCGACTCGTCAGGCCAGTTCAGCCTGCAGTCGTTTTTGCCAGCCAGCGGTATGCCGGTTAGCCAGGCTCTTTTTCAAGCACGATCGTTTCTGGATATCTCTCTCATTCCTCGCACCGAGACGGCGCCCGCAGCAGCAGACGCGCCACTTTCGCACCCAACCCGGCCATCATCAAGCATCGGCCTGCGGTTGCACACCAAGATCCTCTCCCACCTATCCCTCTTGCACGCAGTCGGGCAAATGCCTGTCCGCAGTTTCCCCTGCCCCAATGCAAAAAGCCCGGCCTGCACGTGGTGCAGACCGGGCTTTTTTCACGGCAGCATCAAGGGTTGCGGCGGCGCAGACGGATGGCCAGCCCACCCATCATCAGACTCAGCAGCGCGACCGCCCACTCGCTCAGTGACGGAATCGCCGCTGGCGTACCGCCACCGACCGCTGCAGGCAGCACCAGGGCCGAAGGGTCTTCCACACGGCCATTGGCCAGAAGATCGTCATCGCCCAGGCCGCCATCGCGCAGCACGAAGGAGACGACGCGCCCCTGCAGCGTTGCAGGTATGCGGTACCAGTGCTGCGTGGTGTTATCTGCCGTGCGGCCCCACTTCCAGTATTCAGCACCACTGGGCAAATCGTTCGGATAGGTCAGCCTGACCGTCACGAGCGCACCCGCATCACAGCCATCGGTATTGAGCTTCAGCAGCCCGTGTGGCACCACGGCCCCAGGACGTGGAGTACCCGGTGCCGCCACGACCTGCGGCGGCTCGGTCAGGCGGCAGTTGGCACCACCGCCCACGACCTCGCCCGCAACCGCAATCTGGCTTGCTCCGGTGATGTTGAATCGATTGGCCGGGTCCACCGCGCCCGCTGCGGTCGCCATCAGCGGATAGCTGGCCGTCACAGCCGCATGGACACCATCGCTCACGCTCAGTTGCAGGCTGGCCGGGCCGGCCACCGAAGCCATGTACATGGCGGCGCGCAATTGCTGCGACACCTGTTCGGGGCTGCCGCGCAGTTGTATGCCGGGCTGTGCAGCATCTGCATCCTCCAGGCCCAGCACCTGTCCGCCGCTGGCGACGATGGACAGTGTGACGACGGGGCTGTCGGCATCGGCCACCACCACGTCCGCCAGATCGGCCGCCTGCCCCACCACCACGGCCTGCGCATTGGCAGGCACGCCACTGAACGAGGGCGCCCGGCCACCGAAATTCAGGCCCAGGAGGATGGGGTTGTGGTCACTGGAACGATAAGCAGTGGGCGCATAGAAGCTGGCCTGCTGATCCAGCGACTTGAACTCGACGTTGTAGTCGAGCACCTCGGGCTCCTCGGCATTGATGGCCCACTTGACCGCACGCCCCACGCTGGGCTGCAGACTGGTGCTCACCAGCACATGGTCCAGCGAACCCCACATTCCGTCGAATGCATAGGACAGACCCTGGGAGACCTTGACATAGCCGCCGGTCTCCAGCGTGGTGATGGGGTCTTCCTTTGCATAGGCGTTGAAATCGCCCACCAGCACCACGTGGGGGCTGGTCGCGCCTGTGGGCCGGGTTGCCAGCCAACTGCTCAGTTGCTGGGCCGTCTTCACGCGCGCCGCGTTGTTGGCGCCCTGGCCGTCGAGCACGTCCGCATTGCCCGCGCCACCGAGCACGCTGCCCTTGGATTTGAAATGGTTCACCACCAGGGTGAATTGCTCCGTGCTGCCGCCCACGGCAAAGGTCTGCGCAATCGGCACCCGGGCTCCGCCGATGCTTCCGTTGAAGGCATCGTAGGTAGAGACATTGGGTGCCGCTGCGCTGCCCACCGGCGTGACGCGGTCGCTGCGATAGAGGATGGCCACGGTAATGGCATCCGTGCCCGCGCCTGGCACCGTGCCTGCAGCCTCACTGAAGGGTGCCTTGACCACCGCATACACGGCGCCGGCAGGCTTGTCCGCACTCGCGTTCAAGGCGTCGGCCAGATCCTGGATGGCACTGCCCGGGCCAAAGCCATTGTTCTGTACCTCCATCAGGCCGTACACATCGGCGCCCAGCCCCAGCAGATTGGCCACGATCTTGGCGCGCTGCCTGTCCAGCTCGGCAATGCTGTTGGCACCGCGAATGCCCTGCTGGTTGCCCAGCGGCGTGTTGAACATCACCTGGGAAGAGCCGCTTGTGGCTCCGGTCAGGTTGAAGAAATTGAGAACGTTGGCCGATGCGATCTTGAGCGTAGCCGCTCCCACGGCCTGCTGCAATTCAGCAGCTGAAGGTCGCGCGGCCCCCGTGAACTGCGGCGTCTGCGTGGGCTGCACGCGGTAGCTGGTCAGATAGGGCTCGCTGGCGGCAGCATCAAAGAACTGGTCGAGCACGCCGATGACGCGGTCCACGCCATCGCCAGCCCGCAGCGTGTTGGACGCCGACAGCGGCAAGCCGCCACGACCCGGCACGAACTCGGGATTCTGGGCCCCGGAGCGATCATCGAGAATGATCTGGCTGCGCTGCAGCGTCTGCACGTAGGCTGCATAGCCCGCCACGCTGGGAGCGTTGACTTCGGTGTACTGCGCCAACGGCGTATCGGCAGACAGCGTGACATTGCCGTAGCGGCCCAGCGTGCGGTTATCGCTCACCACCAGCTTGCCGCCTGCGGTGGCGGATGCCACCTCCACACGCATGCCTTCCAGACGCTCCCATTGCCCCATGTCGCTGACAGGCAGTGCGATGCGCACCGGCTCCGGCAAGGCCGCCGCGCCGCGGACCACGAAGTCCGTGATGGCGCTGAGCTGGGTCTGATTGCGGAACTCGCTCACCGAGGCGGAAATCTGCACCAGCTTGCCCACCGTGCTCTCGTCCACGCCAGGATTGGCGTTGCCGTAGTAGACAAAGATGCCTTCCGAGGTAGCAGCATCGCCATCGGAGTCTGCCGCCTCTTCCTGCACGAAGAAGCCGCTCAGTCCAGGCATATAGGCCGTCACCACGGCACTCACCGTCACCTTCTGCCCCACCAGCGGAGACTGATCGCCAGAGCCCTGGACAGCAGAAATCCTGGTGACCGGAGGCTCGTCTCCCGTCGTGAAGCCCAGCGTCGTGCCGGTCCACGCATTGCCCGAGGTATCCAACACCGGCTCGCCCACGGAAACCAGGCTGTAGGGCGTATTGACCGCCAGCCGCACACCCGCGTTGAGCGTGATGGTCGAGCCACTGAATTTCACCTGCGCTGCATCGCCAGCCTGCAGCGTTGCCACGACCGTGGTGCCCTGGCGCAGTTCGAAGCTGCCGCTACCGGGCTTCACCGCCTCATCGAAACTCAGCTTGATTTCGGGATTCAGCGCCACCCCGGTCGCCGCCGCCGCGGGAATGCTTGCCTGCAGCGTGGGCGCCGTGGTGTCCGGCAGCGCCAGGGTGATGGAGACGTCATCAATGGCCAGGCCGTGGTCGTTGCCCACATCATTGAGCTCTACCCAACGCAGCCACAGCGTGGCACCTGGCGCCCAGCCCAGGCCGCGCAGATCCCCGCCCACATTGTTCACCCGCCCGGCCACATTGCCGTCCACGGCGGCAGCAGTGCCGGTGGCAACAGGCGATTGCCAATTGAAGTTCGCGCCGGCAGGCAGCCATTCAGGCACGTCGGCAAAGGTGGCTCCCATGCCGTACTCCAGCACCATGGGCTGCCGTTCCGTATTGCCACCGTTGCGCCATTGCTCGCCGTTGAATCGCAAGGTGATGCCATCGACCGAGCCACCCGTGTCATTGCGCACTGCCAGCGCAATCCAACCCGCTACAGCCCCCTGGGCCGGGCTGCCAAAGTAGGCCCCGCCTGATGCCACGCCCCCCAAGGCACGGTCCGCGCTCAGCCCCAGGCTGTAGAAGCTGCCGGTGTTGGAGGCACCATTGCCAGCGACGTAAGAGGTGATGGATGCCAGGTTCTTGTTGAAGAGAAACCAGCCCGGCAAGGTGCTGTTATTGGCCCAGGCCAGCCCCGCCCCGGACGCGGACAGGGTGTCGAAATTCTGCGTGTAGGTGCCGTTGAAGGGAACCTGCGCCCATACCCCGGCAGACGCCGAAAGAAGCAGGCCCGCACCATACAGGCGCCAACGATGGCGCTGCAATGGCGCACTCATCGGATTGGCCGGGTTGAAAACAAATGGAATCAGCGTGGCAGCAATGGACATGGATGCGCAATAAAAAAACAATGCGCTCCCCCCCATGGTTGCGCAACTCCCGGTTTATCGCGCATGGAGATGACCAGCCTGTGACTCGGCAGATGCTCCCCCGTCCTACGAGCAGACTCGCCTCTCACCCATCGGCCGGCCTGCGCAAGGCAGGCATCATCGCCTTCAGTTTCTGCACCGTTTCATTGCCGGGTCTGGGGCATTTCCTCCTCCCTCCCTCTCATTCCCCCAGGAAGCTTTCAAAAAGCACCGGCTCTTTCTTCCCAGGCCAGCGCAAGCCGCTGGCCTTTTTCTTGGGCGCACCTCGTCGCCCAAACCATCCCCATCACCTGTTCTTAACGCGCCACGTCGCTGGTGACCGTTCCTGCATCTGCACACTCTTTTTCTTACTGATAACTTACAAAATATTCATACCCGTGATATACACGCGCATCTCCCACTGAAAATCATCATTGCCATGACATCCGACTACAAGGCCCTGCTGCAACAAAAAGCCGAGCTTGAGAAAAAAATCGACGCCCTCATCCAGAATGCGAAAACCGATGCGATCGCTGAAGCAAAGGCGATGGTGCAGCAATATGGTTTGACGAAGGAGGATGTCTTCCCCTCCGCCAAGAGCAAATCCGGCAAGGCCAGCAAGCACAGCGTGGGAGAGCCCAAATTCCGCAACCCAGAAACCGGCGCCACCTGGACAGGCCGCGGCAAGCCGCCCAAGTGGATAGAAGGCAAGGACCGCGCAAGCCTCGCCATCTGAGAATCGACACCGGGCGCCGGCCATACCCCCCAGTCGGCGCCCCCTATTTCGCCGCGTTGCCATACCATGCGATTTCCAACACAAGGAGGAAACGCACATGAGCAAACAGAGCACAGAAACCCTGTTGGCAGCAGAACTGGCTGACCACTTCATAGAAGTCATCCTGTCCAACAAACCAGAGCTGTTGGTCTCGGGCATCGGCGGGGTGGCAGACCTGCACCACATACAGCATGGCGCCAAGGCCCTGGCGCATTTCCGCCTCACGCTGATCCAGGAATTGTCGCAACAGCCCATGCCAGACATGGGCAGTAGCTGAATCAACCCTGGGCCAGCCTCCTTGCCGAACCCGTTCCCGCAGCCCGTGCGAAATCCGCGCGATTCCGACGACACCGCAGGACACTTGAAGGCAAAAAAAACCGCCACACGCTGAGGTCATCAGTGTGTGGCGGTGTCTTGGATGGTGGAGCTGGCGGGAATTGAACCCGCGTCAGATCGTGAGATGACAAAGAGTTAGCAGAATCCGTGCACTATCCGTGCATTCTCGTGGTCTGGAAACGGAAAAGCCCCTCGGCGCCTTGTTGGCTGCCGAGGGGCTTTTCCGTTGGCCTCACGCGGCCGATGCTGAGGCAGAATCGCCAACCGGGAGCAAGCCGGCATCTACCGCAGCGCAGGCCAACGCCAGCCAGCGCGGCAACTGGCCCTCGCGCTTGAGGTACTCTGCGAACGTGGTGCGGCCCATCCCGAGCGCCTCGGCCGCAGTGTTGTAGGTGTAACTGTGGCGGGCCTGCCAGGCTCGGAGGTCGCTTGCAGTCATCACCACCCCTCCCTCATCAGCAATGCATATCCCACATGCTTCGCCCACCAATCGATCCAGTCTGGCAGCGCCACCTCGGGAACGTCATAGCGCAACGCCACCCATGCCGGAGGCGGTGCCTCGCCATTTTCTGGCAACGGTCGCGGCGAGTGCTCATGCAACCAGCTCCACATACGGCCGCTGGTCTTGGAGTGCAGCGCGACAGCCAGCACGGCGATAGAAACCCCCTCGTCCAGCAGCTCGAAACTGGCCGCGTTAGCGTGGATCTCGCCGCGCACGGTGTACCCGCTCTTGCGGCTGTTTGCCCATCCCTGCCCGGCATGAAGCACTGGCAGCAGTGTGCGGTCGATAATACCGGCCTGCTCCACGGCGTCACAGTCTTCTGGCTGCACGCGTTCACGGAGCTGGTCATTGAGGGCGATATAGAGCAGATGGCTCATGCTGATACTGGTAGTTCTGTTTGCGGGGCAGGACGGCGGACAGGAGATATCCGCCGCCCGTCAATTGTCATTAGGGAGATGCCAGGATCTTCTATGTAGAGGTAGCTGAACTCCGAAACGAAACTTCGTCCCTCGATGAGAAAAGGATCATCTTCATCATCTGGCACGACACACCAGGCCAACGGGGTGGAGTGAGGGCCATGCTCAAGAACTTTGATGTATCCGTCTCCATAGCTCATCATTGAATTGCCGCGGAGATGCCACGATCCAAATCTATGCCAAGCGATCATTTTTCGGCCAAGCAACCTTCTTGTGTCCCAGTGATGTCGGTGCAAAACTTTCCCCCCAACAAACATGACTTCCAGGTTTTCTTCCATGATGAACCCGTCTAGCGTCAGAACTTCCGCAGGAGGACGCATAGGGGCGAACGTGCGCCGCTTCAGCGCGGCGGACATGAAGTCGGAATACGCCTGAGGCGTCCATCCGCGCTCCACTTGCATTTTTTGGCGCGGGTCGAGTACCCACGCCTGGGTAGCCACATCCCAGTAGCCAATAGGGAAAAATAGGCGTTGCGAGTCCGTAAGTTCGCGGAACTGAGCCGGCCCTTGTCGCTTCCAGTCGCTCGACAGCATCCACCAATCGCCGCCCCTGATGTGGCTCGCCTCAAAATAGACTCGCGTGATGCTGCTAGTCTCCCTTGGAGCCCATGGCTTACCGCCCATCATGATGTGCAAAAACAAGGGATGGTTTCGAGGAAGAACAGGTCCGGCCACGAAGAATTTCCCCGTTCAGTTGTAGTTGTACACATCGCGGTCGGTGCGTGCTTCCAGCCGCTTGGCCAGTGAAGGTGCAACATGCTCTCTCATGCGCACGGAACGGATGGCAGGCCACAGCATCGAGCTTGCGCAGCCCAGACTCCGGTATGCGGCATCTTCTGTGACGTAGTCCTCCGAGTTCCAGAACTTGTCAATGATTGCGGTGGCAGCAATGCGGTTGGCGCGGATGAATTTCCAAGCTGCCTTGAACTCATTGCGAGCATTCATTTTTATCTCCTACCACTATGCCCTGCGGTGCGGGTGGCCGCAATTTGCTGCCATGGGTATTAATGTAGTACGGATTCCGTACTTCGTCAACACCTTTTTTAGCGCACAACCTTTGGCCACGCATCCCGCATCAGCGCGGCGTCAGCGGCGTGGCCATCAGCCGCTCGCGCGATGTCTGCACCGCGCTCTGCCATGCGTCCACCTCGGTCTGCCAGCTCTTGGAGTACGGCTGTGCAGGTTGAGGCGTACTGAGCGAGGGCGGGCTGGGCAGCTCCAGCGATGCGCTCGGGGAGGCCGGCAAAGTCGCCCCGCAGGCCTGCAGTAGCAGTGCGCAGCTCACGCAGGCTGCGGTCCATATCCTGCTGCGCGGCCTGGTTGCGCTGGCCCGTGGCCTGGAAATTGGCGAGTGCATCGGTCAGTCCTTTCTGGAATCCGGCCATGTCCCTGACGGCCTGTTGCGTGCTTACCAGTGCAGCGCTGGTTTGTTGGTGCTGCAGCTGCTCGATCTGCAGGCCGTAGCGCTGGCCCTGGGCCCACCAGGCGCCGCCCGCTCCGATGGCCAGGGCTGCGCTGGCGGCGGCCAGATGGGTGTAGAGCGCGGAGATCATTGCTGGCCCTCGCACTGGTAGCCATTGCGGCGATGGGCCGCGCATGCGGATTCCTCTGCGCGCTCGCGGGCCTCAGAAACGCCGCAGCGGTCCAGCACTTTCCCGGCGCTGATGTACCAGGCCGGCGCCATCTCGGCCTCGGCTGCTGCGACTTCGATCACGCGGCAGGCTTGGTACGCGGTGTCAGCCGGGACCACGGTGCAGCCGACAAGCGCGACGGCTGCGGCAATCAAAAGAGATTTCATGACAGACCCTTTTCGCACAGTTGCCGCTCAGCCGCGCGCCGGTTGACCAAGCCCGGCAGCTGCTTGCCACCGGCATAGGTCCAGCGGCTCAGCTCCGCGCAGGCGCCAAGCATGTCGCCCGCGTTCGCCTTGCGCGCCAGCGTGCTGGAGCAAAATGCCGCGTTTCCAACGTTGAATGCGAAACTCAGGAATGCGGCCTTCTGCCCGTCCGTCATGGGCGCTCTTACGCACTCCAGCGCGGCCGTGTGCTTGAGTAGATCGCTGTAGAGAATGTCTTCGCACTGCTCGCGCGTGAATGCCTGGCCCATCTGCAGCTCTGGCCCTGTGTGGCCTGTGCATGCGGTCACGATGCCCACGGGGTCGCGGTATGTGGTCTGCACCGTTCCCTCGTACTTGGCAACCAGGGGCACGGCCAGGGCAGCCACGGCGGCGCCGATGGCGGCGATCAGTTTTGCTTTATTGCTCATAGCGCCCCCAGATCGGTATCCGGCTGATGGGAATGCTGATATCTCTCCTTGCCATGCAGCAAAGCTCGGTCCTCTTCACGCTGTAGCTGACGCTTGTAGTCGCGGCGCCACTTCCAGATCAGGTACAAGGCCTGCAGGATCACAAAGGCGATCGATGCGACCACGAGCCATTCACTCAGTGGCATGTCCGACAGTTTGAAAGCGCCTCCTGCCGACGCCCCCGGGGCCGTGTGAATCGCAGCTCCGACAAGGTCCTGCTTCTGTTGCGCGCTGAGTCCTTCATGCACGCCGATCATTGCGAGCAGCATTCTTTTCATTCGCCATCCTCCAGGCTGTTTTGCAAAAAGAAAACCCGCCGAAGCGGGTTGTTGTGGTGCAGCTTGCCGCCGCAATCAAGATGTCGGCAGAGGCGGCGTGGGCGGGGTGAAGTTCCCCATGAACCGCGCCACCAGCGTCACCCGTATGTCGGATGCCGTTCCGGTCAGTGGCTGACTGCCGATGTAGTTCTGGCCGATCACATATTCGGGCAACGCACCGAGCGTTCGCGAGTCTGTAGCAGAGCCTCGGGCCGCGCCGTTGAGATAGACCGTCACGACTCCACTCACTCGCTCCACAGCCCAATGAAATGCAGTCAGCGGGAAATTGACACTGCTGTCGATGAGCGAGATCGAGTTATTCGTGTACAGAAATTTCCCTGTCTCACCGGCATAGAGCCCGATCCCCTGCACGCTGCTGCCGCGTGTATCAAGGATCGTCTGGTGCGACCCGGTAACCGTTGTGCGCAGAAAACCATCAATGCAAAAATCCCCCGAGCCGAGCGACAGCAGCGCGGACGCAGGCGTCTTGATGCGGGAATCGGCCGCGCCGTTGAAAACCATGCCCCCAGGCAGATCCGCGCTGGACTGGCCAACGCCAGCGCCAACGTCCAGAGCAATGCCGTTTTGCGACACGTCGCTGATGCTCACGCCGTTGCCGACGACATGCAGCGCGACATGCGAATAAAGCGGGTCCGTGCCGCCGCCCCCGCCACCGAATCGGTATGGGTTGAGCAAGAACCCGCGCTGAAGATGGCGTTTCATGCCGGCTCTCCGATCAGGTAGACCTTCAGGCCTTTTGCGCTACCGTCTCCCACCTGGTCGATGTCGATCGTGATCTCGGCATCATCCGCAAGGTTGACGTCGCTGATGACCGGGGGCGCGGCGGCGGTGGTGCTGGTCTTTTCGGTGTTGTCGATGGTCAGCTTTGTCGAGAGGATCGACGCCCCTGACTCGTTGATATCCACAGTGAGCAACGAGCCGCTGGCCTGGGCCGTGGTCAGCGATGCGCGCACGCCGGAAAGCGCGAATGCGTAGGGCATGCGGAACGTCACTTTCCCAGCACCCACGGTCAGCGCGGTGGTCTCGTCGCTGGCTGCAACACAGATGCTCTGCAGCGCCCCACCACCGCCGCCGGCCATCTCTTCCCAGGCCGAGCCGGTCCACTGCTGCAGACTGCCGAGCATGTGCACGACGAGGCCCGTCACGGGTGCGAACGCGTACCAGGTGCCGCCGCGAAAGAGGGCGAGATCGCCGGCAGTGAAGGTGGCCCACATCGCCCCCGTAGCTCCGGCCGGGATGATGTAGATCGCGCCCTCCACGCCGGCCGGCTGGGCGGTCGTTGTCTTGCTGATGATCCGGCCCGCGAGGATCTCGGAACGCAGGGCATTGTCGTTGGCTGGTATGGAGGCCTGGTTGGTGCCAGCCTCCCACACGGCGAAAGGCAAGATAGGTGTGCTCATATCAAGTCGTAGTAAGCAGTCCAGTCAAGTCCCCCCGCGACGAATCGCGTGGGCGTGATGAGCGATGCAGTGGGTGGCTGCACCTGATTTGGGTTGTCCAGCGGTATCGAGAAACTGCCGATCACGGAATCCGTCAGGGTGTCGATTGCGAAGCTCACGCGGCCGCCAACACCCAAAACATCGCCCGCAATAGCCAGCCGACCTGGCGTCGATGTCACTTCCAGCTCAAATGCCTCTTTCGCACCCGTGCCGGCGTCGTGCTTGTAGAGACGCACCGGCAGGTCGTGAAGGCAAATTACCCAGAGCTTGCCGCCGTGGAACACGAGATCCGCCGGGTAGCCTGCAGTCGGGAAGGTCGCCACAAGCGCTCCAGTAGACCCATCGAGCTTGTATATGCAGTTGTCTGCCCGACTCGCACCGTACAGATATGAGCCATCGGACACCAGGCTGTTGATCCGCAGGCCGGTCACTGTTGCCTGCACAGCCAGCGTGGCTGGTTCCAGTTTTTTGAGAGCCGGCTCATATGGCACTGAAACCCATAGGCTGCCGCCTGACAGCGCCAATCCCTGGGCATCACCTGTACCACCCACGCGCATTTGAGCCACTTCATTGAGGTCCGCGTCCCATTTGCGCACCAGCCCGTCGCTTCCGCCGTAGAGACTCGTCCCATCGTTGATGAGCGTGAAGAGGAATGGTCCGGCATAGGCCGCCCTCACCACCTCAAGAGTGTCCGCACGGAGCTTGAATAGCTGCCAGCTTGCTCCCGAGTTCTGTGCTGCAAACAAGTCGCCGCCCATCAACTGGCCATAGGCCCCGGCACGCGCCGCGCCGTACATCGCAATTCCACGCTGGAACGTGCCATCGCCGATGGGTGTCTCGCCACCCGGCTGCTCTTCCTCTGGCGGGCCGTCGCCGTCCCCTGCTGTTCCGTCCGTGCTGACCCAGCGCCAGGGGCCTGTGCCCGTGACCGCATTGACGGCCGCGACATGCACCCGTATCGGCCAGGTCATCGCGCTCAGCTGCAGGGTGTGTGTCTGAGCCGTCACATCGGCTGTCATCGACTGGCCACCAATGTCGGTCGCGTACACCCGGAAGCCCCGGAAATGCTGGCTGGCCACTGGCGAAACATCGGTGCCAAGCCGGTGCCGAGGCGCCCAGCTGGCAACGATGCTGCCGCCCACCGGACCGCCACTGGCGACAAGGCGCAACGACGCCACAGGCCACTCCCTTTGTGCGCGGCCCGCGTAGGTCATCATCTGGGGAACAGCACTCTCAACAGTGCCCCCGTAGCTCGGCGCGCGATGCGTGAGCACGCGCTGCAGCCACGCAGACTGCGCAGTTACGCGGCTCACGTCATCCAGCAACACCAGCAGCGCGCCAGCCGCATGCTCGGCTGCAGGCGTGTTGAGCTGGCCACGGTGCAGCGTTGACAGCTGCCAGCGCGCGCCGCTGACGTGCACGGCATCCCGGTACTGCGCAACCTCCCACGATCCATCCGGCAGCTGCAAGGCGATGGCGCCAGCACGCTGCAAAAACTGCGCATCGGTCACGCTGTCCAGGCTGTCCCCTGGGCGGATCAGGTCTACCTCGATGACATTGGTGCGGTCGGTGTACCAAGGTGACGCAGCGGGCACGGCCGATGCGAGGCGCCCCAGAGTCGCAGCAAAGTCCAGCCCCAGCGCATCGACATACGACGCACCTCCGTCCATGCTGCGCTGCAGTTGCGCACCGCGCCATGCATCGCGCTCGCCCGTGGCGGCAGCGTAGTAGTAGAGCGCATCGTCATCGTCTCGCAGTGTGGGCACGTCGAGCACCGCAAGCACGCTGTCTCCCACAACACCGGACGCCGGGGGCGTTGGCGTGGGCAGCGGCACATATCCTGTTGTCGATGCATATGCGCTCTGCCGGTCCACATGGGTGGTGAGCTGCATGATGCCGCCCGACATCTCGATGCCGTCAATCCGCAGCCGGCGCGAGGTGCCGCGCAGCTGCAACGCCACGCAGTCGGATGGCACCAGCCGCAGCCAGCTGTCGGGAACGGCAAATTTGACCTCCCCATCTGCCTCTGTCCAACTGACTTTGTGCAGCATGGCCGTCATCTCTGCAGCACGCGCCGGCGTGAGCACAACGGGGACCTGCAGAGAGGCTTCGCCCGTGACGCGTACATCCGGAGATCCGCGCTCGCTCGTCGCCTGGGCCGTCTCGTAGTTGACGGCCGCCGACTGGTACGTCAGGTGCATCTTGCGCGGGTACTCGATCTGGGCCTGCCGCTCGCTTTCGTCTGGCTCCTCCACCAGGTCATCCAGCACGATGGTGGCCACGGAAGGCTTGCCGCGCTTGATGTAGCGCATCTTGCCGCCCCATTCCGCCAGGTCGAAAAAGTACGGCACACGCAGAGTTCCGATGGCGTCTGCGCCAGAGTAGCCCGCGCTGGCCAACACCAGTCCGTCCACGCTGTCGGTCAACTCTGTCACGTCATAGTCGGCGGCCGGGATACCGCAGCGCGCGTGGATATCGGCCACGATCTCCGACAGCAGCTCAGGTTCACCCTGGCTCGACCCCAGCCCAAGGCGGTAGAGGCTCAGCCCGTACTGGATGTATGCGTCCGTAGAGGAAAAAACGATGCGACTGAATGCCGTTGGCGCTCCCGCAACCTCATGTGTCGCCAGCAGCTCGCCGGAAGACAACCGGAACATCCTGAGCAGGGATGCAGTTGGAGTGGCGGCCGTGAGCACCAGCAGCAAGTCACGCTCATCATCAGCGCCAAATGCCAGCGCAGTGATGCCCGCAACTTCTGCAGGCACGATTTCGTCGGCCTCCCACACCAAGTTTTGCGAGTAGCGGCGCAGGGATGGGGCGCGGTTCAGGATGCGCAGCTTGCCCTGACGGCTCAGGTGGAGGGCAAAGTCTTCGTCCGCTTCCGGATCGGCATTGACGTCAAAGATCGTTGCGGATGGCAGGCTCCGGGCCTCCTCGGTGCTGGGCTCATAGCCAAATTTGCAGACCCGATTCCAGCGGGCCACCGATGTCTGCCGAATCCCGATGTACCAGGCTGAGTCCGTCATCCAGACCATAGCGCCGCGACGGTCTGGGGATGAGTAGCCAGGCTCGTTGAAGTACCACGGCGGCGGTGCGGAGGCATCTGGCGCGACATAGCCCAAGATTCCTCCATTGTTGATGAGCTTCAGCAGCCCGTTATTGCCGTCGTACGATACGGCAATTCCATTGTCTCTGGCAGCCATGACCCACAGCCGGTCAGAGCCCGCGGAGTCCCCGGCATTTACCCAACTGAATTCCGTTGGGTCGCTGAACTCCTTCTCCCATTTCGTGATCGTGAGCGCGCCGCCCACGCGCACCTCGTCCAGGCCAGGTATCAGCTGCTCCCGGCCCGTTATTGCATAGGGCAGGCCGTCAGCATCCACGTCAATCCAGGTCGTTGGCGACGCCAGCTCAGGCCCAGCCACCAGACTTCCACCCGATTGCGACACTTTGCGCGCCACGACGAACTCGTACTGAGGGACAGAGCCGCGCCGGTCTGTCACATCGTCATCAATGAACACGATGTACGCGCTGCCCCGGTGCGCCGGCACTTCGCCCACACCCCTGATGGCTTCCAGGTCCGGGTCGGGCATTTGTTCCTCGTCGCCCAGATAGATGCGGCAGCCGGTCAGAAATTTGGTGCTATCGGCCTCGAAGTCTGCTCCTGGGCGAATGTCGTAGACGATCTTCCCGTCCTTCTTTGCCATCAACACGGCCGCGATGGGGCCTTCGCAGATCCGCACGGCGTAGGTACGCAGCAGCGCCTCGGTCTCAACGGAGGCCCCGCCTTTACCCTGGCGCTCCTTGCGCGTGATCTTGCGCGTGCGGCCGGCGTCGATGACGTTGCCCGAGACCATTGCCGTGCCGTACACGATGGCGCGCGGAGCACCCTCAGCGGTTGTTTGGGTGCCGGCTTCCTCGATGCTTGGGCCGCGCACTGTCTGCGGGATGAGACTGCCTGCGATGCTGCCGGCCATCCATCCGACCTGAGCGCCTGCGGGGCCGCCAACAATAAAGCCGGCAACAGCGCCGCCAACGGCCAATGCAAGACGTGCCATTACACCGTCCTCCGGTACACAGCGACGATCCGCGCGCGCCAGTCATCAGACAGACGGTGCTCTACGACACGGCCATGCATGCTGTCGGCGTGGATCAGGGTCAATTCGTCCGCATACGGCGCCTTGGCGATCAGGGCGACATGGTGCGGGTCTTTGTCAAAGCGCATGACGACTACATCGCCAGGCAGTGGGCCGTCTTCAACGGGATCTCCCAGGGCCGCGCGCAGGCCTTCCATGAGCCCGTTCTTGAACGGTTCGCGGCCATATGCCCGCACGTCGGGCAGCTCAATGCCGAGGTCGCGGTATGCGATCCATCCGAGACCGGCGCAATCCAGGCCTGATGCCGTGCGGCCGCGATGGCGGAATGGCACGCCCAGGTACTTGCGGGCAGAGTCAACGAGCGCGCTCATATGCTGGCCCCTGGTGCGTTGACCTGGCCGGTGTCGCCGACCGGGATGTAGGGCTCGCCCCGGTAGTGCAAAACCCAGTTCGCACCAAACCAGGTCTTGCAGCCGTTGGGGCCGTCCTTCCACTTCGTGCAGTCGGGACGCACAAAGAACTGATCGCCGGCCTGGACCGGGAACATGGAGGCAAAGGTGAGCGACAGCACGCCATCCTTGTGCTCCTCGACCTCGTACACGCGGCCAGCGTTGGCGCCAGTCACCCACCTCAGCATGCCGGGCTTGAAATAGCCGTCCGGCTCCGACAGCGCAGTGCTGAAGCTGACGGTGTTTTCCTCGCCCGGCTCAACAACATGTGAGCCAACAAACAGGCCTGCAACCTCGCGACCGCAGGGAAACCGCTGCGTGACCTCCGCGCCCGGCGTGCCCAGCGGCTGGCTGCCAAAGATCGCGCGGCAGCGTAGGGAGTCCTTCTCTACGATAGTCTGCTTGAGACGCTTGGTCATGCCGAGCATCTCGAAGGTGAACGACATGCCCTGCAGCACGCGCACCTGGCCCAGCTCTCCGCGCGCCAACTCCACGAACTGCGTGGTGTCTTCGAAGTTGACCAGGTAGCTCGTCCACTTGGCATAGTCGTAGGCGCCGGCGATCAATTCGCTTTCGCTCACCGGCACGTCGAACTCCGGCACAAGGCTTGTGCCCTCGGCGTTGTCCACGGACATATCACTGGACGAGACGCGCGCGCTGGAGTTCAGGCCAATGGCAGCGCGGTAGGTCAGCAGCCCTGAGCCGTTGCTGTCGCCGTCCAGTTCTACGATCAGGTCTCGGTCCAGCGTTGTCACGCCGACCGGCGCATAGCCTGGTGCGGCTGGTTCAATGCGGACGCAAAGGCAGACGGTAGTGGCGTCTTGGTCCAGATGCTGCTGGAGGGCAATGGGTATCACTCGGGGCATCAGGTTCCCTCCGGCTCTGGTGGCGGCACTTCCAGCAGCGTGATGCTTCCGTTGATATAGCGCCGGTCTCCGCCATCACTGTTGTCAATGCTGAACGGCAGGTAGTCCTGGTCAAAGCGCACCCACACGTCGAACTCTCCAGACCAGCGCAGCACTGCTCCATCGGCCGGCGCAGATGCGAAGGTCACGATGCCGCGCAGCAGGTCAATAGCGGGCGATGAAGCCGCGCCATCGACCGTCACGGATGCACCGGCCAAGATGGCAAAGCACTCGCGGTCGTAGCTGATACCGTCGATGGTCGAGACCTTGCCCAACTGGAAATCTGTGGCAACGCCATCACCGAAGCCGAACACGTCATTGGCCGCCGAGTAGTCCAACTCGTCGCGGAAGCGGAAGCAGTGCAGCCGGCCTTTGCAGACCAGGTGCATCTGCTTCACGTTCCGATACGCATCGCGCGAGATGTTGTTGAACGGAGCCTCGTACTTGTGGCGAGCTTGCGCCCATTCCGCATTGCGCCGCTCCCGCCCGCTGGCCAGATCAACGATCCGAGTGTTGAACTCAGGACCGCCCTGCCAGCCAAAGCCAGGGCACGGCTGAAGGTATGCGTCAAGGTATGCCATCAGCTAAGCCTCGCTACTGCAGTGTTTGTGCGGCGCCTGGTCTCATCGGCCAGTTGGTTCTGCGTCCTACGGTCCATTCGCCCCTGCACTGTGAAGTTATTGACCTGGTTGAAGCCGCCGCCCATGCCGCCGCGAATCGGGTCCACGCGCCCCCCACCGGACGACATCAGGAAGGTCCGGCCACCCTGGGTGAAAAGCTCGTTTTCGTTCTCGTTCACTTCGTAGAACTTGCCGGCCTGGACGGGGCCGCCGTTGGCGCGGAAGCCGCCGAACAGGCCGCCGAGAAAGTCGAGGAATCCGCCTCCGGACGACTTTCCTCCATTAGTTCCTATCAAACCGGAAAACCAACTACCTATGCTTCCGCCAGATGAAGAACTGGTGAAAAGAGATTCGAAAAGGGATTCTCCCAACTTCTGTGCGATTATTTTGTTGAATGTTTGAAAGATAGAATCTCCCAAGTCCTTAAAAGCATCCTTTGCGCTTTTTGCTCCACTGGCTATATCTGAGAAAAACCGACCAGTCGCATCAGATATCTCTGAATTAACTTTATTTGCTATTGGATCAGCAGATGCTCTTAGGTCCTTAATTTGAACTTTAAGGCGTTCAATTGCTTGCTCTTGCTCAGGAGTAAGAACAACCATTGTCCGAAGGGATTCTAGCTTCTTAAGCTCTTCATCCAAAAGCACAAGCTTCTCTCGCCTAGCCTCGCCAATTCTCTGCAATGCACCAATTTCACCAAATACGCCAGATTCACGATCTATATTTATTCTCTGCTCTGCAATTTGCAGGTCGCCCATGATCCGAGCGAAATCCCCGGTAACTTTGTTCAACTGAGCTTGAGCTATGACACTTTCTCTCAGTGTTGCCAGCGCTTTTTGCCCCTCTTCGCTGTTATTTGCTTTGAACAAGTCCTGAAGTTTCTCGTTCGCCATATCGAAGTTGATGGCGGCAGCCTCTGCGGTCTGTCCGCGCAACTCCAACAACTGAGCGTTGACCTTTTTCAGCGAGTCCTCAAGATCCTTTGCGGACTGCTCCTGCTTGATGTCCAGCTCGATCTGGGCAAGGCCAGAGTCCTGGAGCAGCTTCCTGCGCTTGTCCAAAAGGTCGTTGATCTTCCATTCGGCTTCTGCACGGTCAGTCTTCTTGGATGCGTTGGCCTGGTAGTCCCTAAGGGCCTTGATCTGGGCGTCATAGGCCTTGACCTGGGCGTCCGTGGACTCATCAATGATCGCGCGCTGAGCGTCGTAGTAATCCTTTATCGAGATGAGGCCCTGGCTGTTGTACAGGTCCAGCATCCGGTTGCGGTCTGCCATAAGGCCCGTCTGCGCCGTGATGATGCGCTGGAATTCCTTCAACTCGTTTTCAAGCAGTTTCTTGGTGTCGTCGTCGCTTCCAGTTTTCTTGACGGCTACGCGCCCGGGCTTGGGCAGGGTGCTCGTAGATGTGGGTGTTGCTCCTGGGTTGAGCCTCATATCCACAATGCTGTTTCTGTCTGCAATCAGGATGTTTAGCTCTTTTTTTAGCTTATCGCGCTCCGATTTAAGATCATCAACACTTGAGTAGCCATTGCCTGATTTGAAGTTCCTAGGCTTTGCTATTTCCTTATTCAGATTATCTATATCTGTCGTAAGCTCCTTGATGCGCGCGTCTGTCCTCTCTATGGTGTCATCTGATCCGTGTAGCGCGCGACCAATCGACTCACCAGCAAATTTGCCGAAATTGATGAAAGCCGTAGTACCTTCGGCCAGCAGCTTTATGATGTTTGCAAGGCCTGTGAGGAACGTTGCGAAGGCCTGCTTGGTCTCGCTGGAGCCCAGCACATCAGTCAAATCGTTGATGGCCTTGGTTGCGCCTTCCAGGCTGCCATCGTCGCCCGTCATGAGCGAGTTGAGCTGGTTTTGCAGACCAGCAATTGCGCCGCCGAATGTGTTGCGCGCAGCCTCTGCAGCGCCGCCATAGGAAGACTTCAGCGAGTCCAGGATGATCTTCTGGGCCTCTGCCGTGCGACCCGTGTCTTGCAGGCTGGCCACCAGCTTCTTCTGGTCTTCAGTGAACCTGAATCCCTGCTTGGATAGAGCGGTCAGACCCTCGGCCGGAACGTCCAGAGCCTTACCCACCGTCTCGGCGGCCTGCTCCACCGTCATGCCCAGGCGCGTTGCCATGTCAATGGCGGCCTGCAAAGCCTCTGGGAACTGCTCGCCGACGACGTTGGTGTAGCTCAGCAGGCGCGTCTGGGCACGATTGATGTCACCTTCGGCGAAGATGCTCTTCCCGGCAATGGCCGCGGCCATGTCGTTCAGTTGTTGGGCAGAGTAGCCGGCAGCCTGGCCTGTTGACTTGATGACTGCCGCTAGCTGCGCCTGCTCGTTCTGAGCGTTGCGCGACTCATCGATGAACTTCGCGAAGATGCTGCCAATGCCGATGGCAGCAATGGCGCCGCCGATGGCCTTGCCGACAGCATCCCATTCCTTTTGGATCTGCTTCGCCTTCGCGGCGATGGCTTTGGCCTTTTTGTCGGCCTCGCGCTCGGCTTGCGTCAGGCCGGCCGTGAAGCCGCCGATTTTCGCAATCAGGTCGAGCGTAAGTGTGCCCAGGCTGCGTGATGCCATAGTGCGTTACCCATGAAAAAGCCACCCGGAGGTGGCTGGTCAACTTGCCTTGGGCCTGGCCCGCTTGCTGTGCTTGTTCTCACGCACCTCATAGGGCACACCGAGCTTTTTGGCGATTGCCTCAAGCTCCGCTGCGGGCTCTTGGATGTCGTGGAACCTGATGAATTGAGAGAAAGGCGGCATCTCTTCCGGCTTGCCTCCAAGCACCTGCGCCAGCATCCGAATCAACCCGTGCATGCGGTAGTCGGACATGGCGAACAGATACTCCAGGCGCATGCCAAGATCCAGCGGACCGCGCAACTGGCGGTACGCGGACCAGACGCCAACCTCGTTGACGCTCAGGCGCCCTCTGGCTTCTGCGAGGGAGTCGCCGCCGATTCCTCCTCGGACGAGTTCGCAGAGGAACTCGTCGGCGGCTGTGAGTTTTTTGGCTCAACCGAGTTCAAGCGGTTGAATGCGCTCACCAGGGCGAACCCGAGTCGCGGATCGAGCCGGCGCGCGTTCTCGGCGCCCAGCGGCACCAGCGCGCCGGCCTCGTCCTCAACCAGCACCACGCGGCCAATGAAGGCGGCCTTGCGGTCCTGGTTCTCGTCGGATTGCATGTCCATGGCCGTGCCGAAGTCGAGTTGCGCAAAGTGCACCTCGAACTCGAACTCCTCGCCTGCGCGATTCGTCCACTTCACCACTTCCGCCACCGGCTCGTTGGAGCGGATCGCTCCAGCGGCTTTCAGGGCCGCCAGTCCTTTCAGCTTTTCGGCCATGGATTACGCGACCTTCGGGATCAGGACCTGAGATCCGCTGATCTGGATGCCGACGGCAGAGGTCACCACGGCGTTCAGCGCGAAGCTGAATGGGAAACTCGACAGGTATCCTTGGAAGGTGAGCCAGGAGCGGCCATCTGGCAGGATGAAGTCGCCATCGCTGTCCACGCCGGTCGGCGGCATGGTGATGGTGCCATCAGCGTTGCGCGGGCCGTCGCCCCAGCCAATGGCCCACTTCATGGTCAGGCCCTTCTGCTTGAGCTCGTACAGACGCACATGCACAGGGTTGCTGGGATCGATGTTGATGGTGAACGTCGCCGTGCCAGGCGTTCCAAGGCCGGCCTCATATTCACGGTCTCCACTGTTCAGACACGTGGTCTCGATCTGGTCCCGGGTGGAATCCACGCCATCGATAGCAGTGACACAGCCGACATCCAGGATTGCATTGGTTTCGGGGTCAATTCCGAACAGGTCGGTCCCCTGGGTCTTAACGCTCATCTTGATTTCCTTTCGGACGAAAAAAAAGCCGCAGAGCGGCCGGTTGGTGGGGAATCGGGAATAAAAAAAGCCCGCTCTGGGCGGGCTCAGATATCGATGATGTCAGCTGAAGGCAGGCGCGGCTTTGGAGAACGAGCCTCGGTTTCCAGCACCACACAGGTGGGATCTGCCTTCGCGCACATCTTGCGCAGTTGGGCTTTTGCCCTGGCTTCGGCCTGCTTGGCCAGCCTCATCGTGTGTTCCTCAGCCGTGTAGCAGAGGGCGCCGGCCGGCACAGCCTTTGCCGCGGTGATGCGCTGCAGGCGCGCGCGGTTCCAGGCGATGGCTGCTGCAGCCACAGCTTCCATGTCGGCGCGCATCAGGCGGCCTTCGGGTAGACGAAGCCGAGTTGGCCGCGCCGGCCAGAGATGAGCATCATTCGCGCCTCGAAGTCGCGCCGGTCAGCGGAGGTGTTGGCGATGCTCTGCACCAGGTTGATCTGCTGGTCCAGCAGGGTCTGACCGCCTTCCGTAAGCCACTGGTGCATCTTCTGGGACTCGCTGCGTCGAGCCTTGAGTTCGGCGTGGACCTCTTCGGGCAGCAGGCAACCGTAGACCCAGCGGTCAGTGATCTGGCCGTAGAGCGGGCAAGTACCACCGGCGTGGCCGGTGTAGATCGTGCCAGTGAGCTTGGCCAGGGCCTGGTAGTACTCAGGCTTGAAGCGCAGCTCCCAGACGCCGGCTGAGTCACGCAGGAGCAGCGGCAGCAGATTGGCATTGCCCTCGGCGCGGATACCGCTGCGGATGATGGCGTCGATCTGAAGGTCGCACCAGACGCCGAAGTCATCCGACAGCCAGCGCGCAAAGGCCACGGCCAGTTTCGGATGTAGCCACGTTCCGGCCTGTCCGCGTACCTTGGACGTGCGCACAAGCTCTCCGCGCTCCCTGTCGCCTTTGATGCCGGATTTTCCGGCATCAAACCCAAGCGCCTTGGCCAGGGCGGCTATGTAGCCGGCCGTGCCGGGCAACTCCAGCCAATGGGAAGGCTTGCGGTTGAAACGCTTTGCCGCCTCGGTGGCATTGAACCATCCAGCTTCGTTGAAGCTGTAAAGATGGCCTTCGAAATCTTGCTTGATGATGCTGTTCATCGTCATACCCCACCCCTAGTTTTAAGGGGCACCAGCAGGCGGCGCTAGGGGTCAGTTACGCCACTTTTCGGGGATCAGCCTAGCTGGTGCAGAAACACAAAGGCCCGCGACCAGCGGGCTATGGGCAAAAGAAAACCGCCTCTCGGGCGGTCTAGTTGGTTGCAGGTCTGTGCCTGCTAGGTCCTGTTCACCCACCAGTCAAGCTGGAATCGGGAGACGTAATTTTTGGTGTCCGGGTCTCGGCTCTCTCCGAGCCAGGCCGTGACGTGCGCGTGGCCTTCGATGGCCGTGGCCAGAGCGTTCGCAATGCTTCGGGTCACTGCAGATCCCTGCGATGGATTCGCGTAGACCTCGACCTGAAGAGTGAAGCTGTCCACATCTGGACGGTCGCTGATGTAGTTCTCTGGCGTGCCGGAAACCTGCCGCCAGACGGCATAGGGATAGGTCACGTCCTGAGGCGCCATGCCGAACAGGTAGAAGCGCAGCGGGCCTGCCCCAGACTTCAGGAGCGCCTGCACAGGCGGGACATTGACGGCAGAGAAGATAGGCGGTGTCATGTTGCTCCACCCTGCTTCTTGATGATCTTGTCCAGTTGCAAATCGAGTTGGGTCACAAAGGTGTCTGTGGCCTTTCCGATGTTCTGCTCAAGCGCCGGCTGCAGGTAGGGCTCGGCGCGCATCTTTTCCGTGCCAAGCTCGACAAGGTGCCAGTGCGGGGTGTTGCCCTTGGCTCCTGTGTCCGGGTTGCCCTTTGGAATCCGGCCCTTCTCAGTCCCGACACCGACGCTGATCTTCAGATCCCCGGTCTGCTTGAAATACCTCGACCGGAAGCGCTGCGTCACGTTGTCCGCGATCCTGCGGCCAGTCTCTGCATCGTCAATGGAGAGGGCGTTTTGCTTAGCCGCATTGGCAACCACACGCGCCGCAGATCCCAACGCCGAGCGGCCGGGCTTCTTGCGAAGCTCCACAGGGATAGACCGCATCTTTTCCAGAATGGGGTCCAGGCCTAGGATGGAGAACTCAACGACCATCTTGCATCCCCCTGCTGATCGCTTTGTGCTCCTCGAACCAGTCGATGGAGCGGCGCGCGTTGCGGTAGTGGCGGAACGTTGGGATGCCCGCTGTCCAGTGGAGGATCTTTGCGCCGGCATCGTCCTGGCCTTCGTCCACCATCACGTTCCACTCGGCCGGCAACTCCCCGATGTCGGCATCATCCAGGTCCGCGAACGTCAGCAGTTCCAGCGCCGACGCTTTTGCGAGAGCGGCCGGCGTGGTATGCCACCAAGCAGCATGCCCACAGTTGAAGAGCATCACGCTTGCCCAGTTCTTGCGTGGGTAGTTCGACTGGTCGCACTCCATATCGGTGCCGACATACTTTCGGGCGTGTTGGCTCTGGTAGACGGGGTGCTTGACGACCTGCACAGCCTTCGTCTCATCGAATTCAGCGTCCAGCTCGGCCACATCGCCCAGGCAGATCATGTCGCAGGCGTCCACGAAGATCGCGCGGCCCGCATAGCCCATGAGGTGTGGCACGAGGAAGCGAGAGATCGTGAAATTGTTGGTTCCCTCTGGCAGCCCCATGGTGGACAGAGGGACGATGGATACCGGCTGACTGGCGCGCTTGAGCACGCTGGACACGAATGTGTGGAAACCTACCGATTCGCGCGGGTCAAACCCGCAAAAAAGATGGATCATGCTTTCACCGCCTCAATCCGCATGTCTCGGTGTGCGCGCCCGGCAGGATGAAATTGCGTGGGCGCCTGCTTGATCTTGATGAAGCCATGCTCCTTCAGAAATGCCGTCAGGCTCTCAGGAGTCCAGCCCCAGCGGTGAGCCATGAACGGGTCACCGCCACGCGGATCGCCGAAAAGTCCCCACATGCCCAACTGGTCGGGGTCCTTACCCGGAACATGGCGGCCATTCAGGATGTTCTCGCAGCACTTCTTGAGGTCGGGCAGCTCCAGCACCAGGCGACCACCTTTGACGAGCAGTCGCCACCATTCCTTGATCACGGCGTCGCACTCGAAGCGGTAGAAGTGCTCGAACAGGTGGATAGCGATGATCTCCGAGACCGTGCCATCAGCCATATCAATCACATCGGCACGCGCCACGATGTCCGCAGCCGTGCGATCTGCAACCGCGTCCACCCCGAGATAGCCAGGGAGCTTGCGCCCGCCGCAACCGATGTTCAGCTTAATCTGCCCAGAAGGTATTTCCATGCTTCACTCGCTTCATCAGGGCGCCAGTTCCACCAGGCCAGAGACCTGAGAAATTGGCGCCGTTCGTGTTCTGTCGGGTTGGGGTTGTTCTGGTAGAGCGCCATGGCTGCCCCGTCTTCGCAGCGCACAGGCACTCCAGCGATGCAGGCGTCCACAGCAACGTTCGAGTGTCTGCAGACCACCAGAGAGATGCCCTGCAGCGCCTTTTCAATCGGCCCGGTTGAAGTCTTGACGCCACCGATGGCATCGCGCTCTTTCTTCGGCCGGAACAGCACTGCACGCCCTTCTCGGCGCAGCTTCTGGATGGTCTGGCGCTCCCAGTCGCCGTGTCGCAGGCCTAGGGCCTTGGAGCTTTTCAAACCCAGGCCGACTACAAGCACAGGTCCCTTTCGCGCATCGCTTCGCAGCTGGATGCCCTGGGAATCCCAGCGCTCGGCCGACTCGCTCCGGAGCCACGCCTGGGGGTGGTCATGGTCAATGCTCACACGCATAGCGCCGTGTGCTCTACCCCAGTACCCCAGATCCCAGCCGATGCAATGGCCCCCTTTTCGCAGGTGCTCCATCCACCATTTGCGCCGCACCAAGTGGCCCATGCCGTAGGTCATCAGGAGATCCGAGTCGCCTCGGTATACCGTTCCGATCGTTATCGGGATAGGAGCCGCGGCGATCATCGCCTGCAGCATCCTGGCGCCCATTGCGCACATGCTCGGGTCGGTCAGGATCTCAGCGCGCACAGCACCTCTTCATATCGTTTCACGGCTTTCTCGATGGGCAACGCGGCGCGCAGGAATCTGCTCTGCACCTCTGCCCGCGTTTCTCTCGGCGCCAGCCATTCCAGGGACATCCTCAGTTGCTCCACATTGGTGGCCCAGTACTCGGCGCCACAAGCTGTCTCGGTGTAGCCATCCTCTGGCGCGCCGATGAATGGCGCTCCCGAGCCGTGGGCATTGGCAAGCTTCACATTCGACTTCCATCTGGCCTGCGGGTAGCCGTTCCAGCCGTCTCCGCGCAGTGCCAGTACCACATCCACATCAGCAAGCTGCGGCGGGTTGACCACGAACCGCGCGCCGATGCGCCGGCACTCGGCTTCAATGGCCGGGCGCCAGCTCTGAACGAATTTCTCGCTTCCCTCGTATCCGATCACCTCGATCCGATCACGGATGGGGTTGATCTCGATGCCAGGACGATGATGGTGGTAGATCACCTCGCCATGCCCCGCATCCTCTTGCATGCGCGCGTTCGGCCAGATCACCAGATCAGGCTTGAGCCGCTCCACCTCGGCACGCAGCCAGCGCATGGACTGTTCTCGACCCCAGCCTGAGCATGCAGGTTGAGGGTAGGCATCCACACAGTCCCAGGCCCACGGCTTAGCGCTTCTGCGGATCGTCGCCAGCAACTGGTCGGGGATGCGTTTCACGGCCACGATCACATCCGCTGCAGCACACTGCTCCAGCGTCGCCAACGGCGTGGCCACTGCACCCAGAGCCTGGGCCATCTGGACGCCTCGGATTTGCCAGCTGCCCGATGTGCCCTTGCCGGTGAACAGAATCCTCACAGCAGCCTTTCGAACGGCACGCCGGCCGCGACCTCTTCCAATGTCCACTGCGCCCACGCGATCTGCCTGAACATCTCCAGCCGACCAGCGTCCGTGTTGTCCTGAGCGCCGATCCAGTTAGGCATTTCGGAAACCACCGGGATACCCCACATCAGCGCCTGCACAGCGGCTCCGCTACCCCAGGTCACAACACGACCGCAATGCGCCAGATCCTCTTCCAAAGGCTTCGCAGCGCCACGCCCTGGGTGACGTCGCACGCGGCCCGGGAACCTCGCCTGAGCGCCAACCAGCCAATCTCGCGGCATAGCGGTCGGAGCGCTACCGATGCCACGCTGCGGAAGCAGGACTGTTTCACCTTCTGATCGCCAGGGCTGTAGCTCAACCCCCAGCGAATCCCACCGCTCGGCGCCACCCAGCGGGAACATCCCAGCAGTGTTGTGCCTGTCGCGCGCTAGGGACATCCATCGTCTGCCGGCTAGGCCGTTGCCCCACGCCGCGTTCTCAGCAACCAGAACCTGACCATATCTGCAAGCAATCTGGTCAACCTGACCAACCCTGTTCCAGGTCACAAGCACATCGCGCGCGCCTGGGTTCTGGCTGATCCCGTGGCGGACCTCGTATCCATGCCGCTCCAGGCCCAGTCGAAACGCCTGGATGCGTTCAGGTATCGAGTACCGGAGATTGAGCCAAGCAGTCTTCAAGGTCGCCGAACGGATATGCCAGCAGATGTGAGCCTGACGTGCAGTTGATGATCTCCACCCCTGCCGGCCGATAGGCTCGAAACTGCTTCTTGAATATCTCCATCCGCTCCGTTGTTGTCGTCTTCAGCGGCCTCGGATGGAGCCCGAAAAAATGTTGGCCTGGCGCGCGCATGTCGAAGCCGCACAGCAGGACTCGCTTTGCCCCCATGTGCACCGCCGCCATGACCCCCAGAAGCCCAGAATTCGTGCTGCTGGCCACCGTCAAGCGTTCCACGCCTTCGATCTTCTGGTGCGCCGGCGCAGCTGTGAATTTCCGCCCTGCCAGCTCTTTTGCTCCAGGGTGATGCGCCCACCATGCCGCATCGGTAGAAACCACGGCATCAGCCCACGGCGCAAGCCTGTAGGCGTCGCTCACTGCAACCACAAAGCCGCGGCCACGCACCGACTCGGCCAATTCCTGAGACATGCTCGGGCCTGTTGCCAGTACCACCCAGGTCATTGCCCTTCGCCGACCCCACGCGAGCAAGGGATCGTCATGTATTCCAGGCCAGATTCCTTGTCTTCAAGGAATGCATGCGGGTTGTAGAACACTTCTGGGCGCGCACTGCGCACATGGACCAACCTCATCGAAGGCAGCAGGTCATCGCGCTGGCGGATGGTGATCCGCGCCGTGACCTGGGATTGCGTGGCAGACGACTGGATGAATTCGCGCGCTGACAGTGGCTCGACTGCCGCCCAGACAGTAGCCAGCTCCTGCCAGGCCATCAGCACTTCACCAGTCTCCTGGTTCTGGATCACCTCTCCATTGCTGTCGCGTTGCTCGGCATATGCCTCAATGCGGATACGATGCCGCAGCTTTCCAGATTCGAGCGCCATCAGGCCACCGTTGGCTTTCTGAGATCGTAGAGCTGAGTAAGGGCGCCAAGGCAAAGCCCATACCCGTAGCCATACTGAGATGGCACTGCATGCTCCTGAGATCCATCACGTTCCCGGTACAAGAATGCCACTTGCAGCAACGTCGCCATCTGCAAGCGCCTCTTGTGGCGATCCTTCAAACCTATGAGTTCTCCCTGGCTGTCCTGGAATGGTTCTCCCTCAGAGTCAAGTTCCAGAAATGAGCCTAGGTAGCTGACGACCATGGAGCTCGCAGCCTCGATCTTCAGCGTCAGATCCGCATCGTCCGCATCGGTGTCGCTGCGGATGTGGTCGCGCGCCTGCGCCAGCGTGACGAGCATCATGCTTGGATCCTCACTGGTGCGGTCTTGTCGATGCCGTTGCGCCCATCCTTGCCATCACGCCCACGCTTGACTGCAAGGCGCCAGCCGCTGTCTGAAGTGTCCGGCTTGGCCTTGGAATCCTTCTGGGCGATCCAGAACGATCCCGCCCAAGTTACGCCGTCTCCAGCCTCGTAGGCTTCTCCATCGCGGAAGATGCCCTTGTCGATGACCACAGGCAGCGAGACTTCCTTGATGAATTGCACGCCGCTGGACAGGCGAGTAGTGACGGCAAACTTGCGCCCGTCATGATTGACTTCCATGCCCGCCACGCCTTCCACGATGCATTCCCAGCCCTTCATGCCGGTCGTAGCCTCGAAGCTGCGCCACAGGCCGCCCAGGTGCTTGGCGTAGGTGCCGCGCGGATAGGATTTTTCAGGGTCAATCGCGGGGTTGATCTCCAGTTGTAGAGCGTCTCGCCCCGGATCACCCTTCATCCCATCACGGCCATCACGCCCTGGTTCCCCATCTTTCCCGTCGATTCCGTCCTTGCCGTCTTTTCCATCGACGCCGTCTCGACCATTGACGCCATCTTTTCCCAGGGGGCCTTCAGGTCCGCGCTCTCCATCCTTCCCAGGCGCCCCGTCTTGCCCGTCTCGGCCAGGAGCGCCATCTACCCCGTCTCTCCCGGGTGCGCCGTCAACGCCATTGGCGCCATCTACGCCGCGCTCGCCATCTTTACCCGGTGCACCATCAATTCCGTCGCGGCCATCGGCACCCTTTTCCCCGGGCGCTCCATCTCTGCCATCTGCACCAGGAGCGCCATCCTTGCCATCTGCGCCATCGCGGCCGGGAGCTCCGTCTGCTCCGTCACGGCCAGGCAATCCATCCACGCCATCTTTCCCATCCACTCCATCGCGTGGCTTGGCATCTTCGAGAGCCTTGATGCGATCGGAAAATGGCCTCAAGACCTCCAACAGTGCGTCTGTGACGGCTTTGATGTTCATGCGTCTTCCTCAAATGACGGCCATCCGACCGTCACGTCAATTTTTGAAAGTGCTTCCGCATCCCCAGCGAGAGCATCTATCTGGTCTTCGATGCGCTGGCGTGTTCCTGTGAGTTCTCCGTGGATCTGGCGATACTTCGCGTCTTTCGCCAGGATGCGCTTGGCCAGCACCAGGCGGTCAAGCCCACGCGCGGCAGCGGCTGCATTGATCCAGGGCGTGGACGCCGCCGTATCAGCTTCCAGTTCCCTCGCCTCTTCCGTCTGCACAGACCATGATTCGCGCTCGCTCAGCGGGTAACCTGCGGCGATGACTTGCATGCGGCGCCGGTACTCTGCGGCCAGAGCCCCGCGCATTCCCGCCGCGATCTCGGCTGCCGACCACAGCTCGGCAGGTAGCGGCACGCCTCCGGCTGCGAGCCAGGCGCGGTATTCGACGGCATCGGGATTGGACGGCAGTCCTGGGGCATCGACCAATGGGATGGTTGCTCGCACGCCATCGCGCCAGCGAAATACGTGCCCCGCTTCGCTCGACAACTGGTAGCTGATCATGCGTATTCACCCCCGCTGGCCCTAGTCCCCGCCGCATTGCCTGGTAGGAAGCTGTCCCCCGCGCCATTCACGTTGATCATCGAATTGCCCACAGTGGCGAAACGTGAACCGGTTGCGGAACCCGTGAATGTTGGGAGAACGACACGTGCGTAGCTAAGAGATCCAGCGTAGATAAACGCCGACGAAAAAGTTCGCGACCCAGTAAGAGTGAACGCCACAAGTGTGATGTCGAGGTATCCGTTATCGAGGTTTGCAAAGGATGGGGCGTTGCCAATGATTTGCGCCGT
>NZ_JBQZGF010000011.1:0-264771 GCF_052692095.1 Delftia sp. NA_296.1 | reverse complement strand
GCCATTGATCAGGCGCTCCACATACAACTCGCTGCTGTAGCTGTACAGCCCCTTGCCTACGATCAGCTTGTCGCCGCCATACCTCGTCAGCCTCAGTGCAAATTTCGCTCTCACATTCACCTTCAACGCCTTGGCAATCAGCCCCGCAGACGTTATGTCCAGCGCTGTCTCTCCCACGGCCAGCGCTTTCACGGTGATCGGCGTCGTCCCATAGATCTGCCCCTGCGGAATGAAAACCTCGGCGGGCGTCACGCTGGCCACCGCAGGATCTCTGCTGGCCACCGACACCGTGACACCACCCTGCGGCGCCGCCTTGCTCAACTGCACACGCAAGACCCTGCTCAGCTCCTCATTCATCACCAGATCGGCGGAGGGATCGGTGTTGAGGCTGATGGCGTCCACGCGCAACGCGGCCTGCGCCGGCTGATAGCCGGCAGCAGTGGCTGTGATGCGGGTCGTGCCCAGGGTCTGGCCTGCCACCGTGAAGGCTGCCTTGCTCTGCCCCGCAGGGATCTGCACGGACGCAGGCACCTGCGCCAACCCTGACTGCTCCACTACGAGGCTGACGACCAGCCCTGCCGAGGGAGCCGGCTCCGTGGTTTCGATGGTCACGCTGGCCTGCGCACCAGGCGCCACGATGACGCTGGCCGGCAGCACCAGTGCCTTGCCACGCACGGAGACCGTGGCCAGCGCACTGGCATGGCCTTCGGCCTGGGCTGTCAGCCGGCTGCTGCCATCAGCAAGGCCCGTCACTTCGAAGCTGGCGCCTTGTTGCCCGGCCGGGACCAGCACGGACGATGGGACAGAGAGCACGTCGGCATCGGAGTTGCCCAACTGCACGCTTACACCACCGATGGGTGCCGGCGCAGGCAACGACACGGTCATGGGATACGGCCGGTTGACACCGACCGTGGGGCTGCCGGGGACAAGGCCCAGCGAAGGCAGATTGACGACTTCGATCTGCGTTTCGGCAAAGCCCAGCGTGGCGTGGCTTGCGGTGATGCGGGTCACGCCCAGGGTACTGGCCTGCACCCCCACATCGGCACTGGTCTGTCCCGGTGCCACGGTGACTCGCGACACGGCCGAAGCCACCGAGGGCACGCTGCTGGTGATGTCCACGACCACGCCTTGCGCAGGTGCAGGTGCGTTGAGCGAGACCCTCAGCATGGCGACCACGCCGGGACTGAGCCGGAGCCTGGCGGGCTCGATGGACAAAGGCGCCTGGCCTATCTGGATGAGGCCCTGCTGCACCAGGTAGGGAATGCCGACCATGCCCCAGATGACCTGAGAGCGGATGGTGCCCGAAGGGACTGCAATGGCGTTCAGCGAGTTGCCCTTTGCCGAGTTGCCCTTGCCGGCCGGCGAGGACGCAAGATCAACGCCGATGGCCGGGCCGCTGTGGTGATTGAAGGCCGTGTTGTTGATGGAAGGGGCAGCGTTCTCGATGACCACGCCGCTGCCGTATTCGATGGTGACGTGGTCCAGCAGCGTCTGGGCGCTGCGCGTGCCGGCCGTCATGCGCCATTGGCGCCAGTCCCCGGGCGCCGGGGTTGCGGCCGCCGAGGTGATGAGGATGGGCTTGTCCGGCGTGCCCACGGCTTGCAGCGCACCTTTCCTGAGCAGGAAACTGGCGCCAGGGGCCATGCGCAGGGTCACACCCGGCTCGATGGTGAGCGTTGCATCGCCATCGAGCACCACGTCGCCCTGCATCAGGTAAGGCGACTGGCTGGCACGCAATATCGTTGGGCTGGAGATGGTGCCGCTCAACGTGGTCTGGGCCCAGGCGGGAGAGACCAGCAGCAATGCCAGCGCAAGACAGGCAGCCAGCCATGCCTTCACCACGCCTGCCATGCGGGCCAGCGCGGTCACGGCCAGGACCTGCCAACGCACAGGATTCGCGCTTCTACACACACCCACAGACCCATCCGTTCGCTCGCTGTACTGCATCACCACTTCCCCCCTCAATCCTTGGCTCGTTCAATCGTTGTGCTTGCTCAAAACCGCCCGCAGGCCGCCTGCAGCCGGTGGCCTGCCGTTGTTCCGATGGCCTGCATGCTCGCCACCTGGGCCTGATAGGCCTGCCACCCGCCCAGCAGCCAGTACACGGGCACTGCGTCAGGCCGCTCACCCAAAGAGGCCCGTTGCGCGGTCAATCGGGCACGCAGCTCAGGCTCCGTCGAAGCGTCGGCTATGACCACCAAAGCCCGGGATGCGGGGCCTCCTGGCTGGTCGCTTCGTGCCTTGCCGCCGGCCATGGCGTTCAGTTGGATGGCCAGATCGTGCGTGGCGACCAGCCGGTGCGTTTGTTGTTCGTCAACGGGTGACTGCACCGCCGGCGCCGCATCCAGGGCCTTGCTGAGGGAAAGCACCGTCCATTCAATGCCTTGTCCCAGGCTGGCGATCCAGTCGCTGGCAGACAGGTCCTGCAGCCTGGCCGATGCCGTGGGATGCAGGGCCACCGCCGCGCCGCCCAGCAAAGCCTTCACACGGCCAAAGCCCTGGCTGCGCAATTGCCGGCATGCCGCGTCAAGGTCCGCATGGTCCAGCCCGGTGCCCAGCAGGATGACTTCCTCCTGCATCAGAAAGCGCTTGCCTTGCAGCTGCGGCAAATCCATCTGCAGGGCCTGCGCGACGGGGGTAGCGCGCCTGTGCTGCGCCGGCCGAACGTCAACGAGCATGGCCGCCTGTGCGCCAGGGGAAACAAGGCGCTGCCGCCACTCGGCCGGACTCATCCAGCAGGAAGGGGTCAACGCCAGAGGCGGCACCTGACGGGGCCACGTCACAGGGGACTCGGCGGCCCTTGCGTCCCGTACGGCATGCGCGTCTGCCCGACAGGACTGCGGCTCGGCATCGGTCTGCGCCCGCAATGGTGCAGCCACCAGGACGGCTGCGCACACCGCCACTGCATGCGCCAGGCCACAAAAACGACGCAGGCTCATGCATCCATCCCCGCGCCTGCACGTGCGGCGCGTCGGCGCCTGTGCTGCAGGCCGGCGCCCAAGGCAATGAGGGCGGACAACAGGGCCAGGCCCGCCGCCTCCAGGCCAGGCACCGCCGTCAACTGATCCTCAGGCAGCGGCCCGGACTGTATGACGGGGCCGCCCGGGTCCTTGATGACGCCATTGGCCTGCAGGTCATCGTCGCCCAACTGGCCATCGGTGATGGTGTAGCTGATGCGGTTGCCGCTGATCGACAGGTTCCTGGGCGCGTACCAGATGCTGCGGCCCTTCGAATAGGGCGTGGGTCCGAACTTCAGGTAGCTGCTGATGCCGAACAGGTTGGGCCACTCGGTGGTGACGGTGACCGTGCTTCCGACGTCGCAGCCGGTGAGTTCGTAGTCGAACACGCCATGCGGGAAGAGCAGCACGTTGAACAGCGGCAGCCAGCCCTCGGGCTTGCGTACGGCCGTCTTGTCCGGGTTGAAGCGGCAGTTGGCGCCGCCGCCCGCCACCGAGGCTTTCAGCGTGCCGGAGCCGCTGGGTGTGGGCAGGGCCACGTCCTTGCCGCCCACAGGCGCGGCCTGGTTTTGCAGGGACACGCGCAAGGCTTCGCTCACACCGGCTGCCGTCACGCGCATCTCGAATGCGCCCGCCAGTCCATTGGCACGAAGCCCGGGCGAAGCGGCAACGCCGGCCGCATCGGTGACGGCCTGCGCTGCGAGCGTGCCGCCGTCAAACACGGCGCTCGCTCCGCTGTCCGGCAGCGCAAAGACCACGGCGTGGCCGGACACGGCAGCGCCCTTCGCATCGGTGACCTTGACACGTACGGGTGCCGCATAGGCGGCTCCCACGGTGGCCGTCTGCCCATCCCCTGTCAACTTGACAATGCGCAGCACGGGCGCCGTGCCATCCAGGTTGCCCAGCGTGAAGCGCACGCCGCCGGGCAAGGCCTCGACGCCGGCGGATACGGTGAAGCTGCCCGCAGCGCCCGTGGCTGTCATGACCGGGCTGCGTGCCAGGCCCTGTGCGTCGGTGAGCACGCGCGCCTGGCGGCTGCCGCCGGCAAAGCGCGCGGAGGCCCCGCTGGCAGGCGCGTCGAACGTGACCTCCTGCCCTGCCACCGGGTTGCCACCAGCCGTCTGCAGGCGCACCTGCAGCGGCAGCGCAAACGGCTGCTCCAGCCTGGCGGACTGCAGGTCGCCGGACACGATGGAAAGCGTCCAATCCCGCGCGGGCTCCTCCTGCCACTGGGCGGCGACGAGGCCTATCCACTGAGCCAGAGATTGCAGGGCCACATTCCGGGTGCCGTGGGCTGGTAGCGCCCTCAACAGGGGCTGGGCCTGCACCAGGGCCGAGAGGGCCTGGGCCGGCTTTTGCTGCTCCATGGCGACCCGAGCCTGGCCCAGCAATGCCTCGACGGCCTGCCGCTGGTCTACCGTGGCCTGCGCCAGCGCAGCCACTGCTGCCCGGGTGTTAGCGGCGGCTTGAGGTTCTGCGATGACGGTGACCGGCTGCGACCAGCTGTCCACCAGCGACTTGTCGCCGGCCTTGCGCAACTGCGTCTCGACCGTGGTGGCCAGCGAGGTGCCGGGCAGGTCCAGCCAGGCCTGCACCTGCAATTCGGCCTGGGAGGCGGGCTCCAGGGTCCACCTGACCCGATCACCGTCGACAACGGCCTGCGGCGAGGAGGAGCGCAGCTTCATGCCACTGGCCAGGGTCATGGCCTGCTCCAGCGCAATGGCTTGTGTGCTTCGGTTGGCGATGCTGGTTCTGACGCGCAAGGCAGATTGCGCCAGCATGGGCTCGGACACAGGCGGAACCAGGGCAGTGAAGCGCGTCTTGGTCCAGTCTTTCCACGAAGCCGCAACCGCGCCTTGCGCCAGGGCATCGAAGCCGATCACCAGCACCTGGCCCTTGCCGTGGGCCACGCCCAACGCAGCAGTCTGCCCTGTGCCATAGCGGGCCAGTTCCGAGCCTGCACCCTCGTTCTGCAACGCCCACGCCTGGCCTTGCAGCGCCAGCGCCGCATCGCCCAAGCCTGCATCGCCCAGGTGCACAGAGACGCCCGCAGGCAGCGGCTGGCCTGAACGGCTGCCGCCCCAGACGTCGGCCAAGGTGTCCGGCAACGCGCCCGGTGCGCCATCGATGACCAGCGAGGCACCGCGGTAGACGGCGGCCCGCACTTCCTCCATCTGGGAAGCGGCCAGGTCGTCCACCGATCCATGGAGCCAGAGCGCGCTGAAGTCGCCGGCACGCAAGGCCTTGCGGAGCTCACCTGGCGTGACCGCCAACTGCACCGAGCCATCGGCCTGCGCCAGCAGATCCTGCAAGGCCTGGCGCTTGCCGTCCGTGCAAGCGGTATCGGCGCCGCATGCGGCATAGGCCAGCACACGCAGGCCCTGGTCCAGGGTCTGCGAAGCGGCCACGGAGGCCTCCTGCTCGCGCCTGAGCAGGGTACTGGCCGCGTTGTTGCCGGTGACGGGGTCGCGGGTGGCCGCGCCGATGCGCGCGGCCAGCAGGAATTCCCTGGCCGTGGAGCCTGCTGCAGGACGCACCTGCAGCACCAGGGTGGGGGCGGAGTCCTTGGCCATGTCGCCCAGGGTCCAGCGGCCCTGCGAATAGCTGCCCGCCGATGCCGACTGGCTGGCGATCTCCAGCCCCTGGGGCAGGTCCACATGGACGACGGTGGCCGCTGCAATGGCCGGCCCGGCATTGCGTGCCGTGATGGTGACCGTGGAGCCACCGTCGCGCGCCATGGTGGCCGGTGCCGCCGTCACGCTGATGCCAGTGTCCGCTTCCGGTTCGGGATCTGGCCCGGTCGCCTTGGCGGAGCGCTTTGCAAACAGATAGCCCGCAGCCGCCGTACCGGTGGCCAGATCAATGCCCGATATGCGCCCCGGCGCGGACTGGCCGCCCGCCGTGCCCGCAAGCGCAGCGCCATCGACCAGCCCCTCGCTGACGGCAGCCGACAGCGCATAGCTGCCCTGCAGCAGTCCATCGAATCGGAATTGGCCCTGGGCATCGGTGTGGGCAGTGGCCAGCACCGACTCCCCGGTGCCTGCCCGCGTACCGGTGAGCTTGATTTCGAGCACGGGGATGGCGGGCTCGCCTGCATCGCGCAATCCGTTGGCATTGCGGTCCTCGAAGGCCGCGCCGGCAATGCTGGCCTGTGCCTCGCCAGCGACCAGCCCGATGGTGTAGCGGCCCGTGGTGTTCACGTCGAACAGGTTCAGGTAATAGCTCCAGCTCAGGTCCTCGTTGCGCTGCCTGGACAGCCAGACGTTTTCGCCAGGGACGACGTAGCCGTCGGAGCGGACCACCTGCCGGGGAAGACGGGTGCCCCTGGAGGGATCGGGCACGCGCGCATAGGCCATGCCATTGGCCACGGGATTGAACTGCAGGCTGGCGGTAGCACCGGAGGGCACGAATTGCGCGGATCGGCTTTGATCGCTGACCTCGGTATCCACGCCATCGGATTCATAGACGCGGTAGACATCGCCATCCAGGGCCAGAAAATCGCGGACCTTGTCGCGTCCTGGAAGATCGACACGCACATCCTGGACCAATTGATGGGTATTGACGGTCTTGATCAGGGACGTCAGGGCACCGCCCAGCGAATCCGCATGGGTGAATCCGGCCGTGAATTCGACAAATTTGCCGGCCAGGCTGGACACCATGTTCCAGCGCCCATGCAGGGACGATCCCGGCGTGATGTCGCCAAAGTCGAGCAGCAGGCTTTTGCCTGCTGGCGCATCGTTGACATAGCCGCTCAGAATCTGGAAATTGACAAGCAGCCCTTGCCGGTTTTCGACAATGCGGGGCTGGGCGGTATCGATCTTGGTCTTGTACGAAGTGCCGCCACCACTGTTCTTGATGCGCACGCCCAGCGTGAAGGGGTCGGAAGGCTCGACCTCGGGGGTGAAGGCATCGTCACCCGGAACGTCACGGGGCAGGAAGTAGTCAAGCACCAGTTCAGGCTGGGGCCGCACGACGATGGACTCTGGTGCCACCTCCACGGTGTCGGTCTTGCCATCCAGCGTGTAGGTGACCTTGGCGCCTATGTAGTAGACCGCACCCTGGGGATCGCGGCCGCCCGTGCCGGCTGCGGGAATGATCAGCCATCGGACATTGGCGACGGCCTTGGGAGCAATCGTGCCGCCCTGCAGGGAAGTGATGCCCTCGACCCCATCCGTACGGTAGAAAAAGCGGGCTCCGGAGGCTGCGGAATCCGTGGTGGCGATCACCGTCTGGTTGTTCGCATCCAGGAACTGCAGCGTGATGCTGACGTTCTCCAGCTTTTGGTCCGCCAGGCCATTGGTGATCACCATCCTGGCGTCAAATGCCTGGCGCTCAAGCGAGAGTTTTTGCTCTATGACAATCTTGACTTCGGCACATACCGCATCGGCGGCCTGTGCAAAGGCAATGCCGATGGTTCCTGCAATGGCAAACACCGCGCCAACCAATAGCATCAGCCATCTGGGCGCAATCCTCCCCGAGTCTTTCCACTCCATAGCCCCTCCGTCCCCGCTCTATTCATTGGGCCGCGATTGTATTGAAATTCCTCATCCGTATCAAATCGTGACTTGAAAAAATAATTAGCAAGCCAATTTAAATAAGACTTGTCCCATTTCAAATGGCGCAACAAAAAAATTGACACGCCCTTTAGCGCTTCAGAAAAAAGCAAAATCGGCACATCCCGATATAGCAATGTCGGTTGTCCGGTGATTCATCGATCACCCAGCGCCCCAGCGAACGCGCCCACCACCGCCCTGTGTACGACATGCCTCACAATGAGGCCCTTGTACTCCCGCACAGAACACCACACTTCATGAAACGCACTTGGCTGCTGTTTTCGCAGGTGGTCACCATCCTGGTGGCTGCCTACTTTGTCGTCGCCACCCTGCAGCCGGACTGGCTGCGCCGTGGAGCCGTGCGCAGCAATGCCGGCATTGCGTTGCTGGAGGCGCCGGCCACGCCCGTCGGAGAAGTCAGCCCCGGCAGCTTTGCACCGGCCGCCAAGAAGGCAGCGCCGGCCGTGGTGAGCATCAACACCAGCAAGGCGGTGCGCCATCCGCGCAGCAACGATCCGTGGTTCCAGTTCTTCTTCGGCGACCAGGGCACGCAGGAGCAGGCAGGCCTGGGCAGCGGCGTGATCATCAGCACCGACGGCTACATCCTGACCAACAACCACGTGGTCGAGGGTGCGGACGACATCGAGGTCACGCTGACCGACAGCCGCCAGGCCAAGGCCCAGGTGATCGGCACCGATCCCGAGACCGACCTGGCCGTGCTCAAGATCGCCCTGGACAAGCTGCCAGTCATCGTTCTGGGCAATTCCGACCAGATCGACGTGGGCGACCGCGTGCTGGCCATCGGCAACCCCTTCGGCGTGGGCCAGACGGTGACCAGCGGCATCGTCAGTGCCCTGGGCCGCAGCCAGCTGGGCATCAATACCTTCGAGAACTTCATCCAGACCGATGCGGCCATCAACCCCGGCAATTCGGGCGGCGCGCTGGTGGATGCCAGCGGCAATCTGCTGGGCATCAATACCGCCATCTATTCGCGCTCGGGCGGCAGCATGGGCATCGGCTTTGCGATTCCCGTGTCCACGGCCAAGCTGGTGCTGGACGGCATCGTCAAGGACGGCCGCGTGGTGCGCGGCTGGATCGGCGTGGAGCCCAATGAGCTGTCGCCGGAGCTGGCAGAGACCTTTGGCGTGAAGGCCGACTCCGGCGTGATCATCACCGGCGTGCTGCAGGCAGGCCCCGCTGCCCAGGCCGGCATGCGCCCGGGCGATGTGATCGTGCAGGTGGGCGACAAGCCCATCCGCAATGTGTCCGAGCTGCTGACCGCCGTGGCCGCGCTCAAGCCCGGCGAGGCCGCGAAATTCGATGTGCGCCGGGGCGAAGGCCCCGTGGAGCTGCAGATCACCCCGGGCCTGCGCCCTGCGCAGTCGGCACAACGCATGCAGCGCCGCTGACCCGGCTCTCGAACCCATGGAAAAGGCGCCTGTTCACAGGCGCTTTTTTCGTTCAAGAGCGGGTGCCGGACTACCGCTTGTGCAAACGCTGCGCCGCGCGCCAATGCGCGCCGGGCGCCACATGCACGGGCGCATCGATGGCGGCGGCCTCCACGCACAGCATCTGCCGCCACCCTTGTGGCGGCATGTCGGCCAGGCGGGCACACAGCGCGGGGCCGGGGTTCCAGACCACGGTCTCGCTCCAGGCAGCATCCTGCGAGATGCGCAAGCCTCCGGCAGGAGCGGCCAGTTCCATGGTCTTCCCGGGCCGGGGGTAGACGCGATCGAGCTCTTCGCCAAAGCGCACGTCGCCTTGCTGCGTGGGATGGGTGTCGGCCACGGCATCCCAGTAGGGCAGGCCGTCAAGGCCTTGCAGCCGGCATTGCTCCACGTCCGCCACGCGCAGGTAGCTGTGCAAGGCGGCAGTGAAGGCCAAAGGCGTGTCTCCCCGGTTGTGCACCACCAGCTCCACGTCGAGTCGGCCGGGCAACAGCGTGACCTCCAGCCAGGTCTCGAAGGAGTGCGGCCAGACGGCGCGCGTCTGCGGCGTGTCGGCGAGCTTGAGCCGCAGGAACAAGCCATCGCCGGCAAGAACCTCGGCCTGTGCTGCATCAGCCTGCCACGGCAGGGTGCGCGCAAAGCCGTGCTTGACCAGTGGGCCGCGTTGGTTGAATTGGGGAAAGCAGACCGGAATGCCGCCGCGTATGGGTGTGTGGCCGTCATGGGCGGCATGAGGGCTCAGGAACAGTTGCTCCTCGCCACCTGCCTGCCAGGACAGCAGCTGCGCCCCCTGCAAGGCCACCAGGGCGGTATCGCCGCAGGCCAGGCGCAGGCGGATGGCGGGCAGGCCCTGCCATGCATCAGCGCAGGCGCCGGGACTTTGCGCGGCCGCAGGTAAAGCTGTTACTGCGGGAAAGGAAGATGTAACTTTCATGCTTGAATATAGCCTTTCCCCCGCTCAGCCCTCCTCTGTCATGCAACGCTCCCACGCTCCCTCTCCTCTTGTCCTGCGACTCGGCATGCTCGCCCTGGCCGCCTCGGTGGCCTCCTGCGGCGGAGGCGGCGGTGGTGACAGCAACGCTGGCGGTGGCAATGGCGGTAATGGGGGTGACGGCGGCACCGGCCAGCCCGGAGTGACCTCGGTCACCGTGCAATGGACGGCCCCTGCCGCCAGGGATGTGGTGACTGCAGGCTCGGCACTGACCCTGCGCGCAGGTGTTCTGGCCGATGGCGTGAATGCCGCCGATGGAACCGTGGTGAGCTTCAGCGCAGCCACAGGCGTCAGCACCTCGGCGCTGACCAGCTCCGGCGTGGCGACGGCTTCGCTGACCGGCGCCACGCCGGGCCGCCAGCAGGTACAGGCCAGCGCCACCGTGGCAGGCCGCACGGGCAGCGCTTCCCAGACCTTCTATCTGCGTCCTGCACCTGCACCGCTGCGGGTGCTGGTGCCCACGTATTTCTATCCCACGGGCTCTGGAGCCACGGCCTGGAATGCGCTGACGGCCAGCGCACAGGCGAATCCGACCGTGCAGATGACGGCCATCCTGAATCCGGCCAATGGCATTTTCAGTGGCCCGGACGCGAACATCACGCGCGCCGCCACCGCTTTTGCCAACGCGGGCGGGCAGCTGGTGGGCTATGTGAGCTCCAGCTATGGCACGGGCACGCGATCGCTGGCCAGCATCCAGGCCAATATCGACAACTATTTCACGCACTACGGCGCGGGCCTGGTCAAGGGTTTCTTCATTGACGAGATGGCGGCCACCACCAACCGGCTGGACTTCTACCGCAGCATCTACCAGTACATCAAGGCCAAGAATCCCAACCTGATCGTGATCGGCAACCCGGGCCTCGTGCCCGTGGCCGGTTATGCCGATGTGGCCGATGTGCTGACCACGTTCGAGGGCAAGGGCTCCACCTACGCCACCTACGATCCGCGCACGACGAGTTTTGACTGGCTGTACGGGCTGCCCAACAGCCACCAGGCCTCGCTGGTGCACAACGTGTCGGGCTGCGCGGCCATGCAGACGGCCGTGCAGTCGGCCGCCTCGGCCCGCTACCAGGCGGGATGGATCTATGTGACCCAGCTGGAGTTCGAGCCCAGCACCGGCGTGGGCAACCCCTGGGCCGGGCTGCCGAATTACTGGGATGCCTTTGTGCAGACCGTGCGCGCCGCCAATGCCGGGCAGGCCATGCCCGCCTGCTCGTAAAGAAAGCCTGAAGCCCTGGCGCTGAATGCAGCGCGGGCGCCTGTGAAGCACAGGCGCCCGCGGATACAGGGAAGGCGCAGGCCGTTCAGGCCCTGAGCTCGTCGGCGCGGGCCTGCGCCGCGGCGAAGTCAAGGTCGCCCGAGTAGATGGCGCGGCCGCAGATCACGCCTTCGATGCCTTCGTCCTCGACCTTGCACAGCGCTTCGATGTCGGCCATGCCCGCCAGGCCGCCCGAGGCGATGACGGGAATCTTCAGCGATTGCGCGAGATTGACGGTGGCGTCGATGTTGATGCCCGTGAGCATGCCGTCGCGGCCGATGTCGGTGTAGATGATGGACTCCACGCCCCAGTCCTCGAAGCGCTTGGCCACCGAGTGCACGTCCTGCCCCGTGAGCTTGCTCCAGCCGTCGATGGCCACCTTGCCGTCCTTGGCATCGAGCCCGACGATCACATGGCCGCCAAAGGCGCTGCAGGCGTCCTGCAGAAAGCCCGGGTTCTTCACGGCGGCGGTGCCGATGATCACGTAGCTGATGCCGGCATCTATGTATTTCTCGATGGTGTCCAGGTCACGGATGCCGCCGCCGAGCTGCACCGGAATCCGGCCATCCACCTCTTTGAGGATGGCCTTGATGGCCAACAGGTTCTTGGGCTGGCCCGCAAACGCGCCATTGAGGTCCACCAGGTGCAGGCGGCGTGCGCCGGCGTCGAGCCAGCGGCGGGCGATGATGGCCGGGTCTTCGCCGAACGTGGTCGACTGGTCCATATCACCCTGGATGAGGCGTACGCAGTGGCCGTCCTTGAGGTCGATGGCAGGAATGAGCAGCATGATGGTTTGCGAGCAATGAAGGCCTGGGATGCAGCGGCCGGTGCGGGGAGGGAAAGAGGGTTCAGGGCTTCCAGCCCAGAAAGTTGCGGAACAGGGCCAGGCCCTGGTCCGCGCTCTTTTCGGGGTGAAACTGGGTGGCGAAAATATTATCGCGTGCGATGGCGCAGGCAAAGCGCCCGCCGTAGTCGGCCTCTGCAGCGCAATGCTGGGGCTGCTGCACCACGGCGTAGAAACTGTGCACGAAGTAGTAGAAGCTGTCTTCGGGAATTCCACGCCACAGCGGGTGGGACTGCCCGGCATTGTGCTTGCGGTGCACGCGGTTCCAGCCCATTTGCGGCACCTTGAAGCGGCTGCCGTCGGCCTGGACGCGGCCCGCCAGATCGAACTTGCGCACATTGCCGGGGATCAGGCCCAGGCCAGGCACATCGCCTTCGTCGCTGTGGTCCAGCAGCATCTGCATGCCCACGCAGACGCCGAACAGGGGCTTGTTGGCAGCGGCGTGCAGCACGGCGTCCTGCAGGCCGGATTCGCGCAGTTCGCGCATGCAGTCGGGCATGGCACCCTGGCCCGGCAGCACGACCCGGTTGGCGGCCAGCACCACCTCGGGATCGGCGGTGACCACGACCTGCCAGCCGGAGTCGGCGGCGGCCGTGCGCACGGCCTGGGAAACCGAGCGCAGATTGCCCATGCCGTAATCGACGACGGCGACGGTGTTGTCAGTCAAACTCATAGCGTGTGGCGCGTGTTCGGTCGGATTTTCGGCTGGATTGCCCGGTCAGAGCAAGCTCTGACCGGAGTCAATCGCTTCTCTTTACAGAGCGCCCTTGGTCGAGGGGATGACGCCGGCCATGCGCTCGTCATGCTCCAGCGCAAAGCGCAGGGCGCGTGCAAAGGCCTTGAAGATGGTCTCGCACTGGTGGTGGGCGTTGAAGCCCTTGAGATTGTCGATGTGCATGGTCACGCCCGCATGGTTGACGAAGCCCTGGAAGAATTCGTAGACCAGTTGGGTGTCAAGCTGGCCGATGCTGCCGGCCGTGAATTTCACATCCATGTGCAGGCCCGGGCGGCCCGAGAAATCGATGACCACGCGGCTCAGTGCTTCGTCCAGCGGCACATAGGCATGGCCGTAGCGGCGGATGCCCTTCTTGTCGCCCACGGCCTTGGCAAAGGCCTGGCCCAGGGTGATGCCGATGTCCTCCACCGTGTGGTGGCCGTCGATGTGCAGGTCGCCCTCGCAGTCGATATCGAGGTCGATCAGGCCATGGCGCGCGATCTGGTCGAGCATGTGGTCCAGAAAACCGATGCCCGAGCGCAGGCTGGCCTTGCCCGTGCCGTCCAGGTTGATGGCGACCTTGATCCGGGTCTCGGCGGTATTGCGCTGCACTTCGGCGGTGCGTGCGGGAGCTGCATTGCTCATAGGGATTCCTTCAGGGCCGCCAGCATCTGGGCGTTTTCTTCGTGGGTGCCCACGGTCAGTCGCAGGCAGTTGGCCAGCAGCGGGTGCATGGCAGAGACATTCTTCACCAGCACGCCCCGGGCCTTCATCTCGGCCTGGGCGCGCGCGGCATCGCGCACGCGCAGCAAGACCATGTTGGCCTCGGATGGCCAGATCTTTTCCACACCCGGCAGCGTGGCCAGCGCATCGATCAGCGGCTGGCGCTCGGCGCGGATGGCCACGGCCTGCTGCGCATACAGCGCCTCGTGCTCCAGCGCGAAGATGGCCGTCTCGCAGTTGAGCACGCTGATGTTGTAGGGCGGGCGCACCTTATCGATCTCGCCGACGATGGCGGCCGGGCCGATCAGGTAGCCCAGGCGCGCACCGGCCAGGCCGAACTTGCTGAGCGTGCGCATCAGCAGCACATGGGCGTTGCGGGCCGGGTCGGCGCGCATGTTCTCTGCCCAGCTGCGGCGGGCGAAGGGCTGGTAGGCCTCGTCCATGACGACCAAGCCGCCAATGGCGCCGACCGCGTCGATCACGGCCTGCACATCGGCCTCGGCCCAGAGCGTGGCCGTGGGATTGTTGGGATAGGCGATATAGGTGATGGCGGGGCGGTGCTCGGCAATGGCGGCGCGCATGGCGGGCACGTCCAGCTCGAAGTCGGCCGTCAGGTTGACGCCCACAAAGTCCAGGCCCTGCAGCCTGGCGCTCATGGGGTACATGACGAAGCCCGGCATGGGCGCCAGCATGGTGGCGCGGCCCTCGGCGTGGGGCTGGGCACAGGCCAGTGCCAGCAGCGTGATGATCTCGTCCGAGCCATTGCCCAGCAGCACGGCGCTGCCGGCCGGCGCCTGCGCGTAGCGGGCCAGCATGTCCTTGAGCACTTCCTGGCGCTCGCCAGGGTAGCGGTTGATCTCCAGCCGGCCCAGGCGCTCGCCCAGCGCGGCCTGCAGCTCGGGCGGCAGGCGGAAGGGGTTCTCCATCGTGTCCATCTTGAGCAGGCCTTGCGAGGGCTGCACATGGTAGGCATGCATGGAGCGGACATCGGCGCGGATGCGCTCCAGGGCCAGGGCCTGAACCGGCGGAATGGAAGCTGTCATGGCATGCACACTTTCACGAGTCAGTGGGGGAAGAAATCCATCAGCGAAGCCGCTCAGGCCTGCTGCTGCGGCGGCGCCTGGTGCAGCGGGTGCACCATGGCGACGCCGCCAAACTGGGTGCCGTGCGGCAGGTGCAGGGTCAGCATCTGCTCGCAGCCGCTGTGCTGGGCGCAGGCCACGGCCAGGCAGTCGCCAAAGGCCAGTTGGTGGCGCGATTGCACGGCCCAGGCGGTTTCCAGCGTGGCGGCATCGGTCTTCCAGGGCGTCCAGGTCTGGTAGCGGCGGATGGCGGCGCGCGCATCGCCCTGCGGCAAAGGCTGGGCGGACGTGGTGACCTGTTCATAGAACTCGCACAGCGACTGGCTGCCGGTGCGCCCGCTGCGCGTGCGCCACAGCAGGTCCAGCCACTGCAGCACGGCGGCATGCAAGGCGCCCTGCCCCGTGTCTTCGGCAGCGACCAGCACGGAGGTATCGACGAAGACGGTGTTCATGCCTGGCCCTCGCGGCGCAGCGCGGCACTGCGCTGGGCGGGCTGCGTGGATGACGGCTGGCCGCCGTCCCAGCCGCGTTCGTCGGTGCGCCAGGCCAGGTAGGCGCGCTCGTAGGCGTCCTCGCGGCGCTGCATCTCGGCCATGAAGTCGCCCACCATGCGCGAGACGCTGGTGCCGCGGCGCGCGGCCTCGATGCGTGCCCATTCGAGCACGCTGTCTTCGACGGTGATGGTGAGGTTCTTCACAGGGCGCAAGTCTACACGAAATTCGTGCTCCACTGATTTCGTGTCAATTCTTGACACGCTTGCTCCAGCGTTCAGGCAGCAAAAAGCGCCGCCCCTTTCGGTGACGGCGCCTTCGTCCAACAGGAAGCGAGCGTCTACTTCAAACGCATTTCGGCCGCACGCGCATGGCCTTGCAGGCCTTCGCCATGCGCCAGCACCGAGGCGATGCGGCCCAGGGTCTGGGCACCCTGCTCGCTGACCTCGATGAGGCTGGATCGCTTCTGGAAGTCATAGACCCCCAGCGGCGAGGAAAAGCGCGCCGTGCCGCTGGTGGGCAGCACATGGTTGGGGCCGGCGCAGTAGTCGCCCAGGCTCTCGCTGGTGTAGGCCCCCAGGAAGATGGCGCCTGCATGGCGCAGCAGCGGCTCCCACTGGTGGGGATCGTTGCTGGAGACTTCCAGGTGCTCGGGCGCGATGCGGTTGCTGATGGCGCAGGCCTCCTGCATGTCGCGCGTGAGGATGAGGGCACCCCGGTCGCTCAGGCTCTTGGCGATGATGGCGCGCCGCGGCATCTCGGGCAGCAGGCGGTCGATCTCGCGCTGGACAGCGGCGATGTAGTCGGCATCAGGGCACAGCAGGATGCTTTGCGCCAGCTCGTCATGCTCGGCCTGGCTGAACAGGTCCATGGCCACCCAGTCGGGCGGCGTGCTGCCGTCGGCCAGCACCAGGATTTCACTGGGGCCGGCAATCATGTCGATGCCCACGGTGCCGAACACCCGCTTCTTAGCGCTGGCCACATAGGCGTTGCCGGGGCCGGTGATCTTGTCCACCTTCGGGATGGTGGCCGTGCCGTAAGCCAGGGCCGCCACGGCCTGGGCACCGCCGATGGTGAAGCCGCGCGTGACGCCCGCCACATAGGCGGCAGCCAGCACCAGGGCGTTCTTCTCGCCGCGTGGCGTGGGCACGACCATGATGATTTCCTGCACGCCAGCCACGTGGGCGGGAATGGCATTCATCAGCACGCTGGACGGATAGGCGGCCTTGCCACCGGGCACATAAATGCCCACGCGATCCAGCGGCGTGACCTTCTGGCCCAGCAGGGTGCCATCGGCGTCGCGGTAGCTCCAGCTCTCGCCGCTGGCGCGCTTTTGTGCCTCGTGGTAGGTGCGCACGCGCTGGGCGGCGGCCGTCAGCGCATCGCGCTGCTCGTCGCCCAGGCTGTCGAAGGCGGCCTTGAGCTCGGCCTGCGTCAGCTCCAGCGCTGCCATGCCGTCCACCTGCAATCCGTCGAAGCGCGCCGTGTACTCCAGCACGGCCGCATCGCCGCGCTTTTGCACATCGGCCAGGATGTCGGCCACGCGCTGCTCGATGGCCGCGTCCGTGTCTGCCGACCAATGCAGGCGCTGCGCAAAATCGTGTTCGAAGTTGGCATCCGCAGTCGACAGGCGGGCAGGGGCAGCTACATATTCCATTGTGGTTTCCTTGGGGTCTAGCAGGCCGTCTCGCAGCCGTGCTTCAGTATCAAGAACAGGCGCGCGCCGTAGTAGCCGTCGCGCAGGGGCCAGTCCTGGTCGCGCAGCAGGGCTTCAGCGCTGGGCCACTTCTGATTGTCCTTGAGCGCTTCAATGGTGAAATCACCATTGTTCTGCCCGACAAAGAAGCGGAACCAGTGCAGGTCCTCGTCCTTGTCCAGCGCCTCGGCCTCGATCAAGGCCCGCAGGCGCTCAGTGATGCCTTCGGGCAGCGGGGCATCGTTGCGAAGATGCCAGGGGCCCGGATAGGCCTGCCAGTGCCTGCCCTGGACCTGCCAGGCCTCGGCTGGCACGGCATCCTCATCGCGCGCCGTCCACAGGGCGGAGAGCATCACATGCAGGTCGCTGACAGCGAAGTAGCCGAATGCGTCGTGCATTCCCTGCAGTCCTTCGCCCAGGCCCGTGAAATTCTCGATGATCTCGCGCCGGTCCGGCAGGCGAACCACCACGGCCAGGGAGCCGACCAGGGGATGGCCGAGGTAGGCACCGCGCCAATCAGCCAGCACGCCTGGCGCCTGGCCGCCAGGCAGCAGCCAGCCGTTGTATTCCTCGCAGGGCAGGCCATGCGCGGCGAAACACAGCGCAAGCGCCTCCTTCGCCGGATCGCCGGGCTCAGCCCCTGGGGCCATTTACCGCCTCGGCGAAGGCATCGATGATGTGGCGCAGCGGCTCGCGCTTGAGTTTGAGCGCCGCCTGGTTGACCACCAGGCGCGAGCTGATCTCCATGATGGGCTCGACCTCGACCAAGTCATTGGCCTTGAGCGTGTTGCCGGTGGACACCAAGTCGACGATGGCGTCGGCCATGCCGGTCAGCGGGGCCAGCTCCATGGAGCCGTAGAGCTTGACCATGTCCACGTGCACGCCCTTGGTGGCGAAGAAGTTGCGCGCGATTTCGGGGTACTTGGTGGCGATGCGCAGGCGGGCACCTTGCTTGACGGCCAGCGCATAGTCGAAGCCGTTACGCACAGCCACGCTGACGCGGCAGCGCGCGATCTTCAGGTCCAGGGGCTGGTACAGGCCCTGGGCGCCATGCTCGATCAGCGAGTCCAGGCCGGCCACGCCGAGATCGGCGCCGCCGTACTGCACATAGACCGGCACGTCGGAGGCGCGCACCAGCACCACGCGCACGTCGCTCTTGTTGGTCTCGAAGATCAGCTTGCGCGACTTTTCAATGTCTTCGCTGACCGAGATGCCGGCAGCGGCCAGCAGCGGCACGGTTTCGTCGTAGATACGGCCCTTGGACAGGGCAATCGTGATGGTCATTGGGAAACTCTTTCGATGTCGGCACCCAGGCCGCGCAGCTTGTCTTCCATGCGATCGTAGCCGCGGTCCAGATGATAGATGCGATCGACCAGGGTCTCGCCCTTGGCCACGAGGCCGGCGATGACCAGGCTGGCCGAAGCGCGCAGGTCGGTGGCCATGACGGCCGCGCCCGACAGCGACTGGCTGCCGGTGATGGTGGCAACGCGCCCGTCGGTGGTGATCTGCGCGCCCAGGCGCAGCATTTCGTCCACGTGCATGAAGCGGTTCTCGAAGATGGTCTCGGTGACCATGCTGCAGCCTTCGGCCACCAGGTTCAGCGCCATGAACTGCGCCTGCATGTCGGTGGGAAAGCCCGGGTATTCGGTGGTGCGAAAACTCTGGGCCTTGAGCTTGCCGGCCGCGCGCACGCGGATGCCGCCGTCCTCTGCGGACACCTCGGCGCCCGCATCCTTGAGCTTGTCGATGACGGCGCCCAGATGGTCGGCGCGGCCATTGCGCAGCAGCGCATTGCCGCCCGTTGCGGCCACGGCGCACAGAAAGGTGCCGGCCTCGATGCGGTCGGCCACCACCTGGTGCTCGCAGCCGCTCAGGCGCTCCACGCCCTGGATGACGATGCGGCCGGTGCCATGGCCTTCGATCTTTGCGCCCATCTTGATGAGCATTTCGGCCAGGTCGCCGATCTCTGGCTCCATGGCGGCGTTTTCCAGCACGGTCTCGCCTTCGGCCAGCACGGCGGCCATCAGGAAGTTCTCGGTGCCCGTGACGGTCACCATGTCGGTGGTGATGCGGGCGCCCTGCAGGCGCTTGAGATGCCCGGGCAGGCACGCGTTCATGTAGCCGTTCTCGACAACGATCTCGGCGCCCATGGCCTGCAGACCCTTGATGTGCTGGTCCACGGGGCGCGAACCGATGGCGCAGCCGCCGGGCAGCGACACGCGGGCCTGGCCGAATCGTGCCAGCAGCGGGCCCAGGGCCAGGACCGAGGCGCGCATGGTCTTGACCAGTTCGTAGGGTGCCTCGGGGTTGGACAGAGAGCCGGCGTTGATGCGCACGGTGCCGGTGTCATCGTGCTCGGCGCTGACACCCATGTTGCGGATGAGCTTGAGCATGGTGGCCACGTCCTGCAGGCGCGGCACATTGCGCAGGGTGACGGGCTCGGACGACAGCAGCGCGGCGCACAGCTCGGGCAAGGCGGCATTCTTGGCGCCGGAGACCGTCACCTCGCCATGCAGCGCTCGGCCACCGCGAATCAGGAGTTTGTCCATGGCTGACAGCCTTGAATCTGGAAATCGGGGAAAAGAAGATGCTGCACGGCCCGTGGCGACCGGTGCAGCAGGAGTCTGAAGTGCCTGACCGCCGGCTCAGGCCTGGCCGGCCTGGGCAGCCCACTCGGCGGGCGTATAGGTCTTCATGGACAGGGCATGGACCTCGTCGGTGTGCATGCGCTGGCCCAGCGTGGCGTAGACCAGGCGCTGGCGCTGCAGCAGTCGCTGGCCCTCGAATTGGGCCGAGACGATGGTGGCAAACCAGTGCCGTCCATCACCTTCCAGCGCAATGTGTTCGCAAGGCAGGCCGGTGGCGATCAGTTCCTTGAGTTGGTCTGCAGTCATGGGGGGAAGCTTTCCTGCCATGCATCGTGGCATGGCCTTGGTTGGCGGTGGCGCCGGGCGCCGGCCGCCTGTTCATGGGTGGATTCAACAATGCGGGCACAGCGCACGCCGCAGCCTGTGGAAAAACCTCAGCCGCGGATCTTGTAGCCGATGCGCAGCAGGTGCACGGCCAGGGCGCTCACCGCCAGCCAAGCCGAGCCGACGATGGCCAGGCTGACCCAGGGCGACACGTCGCTCTGGCCGAAGAAGCCGTAGCGAAAGCCGTCAATCATGTAGAAAAACGGGTTCAGATGGCTGACTTTTTGCCAAAAAGGCGGCAGCGACTGGATGGAATAGAACACGCCCGACAGGAACGTCATGGGCATGATCAGGAAGTTCTGGAAGGCCGCCATCTGGTCGAACTTGTCCGCCCACAGGCCGGCGATCACGCCCAGCGTGCCCAGCAGCGCCGCGCCCAGCAGGCCGAAGACCAGAATCCACAGCGGCGCAGTGAATTCGGGAATGGCGAAGTACAGCGTGACGATGAAAACGCCCACGCCCACCAGCAGCCCGCGCAGCACCGAAGCGCCCACGTAGGCGCCAAACCACGCCCAGTGCGACAGCGGCGTGAGCAGCACGAAGACCATGGAGCCCATGATCTTGCTCTGCACCAGGCTGGAAGAGCTGTTGGCGAAGGCGTTCTGCAGCACGCTCATCATCACCAGGCCGGGAATCAGGAAAGCCGTATAGCTGATGCGGTCGTAGACCAGCACCCGGCCTTCAAGCACATGGCCGAAGATCAGCAGATAGAGCACGGCCGTAAGCACGGGTGCGGCCACGGTCTGGAAGCTGACCTTCCAGAAACGCAGCACTTCTTTCTTGAGCAGGGTCTGCCAGCCGTTCATGCCGAGGCTCCCTGCGAGGTCTGGCCTTGCTCGTTCATCACGTGGATGAAGACATCCTCCAGATCGGCACGGCGGATTTCCACGTCCTCGGGGACGACGGAGCCCTCGCGCAGCGCGGCGAGCAGGCGCTCCACATCGCTGGCGTCGTTGGCGGGTATCTGCACGATGCGGCCGGTCACCCGTGCCCGCGCGGCCAGGGCCGGCGGCAAGGCGGTATCGGTCTTGAACTGCAGCACGTTGGAGGAGGCGGACTTGAGCAGATCCGACATGGTCGAGAGCTTGACGATGTTGCCCTGCTTGAGCATGGCCACGCGGCTGCACAGCGCCTCGGCCTCTTCCAGGTAATGGGTGGTGAGCAGCACGGTATGGCCTTCGCGGTTCAGGCGCGCGATGAAATGCCACAGCGTCTGGCGCAACTCCACGTCCACGCCGGCCGTGGGCTCGTCCAGCACGATGATGGGCGGCTTGTGCACCAGGGCCTGGGCCACCAGCACGCGGCGCTTCATGCCGCCGGACAGCTGGCGCATGTTGGAGTTGGCCTTGTCGGTCAGCCCCAGGCTGTGCAGCAGCTCGTCGATCCAGTCGTCATTGTTCTTGACGCCGAAATAGCCGGACTGAAAGCGCAGCGCCTCGCGCACGTTGAAGAAGGGATCGAAGACCAGCTCCTGCGGCACGATGCCCAGCTTGCGCCGGGCAGCCGAGTAGTCGGCATGCACGTCGCTGCCCTGGACCAGCACGCGGCCGCTGGTGGCGCGCGACAGGCCGGCCAGGATGCTGATCATCGTGGTCTTGCCAGCGCCATTGGGACCGAGCAGGCCGAAGAACTCGCCCTCCTCGATGTCCAGACTCACGTGGTTGAGCGCCTGGAAGGCCCCCTTGGGGGTCTGGTAGGTCTTGGAGATGGATTGGAATGAGACGGCAGACATGCGAGGCGCGATTCTAGGCCCTTGCAGCCAAACCTGCCTTGCAGGGCTCTTTGCAGCGGCGCGCTGCGCCGGCTCAGGAGGGGGAGGATGCGTCGGTCAGCAGCCCATCAACGCCGTACAGCGCCGCCATGGACTGCAGGCCCTGCGGCAGGCCCACGACCACCAATTGCTTGTCGGCCGCCTTCGCGGTGCGGCGGCAGGCCAGCAGCACGGCCAGGGCGGCCGAGTCGAAGACCTCGACGCCGCTGGCATCAACGCGCACCTGGGCGCCATCGAAGGCCTGCACCTGGGGCCGCAGCTGCACAAGGCAGCTGCGCGCCTGGCGGTAGGTCAGTTCACGGGGGAGCTGCAGCATGGCGCGCGTCAATGGCCGTCAGCCCTTGGAGGCCGGCGTGGCAGGCATCTTGCCGCGCGTGGCAAGGGTCTCGATCAGGCCGTCAATGCCGCGGGCATTGATTTCCTGGCTGAACTGGTTGCGGTAGGTTTCCACCAGCCACACGCCCAGCACGTTCAGGTTGTAGATCTTCCAGCCGTCGCCGGACTTTTCAAGGCGGTAGTCCAGCTGCACGGGCTCGCCGCGGCCCAGCACTTCGGTGCGTACCAGCACATCGATGTCGCCGGGCGCAGCGCGCACCGGCTTGACATTGATGGTCTGGTTGCTGACCTGGGTCAGCGCGCCGGAGTAGGTGCGGATCAGCAGGGCCTTGAACTCGGTCTCCAGCTTCTCGCGCTGTGCAGGCGTGGCCTGGCGCCAGGCCGGGCCCACCGAAGCCGAGGTCATGCGGCGGAAATTCACATAGGGCATGACCTTGTCATTGACCAGCGCATTGACCTTGGAGACATCGCCCTCGCGCAGCGAGGGGTCCTTCTTGATGGTTTCCAGCACGTCGGTGGAGACACGCTTGATCAGCGCATCAGGGGTTTCATCGGCCGCGTGGACGGGCAGCGCAGCGCCCCAGGTTCCCATGGCCAGCACGGCTGCCGCGGCAGCGCTCCAGGCACGTCGATTGATCATCACTCTTCCTTTCCCAGCAGGGCCTCAATGCCCCGGACCGGGTTGATATTGCACATTTTTCCGGCCGCGCCGTGTCAGGCGCGGACCGTTTTTCATCTCGGGATGTTACGAACTGCTTACTTTGCGCCGTCTTCGGGAGGCAGTTTGCCGGCATCTTCGTCGTAGTCCTCGATGCGGCCGTCATCGCCGGACTTGCCACGCCGCAGGTTCAGGTAGACGTCACGCGTCAGGCTATAGCGGTCAAGGGCGACGGAGTCCAGCGTGTCCGAGGCATTGAGCAGGCGTGCACGCGTATCCACCAGTCGCAGCACATACAGGCTGTTGCGCACCGGGATGTCGCTGATCGCCGTCAGGGGGTTGCCCCAGGCATCCACAGGCAGAGCCGCCGTGTCACGCACCGTGGACGGGCCGAGCAGCGGCAGCACCAGGTACGGTCCCGTGGGCACGCCCCAGCGGCCCAGCGTCTGGCCGAAGTCCTGCTTTTGGCGCTCGATGCCGGCCTCGCTGGCGATGTCGAGCAGGCCTCCCAGGCCGAAGACCGTGTTCACCGAGAAGCGCACCATGGAGTTGTAGGCACCCTCGGCCTGGCCCTGCAGCGCGTTGTTCACGAACGACCAGGCATCGCTCAGGTTGGAGAAGAAGTTGCTCACCCCATCGCGCGCCAGGCGCGGCGTGACATCGCGGTAGGCCGTGGCCACCGGCTTCAGGACGGCGCGGTCCAGCCCGTCATTGAACGAGTACATGCTGCGGTTGAACGGCTCGAACGGATCCTGGGGGTTGCGTGCCTCGCCCGGGGCGGTGGCGCAGCCGGCGAGCAGCGAAGCGGCGGCCAGCGTGCCGAGCATGGCGGCGCGCTGCCAGGAGGCTGCCTGGGCGGCAGGGCGACCCGCGGTCGCCTGTTCATGGTGGTTGGTTGTCATTCTTTGCCTCCTGCACCGGAGCTGCCACCCTGCTCGGCCTTGCCGTAGAGGAACTGTCCGATCAGATTTTCCAGCACAACGGCCGACTGGGTTGCGACGACGCGGTCGCCATCCTTGAGATTGTGGTCATCTGCACCGGCTTCGATGCCGATGTATTGGTCGCCGAGCAGGCCGCTGGTCAGGATCTTCAGGGAGCTGTCCTTGGGAAAGGCGTAGCGGTTTTCCAGGGCCATGGTCACGCTGGCCTGAAAGACCTTGTCGTCGAAGGTGATGGATTCCACGCGGCCCACGACAACGCCCGCGCTGCGCACGGCTGCCTTGGGCTTGAGTCCGCCGATGTTGTCGAAGCGCGCGGTCAGCGTATAGGTCTTCTGGAAGTTCAGGCTCAGCAGGTTGGCCGACTGCAGCGCCAGGAACACCAGCGCCGCAGCGCCGATCAGCACGAACAGTCCGACCCAGACATCACTCTTGGATTGCTGCATGGTTTGTTTTTCCTTGATTTGCGAGAGGTGGCACCGGTGCCGGGTCAAAGGCTGAACATCGTGGCCGTGAGCAGGAAGTCCAGCCCCAGCACGGCCAGCGAGGCCATCACCACCGTGCGCGTGGTCGCGCGGGACACGCCTTCGGGCGTGGGCTTGGCTGCATAGCCCTGCAGCAGCGCGATGAAGGTCACCGCCACGCCGAACACCAGGCTCTTGAGAACGCCGTTGCCCAGGTCATACCACCAGTCCACGCCGTTTTGCATCTGGCCCCAGAAGGCGCCGCCATCGACGCCGATCATGACCACGCCCACCAGCCAGCCGCCGATCACGCCGACGGCACTGAAAACGGCCGCCAGCAGCGGCATGGCGATCAGGCCCGCCACGAAGCGCGGCGCCAGGATGCGGCGCACCGGGTCCACGGCCATCATCTCCATGGCCGACAACTGCTCGCCGGCCTTCATCAGGCCGATCTCGGCCGTCAGCGCCGTGCCGGCACGGCCGGCAAACAGCAGCGCCGTGACGACGGGGCCGAGTTCGCGCACCAGCGACAGCGCCACCAGAAGGCCCAGCGCCTCGGCCGAGCCATAGCGCTGCAGCGTGTAGTAGCCCTGCAGGCCCAGCACGAAACCGACGAACAGGCCGGACACGCCAATGATGGCCAGCGAATAGTTGCCCAGGAAATGGATCTGGTCGCCGATCAGCCGCGGGCGGCCCAGCGCAGGCCCCATGAGGGCGAGCAGGCGGCCGAACAGGCGCGTGCCCATGCCCAGCTGCGTCAGCTGTTGGCGTACCGCCGCGCCAATGCGTGCGGGATGCAGCCGGTTCATGCGTGCCTCCTGCCGTTGCTCTTGCCGGAGCTTGCGGGGTTGCCGAAATCTTCCTCGGCGCTCACGCCGGGGTAGTGGAAAGGCACGGGGCCGGTGGCCCGTGCGTGGATGAACTGCTGCACCAGCGGGTCGGGATTGGCCCGCACCTCATCTGGCGAGCCCTGGGCGGCGACGCCGCCGTTGCCCAGGATGACCACATGGTCGGCCACGTGGAAGGTTTCCTCCACGTCATGGGACACCAGGATGGAGGTCAGTCCCATGGCGTCGTTGAGCTCGCGGATCAGCTGGGCGGCCGTGCCCAGGGAGATGGGGTCCAGCCCGGCGAAGGGCTCGTCGTACATGATCAGTTCGGGGTCCAGCGCAATGGCCCGCGCCAGCGCCACGCGGCGGGCCATGCCGCCAGAGATCTCGCTGGGCATGAGGTCGCGCGCACCGCGCAGGCCCACGGCATGCAGCTTCATGAGCACGATGTCGCGAACCAGTTCGTCGGGGAGATCGGTGTGCTCGCGCAGCGGGAAGGCAACGTTATCGAACACGCTCATGTCGGTGAACAGCGCGCCGAACTGGAACAGCATGCCCATGCGCCGGCGCGCGGCGTACAGGCCTGCGGCGTCCATGGTGGTGACGTCCTTGCCATCGAACAGCACCTGCCCCTGCTGGGCATGCTGCTGGCCGCCGATCAGGCGAAGCACGGTGGTCTTGCCGCCGCCCGACGCCCCCATCAGGGCCGTGACCTTGCCGCGCGGCACCTGCAGCGACAGGTCGCGCAGGATCACACGTTCGCCATAGCCGAAGGTGACGTTGCGCAACTCCACGAAAGAGGCGGTTGGGATCATGCTGTGGTGCGGTCGATAAATGTTCGCAGGCAAGCCCGCTATTGTGCAGACAGGTGCCGATGCCTGCTCATCACCCCCTGAGATAAACATACATCCGTGTATGTTTCTCAAAAAGTCATGGCAGAAAACGCCATAAAAAAAAGAGCATGCTTCGCTTGCTACACAAGCGTTGCACGCTCTCTGGACCTGGGGAAAGTCCGGACTGGATAGATGTTTTTTTACAACATGTTCTGCAGAAATGCCTGGGTCCGGGCGTGCTGCGGCGCTGCAAAAAAGGCTTCCGCCGGGCCTTGCTCGACGATCTCGCCCTTGTCCATGAAGATCACGCGATTGGCCACTTCGCGGGCAAAGCCCATCTCGTGGGTCACGACCAGCATGGTCATGCGCTCCTGGGCCAGCTCGCGCATGGTGCGCAGCACTTCGCCGGTCAGCTCCGGGTCCAGCGCGGAGGTGGGCTCGTCGAACAGCAGGATGTCCGGCTCCATGGCCAGAGCCCGGGCGATGGCCACGCGCTGCTTTTGCCCGCCCGACAGCCGGTTGGGATAGGCATCGCGCTTTTCCAGCAGGCCCACCTTGTGGAGCAGCGCCTCGGCCTTGGGCACGATCTGCTCGCGCTTGAGGCCCTTGACGACGATCGGCGCCTCGATGATGTTCTCCAGCACCGTGAGGTGCGGGAACAGGTTGAAGGACTGGAACACCATGCCCATCTTGCGGCCGATCTGGCGGATCTGCGCCTCCGGCACGTAGTGGGCACGGCCGTCCGCGCCGCTGTCCACCAGCACCTCGCCCTCGACGGCGACACGGCCGCTGTCAATGGTTTCCAGGTGGTTGAGGCAGCGCAGGAACGTGCTCTTGCCCGATCCCGAAGGACCGATGACGGCCACCACCTCGCCACGCGCCAGCTCCAGCGAAACGCCGCGCAGCACCGGCACGCCGCCAAAGCCCTTGCAGATGTTCTGCGCACTGATCATTGTTTCGGTATTCATTTCAATCATCCAGAGCGCGGCGCACTACACGCTGTCCTTGAAAACGGGCGTGACCCCATACAGAAACACCGAGCAAGGGCCGCCCCGCCGCGAGGGTGTTGTCCCCCTCCCGCGTAGCGAGAGAGGGGGAAGGCGCGAAGCGACTCAGGGGGTGCCGCGTGTCACGCGTCATACTTTGCATGGCGTTTTTCTAGGTATTGAAAGATCCAGGTCAGCACCAGCGTCATGACCAGATAGAAGCCTGCGGCCACCACGAAGGGCGTGATGGTGAAGTCGCGCTGCACGATGCCGCGCGCGGCGCGCAGCAGGTCATTCAGGGCCAGCACGTAGATGAGCGAGGTGTCCTTGACCAGGGTGATGGTCTCGTTGCTCACAGGCGGGATGATGCGCGCCCACATCTGCGGCAGGATGATGCGGCGCATGGTCTGGCCGTAGCTCATGCCCAGCACCTTGGCACCCTCGTACTGGCCGCGGTCCACGGACTGGATGCCCGCGCGGAAGATTTCGGCGAAGTAGGCGGCGTAGTTCAGCGCGAAGGCGACGACGGCGGCGGGGAAATCGGGCAGGCGCACGCCGATCACGGGCACGAAGGGCAGCGCGAAGTAGATGAACAGCATCTGCAGCATCAGCGGCGTGCCGCGCATCAGCCAGATGTAGCCGCCTACCAGCCGGCTCAGGGCGGGAAAGCGGGAGATGCGCATCAGCGCCAGCGACAGTCCCAGGGGGATGGACAGCGCCAGGGTGATGACGAAGAGCTTGAGGGTGACCAGGGCGCCGGCGGACAGCGGCCCCATGAGCGAGATTACATATTCCATCGAATGGCCTCAGTGCGGTGCGCGGCCCCGCCGGCATCGGCAGGATCCGGGCAGCCACGGGCGCGTGCGTCCCAGAACGCAAAAGACCGGCAATGCCAGGCTGGCCTTGCCGGTCGCATGGTGTGCCGGATTTACTTGATGATGTCCTTGCCGAACCACTTGGAGGCGATTTCGGCGGCCTTGCCGTCCTTCTTCATCTCGGCCAGCGCGGCTTCGAGCTTGCCCAGAACTTCGGTGTCTTCCTTGCGCAGGCCCACGCCATAGTCCTCGGTGCCGAAGTTGTCCTCGAGCACCAGGTACTCGCCAGCCTTCTTGGCCACGTGGAAACGCCCCACGACCTCGTCGACCACGACGGCGTCCAGGCGGCCGGCCGACAGGTCCATCAGCGCGGTGATGTTGTCGCCGAAGGTCTTCAGGTCCTTGAAGCTGTCAGCCACGGCGGCGTCCTTCTTGATGGCGTCCACGGCCGAGCTGCCATCCTGCGCGCCCACGACCTTGCCTGCCAGGCCGGCCTTGTCCTTGATGTCGGAGTTGGCGCGCACGATGATGATCTGGTGGTTCTCCATGTAGGGCGCGGTGAAGGCGATGTTCTTCTTGCGCTCTTCGGTGATGGTCAGGCCGTTCCACAGCGCGTCGACGCGCTTGCCGACCAGCTCGGCCTCCTTGGCGCTCCAGTCGATGGGCTTGAAGTCCACTTCCACGTTCATGCGCTTGGCGGCTTCACGCGCCATGTCGATGTCGAAGCCGACGATCTCGTTCTTGTCGTCACGAAAGCCCATGGGCGGGAAGTTGTCGTCCAGGCCGATCACCAACTTGGTCATGGCTGCCGGCACGGGGGCGGCAACCGGCGCGGCGGCGGTCGATGCGGACTCGTTCTTGCCGCAGGCTGCCAGCAGTGCAGACAGGGCCACCATGGCCAAGAGGGTGCGTTTTTTCATGGCTTAAAGCTTTGGAGTGGAAAAAGCGAAAGGCGGCGGCCGCAGCACGCAAGGTGCGCAATCGTTGTAATGAATGGTTCCTTGGCGGAACCTTTGTCTCGGTTGGGTGCCGGCGCCGAATCCCGTATTGTCGCGCAGACCGGCGCCCCCCGCCAACACGCTGGATCAAGACCGTGCAAATCGGCAAATGGCGAGAGATGCCTGCCGGTCACTGCAGCATGAAGGTCTTGTATTCGAGCCGGTTGAGCTCGCGCGAGAGCAGGTACAGCCCCACGCACAGCGTCACCAGCATGGCCAGGCAAAAGCCGTAGCCATAGAACGCGGCGCCCAGCGCCAGCGAGATGCCCGTGAAGGCAATGTTCAGCGCCACCAGCAGCAGGCAGAGCATGAACACGATGCGCCGCTCGTCCAGGTAGAAGAACACGTTGAGCACGGCCATCACACCCACCTGCAAACCGGCACCCACCACCTGCACGTGCAGCAGCGGCAGGTACAGCTGGGAGATGCCCAGCAACTGCAGGATGGCCGGCCCGGCCACCAGGGTGACGAGGACGGCCAGCGTCTGCACCTTGGCGATCTCGCCCAAGCCCGCCTGGATGGCGTAGACCATCTCGTTGCGCATGGACTCGATGTATTCCAGCGATCCGCCGCCGCGCACGGCGTCGAAGAACTTGTCGTAGTACTCGACGAAGTCGGTCTCGATGCGCACCAGGAAGACCGCCATGCCCGGAATGATGGACAGGTAAGACAGGAACACCGGCAGGTCGTAGATCAGCGAGGCCCTGAGTCCGCCGATGATCTGCTGCGAGGTCGGCGGGTAGTACCAGAACATGAACTTGTCGATCCAGATGCCCAGGTTGTAGAGCACGCCGATGCCGATCAGCGCCGGAAAGATCAGCGAGCGCTGCGTGAAGTCAAAGGCGATCCAGCGCTGCTGCAGCGGAAAGCTGCGCAGCACGATCATCCACATGCCGGCCAGCAGCAGCACGTGGCCGATCACGAAGCTGGCCAGCAGCCCTTCCAGCCCCCAGTAGCGCAGCGGCAGCGCCAGCAGCACGATGAGCAGGTAGGTGGCGCCGAACAGCCCGGCAATGGCCCGGTAGTGCTTGAGGCCCGACAGCAGCACGGTCATGACCCAGACCACGCACATCAGCGTGAAGCCGGCCAGCATCAGCACGCGGTACAGCAGGCCCTGGCCCGGCAGCACCACGAACAGCGCCAGCGTGCCCAGCGCGCTGGCCGTGGCCACGACCACCAGCAGCAGGCCATGCAGGTTGGGCAGGATGCTCTCGTCCTTCTTGAGGAACAGCTGGTCCGACACAAAGCGCGTAAAGGCCAGCTGCGCCGCCCCGGTCAGGATCAGGCTGCTGGCCACCAGATAGGTCACCGAGGTCTGGAACTGCGTGACCAGCAGCGGCGGCGCCACCACGCTGACGCTGAACACCCCCACCAGCAGGATGCCGATGATGGAAAACACCCACGGCCCCGAGCCGATGACGCCCGCATAGGCGTAGGCCTGGAGCACGCTGGTCAGCGTGTTCTTGCGCAGCAGGTGGCGCAGTTCGAATCCAATGCCGGCCATCAGTGTTTTTCCTCGGACTGTTGCAGCGCCCTGTCGTAGACCTGCCTGTAGCGCTCGAACAGCAGCCGGTCGGAGTAGTAGCGCTCCACGCGCGCAATCCCGGCCGCGCTGGCGGCCTGCCATTGCGCGGGCGAGCTCAGCAGCTCCAGGCAGGCGTCGGCCAGCGCCTCGGGGTTGGCAATGCCGACCACGCGCCCGCACGAGCCCAGGGCCTGGTCTTGCGGCTCCAGCCCGTCGATGAGCTGGCGGCAGGAGCCCACGTCGGTGCTGACCACGGGCACGCCTGCGGCCTGGGCTTCGAGAATCACCAGGGGCAGCGCCTCGCTGATGGAAGACAGCACGACCACGCCCACCTTGGGCAGCAGCTCCTCCACCTTCTGCATGCCCAGAAATCGGACGTTGGCCTGCAGGCCCAGGCTGTCCACGAGGTTCTGGCATTCCTCGGCATAGGCCGGGTCCTCGGCCGTGGGGCCGGCCACCCAGGCCTGGGCCTGGGGCATCCGGTTGACCACGCGGCGCATGGCGCGGATGAAGGTCTTGATGTCCTTGATGGGCACCACGCGGCCGATCAGGCACAGCACGGGCGGCACCTCGGCGGGCCGCTGGGTGCGCAGCGGCGCAAAGCGCTCTATGCGGATGCCGTTGGGGATGCTGACCGTGCGCTCGGCGGCCGCGCCATCGGCCACCTGGCGCAGGCGGTTGTTCTCGTACAGCGCAATGATGGGATCGGCCGCGCCATAGCAAAAGCGCCCCATCCAGTCGAAAAACCGTATCCACATCTGCCGGAAGAACGACACCTCCATGGGGTCGCGCTGGAAGATGTTGCGGTTGTCGCGGATCCAGGAGCTTTGCAGCAGGTCGATCTGGCGCTCTTTCGTGTAGATGCCATGCTCGGACAGCACCAGCGGCAGGCCGCGCGCATGGTGCAGCAGGCCGCCCAGAAATCCCGCGTAGCCCGTGGAGACTGTATGCAGCACGCGCACCGGGATCAGCCCGTGGGCGATGCGCGCCATCAGCCACAGCGGCTGCAGCATGATGCGCACGGTCCAGAAGAAGTCCACGAACGATGGATCGGTGCAGTGGCGCCGGTAGCTGTCGCGGATCAGGTCCCAGGCGAATTCGCTGTGCAGGAAATCCTCCAGCGGCAGGCTGCCGCCGGGCTGCAGCTCCAGCGCAATGGAGCGCATGGCCGCCAGCACCTTGGCCCGGCTTTCGGCACTGCCGTCATGCGCCTCCAGCGCACCCAGGAATTCCTGGGCCTTGGCCAGGGCTTCGGGATGGCCGCGCGAAGGGGCGGGCTGGATATTGGAGTGCAGCGCGTCAAACAGGTAGTGCTGCTCGAAGTGCACCACGTTGGGCGGCAGTGCGTAGCGGAAATCGCCATAGTCCTCGCGCCGGCTGCCCAGGAAGACGATGGCAAAGCGGTGCTCGGGATAGGCCTGCAGGATCTGGTTGACCCAGCTGGACACACCACCGCTGACATAGGGGAAAGTGCCTTCCAGCAGCAGTGCGATGTCCGCATCGGCCGCCGTGGGGAACTGGCTCGCACGGCTCATGAGGCACTCCAGTAGCGGATGCTGGGCTTCAGGCGCGGCAGGGCTTGCTCGATGTCCAGCGAACGCATCAGGGCCTGCGCCTTGGCGAATTCGCGCCGATCGAACAGCAGCTCGGCCTGGTAGGGCACGACGCGTGCCGGCTCCATGCCCAGCGCCAGCGAGCGCTCATAGCAGGCCAGCGACTCCACCGCCCTGCCCTGCATGTGCAGCAGCCGGCCACGGCGCAGCAGCAGCAAGGCGTTGTCGGGCCGCTGAGCGAGCACCAGGTCGCAGTAGTGCAGGGATTGCTTGATGGCGTGGTCGCGCACATCGCCCTGCGCCACGCCCTGGTAGACCAGCTCCGCGTAGAGGTCGGTCAGCGCCCGCGCCGCCTGCAGGCCACGCGGCCCGTAGGGCGCATCGCCCTCAGACTGGCGGGCATGCTCGAACAGCTGCAGCTCCTGGTGGATGGTCTTGCTGATCTCGCGCTCCTTGGCGTCCAGCATGCTGTAGGCCAGCAGGCGCAGGTCTTCGCTGGAATCGCCCAGCGCCGTGCGCAGCATGGGCGAGGCAATGCGCCCCGGCACGCTGCCCAGCGCCACCATCGCCCGCATGCGCGAGGCGACCGGCACATTGGGATTGGCCAGGAAGGACTGCAGGCCCGCCTGGCGGCGGCTGGTGCTGGCCTGCTGGTGCGGGTCGAAATCGGGCAGGGGCATCACCGGAAAACGCGGGCCGCCACGCGGGCCGCGCTGGGTGTGCAGCGCAATGGTGGCGACCACGGCGCCCAAAATGCCGGCCACCGGCACGGCATAGGCAAACAGCCCCATCAGCGCCACCAGGGCCAGGCGCTGGCGCACCGACTTGGCCGAGGTGGCCAGGAAGGGCGCCAGGCACAGCGCCAGCAGGCCGCTGGCCAGCCCGTGGGCCGTGAGATAGCCCAGCAGGGCCGCGTCCGACTGGCTGCGCAGCAGCCACAGGCTGCTCCAGGAAGCGATTTCCGCGGCCAGCGCGCCCAAGGCCAGCTTGAGGTTAAGCATGGCCCTGCCCCATCTGATGGAGCCGCTCCAGCACGCTGCTGGCCGAGCAGCGGTCCAGCAAGATGGTGCGCGGGAAGATGCCCGCATCGGCCAGCGAGGCCACGCCGCGCTGGGCCAGCCAGCCCTCGATGCGGTTCAGGTAGCCCTCGGCCGTGGCGTTGGTGCCCAGCGGCATGAAGATGGCCAGCAGTTGCCGGCCATCGCTTTCCTGCAGCCAGGAGCGGTCCAGCATGCGCTCCAGCCGCATGATCTGCTGGGCCATCTGGGCCTGCACAGCCGAGGGCGACAGCTCCAGCGCCACCACCACGCTGCTCAGGCGCGCGCTGCGGTTCACATGCTCCATGCGCTGCAGTTCGAACGCGAAATGCGGCGGGCAATCGGGATAGGCCTGCAGCAGCGGCGCAGCCAGGCTGTTGGCGGCCACGCTGTCCGTGTAGTAGCCCAGCAGCAGGTTGATGGTCTGCAACGCCTCTTCCTGCAATGCGAAGAAAGGCATTTCCTCGACCAGCAGCAGGCCGTAGATCTCGCCCTCCAGGTCCAGCATGGGCGCCACGACGATGTACTGCGTCTGCTGGCCCTCCGCCATGCTTTGCGAGACATGGCACAGCACATGGCTGTCCAGCGCCTGGCGCACCAGCGGATCGTGGACATGGATGGGCCGCTCGTCCCCCAGCTGGGCAATGGGCGTGGGGTCCAGCACCTCATTGCGCACGGGCACCAGGCTGGCCACGCTGATCTGGCTGAAGCGCGACAGCAGGTTGAGCAGGCTTTGCGCATCGCCCTCGGCGCCACTGAGGCCGCTGAGCACGTTGATGGCATCGCGCATGGACACGGGGCGGCCTATGAGCTCCTGCTCCAGCCGGTCATGCGACAGGCGCAGCAGGTAATGCTGGCGGATCAGCTGCTCGGTGCGCTGGTCCATGTAGTTCTGCGCCGTGCGCGCGCGGCGTATGCGTGCGCGCCAGAGGCTGGAGATCTCGCCCACGACCATGACCAGGATCAGGCCGCCCAGAAAGTACTGTTCCGGGAACAGCGACAGATCGCGCTGGTTGACGCCCAGCCAGGCCAGCAGCAGCACGCCGGCCGCCGACAGGCCGGCCACCGGCCCGTAGCGCAGGGCCACCACCACGGGCGCCAGCCAGGCCCAGGGGAACTCGGACTCCACCCACAGGGGATTGTCCGGGTTGGCCCACATGCCGATCAAAAGGGCCAGCACCGGCAGCAGCAGCGTCTCGCCCACCACCACCCAGGGCTTGGCGCTCGTCTGCACGAGCAGGCCCAGCGGCGAGCCTCTGAATTCCGCGGCAATGCCGGCGCGGCGCGGTGCGGCGGAATGCGGTGCCGCCTTGGGCGTGCTGGCTTGGTCTGGCATGAAGAGTCGTTCCCTGGATTCGCTTATCGGGCGTTGGCCAGGCCTGTGCCCAGCAGGTTGCGGATCAGCTTCTGGCCCACGGCGGCCAGGGCCTCGCGGCTCCAGCCGCTTTGCGCGCCCGCGCCGCTCCACACGGTGGCGCCGGTGCCCACGTCCACGATCTCCAAGGTCACGCCCACGGCCGGCTCGCCATCCACGCCCACCTTGTAGCGCCATTCGTCCACCGCGCCCGTCAGCGCATAGCGCACGCCTTCGCCGCGCGCCCAGGCCAGGGCGTCATCGCGGCGCTTGGCTTCGCGGCCGTCGAACAGGGTTTCCTGCAGTGCATCGCCCGTGTAGCGCTTGACCTGGCCCACGCCACGCGCATTGATCAGCGCCGTGGCAATGGCGGCGGCGCGGTTGCCGGCCATGGGCGTTTCGGTGTGGTTCTCGAAGGGCAGCACCGCCCAGCTGGCATTCGTCTCCAGCGCGGGCGCCGTGCCCCGGTCGATGGTCGAGCAGGCAGACAGCAGGCCGACAAGGGCAATACCCGTGAGCACGCGAAGGCGGGAGGCGAAAGTGGTGCGGTGTGTCATGGAGAGGCTCCTTGAAGTCTTCGGATCAGTAGTGGAGGCGGTAGGTCAGCAACAGCTCGCGGGTATTGCCCACGGTGTTGATGCCCGACTTGGACAGATTCAGGCCCAGCGCGAGGTGGTCCGCGCCGAACAGGCTGGTGGCCAGGCCCATGCCCAGCTCGTAGCCCGCGCCGTTGACGCTGTGGTGCGTCAGGGCCAGGCTGGCGTAGGGCCGCAGCGCGCGCGTGTACTGCTGCTCGTAGCCCGTGTTGAACATCATCTGCAGGCCCGAGAAGCGGAAACTGCGCGGCAGCAGATAGTCGATGGTGGGATCGTTGAACGGCGGCAGGTAACCCAGGATGGCCGCATCCCGGCCCTGCAGCAGCGCCGGGTCGTTGCGGCTGTAGCGGTGCCAGGAGGTGAAGGCGCCGAACTGCAGGGTGGGCGCCTCGCTGCGGTAGGTGTGCAGGTATTGCAGCGTCGCATGGTTGCCGGAGCCCACGCGTGCGCCGCTTTGCACGCGGTAGCGCTCCGATGCCAGCTCCAGCGTGATCTGGTCCAGGCGCGAGAGCTGGTAGCTGCTGCCCAGCGACACGCGGTCCTTCATGCCGCCCATACGCATGGCCAGCGTTTCCTGCGTGGCCAGGTGCCGGCCCAGTGATGCCTGCAGGCTCCAGCGGCTGTCCACGTTGTAGGTCTGCGTGAACTGCATGGGCGTGTAGCTCTCCAGGCTTTCGCGCCGGCCCAGCATGAATTCGCTGGACGCCGACTGCGTCTTGCGCGTCAGGCGCAGGCCGATGCCCCGCTCCTGCGAGGGGCCGCGCACCAGGGTGTTTTTGTTGACCGTGCGGCGCACGTCCTCGGCATCCAGGTCCAGCGCCCAGCGGGGGTTCAGGCCCACATGCCAGCGCAGCCGGGAGACCTGCTCGTCGATGGCGTCCATGCGGCGGTTGCGCAGTTGCAGGCCGCCGTAGTCGCTGAAGGCCAGCAGCTGCTCGGTCAGCGCCAGGTGCAGGGGATCGTCGTCGGGCTGGTCGGCCATGTTCTCGAAAGCCGCCGTCTGCGCCAGCCGCACATCGCCGACCATGGCTGCCGCGTTGATGCGGTCATAGCGCGGCAGCGCCTCGTCATGGCGCTGCAGCAGCTGCCCGGCCTGGGCCACATCCTTTTCCGCCAGGGCCACCGTGATCTCGGCCCACAGCGGCGAGCTGGTGCTCTTGCTGCGGCTGCGCGCGTACTGCTGCCACAGGTAGCCACGCTCGGCCTGGTACTCGCCGCGCTCCTGCAGCCAGGCAATGGCCAGCTCGGCCGCAGCGGCGGAATGCTCGCGGCGCCCGCCTTCCAGGTCCATGCGCAGCAGCTCGCGCATCAGGGCGAATTCGGCATCGCCCTGCGTGTGAAAGAGCATGAGCCGGCTGCGGGCCTGGCGCTGAACCTCGTCCAGCCCCTCGGCCGTCAGCCATTTGCGGGCGGCCAGGGCCGCTGCGCCGTCCTTGGCGCGTGCCCGCACCTTCTCGCGCGTCCACAGCTGCTGCCTCAGGCTCCAGGCCCGATCGGCCTGCTGGTTCTGCTCCAGCGCGTCGGCGTACTGCATCATCCACAGGAAGTCGTCGGCATGCTCGGCGCGGTGCGGCTTCAGATAGCGTTCCAGCGCAACGGCCGGGCGCGACAGCGTCATGTAGGCCGCCGCCAGGGCGCCGTGCATGTCGGCATCGCGCGCCCAGACAGGCTCGGCCGCCGCCAGCAGCAGCTTGAGGGCCGCCGCGTTCTGCGTGTCGATCAGCAGCCACATCAGGCCCTGGCGCAGCGGCGTGGAGCCGGGGTCCAGCGCCAGGCCCTTCTCGAAGGCCTCCATGGCTTTTTTCGATTGCGCCGTGCGCTGGTAGTAGGCGCCCAGTATCTGGAAGAAGGTGGGCTGGCCCTGCAGGCGCTTGACCAGGGCCGGGTCGGCCAAGATGCGTTCGACCTGGCTGCCGATCTGCGTCCAGTCCTCCAGGTCCTCCAGCAGGTAGAAGGCCTGCGTCAGATGGCGCACGTCATGGAACTGCTCCCAGGCGTGCAGGGACATCCGGGCCGCCTCGCGCCGGTCGGCGCGCTGCAGCAGGCGTATCACCTCGTCGTAGTCGCTGATGCCGGCGTGCGGCGTCTGCAGCAGGCGGCGGTAGGCCTTCAGCGTCAGTGCTTCCTGGCGCTGGTCCTGGGCCAGGTCGCCCAGCAGGCGCCAGTACTCGCCCTCGTCCTGCATGCCGGCGGGAATGCGCGTCTGCGCATCCTCCAGCCAGCGCAGGCCCAGCGCCGGCTCGCCCTGCAGCAGCGCGAGCACGGCGGCGGGCATGGCATGGGCCGGCGTGCGCTGCTCGGGATCGGCAAGCACACGCTTCCAGGCCTGCAGCGCCAGTTGCGACCGGCCTGCGCGTTCGGCCAGCTGGGCCAGCAGGATCTGCGACTGCGGCGTGCTGCCGTGCTTTTGCAGATAGTCGATGGCCTCGCCGGGCTCGGCCTGGCGCTCGTAGGCCTGGACCAGCGCCTGCTGCAGCGCGGCATCCTGGGGACGGCGGCTCAACTGGTGGCGCAGGCCGGCAATCAGGGCACGGTCGTCGAACAGGCCCGGCGCCAGGCGCATCACAGTCTTCCAGGCATCCTCGCGCCCCGTGTTCTGCGCAATGACCAGCCAGCTGTCCAGGGCCTGCTGCTGCTGTCCCATCCATTCGGACACCTGGGCCAGGCGTTCGCGCCAGGCCATGTCCTGCGGCGCCTGGCGCACGGCGGCCGTGGCCACGCGCCAGGCATCTTCCAGGTTGCGGTTTTCGAGGAATACCTCGTAGCCCAGCAGGTAGGTCTTGTCGTCAAAGGGCAGGCCCGGCGGCGGCTTGCGCACGGGATCGGCCGTGCGCAGCATGCGCCAGCCCGGCGCGGTCCAGGCCACGGGCTGCAGCGCCCAGGCGCCGTCGTCGGCAACCGGGTCCGGACCGGCGCCCGAAGCCCCGGCCACCTGCGTCTGCCACTGCTGCAGCAGGGACAGCTGCAGCAGCCGCTTGGCATAGCGCTCGGCCTCGGCCCGGTTGCCTGCCGCGCGCGCCAGGCCGATGAGCTTTCGCAGCGTCTCGGGGTCGCTGCCCAGCAGTTCTTCCTGCTGGCGCGCCAGCGCCAGCGCTTCGTTGGCACGGTTGCCGGACTGCAGCACCTGCAGGGCCTGCCAGAGGTAGGCGCGCGACTGCTGGACGTCTTCGGTCGTGGCGCTTGCCTGGCGCAGCAGCCGGGCCGATTCCTCGTACAGGGACATGCCCAGCGCCTGCCGCGCTGCGGATTCATAGACCTGCGCCTTGCGCGCGGGATCGGCCTGGCGGCCTGCCACGTCGTCGTAGATGCCCAGGGCCAGCGGTGCGTCCTTGAGCACCAGCGCCGACGAGGCCAGGTACAGCGCCTGCTCCTGGGTCAGCCCCTGCAGCGGCACGTCCTTCAACGCCTGCATCACCTGCGGCGCCAGCGCCTCGGCCTGGCCGCCCGCGCGGTGGTCCTGCTTTTGCGCCTCCAGATAGCCCTGGTAGGCGGCCTGCCAGTGGTCCCAGGCCTGGACGGCTGCGCTGGGCAGCGCCTGCTTGGCCGCCTCTTCCCGCGCCAGCTTGATGGCCTGCAGGCGCTCTTCCTTGGCCTTGAGCAGGGCGCGCAGGTTCTCGTTGCCGGGATCGCTCTTGAGCAGGTTGCTCAGGTAGTTGTAGGACAGCTCGGAGTCATCTCCGGTGACAGAGAGCCGGCGCTCCAGATCCTGCTTGGGAAACAGCATCCACAGGGCGCCACCGATCAGTACCGCCAGCAGCGCGATCAGCCAGAAGGGAACCGTGATGGGGCGCTCAGAGCCCCCGGCATTGCGCTTGGAGTTCGACACTGTTTTGGGTACTTCTGAAGGAACGGAGGTTGGCGTTGCCGGTATCGGCACCCGCCACGGCAAGGAGGGGCGTGGCGGCGTTCGAGGAACTCAGCGAACAGCCGGCAGGCAGGTACATGCGCAGCTCCAGCGGCACATGGCCCTGCAGGGCGAAGCGCACGCCGCCGTCGGCCTGGGGCTGCCATTGCGTGAGCCGGGCATTGGCATCCACCAGATAGGGGCGCGCCGCGTGGGCGGCCGCGCCTGCGGCGTCCTGTTGCGTCTGTTGCGCCTGTTGCACCAGGTATCCGGCGCTGCCGGCCAGGTGCAGGTAGCTGCCGTCTGCCCCCTTGGCATAGCCGGCAATGCCGCTGCTGGCAGCCATGGAAGGCAGGGCCATGCCGGGCGGCATGCGCAGCGTGCGCAGCTGGCCCGGACCCCGCAAGCGCCAGCCCTGCGCGTCGCGGCCGATGGCGAATTCGTAGAAATCCTGCACCTTGCGGATGTACTCGGAGCTGTAGACCGGGTTCAGCCGCTGCGCCAGCGCCCACTGGTAGATCCTGTGCAACGCCTTGATGCTGGCCTGCTTGCTGGCGGAGTAGGAGTGGTAGTAGATGTCCACGGCCTTCAGGCGCCGGGGAGCCTCGGTCATCTCGAAGGTCTCGATGACGCGCTCGAAGCCGTAGAACGGCCCGTGCCAGAGGTTGGTGTAGATGTTCTCGTTGGTGACGGGCGCATAGATCTGCAGGTGGCCGCCCTTGCGCAGACCCCAGCTGCGCACCTCGGTCAGCGAAGGATTGCTGCGCGTGATGGCCGTGTCGCCACCATTCATGTTGAGCAGTCCCGCCGCGTCGGAGATGGCCAGGGCCTCGGCGCTGGGCGCCGTGTTGCCGGTCCACAGGAACACGTCCACCGGCTTGCCGGGCGGCGCCAGGCGCTTGCGGATATAGTCGACCGAACCATTGATCTCCCGGTTCATGTCCATCTGGTAGCCGGGGATGTGGAGGTTGAGGTTCACCTCCTTGCTGTCATCCCCGTCGGGCGCTGCCCCGGGCTCCCAGAAGAAGGGATGGGAATAGGAATGGCTGGCGATCTCGACATGGGGCATGGCGAAGATGCGCTTGGCAATGCCCTCCAGCTGGTCGGCCCACTGCGGATACAGGCCCTGCGGCGAGACTTCGGCCTCGATGACCGAGATGGTGTGCGGAATCCTGTAGCGCTCCAGAATCTCGCGGCGCAGCACTTCGCCCGCAAAGGGCGTGCCCGGCAGCTCGGCCCTGGAGGGAAAGCCGTCGCCATCCACATGGGCCAGCAACAGGCGGCGGCCGTTCTCGGTGGAGACATCGGGCGCGGGGAAATCCTTCAGGCGCAGCGCCTCGCGCAGCAGCGCGAAGGGATCGATCACCCAGCGCGACTGGTCGGTGCCCGGCATGCTCACCACCACATAGGGCATGAGCGCAAAGCCGCCCCAGGGCGTGATGGCGGCCGACACGAATCGGCGCCCCCGCTTGTCGTCGAAGGACAGCAGCTCGCGGCTGCCCCTGGCCATCTGCGGCGTGAACTCCCAGCCTTCGTAATCGTGCGCTGGCTCGGCCGGCTGTATCTCGAAACCCATGACCGACGCCTTTTCGGCGCGCCGCAGCGGGAACACGGGTGCCGCTTCCGTGCTGCGCGTGCCCAGGGCGGCCGACATGGTGCGGTCCTGTGATAGGCCCAGCGTATTGAGCACCAGCAGCGGCATGCCCTGCTGCACCTGGTTGGCCAGCCACTGCCGCACGCTTTTGGCCCGCATCTCGGGCACCGCGCCGCCGAACCAGCTCACCACGCCGGCATAGCGGTCGCGCGCCACGCCTTCGGGCAGGGGCTCGCGCACATCGGCGTAGTCGGCAACGTAGCCCATGTAGTTGATGGGCATTTCCAGGAAGCGGTGCGCCGATGCGCCGTTGATGGACGGATAGTCGGCACCGTTGTAGAGAATCAACACCCTGCGCGCCACCGCCTCCACCTGGCCTATGCCCAGGGTCTGCAGCCCGGCATCGGAAACCCACGGAATGATGCCCAACTGCGCAATGCGGCGGGCCGTCTCGCGCGTGGCGTCGCGGTCATGCGGGGCCACGTAGTCGATGGACAGCACCGGCAGGCGGTCGCGCTCACGGATGGTCTGCAGTTGCTGCAGCAGCCATTCGCGGTCTTTCTCGGGCACGTTCACATAGCGCTTGAGGCTGGCATCCCAGCCCCGCAACAGCGACTCCGCCGCCACCATCTGTACCTTGTCCCTCACACGCGGCACGATCTCGAAACCCCGGTTCAGGATCAGGCGGATGCCGGGATAGCGCTGGTGCAGCGTCTCGATGACGCGCACCAGGCCGTCCTGCTGGGCCTTTTCGTCGAAATTCGCGGCCAGGCGGTAGGAGTCCAGCGTGTCCAGGAAGAAGCCCCGAAAACCCTGCTTCCACAGCGGTGCGATCACCTCGTCGGCAAAGAAGGCGGGCCACTGCGCAGGCGTCTGGTCCAGGACGATGGACTGCCAGGCGCCGTTGCGCGCCATCTTCCAGGCCTCGGGAATCTTGCTGAAGTAGGCGCGCTCGGGCAGCACCTCGGCCACGGAGGCATATGCGTAGAGCTCGCTGCCCGGAGCCTGCTTGCGGAATTGAACGGGGTCGTAGCCGTGGCCCGGCTCCACGACGGCAATGTCGTAGAGGCTCAGTTCACTGAGCGAGGCCTTGTTCCCGTAATAGACGGCAACCGCTGGCTCGGCGGCCTGCACCGCCCAGCCGCACAACAGCCCCCAGCAAAACAGGCAGGTTCGCAGGAAAGCGTTCACGGCCTTCTCCTCGGGGTGCGGCCACGCACGGTCAATTCATAGTTTTTGTACATCAAATTTCTAGTCGATTTGATAAAAGCTATCGTCAGTCCGACGAAATGCGGGCGCGAGCATACCGGTTTTTGTCTGCAAACGTGTCTTCTCCCTACTTTTGTGCTCGGCGCCCTTGAAGCACGGGGGAAGCTGGGTTATGGCGATACTAGGCAGGCAGAAAAATCACCAATGAAAGGTATTCATGATTCTGGTCACAGGCGGCGCCGGCTTCATCGGCTCGCATACCTGCGTGGAACTCGCCGCTGCGGGCGAGCCCTACCTGATCTACGACAACTTCAGCAACAGCAGCCCCGATGTGCTCGACCGCATGGAACGCATCACGGGCCGGCGCCCGCTGTGCGTCGAGGGCGACGTGCGCGACCGCGCCGCGCTGGAGCGGCTGTTTGCCGAGCACTCCATCCGCGAGGTGATCCACTTCGCCGCGCTCAAGGCCGTGGGCGAGTCCGTGGCCCAGCCGCTGCGCTACTACGAACACAACGTGGGCGGAACGGTGGCCCTGCTGCAGGCCATGCGGACGGCGGGCGTGCGCAGCCTGGTGTTCTCCTCCTCGGCCACGGTCTACGGCGATCCGGCCAGCCTGCCGATCCGCGAAGACTTTCCGCTGTCCGCCACCAACCCCTACGGCCGCAGCAAGCTGTGGATCGAGGAAATGCTGGCCGACCTGGACCGCGCCGAGCCCGGCCAGTGGAGCCTGGCACGGCTGCGCTACTTCAACCCCGTGGGCGCCCATGAAAGCGGCCTGATCGGCGAGGACCCGCGCGACATCCCCAACAACCTCATGCCCTATGTGTCGCAGGTCGCCATCGGCCAGCGCCAGCAGCTCAGTGTCTATGGCGATGACTATGCGACGCCGGACGGCACGGGCGTGCGCGACTACATCCACGTCACCGACCTGGCGCGCGGCCACCTGGCAGCGCTGCGCTATCTGCGCGAGCAGCAGGGCCTGCTGACCGTGAACCTGGGCACGGGGCGCCCGGTCTCGGTGCTGGAGATGGTCAAGGCCTTCGAGCGCGCCAGCGGCCGCCCCGTGCCCTACCAGATCGTGGCGCGCCGTCCCGGCGACGTGGCCCAGTGCTGGGCCGACCCCGCCGAGGCCGAGCGCCTGCTGGGCTGGAAGGCTGCGCTGGATATCGATCGCATGTGCGAAGACGCATGGCGCTGGCAAAGCCAGGCCGCAGGCCTCAAGCGCTGAACCCCGCAGCGCCTGCGGGCGCCGAGGGCGTGGTATCTTTTCGCCCTTGTTTCACGCCCTAGCCACGAGTCTGCCCATGCTTGCCAAACGCATCATCCCCTGTCTTGACGTCACGGGAGGGCGCGTCGTCAAAGGCGTGAACTTCGTGGAACTGCGCGATGCGGGCGACCCGGTGGAGATCGCCGCGCGCTACAACGCCCAGGGCGCGGACGAGCTGACCTTCCTGGACATCACGGCCACCAGCGACGGGCGCGACCTGATCCTGCCCATCATCGAATCCGTGGCCAGCCAGGTCTTCATTCCCCTGACCGTCGGCGGCGGTGTGCGCACCGTCGAGGACGTGCGCCGCCTGCTCAACGCGGGCGCCGACAAGACCAGCTTCAACTCGGCCGCCATCGCCAACCCCGATGTGATCAATGCCGCCTCCGACAAGTACGGCGCGCAATGCATCGTCGTGGCCATCGATGCCAAGCGGCGCACCGCCGAGGACGAGCAGCGCATGGGCGCCGATGGCCGCGCTGCCGGCCCCGGCTGGGACGTGTACAGCCACGGCGGACGCAAGAACACCGGCCTGGATGCCGTGCAGTGGGCCGCCGAAATGGCGCGCCGCGGCGCGGGCGAGATCCTGCTGACCAGCATGGACCGCGACGGCACCAAGTCCGGGTTCGACCTGAAGCTCACGCGCGCCGTCAGCGACGCCGTGCCCGTGCCCGTGATCGCCTCGGGCGGCGTGGGCTCACTGGACGACCTGGCCGATGGCGTGACCCTGGGCGGCGCCGACGCCGTGCTGGCCGCCAGCATCTTCCACTACGGCGAATTCACCGTGGGCCAGGCCAAGCAGCGCATGGCCGAGCGCGGCGTGCCCGTGCGCCTCTGATACGGCGCGTCGGCGGACTCCTTCATTTCAGTTTTCCATGGCGCTCGCGCCGCCCACAACCCATGAAACCGGCGCGGCCCAAGGGACCAGGGACAGCGAGCAAGGGCCGCCCCGCAGCAAGGCTGTCGTCTCCCTCCCGCGCAGCGAGAGAGGGGGAAGGCGCGAAGCGACTCAGGGGGTGTATTTTCAATCCAGGCAATTCCTGACAATCCTGTCACAGGGATGCCCACCCAGGATATTCACAATGCAGGCAATGAACTGGCTAGATCAAGTCAAATGGGATGCGCAGGGCCTGGTGCCCGTGATCGCGCAGGAAAAGGACACGGGCGACGTGATGATGTTCGCCTGGATGAACCGCGAGGCCCTGGCCAAGACGGCCGAGCTGGGTCGCGCAGTCTACTTCAGCCGCTCGCGCAACAAGCTGTGGTTCAAGGGCGAGGAATCGGGCCACGTGCAGACCGTGCACGAGGTGCGCATCGACTGCGACAACGACGTGGTTCTGCTCAAGATCACCCAGACCGGCCACGAGCCCGGCATTGCCTGCCACACGGGGCGCCACAGCTGCTTTTACAGCGTGCTGCAGAACGGCCAGTGGCAGGCCGTCGATCCGGTCTTGAAAGACCCCGAATCGATCTACAAATGAATTCCACGAACATGAACGACACCGCAAGCACTTCCTCGCTGGACGCCCTGGCGCGCCTGGCCGCCGTCATCGAAAGCCGCAAGCCCGCCAACGGCGGCGACCCCGACAAGAGCTACGTCGCCCGCCTGCTGCACAAGGGCCCGGATGCCTTTCTGAAGAAGATCGGCGAAGAGGCCACCGAAGTGGTCATGGCCGCCAAGGACGCAGACCATGGCGCAGACACCGGCAAAATCCTCTACGAAGTGGCCGATCTGTGGTTCCATAGCATGATCGCCCTGGCCCACTATGGCCTGACGCCCGCCCAGGTCGTTGCCGAACTGGAACGCCGCGAAGGCACCAGCGGCATCGAGGAAAAGGCGCTGCGCAAGGCCCAGGAACGTGATGTGAACGAGAAAGGACCGCTGCCATGAATGACGATTACATCGAAGTCCGTGCCCTGGACCAGTCCCGCATCGAAGGCCTCAAGGCCTGGGGCTGGGTCAGCTACCTGCTGCACCTGGTGGTGGCCGTGGCCGCCGTCGTGCCGGGCGCACAGCCCAGCATTGCGCTGCTGGTGATCGCCCTGATCATCGATCTGGTCAAGCGCGGCGACGCCGAAGGCAGCTGGATGGCCAACCACTTCTCGTGGCGCATCCGCAGCGTGATCTGGGCCGGCATCCTGTACCTGGTCACGGCGCCGCTGTGGCTGCTGTTCTTCGTGCCCGGCTGGATCGCCTGGACCGTCATCTCCATCTGGTTCCTCTACCGCATCGTGCGCGGCATGGTCGCCATGAACCGCAACCAGGCCGTGGACCGCTGAAGGTCCCGGGCAAACCGCCATGACTCCGACCCCGACCTGCAAGATCAACCTCGCCCTGCAGGGCGGGGGCTCGCACGGCGCCTTGACCTGGGGCGTGCTCGATGCGCTGCTGGAAGACGGCAGCTTTGTCTTCGACGGCATCAGCGGCACCAGCGCCGGTGCCATGAATGCAGTGGCCCTGGCCCAGGGCTTTGCCAAGGCTGCACGCCAGGAAAGCGATCCGGTGGCCGCCCAGGAGCTGGGGGCCGAGCTGGCCCGCGCCACGCTGACCGAACTGTGGGAAGGCGTGGGCACCATGGGCAGCCTGATGTGGGGCGCGCCCCTGCCGGGCAGCCCCTTCATGGGCGTGCTCAACCAGTTCTTCTCGCCCTACCAGACCAACCCGTTGGACATCAACCCGCTGCGCAAGCTGCTCGAACGGGTCGTGGATTTCGAGGCGCTGACGCATCCGCCCGTGGAAGGCGTGGTGCCCAAGGTCTTTGTCTGCGCCACCAATGTGCGCACAGGCCGGGGAAGCATCTTTTCGGGCAGAAAACTCAGTGCCGACGCGGTCATGGCCTCGGCCTGCCTGCCTCAGCTGTTCAAGGCTGTGGAAATCGATGGCGAGCCCTACTGGGATGGCGGCTTTTCGGGCAACCCGGCGCTGTACCCGCTGATCTACGGCACGGCGTCCAGCGACATCCTGCTGGTGCAGATCAACCCCATCGAGCACACCGATCTGCCCAACACGGCGGCCGACATCATGGACCGCATGAACGAGGTCACCTTCAACGCCGGCCTGCTGGCCGAGTTGCGCGCCATCGAGTTCGTCAAGCGCCTGCTCGAGCAGGGCAAGCTGGACCCGACACGCTACAAAAAGGTGCTGCTGCACCGCGTGGACGGCGGCTCCGTGCTCAAGGGCTATGGCGCCTCGACCAAGACGCGCTCCGACATGCGCTTCGTGCGCGAGCTGTTCGAGCTCGGACGCGAGCAGGGCCAGCAGTGGCTCCAGCAGCACCGCAGCGACATCGGCGTGCGCCAGACGCTGCGCATCAACGACAATCCGGCCTGATTTCCAACCTACCGCCAGCTTCCCAGGATTCCTGTAGCGCCATGCACGACCACGACCCGAACTGCCTGTTTTGCCGCATCACCAAAGGCGAGATCCCTTCCCGCAAGGTCTATGAGGACGAAGACGTCTTCGCCTTCCACGACATCCATCCCGGCGCGCCCATCCACTTCCTGATGGTGCCCAAGAAGCACATCCCCTCCATGGCCCAGGTCCAGGCCGAGGACGCCCCGCTGCTGGGCCGCCTGATGGCGCTGGCACCCCGCCTGGCCGCCGAGCAAGGCTGCAACCCGTATCCCGACGGGGGCTTTCGCCTGGTGGTCAACACCGGCACCGAAGGCGGCCAGGAAGTCCACCACCTGCATATCCACGTCATGGGCGGCCCCCGCCCCTGGCTCAAGGGCTGAAACTCAAGGGCTGAAAACGCCGCAGCGGCCACGCTGCCTGCGGCAGACGGCTGCCGCCCGGCACAAGGTGGCCCGTCTCTTGCTTGAGGCACCCCCTGTTTCTTGCGTCGGCCAAACGGCTTTTGTGGGGCCTTGCGAACTGCCGCCATGGCCCGGCGTCTAAAATGACCTGCAATTCTTAGGAGAGATTCTCATGGGCTCGTTTTCCATCTGGCATTGGCTGATCGTCCTGGCCATCGTGGTTCTGGTGTTTGGCACCAAGAAGCTGAAGAACATCGGTTCCGACCTCGGCGGCGCCGTCAAGGGCTTCAAGGACGGCGTGAAGGACGGTTCGACCTCCACCGACACTCCCGCAGCCGCTCCCGGCCAGGTCGCCGGCCAGACGGCTGCCGACAAGACCACCATCGACGTCGAAGCCAAGCAAAAGAGCTGATGGCCCGCACGCCAAGCTTCCATGTTTGATATTGGCCTTTCCAAGATGGCGCTCATCGGTGCCGTGGCCCTCGTGGTCATCGGTCCCGAGAAGCTGCCGCGCGTGGCGCGTACCGTAGGCACCCTGCTGGGCAAGGCCCAGCGCTATGTCTCCGATGTGAAGGCCGAGGTCAACCGTTCGATGGAACTCGACGAGTTGCGCAAGATGAAGGACACCGTGGAGGGCGCGGCGCGAGACGTCGAGCAATCCATCCACACTTCGGCCGCCAACTTCGAGAAGGACTGGAACGAGTCCACGGCATCGCTCAACGGCACGTCTTCCTCGTACGACTCCTCTTCCTACGGCTCCGACAGCGATACGTACAGCGCCGTGGCGCCGGCCTACCGCCACCCGGGCAAGAACTGGCGCCTCAAGCGTGCCGCCGTGCCCCAGTGGTACAAGGCCCGTGCCGGTGTGCGCACCAAGGCGCAGTCGGGCGCGGCGCGCGTGGCGCGCTTTCGCCCCCAGAAGTCCCGCTGAAGATGCCGGCGCGCCGCGGGCCACGAGGCAACCAGCCCAGCCTCTGCCACCCGGGCACCCGCCATTGCCGAATCCTGCCCGATCCGTCGGGCTTTCTGCTTTTCACCCCAGGTCCGTGGATGCCCTTGCGGCCCGCCGCGGTTTCGCACCATGTCCGACATTCCACCTAAAGACGACGAGCTGGCAGGCACCGAGCAGCCTTTCGTCCAGCACCTGATGGAGCTGCGCGACCGCCTGCTCTATTGCATCTACGGCATCGGTCTGGCGATCGCCGTGCTGGCCGTGTGGCCCGGCCCCAACGGGCTGATCGACTTCATCGCCCATCCGATCAAGGCCCACATGCCGCCCGATGCCAAGCTCATCGCGGTGGGCGTGTTCACGCCCTTCTTCGTACCGCTCAAGGTGCTGATGATGGTGGGCGTGCTGGCCGTGCTGCCCTGGATCATGTACCAGATGTGGGCCTTCGTGGCTCCCGGCCTGTACAGCCATGAAAAGCGCTTTGCGCTGCCGCTGATCATCTTCGGCAGCCTGCTGGCCTATATCGGCATCGCCTTCGTGCAGTTCTTCGTGCTCGACAAGATGTTCGCCTTCATCCAGGGCTTCACCCCGGACAGCGTGGCGGCCACGCCGGACATCGCCTCGTATGTGGAGGCCATCCTGTCGCTGTACCTGGCCTTTGGCCTGGCCTTCCAGGTGCCCATCGTGGTCATGCTGCTGGTGCGCTTCGGCCTGGTGGACATCGCCAAGCTCAAGTCCTTCCGCGGCTACTTCATCGTGGTGGCCTTCATCATTGCCGCCGTGGTCACGCCGCCCGACGTGATCTCCCAACTGGCCCTGGCCATTCCGATGTGCATTCTTTACGAAATAGGCATCCTGGGCGCCGGCTGGTTCAGCCGCGTCTCCAAGGCACCGGAAGAAGAAGAAGCCGAGTCCGGCACTGCAGTGGACAAGCCGGCAGACGACAAGCCGGCGCAATAGTCCCCGCAGCACGAAAAGCAAAAAGCCCTTGGTTCATCACCAAGGGCTTTTTTTTTAGCCACCGTACTCTCTCATATCAGTCCGGAGCATTCGAAACTGGCGCACTTCAAACCCAGGGACAGCGAGCAAGGGCCGCCCCGCAGCAAGGCTGTCGTCCCCCTCCCTCGCGCAGCGAGTAGAGAGGCGTCGTGCCACGGGGGGAAGGCGCGAAGCGACTCAGGGGGTGCCTACCTCACCGAGGCAGGTCGGACGCGCCCATCAAGAATTCATCGATGGAGCGAGCGGCCTGGCGGCCTTCGCGGATGGCCCAGACCACCAGGGACTGGCCGCGGCGCACGTCGCCGGCGGCGAAGAGCTTGGGCACGCTGGTGGCGTAGCCACCCGTGAAGTCGGTGGTTGCCTTGGCGTTGCCGCGGGTGTCCTTGTCCACGCCAAAGGCGTCGAGCACGGCCTGCACAGGGCTGACGAAGCCCATGGCCAGCAGCACCAGGTCGGCCTTGAGCACCTGCTCGCTGCCGGGCACCTCGACCATCTTGCCGTCCTTCATTTCGATGCGCACGGTCTTGACGGCCGTGACCTGGCCCTTCTCGCCGATGAATTCCTTGGTGGCGATGGCGAACTCGCGCTCGCAGCCTTCCTCGTGGCTGGAGCTGGTGCGCAGCTTGATCGGCCAGTAGGGCCAGACCAGGGGCTTGTTCTCCTGCTCGGGCGGCATGGGCATCAGCTCGAACTGGGTCACGCTGACGGCGCCGTGGCGGTTGCTGGTGCCCACGCAGTCGGAGCCGGTGTCGCCGCCACCGATGACGATGACGTGCTTGCCATCGGCCCGCAGCTGGCCCTTGAGCTTGTCGCCGGCGTTGACCTTGTTTTGCTGCGGCAGGAACTCCATGGCGAAATGGATGCCCTTGAGTTCGCGCCCCGGCACGGGCAGGTCGCGCGACTGCTCGGCACCGCCGGTCAGCAGCACGGCGTCGAACTCGGCCATGAGCTGCTCGGGGCTGACGGTTTCCTTGGCCCAGTTGGTGACCTTGGAGTCTTCGCCCAGGCCGTCCTTGCCCGCCACCAGCACGCCGGTACGGATCTTGACGCCTTCGGCCACGAGCTGCTCGACGCGGCGGTCGATGTGCGACTTCTCCATCTTGAAGTCGGGAATGCCGTAGCGCAGCAGGCCGCCCACGCGGTCGTTCTTCTCGAACAGCGTGACATCGTGGCCGGCGCGGGCCAGCTGCTGCGATGCGGCCAGGCCTGCGGGGCCTGCGCCGACCACGGCGACCTTCTTGCCGGTCTTGCGGCTGCTGGGCAGGGGCTTGACCCAGCCTTCGGCCCAGGCACGGTCGATGATGGCGTGCTCGATGGACTTGATGCCCACGGCGTCGTCGTTGATGTTCAGGGTGCAGGCGGCCTCGCAGGGTGCGGGACAGATGCGGCCCGTGAACTCGGGGAAGTTGTTGGTGCTGTGCAGCACGGCGCTGGCGCTCTTCCAGCCGCCGTGGAAGACCAGGTCGTTGAAATCCGGAATGATGTTGTTGACCGGGCAGCCGCTGTTGCAGAACGGCGTGCCGCAGTCCATGCAGCGCGCGCCCTGGATCTTGGCCTGGCTGTCATCGAGGCCGATGACGAATTCCTTGTAGTGCTTCACGCGCTCGACGACGGGCGCGTAGCCCTCCTCGAGGCGTTCATATTCCATGAAGCCGGTGGTCTTTCCCATGATTCGTTGTCCTGATGTGTGGGGTGCAGGGATGGATGCGGGCTGCTGCCCGCATCCTTCGCTTCCTTGTTATTTGGCGGCCACGGCTTCCTTGGCGTGTTCCTCGACCTCGGGCGTGGCGGGCTCTTCCATCACCTGGCGCTCGTACATCTCGGACAGGGCACGCTTGTACTCGCTGGGGAAGACCTTGACGAACTTGGAGCGGGCCGCCGCCCAGTTGTCCAGCAGGTCGCGGGCGCGCTTGGAGCCGGTCCAGCGGCTGTGCGCCTCGATCAGTGCACGCAGCTGGCGTTCGTCGGTTTCGCGGCGGTGCCAGACGGCGGGCGAGACCTGGGCCAGGTGCTCGTCATGGGGCAGCACCTGGTCCAGCGAGACGGACGCCTTGTTGCAGCGCTCGGCGAAGCGGCCATCCTCGTCATACACATAGGCCACGCCGCCGCTCATGCCGGCCGCGAAGTTGCGGCCCGTCTTGCCCAGCACCACCACGGTGCCGCCGGTCATGTATTCGCAGCCGTGGTCGCCCACGCCTTCGACCACGGCCGTGGCGCCCGACAGGCGGACCGCGAAACGCTCGCCGGCCACGCCGCCGAAGAAGGCCTCGCCGCTGGTGGCACCGAACATCACGGTGTTGCCGACGATGGTGTTGGTCGTCGTGTCGCCGCGGAATTCATGGCTGGCATGCACCACCACGCGGCCGCCGGACAGGCCCTTGCCCGTGTAGTCGTTGGCATCGCCGCGCAGGTTCAGCGTGATGCCGTTGCACAGGAAGGCGCCGAAGGACTGGCCGCCGGTTCCCTCGAAGTGGATGCGGATGGTGTCATCCGGCAGGCCTTCGGGATGCACGCGCGTCACGGCACCGGAGAGCATGGCGCCCACGGAGCGGTTCACGTTGCGCGCCACTTCCATGATGCGCACGCGCTCGCCGTTCTCGATGGCGGGCTTGCAGCGCTCGATGAGCTTCACGTCCAGCGCCTTGTCCAGCAGGTGGTCCTGCTTTTCGACATGGAAGCGCGCCACGTCGGCGGGCACTTCGGGCTGGGCGAACAGGCGCGAGAAGTCCAGGCCCTGGGCCTTCCAGTGCTGCAGGCCCTTGCGGGTGTCCAGCAGGTCGGCACGGCCGATCAGGTCGTCGAACTTGGCCACGCCCAGCTGGGCCATGATCTGGCGCACTTCCTCGGCGATGAAGAAGAAGTAGTTCACCACATGCTCGGGCTTGCCCGAGAACTTGGCGCGCAGCACCGGGTCCTGCGTGGCCACGCCCACGGGGCAGGTGTTCAGGTGGCACTTGCGCATCATGATGCAGCCCTCGACGACCAGGGGCGCGGTGGCGAAGCCGAACTCGTCGGCGCCCAGCAGCGCGCCGATGACGACGTCGCGGCCGGTCTTCATCTGGCCGTCGGCCTGAACGCGGATACGGCCGCGCAGGCGGTTGAGCACCAGGGTCTGCTGGGTCTCGGCCAGGCCGATTTCCCAGGGCGAGCCCGCATGCTTGATGGACGACCAGGGCGATGCGCCCGTGCCGCCGTCATGGCCTGCGATGACCACGTGGTCGCTCTTGCACTTGGCCACGCCGGCCGCGATGGTGCCCACACCCACTTCGGACACGAGCTTGACCGAGATGTCGGCGTGCGGTGCCACGTTCTTCAGGTCGTGGATCAGCTGGGCCAGATCCTCGATGGAGTAGATGTCGTGGTGGGGCGGGGGCGAGATCAGGCCGACGCCGGGCACGGAGTGGCGCAGCTTGCCGATGTAGTCGGACACCTTGCCGCCGGGCAGCTGGCCGCCTTCGCCGGGCTTGGCGCCCTGGGCCATCTTGATCTGCACCTGGTCCGAGGACGACAGGTACTCGGCCGTGACGCCGAAGCGGCCCGATGCCACCTGCTTGATCCTGGAGCGCAGCGAGTCGCCGTCCTGCAGCTCGATGTCGGCTTCGACCTTGTCGGCGCCGATGATGGAGCCCAGGGTCTCGCCCTTCTTGATCGGGATGCCCTTGAGCTCGTTGCGGTAGCGCTGGGGATCTTCCCCGCCTTCGCCGGTGTTGCTCTTGCCGCCGATGCGGTTCATGGCCACGGCCAGCGTGGCATGGGCCTCGGTGCTGATCGAGCCCAGCGACATGGCGCCCGTGGCAAAGCGCTTGACGATGTCCTTGGCCGATTCGACCTGGTCCAGCGCAATGGCCTTGGCCGGGTCGAACTTGAACTCGAACAGGCCGCGCAGCGTCATGTGGCGCTTGCTCTGGTCGTTGATCAGCTGGGCGTATTCCTTGTACGTGCTCCAGTTGTTGGAGCGCGTGGAATGCTGCAGCTTGGCGATGGCGTCGGGCGACCACATGTGCTCTTCGCCACGGGCGCGCCAGGCGTATTCGCCGCCGGCGTCCAGCATGGTCTCCAGCACGGGATCGTCACCGAAGGCCGCGCGGTGGTTGCGGATGGTTTCCTCGGCGATCTCGAAGACGCCGATGCCCTCGACGCGGCTGGCCGTGCCGGTGAAGTACTTGTCCACGGTGTCGCTGTTCAGGCCGATCACCTCGAACAGTTGGGCGCCGCAATAGGACATGTAGGTGGACACGCCCATCTTGGACATGATCTTGGACAGGCCCTTGCCGATGGCCTTGACGTAGTTGTAGATGGCCTTGTCGGCCGAAAGGTCGCCGCCCAGCTCCTTGTGCATGTCGGCCAAGGTTTCCATGGCCAGGTAGGGATGCACGGCCTCGGCACCGTAGCCCGCCAGCACGGCGAAGTGATGCACTTCGCGCGCCGTGCCCGTTTCCACGACCAGGCCGGCCGTGGTGCGCAGGCCCTCGCGCACCAGGTGCTGGTGGATGGCCGACAGCGCCAGCAGCGCGGGGATGGCCACCTGGGTGGCGCTCACATGGCGGTCACTGATGATCAGGATGTTGGCGCCACCCTTGATGGCGTCCACGGCCTGCGCGCACAGCGATGCCAGCTTGGCTTCCACGCCCTGCTTGCCCCAGGACAGCGGGTAGGTGATGTCGATCGTTGCGCTCTTGAACTTGCCCTGGGTGTGGCGTTCGATGTCGCGCAGCTTGGCCATGTCGGCGAAGTCCAGCACCGGCTGGTGCACTTCGAGGCGCATGGGCGGGTTGACCTGGTTGATGTCCAGCAGGTTGGGCTTGGGTCCGATGAAGGACACCAGCGACATCACGATGGCTTCGCGGATGGGGTCGATCGGCGGGTTGGTCACCTGCGCGAACATCTGGCGGAAGTAGTTGTACAGCGGCTTGTTCTTGTCCGACAGCACGGCCAGCGGGCTGTCGTTGCCCATGGAGCCGATGCCTTCCTCGCCGTTCTTGGCCATGGGGGCCAGCAGGAACTTGATGTCTTCCTGCGTGAAGCCGAAGGCCTGCTGGCGCTCGAGCAGCGGCAGGCTGGCGGCCTCGGGGCCGGCATGGGTGTCACCGCCCACGCTGCCCAGCTTGATGCGCAGGTTCTCGATCCACTGCTTGTAGGGCTTGGTGTTGACGATGTTGGCCTTGAGCTCGTCGTCCTCAATCAGGCGGCCCTGCTCCAGGTCGATCAGCAGCATCTTGCCGGGCTGCAGGCGCCACTTGCGCACGATGGAGCTGTCGGGCACGGGCAGCACGCCGGCTTCGGACGCCAGGATGACCAAGTCGTCATCGGTGATCACGTAGCGCGAGGGGCGCAGGCCGTTGCGGTCCAGCGTGGCGCCGATCTGGCGACCGTCGGTGAACACGATGGAGGCCGGGCCGTCCCAGGGCTCCATCATGGCGGCGTGGTATTCATAGAAGGCGCGGCGGCGCTCGTCCATGGACTCGTGCTGCTCCCAGGGCTCGGGAATCATCATCATCACGGCCTGGCTGATGGGGTAGCCGGCCATGGTCAGCAGTTCCAGGCAGTTGTCGAAAGTTGCCGTGTCGGACTGGCCTGCGAAGCTGATGGGATAGAGCTTCTTGAGGTCTTCGGCCAGCACGGGCGAGGCCATCACGCCCTCACGCGCCAGCATCCAGTTGTAGTTGCCGCGCACGGTGTTGATTTCACCGTTGTGGGCCACGTAGCGGTAGGGGTGGGCCAGCGGCCACTCGGGGAAGGTGTTGGTCGAAAAGCGCTGGTGCACCAGGCCGATGGCCGAGACGCAGCGCTCGTCGGACAGGTCGTTGTAGTACACGCCCACCTGGTCGGCCAGCAGCAGGCCCTTGTAGACCACGGTGCGGCTGCTCATGCTGGGAACGTAGTATTCCTTGCTGTGCTTGAGCTTGAGGTTCTGGATGGCGGCGCTGGCCGTCTTGCGGATCACGTACAGCTTGCGCTCCAGCGCGTCCTGCACGATCACGTCGGCGCCGCGGCCGATGAAGACCTGGCGCAGGATGGGTTCCTTTTCCTGGACCGTGGGCGACATGGGCATGTCGCGGTTCACGGGCACATCGCGCCAGCCCAGCAGGACCTGGCCTTCGGCCTTGATGGCGCGTTCCATCTCCTGCTCGCAAGCCAGGCGCGAGGCGTGTTCCTTGGGCAGGAAGATCATGCCCACGCCGTACTCGCCCGCGGGCGGCAGGGCCACGCCCTGCTTTGCCATCTCTTCGCGGTAGAGCTGGTCGGGAATCTGGATCAGAATGCCCGCGCCATCGCCCATGAGCTTGTCGGCGCCCACGGCGCCGCGATGGTCGATGTTTTCGAGGATCTTGAGCGCGCCGGTGACGATGTCATGGCGCTTGACGCCCTTGATATGTGCAACAAAGCCGAGGCCGCAGGCGTCGTGCTCGTTGCTCTTGGAGTACAGACCGTGGTCTTGGAGATGCTTGATCTCGGCAGCCGTCGTCATGGCGGAATCCTCAAATTTTTCGCAGGGAACGCAAGATTAAGGCAAGGCATCACCTCATGCAATAAATTTATATAAGGGTCAGATCCCAATTAATTCCAGAACAAAAAAATCGGAAATTAATAAGGGACACATTTATTTCACAAAGGCCTGTAGTGAGGAATCAAGCACTTGCAGGCTATCAGTGGGTACTAACGCACTGTTGTGGTGCGCTCATTGGTCCGTCCGGGCGGACGACCGGCACGTTGGCGGGTCACACGGCGCTCGGTGCGCTGTTGTAAATCGGCAATGAATTGCTCATCGCCCAGCGCCCAGCCCCGCAGCGCCGACTGGCTGATGCGCTCGGCGTCGTCGGCGCCAACCCCCTCTTCCACGGCTTCCACATAGGCCGCATCCCGCGCAAACGGGGTGTTGCCCAGCTCCCAGAACACGGCATGCGGCTGGATCAGCGCGTCGCTGCGCAGGCCGGCGTTGTGCGCGTAGCTGGACCAGGGCCAGTCGGCCGGCCGCTGGACCAGGCCGGCGCGCACAGGGCTGTCGTCCATGAAGACCATGGTGGGCAGCAGCCAGCTGGGCTGCAGCACCGTGCCGCGATAGCGGCCTTCCCACAGCGTGCCGCTGCGGCCGTGGCGGTCGTTGAAGTAGCGCACATAGCGCCGGCCCACGGCCTGCATGAACTTGGGCAGGCCATCGCCGGTGCGGGGCGTGGCCAGCAGGTGGAACTGGCTGGGCAGCAGCACGTAGGCATGCACGGCCAGCTCGCAGCTGCGCGCCATCTCGCGCAGCAGCCCCAGCATGGTCTCCCGGTCCTGGGCATCGATGAAGATGTCCCCGCCGTTGTTGCCGAGCTGGATGATGTGGTGCGGCAGATCCGCAAGAGTGAGTCGGGGCAGGCGGGCCATGGTGCGAGTGCGGGGCGTGGATCGGCAATTATGGAGCGCTGCGCCGCCCGCCGCCCTACAGGGAAAGCCGCGATGAGGCCCGCAGCAGCTGGCTCACCAGTTGCGTGGCGGCCAGCAGCCGGGGCAGCAGTTGCCCGCGCATCATCTCAGCGCTGTTGCGGTTGGCCTGGCCACTGATGTTGAGCGCGGCCACGGTGCGCCCGGCCGCGTTCTTCACGGGCGCCGCGATGGAGATCAGGCCTTCGGCCAGTTCCTGGTCCACCAGGGCCCAGCCCTGGGCGCGCACCTCCAGAATGCGCTGGCGCAGGCGGTCATCATCCTGCTCGGTCAGGGCCGTGAACTGCCGGCGCTCGCGCGCATCCAGCAGGGCCTGCAGGGATTCATCGCTCTCGCCGGCCAGCAGCACGCGACCCATCGAGGTCCAGCAGGCCGGCAGGCGCGAGCCAACGCCGAGGTTGGTGCTCATGATCTTGTGGGTGTGCACGCGCAGCACATAGACGATGTCGCCCCCATCGAGCACGGCGGCCGAGCAGGACTCCTTGACCTCGTCGACCAGGTTTTCCATCACGGGCTCGGCCAGGTTCCAGACCGGGGTGGAGCTGAGGTAGGCAAAGCCCAGTTCCATGATGCGCGGCGTGAGTTGGAACAGCTTGCCGTCGCTCTTCACATAGCCCAGCGTCTGCAGCGTCAGCAGGATGCGCCGGGCCCCGGCACGCGTGAGCCCCGTGCGCGCCGCCACCTCGCTGAGCGTCTGCGCAGGCGCCTCGGCGCTGAACGAGCGGATCACGCCCAGGCCGCGCGCAAAGGACTGCACATAGCTGTCGCCGGGGCGCGGCGTGCCGCCCTCTTCTTCAACCCCACCTGTGGAAATTACGGAAGCGGCATTTTTTTCCATGGCTCTATAATTCTTTCTGCGAACTTTTGTTCTACATACGAACATTTTAGCGCAGCGCCAGCGGCCTGCATACCGGAGACAAGCAAGTGATCAACAAAATCACCGACACCATCGCCGAGGCGTTGTCGGGCGTCCAGGACGGCTCCACCGTGCTGATCGGGGGCTTCGGCACCTCGGGCAATCCCACCGAACTCATCGACGGCCTGATCGCCCAGGGCGCACGCGAGCTGACCGTGGTCAACAACAACGCGGGCAACGGAGACCAGGGCCTGGCCGCCCTGCTCAAGAGCGGCCAGGTGCGCAAGATCATCTGCAGCTTCCCCCGCCAGGTGGACAGCTGGGTGTTCGACGACCTGTACCGCAGCGGCAAGATCGAGCTGGAACTCGTGCCCCAGGGCAACTTGGCCGAGCGCCTGCGCGCCGCCGGCGCCGGCATCGGCGGCTTCTTCTGCCCCACGGCCTATGGCACGGAGCTGGCCAACGGCAAGGAAACGCGCGAGATCAACGGCAAGCACTATGTGCTGGAGCATCCCATCCACGGCGACGTGGCACTGGTCAAGGCCGAGAAGGGCGACCGCTGGGGCAACCTGACCTACCGCATGTCGGCCCGCAACTTCGGGCCGGTGATGGCCACGGCGGCCAAGCACACGATCGCCACCGTGCACGAGATCGTGGAGCTGGGCGCGCTGGACCCCGAGGCCGTGGTCACGCCCGGCATCTACGTGAGCCAGATCGTGAAGATCGACCGCGTGGCCACCCAGGCCGGCGGCTTCAAGAAAACCGCATGAGCGCCCCAACCGCCGAAAGCAAGAGCATGAGCAGCTACCAGAAACGCAGCAAGCAAGAGCTGGCCCGGCGCGTGGCCGAAGACATCTTCGACGGCGCCTATGTCAACCTGGGCATCGGCATGCCCACCCAGGTGGCCAACCACATCCCGGCCGGCCGAGAGGTCATCCTGCAAAGCGAGAACGGCATCCTGGGCATGGGCCCGGCGCCCGCCGAAGGCCAGGAGGACTATGACCTGACCAATGCCGGCAAGCAGCCCGTCACCCTGCTGCCGGGCGGCTGCTACTTCCACCATGCCGACAGCTTCGCCATGATGCGCGGCGGCCACCTGGACATCTGCGTGCTGGGCGCCTTCCAGGTTTCGGCCACGGGCGACCTGGCCAACTGGAGCACGGGCGAGGCCGGTGCCATTCCCGCCGTGGGCGGCGCCATGGACCTGGCCGTGGGTGCACGCCAGACCTGGGTGATGATGGACCTGCTGACCAAGACCGGCGAATGCAAGGTCGTCGAGGCCTGCAGCTATCCGCTCACGGGCCTGTCCTGCGTCAAGCGCATCTACACCGACCTGTGCACGCTGGAATGCACGCCCGAGGGCCTGCGCCTGATCGACACCGTGCCCGGCCTCTCGCACGCCGAGCTGCAGTCCATCGTGGGCCTGCCCATCAAGGACGCGACGGCCACGGCCTGATCCCTCCGCTCCCCCCAGTGGGTGCGCTGCGGCGCACCCAGGCACCTCTTCATTCTTTTCCCAGGAGACACCATGAGCCAGTCCAACCAGGCCTTCATCTGCGACGCCATCCGCACCCCCTTCGGCCGCTACGGTGGCGCCCTGTCCCCGGTGCGTGCCGATGACCTCGGCGCCGTGCCGATCAAGGCGCTGATGGAGCGCAACCCCGGCGTGGACTGGACAGCCGTGGCCGACGTGCTCTACGGCTGCGCCAACCAGGCCGGCGAAGACAACCGCAACGTGGCACGCATGTCCGCCCTGCTGGCCGGCCTGCCCATCGATGTGCCGGGCGCCACCATCAACCGCCTGTGCGGTTCGGGCCTGGACGCCGTGGGCACGGCCGCGCGCGCCATCAAGGCGGGCGAGGCCCGCCTGATGATCGCGGGCGGCGTGGAAAGCATGAGCCGTGCGCCCTTCGTCATGCCCAAGGCAGAAAGCGCCTTCAGCCGCAGCAACGCCGTGTACGACACCACCATCGGCTGGCGCTTCGTCAACAAGCTGATGAAGCAGCAGTACGGCGTGGACTCCATGCCCGAGACGGCCGAGAACGTGGCCGACGACTTCAAGATCGAGCGCGAAGCCCAGGACCGCATGGCCCTGGCCAGCCAGCAAAAGGCCGCCGCCGCCATCGCGGCCGGCTACCTGGCCAAGGAAATCGTGTCCGTGTCCATTGCCCAGAAAAAGGGCGACGCCATCGTGGTGGGCCAGGACGAACATCCGCGCGCCACCACCATCGAGGCGCTGGCCAAGCTCAAGGGCGTGGTGCGCCCGGATGGCACGGTGACGGCCGGCAATGCCAGCGGCGTGAACGACGGCGCCTGCGCCCTGCTGCTGGCCAACGAGGAAGCCGCCAGGCAATACAACCTGGTGCCCCGCGCCCGCGTGGTCGGCATGGCCGTGGCCGGCGTAGCCCCGCGCATCATGGGCTTCGGCCCCGCGCCCGCCGTGCGCAAGGTGCTGGCCCTGACCGGCCTGACGCTGGAGCAGATGGACGTGATCGAGTTGAACGAAGCCTTCGCCGCACAGGGCCTGGCCGTGCTGCGCGATCTGGGCATTGCCGACGACGACCGCCGCGTCAACCAATGGGGCGGCGCCATTGCGCTGGGCCATCCGCTGGGTGCCTCCGGTGCCCGCCTGGCCACCACGGCCGTGAACCAGCTGCACACGCTGGGCGGCCGCTACGCGCTGTGCACCATGTGCATCGGCGTGGGCCAGGGCATTGCCGTGATCCTGGAAAAGGTCTGAGACTGCGATGAGCACCGTGGATAACAAGACACCCGTCACCGTGGTCAGCGGCGCCAGCAACGGCATCGGCCGCGCCATCGCCGAGGCCCTGCTGGCCCACGGCCGCGCCGTGGTCAACCTCGACTACGTGCTGCCCGATTGGAGCCATCCGCTGCTGGTGAGCTACCAGGCCGACCTGACCAGCGAGCAGGCCACCGCCGAGGCGGCGGCCCGCATTGCCGCCGCGCACAACGTGGTGGCCCTGGTCAACAACGCGGGCGCCACACGCCCCGGCACCATCGACAACGCCAGCACCCGGCATCTCGACGACGTGGTGGGACTGCACCTGCGCGCGCCCATGCTGCTGGTGCAGGCCTTCCTGCCCACGCTGCGTGCCTGCGGCGAGGGGCGCATCGTGAACATGTCCTCGCGCGCCGCGCTGGGCAAGCCTGACCGCATCGTCTACTCGGCGACCAAGGCCGGCCTGATCGGCCTGACACGCACCCTGGCCATGGAACTGGGCCGCGACCGCATCACGGTCAACGCCCTGGGCCCCGGCCCCATCGCCACCGAGCTGTTCACCAAGAGCAACCCCGAAGGCGCGCCGCAGACCCAGCGCATCCTCAACAGCATTGCCGTGGGCCGCATGGGCACACCGGAAGACGTGGCCCGTGCTGCGCTGTTCTTCCTGTCGCCCGACAACGGCTTCGTCACCGGCCAGGTGCTCTACATCTGCGGCGGCACCACGCTGGGCGTGGCGCCCGTCTGATCGAACGTCGGACCGACCGTCTGACCGAACGCCTTTCCAGGCACAACACCCTTCAAGAAGAACCACTGGAAGCGCCCGCCTGCACAGGCGGGCGCCACACAGGGCCCTGCCCTGGCCCAGCCCGACCTTGCCGGGCCCGGCCATCCACCTTATTGCCGAATCAGGAGACCTCTCGATGTCCGATCAAACCACCCACTTCACCCGCCGCCGTGGCCTGCAGGCACTGGCCGCCGCATCCCTGACCGCCCTCGGCGCCCTGTCCGGCACCGCCGCCCTGGCCCAGGACGGCTTCCCCAGCAAGCCCATCACCATCCTCGTGCCCTTCGCCGCTGGCGGCACCACCGACATCCTGGCGCGCATCGTCGCCCAGGCGCTGCAGCAGGAACTGGGCCAGACCGTGATCGTGGACAACAAGCCCGGCGCGGGCGGCAACATCGGCGCCGTGGCCGCCGCGCGTGCGCCGGCCGACGGCTACACGCTGTTCATGGGCACCGTGGGCACGCATGCCATCAATGCAGCGCTCTACGCCAAGCCCGGCTTCGACCCCATCAAGGACTTCTCGCCCCTGACGCGCGTGGCCAACGTGCCCAACCTGCTGGTGGCCCACCCCAGCCAGCCGTTCAAGACCGTCAAGGAAATGATCGCCTACGCGCGCGCCAATCCCGGCAAGCTGAACTACGGCTCCTCGGGCAGCGGCAGCTCCATCCACCTGTCGGGCGAGCTGTTCCGCTCCATGACCGGCCTGGACATGGTGCACGTGCCCTACAAGGGCAGCGCCCCGGCCATCACCGACCTGCTGGGCAACCAGATCGCCATCATGTTCGACAACATGCCCTCGGCCATCCAGCACGTGCGCTCGGGCAAGCTGCGTCCCATCGCCGTGACCACGGCCAAGCGCTCGCCCGAACTGCCCGATGTGCCCACCGTGGCCGAAGCCGGCGTGCCCGGCTACGAGGCCACTTCGTGGTTCGGCCTCTGGACCCAGGCCAAGACACCCGCCGCCGTGCAGCAGCGCCTGTACACGGCCATTGCCAAGGTGCTCAAGGACCCGGCCGTGGTCAAGAAGATCAACGACCAGGGCGGTGATGTCGTGATCGACACGCCGGCCGAATTCCTCGCCTACATCAAGGCCGAATCGACGAAGTGGAGCAAGGTCGTAAAAGACTCTGGAGCGCAGGTGTAACTGGCCTCCCCCTGAGCCGCTGCGCGGCTTCCCCCTGAAGGGGGACGGCGCCATCGCCGCGAGGCGGCTCTTGCTCGGCGCCCCTGGTGTCAGGCTGCGCCGGTTTCCAGCGCCATGCGTTTGAGCATTGAAATGGGGAATAAAAAAGAGCTGCCTCCGGGCAGCTCTTTGCATTGGGGTGTCAGGTGCTCAATCCAGCAGATCGGAGTAGTCGCCCTTGTCGTAGCCTTCGATGGCCTTCCAGGGCTGGGCCAGCGGTGCGGGCAGCTTGGTGGCGGTGACGACGATGCGCTCGGTGCCATGGGAGTCGCTGCGCTCCACGCGGCGGGCGAACTGGTTGGCCACGTCCCAGTCGATGACGGTGGTTTGTTCGCCTGCCGTGCCGCGGTAGCGCTGCACGCCGTTGTGCGGCTTGCCCACGCGTTCCATGCCTTGCAGCGCGGTGGGCGGCACGATCCAGTAGACGTTGTCGAAGGAGCCGCCGTAGCCGACGTTGCCGTGGTGAGCCAGGTCCACGCTGATGACGCGGCGCAGCTTGGCCAGGATGACTTCCACGCCCACCTTGCCGTCATCGGCGCGGCGGATGGACAGGGGTGCGGCGCGGGCCTCGTCATGGGCGTGGCCGGCGTGCGGGCCGTGGGCATGGTCGTGGCCGTGGTCCTGGCTCTGGCGCAGGGCGGCGGGCATTTCGCGCTCTATCCACAGCTGGGCCTTGCGGCGGTAGACACGGTTGGTATAGACGCTGCTGCGCTGCACGCCATCGCTGCCCACGCTCATGGCTTCGTAGGTGATGCGCAGGTCGGCCTCGGGCGTGGCCTGCACGGCGGCCGTGGTGCGCGCCACGGAATCAGCAGGGACTGCGGCCGTGGGTACGGGTGCCGCCGCCTTGGCCGGCTCGGCGGCCCATGCTGCGGAGACGGAACAGGCCAGCAGCGCGGCCGCGTAGATGTGACGCGCCGCGCGCGGCGCCGGAAGGGAAAGCGTCATGGAATCCAGCCAATGCGAAAAAACCGGGGCCGGGCACACGCATGTACCACGGCTCCGGCCAGGGGTTGGCAAGCAGCCAACGAAGGAAGAAACAATTACAGGCCAGCGGCTTCGCGGACCTTGGAGAACACCTTGGTGTTGTCCATCGTGCCCTTGAAGATCTTGGCGCCCGCGCCGCCGGCGAACAGCATCACGTCGCCGCCGCCATGGGTCTCGGAGCCCGGCGTGCCCAGGTTCAGGCCGACTTCCTGCAGGTAGTTGTCGTCCGTGGTGTCCACGGCCGTCACGTCGTCGCGCGAGGCGCCGCGCGTGGGAGCGATCCAGGGCTTGTTGCCATCTTCGGCATTGACCTGGCTGGAGGCCGTGGCGTTGGGACGGCCACCGTTGCCGAAGGCCAGCGTGGTGTAGGGCTTGCCGTCCTGGGCCTTGGCCATCTGGCCGGTCTGGTAGTCCTGCACCTTGCCCAGGATCGGGTTGCCGATCTTGGAGTAGCCGTTGAACACCATGTTGTGGTCGTGATCGGCCGTGACGACGATCAGCGTGTTCTTCAGGCCCGGGTCCTTCTTTTCCATGTAGGCCATGGCGGTTTCGATGGCGCGGTCGAAGGCCAGCGTGTCTTCCAGCGCGCGCTTGGCATTGGTGCCATGCAGTGCGTGGTCGATGCGGCCGCCTTCCACCATCAGGAAGAAGCCCTTGTCATTGCGGCTGAGCACGTCCAGCGCCTTGCCGGTCATGTCGGCCAGGCTGGGCTCATCCAGCTTTTGCTTGACGCGGTCCAGCTCGTAGGCCATTTCGCTTTGCGTGAACAGGCCCAGCAGCTTGGGGGCCTTGGTCGCGTCCAGGGCCGACAGCTCGCTGCCCTTGGCGACATAGGCGTAGCCCTTGGCCTTCATCATGTCCACGAGGTTGGCCGTGTCCGTGCGCTTGCTGCTGGGGTTGACCGACTTGGGCAGGTAGTTGCGCTGGCCGCCGCCCATGAGCACGTCGATGCCGTCGCCCAGCCTGGCGTTGTAGTTGGCATGGCCGGGCACGGACTGCTCGGCAATGCTGTTGTAGCCATTGCGGTTGCAGATGTGGGCGTAGGTGGCCGCAGGCGTCGCATGGCCCACGCGCGTGGTGGAGATGGCGCCCACGGCACGGCCCTTGGCCTTGGACAACTCCAGCAGGGTCTGCGCGGGCTGGCCGTTGCCGGCCGGGCAGGTGGTGTCCTCGCCGTTGATGTATTGCTGGCCGTTGGCCGCGTAGGCCATGGTCTCGGCCGACATGGAGATGACTTCGTTGTTCATCTTCACGCCGGTCATGTAGGCCGCCATCGAAGGCGCGCTGTCCGTGGTCTGGCCATCGCGCGAGAAGGTCTTGACGCGGCTGGCGTAAGGCAGGGACTGCATGGTCAGCGTGGCGCGCTCGCTGCTGGTCAGTGCCGTGGGATTGGCAGCCAGCTGCTTCTCACCCTTGTAGATGCGCGCGGCGGTCACGGTGACCGGACCCATGCCGTCGCCGAGGAAGAAGATGACGTTCTTGGCCTCGCCAGCCGCATGGGCGGCAGGTGCCAGCAGCGCCAGCGCGCCGGCCGCAGCCAGGGCGAGGGAGGTCTTTTGGAGGATCGGATGCATGTGGAATTCCTTGAGTGCCTTGATTGCAGCGTGCGGCATCACAAGCCGATGCTCTTCTTGATCAGCGCGAAGACGGTGGTGTTGTCGATCACGCCCGAGAACGTATCGGCACCCATGCCTTGCGCGCCCAGGAACACGTCGCCGCCGCCGTGGGTTTCGGAGGCCAGGGGCACCACGGCCTCCTGCAGGTAGTCGGGGCTTTCCAGCGAGGCCGCGTCGATGGGACCCCGCGTGGCCAGGCGCTTGGGACCGTTGCCGAAGCCCAGGATGGTGTAGGGATTGCCATCCACATCGGTGGAGGCCTTGCCGTCCACGTAGTTCTTGACCAGGCCCAGCACGCCGGGCTTGCCGGCCTCGGTCTTGCCGGTGCGCGCGGCATAGCCGTTCAGGTGCAGCGTGTGGTCATGGTCGGCGGTGACGACGATCAGCGTGTTCTTCAGGCCCGGGTCGAGCTTGGCCATCTTGTCCAGCGCGGTCTGGATGGCGTTGTCGAAGGCCACGGTGTCCTGCAGCGCGCGGCGCGCGTTGGTGGCGTGCAGCGCATGGTCGATGCGGCCGCCTTCCACCATCAGGAAGAAGCCCTTCTTCTTGGCCGACAGTGCGTCGATGGCCTTGCCCGTCATCTCGGCCAGGCTCGGTTCCTTGGTCGCATCGCGGTCCAGGTCATAGGCCATGTGGTCCTTGGTGAACAGGCCGGCGATCTTGCTGCCGTCCACGGGCAGCTTGTCGAACTCGCTCTTGTTGGCGGCGTAGCTGTACTTTTGCGTCTTGAACTCGGCGATCAGGTTGCGGCTGTCGTTGCGGCGGCCGCCGTCGGCCTTGGGCGTGAAGTAGTAGGAGCCGCCACCCAGGATCACGTCCACGCCGTCACCGAGCTTGCTGTTGTAGCCGGAGCCGCCGGGCACCAGGGCCGCGGCGATGGTGTTTTCCGCATCGCGGTGGCAGACGTGCGAGTAGGTGGTTGCCGGCGTGGCATGCGTGATGCGCGCGGTGGAGACCACGCCCGTGCCGTAGCCGGCGGACTTCATCTGCTCGAGCAGCGTGGGAACGGCCTGGCCGTTGCCGCTGGGGCAGGTGCTGTCGTAGTTGGTGTGATAGGCCTTGCCCGCAGCGTCCGTGGCCTTGGTGTCGGGCGTCATGGAGATGACTTCGTTGTTCATCTTCACGCCGGTCATGTAGGCGGCCATCGAGGGCGCGCTGTCCGTCACCTGGGCGTCGTTCGAGAAGGTGTGGACAAAGGCCGTCTCGGGCAGCTTGTCCATGGTCAGCTCACCGTCTTCGCCCACGCTGTAGATGCGTGCGGCCGTCATGGTGGTGATGCCCATGCCATCGCCCAGGAAGAACAGCACGTTCTTGGTCGGAGCGGCTGCGGACGAACCGTCGCTACCGCCACAGGCGCTCAACAGCAGCGAGGCACCAGCCAGCGCGCTGCACAACATCTTCAATTTCATGCGGATATCCCTCTGTAGGCAGGGGACCCCGCAGCACGGCCGCGCCCTCCCCCTGTTGATTGACCCGTGCACTGTAGGAGCGACCTGTGACGAGCCCGTGACAGCAAGGCAGCAGCGGCAGGCGTATCGTTGCGGGGATGCGCTGCCAGCCGGGGAGCCCCCGGCCACCCCCGCGACTGAACAAGGAACCCCATGGACCAGAAAGCCCAAGCCCCGAACGCCTCGCACGCCACGGATGCGCCGCCCAAGCCGGTGCTCGACTACCCGTTCGAGGCGCCACCGCAGCGCGGGCAGACGCTGGAGGTCGCACCCGGCGTGCTCTGGATACGCATGCCCCTGCCCTATGCGCTGGATCACATCAATCTCTGGGCCATCGATGACGGCGAGGGCTGGGCCATCGTCGATACCGGTGCGCGCACCGACGAAGGCGTGGCCACCTGGCGCGCGCTGTTCTCCCAATCCACCGATGGCCGCTCGCTGACGCGCGTGCTGGTCACCCACATGCACCCCGACCATGTGGGCCTGGCCGGCTGGCTGACGCGCAAGTTCCATGTGCCGCTGTACATGACGCGCCTGGAATATCTGAACTGCCGCGTCGTGGTCTCGGACTGCAGCCGCGAGGCGCCGCCCGACGCCATCGCCTTCTACCGCCGCGCAGGCTGGAGCGACAGCGCGCTGGAGTCCTACCGCGCCCGCTTCGGCAACTTCGGCAAGCACATCCACGCCCTGCCCGACAGCTACCGCCGCCTGCACGACGGCGAGGAACTGCGCATAGGAAAGCACCTGTGGCGCGTGGTGGTCGGCAGCGGCCACTCGCCCGAGCACGCCAGCCTCTACTGCCCCGATCTCAAGCTGTTGATCTCGGGCGACCAGGTGCTGCCGCGCATCTCGTCCAACGTCTCGGTCCATGCCATGGAGCCAGACGCCAACCCCATGGCCGACTGGATGGATTCTCTGGAAAAGGTCAGGCGCGAAGTGCCCGACGATGTGCTCGTCCTGCCCGCGCATGGCGATTGCTTTCGCGGCCTGCATGCACGCATCGATTCACTGGCGGCAGGCCAGGAGCGCGCCAACGCCCGCTTGCTGGCCGCACTGGCCGAACCGCGTCGCGCCGTCGATGTCTTCGGCGCCCTGTTCTCACGCCCCATCAGTGAATCCAGCCCCGCCCTGCTGGGTATGGCCACGGGCGAGAGCCTGGCCTGCCTCAACCACCTGATGCATGCAGGGCAGGTGGAGCGCAGCATCGATGCCGATGGCATCGCCTGGTACCACGCCGTGGCGGGGGTCTGAGACTGAAGCGGCAGCCGGCTCAGGCTGCCTGCAGCAGCGGATAGCGCTGTGCCATCGCATCCTGCAGGCCGAACTCCGCCAGGATGGCGCGCATGCGCTCGACCGCACTGCGCTTTTTCTGCCCCGTGTAACGTGCAATGATCAGCTCGTTCTTCATGCTGTGCTCCCAGCCCACCAGCTCGGTCACGGTGACCTGGTAGCCACAGGCCTCCAGGTACAGGCAGCGCAGCACGTTGGTGAGCTGGCTGCCCATTTCGCGGGTGTGTATGGGATGGCGCCACAGTTCTGCCAGCGGCGTGCGCGTCAGGCTCAGCGCCTTGGTCTGGCGCAGGCAGGCAGCGACCTCGGCCTGGCAGCAGGGCACCAGCACCATGGCCTTGGCTTTCTTTTCCAGGCCGAAGGCGATGGCATCGTCGGTGGCGGTGTCGCAGGCATGCAGGGCCGTGACCACGTCGAATTGCGCAGGCATGAAGTCGGCATGCGTGGATTCGGCCACCGACATGTTCAGGAAGCCCATGCGGTCGAAGCCCAGCTCGGTGGCCAGCTTCTGCGACGCCTCCACCAGCGGCGCGCGCGTCTCTATGCCGTAGATGTGGCCGCGCCCCAGCGGTTTGAAATACAGGTCGTAGAGGATGAAGCCCAGGTAGGACTTGCCGGCACCGTGGTCGGCCAGGGTGACCGCATGGTCGTCGGCCGACAGTTCTTCGAGGATGGGGGCGATGAACTGGTACAGGTGGTAGACCTGCTTGAGCTTGCGCCGCGAGTCCTGGTTGATCTTGCCTTCGCGCGTGAGGATGTGCAGCGCCTTGAGCAGTTCGATGGACTGGCCGGGCTTGAGGCCCAGTTGCTCGGTCACATCCTGCTCGGGTTTCGCGGCAGGCTTGCCTTGGCGCGCCTTCATTCGGCTGCGCCCGGCTTGGCTGCATGCACCACGGGGCAGCGCGCGCCCACGCCCATGTCCAGCCAGCCTTCGATGCCGATCTTCTCCAGCGTCTCCATGTTGCGCTCGTAGATGGACTCCGCCTCGGGGAATGCTTCGACCGCCTTGTCTATGCTGTCCTCGCGCAGCAGGTGCAGCGTGGGATAGGGCGAGCGGTTGGTGCAGTTGGTGACGTCGTCCGCTTCGGTGCCCTCGAACTGGAACTGCGGATGGAACGAGGCCACCTGCAGGATGCCTCCCAGGTCCAGTTCCTCGACCATGGCGTCGGCCACTTCGAGGAAGTCGTTGAAGTCCAGGAACTCCTGCAGCGCATGGGGCAGGATCAGCAGCGTGGTGTCGCGCTTCTCGGGCGAGGCCTCGGCCAGCGCTTCCAGCTCGCGGTGCAGATCCGCCGCCACGCCCTCGGCGTCGGTGGCCTGGCTGACCGTGTAGTGGATCTGGCCCTTGATGTGCACGCCCTTGGCGAAGGGGCACAGGTTCAGGCCGATCACGGCCTTTTCGAGCCAGTGCACCGTATCCTCGATCACGGTGACAGGCGGAAACTCGGCCGCGCGAATCTCGTGGTTGGTATCGGTCATGGCTGTGCCCTTCAAAAATGCGAACGGGGGCACTGCGCCCCCAGACATTGCGAAACCGTCCAGGAACTCTTCCCTGCCCTGTCACGCAGGGTCCGCATTCTAGCCGCGCCGCCCGGGCGATGCCGGTGCTCGGATTTCTCAGCCCAGCAGACGCAGGCCTGTCAGCAGCTCATGCTCCCGGGCCGCGTAGCGATCCGTCATCCCGGCGATGAAGTCGGCCACCACCCGCGCACGCGCCGATACGTCCTCGGCCAGCATGGCCCGCTGCACGAAACGCGGCTTCATGCGATCGGGCTCCACCATGTAGGCCGCAAACAGCTCGGCCACGACCTGCTGCGCGCCGTCCATGGTCTTCATCACCTGCTCATGGCGATAGAGATTGCGGAACAGGAACTGCTTGAGCTGCAGCGACTGCTGCCTCATGGTATCGCTGAAGCCCACCAGGGGGCCAGCCTGTGCGCGCACCTCATCGACCGAACAGGGCCGCGCCTGAGCAATGCGTTGCTGCGTGGCGGCGATCACGTCATAGACCTGGTCGCTGAGCATGCGGCGGATGCTTTCGTACAGCAGGCGCCGCTCGGCCAGGGGCATGCCCAACTGAGGATGCTCGGCCAGCGTTGCGTCGTGATAGCGCGCGAACAGGGGAACGGCCTCGCACAGCTGGGCCATGGTGATCAGGCCGGAGCGCACGCCATCGTCGACGTCATGGGCGTTGTAGGCAATGGCATCGGCCAGATTGCACAGCTGGGCCTCCAGCGAAGGCTGCCGGCCCAGCAAAAAGCGCTGGGCCACACCGCCGGGCTCCCGCGCTTCCAGGTGCTCGGCATTGGTGCGCGAGCAGTGCTTGAGAATGCCCTCACGCGTCTCGAAGCTCAGGTTGAGCCCGTCAAAGGCCGGATAGCGCTCCTCCAGCCGGTCCACCACGCGCAGGCTTTGCAGGTTGTGCTCGAAGCCGCCATGCGGCTGCATGCAGGCATTGAGTGCGTCCTGGCCCGCATGGCCGAAGGGGGTGTGGCCCAGGTCGTGGGCCAGGCAGATGGCTTCGACCAGATCCTCGTCGAGCTGCAGGGACCGGGCGACCGAGCGGCCCAGTTGGGCAACCTCCAGCGAGTGCGTCAGCCGTGTGCGGAACAGGTCGCCTTCATGGTTGACGAAGACCTGGGTCTTGTAGACCAGGCGCCGAAAGGCCGATGAATGAACAATGCGGTCCCGGTCGCGCTGGAAGTCGCTGCGCGTGGGCGCAGGCGCCTCCGGGAAACGCCGCCCCCGGCTGAACGCCGGGTTGCAGGCATAGGGGGCCAGGGCCTGTTTCTGCATTCGATCGCCTCATCATGCTGACAAGGGCACTCTAGCAGTTCCGGCTTGCCCCCAGAGCCGCGCGTCAGGCGCAGCAGGCGTCTATGACTTCGCGCACCAAGGTATCGGGCGCCGAGCGCATGACGGCCTTTCCCGGCCCGTCGATGAGAACGAAGCGGATCTCGCCCGCCTCGGACTTCTTGTCCACGCGCATCAGCTCCAGATAGCGGCCAGCGTTGTCACGCGCATCCAGCACGGCGCCGCGCACCGGCAGGCCCGCACGTTCGATCAGCACACGCAGCCTTTGCACAAAGGCGGCATCCACCAGGCCAAGGCGCTGCGACAGCTCGGCCGCCATGACCATGCCGGCGCCCACGCCTTCGCCGTGCAGCCAGTTGCCGTAGCCCATGCCGGCTTCAATCGCATGCCCGAAGGTGTGGCCGAAATTGAGAATGGCGCGCAGCCCAGCCTCTTTCTCGTCCTGCCCCACGACCCATGCCTTGATCTCCACGCTGCGCTTGATCGCGTGCGCCAGTGCAGTGCGGTCGCGGGCGAGCAAGGCATCCATGTTCTCCTCCAGCCAGGCCAGGAAGTCCATGTCGGCGATCGGCCCGTACTTGATGACCTCGGCCAGGCCAGCGCTCAGCTCGCGCACGGGCAGCGTGTCCAGCGAGGCCAGGTCGCAAACCACCAGCTGCGGCTGGTAGAAGGCGCCGATCATGTTCTTGCCCAGCGGATGGTTGATGGCGGTCTTGCCACCCACCGACGAATCCACCTGCGACAGCAGCGTGGTGGGCACCTGCACGAAAGGCACGCCACGCATGTAGCTGGCAGCGGCAAAGCCGGTCATGTCGCCGATGACGCCGCCACCCAGGGCGAACAGCACGGTCTTGCGGTCGCAGCCGCCGGACAGCAGGTCGTCAAAGATCAGGTTCAGCGTCTGCCAGTCCTTGTGGGCCTCGCCATCGGGCAGCACCACGGTACGCACGCTGCGGTAGCGTTGTTCCAGCACGCGGCGCAGTGCAGGCTCATAGAGCGGTGCGACCACATCATTGCTGACGATCACGGCCTGGGCCGCAGAAGGCAGGGCGGCATAGGTCGCGGCCTGGTCCAGCAGGCCGGTGCCGATGGTGATCGGGTAGGAACGGTCACCCAGGTCAATGGTCACGACCTGGGCGGCAGGCAAGGAGGAAGCGGTGGGCAAGATGGTGTCGCTCCAAGGCAGAAAGAGTGAAAGGAATTGCGCGACACGGCAGCGCGCCCGGCAACCGCCGATCTTAAAGAAAAAGGCCCCGGCAAGTGCCGAGGCCTTTCGTGTTCCACCTGACTGTGCTCAGGCCAGTTCCGCCTGCATGCGTATGCGCTGGGCGGCCTGCGCCACAGACAGACCCGATGTCTGGATCACGAAGTGAGCCGTCTCCAGATAAAGCGGCTCGCGTTGCAGCAGCAGTTCCCGCAGGCGCAGCGCCGGGTCTTCCACCTGCAGCAAGGGCCGCGTCACATCGTTGCGCAGCCGCGCGGCGATGGCCTCTGGCGTGCAATCCAGATAGAAGACCTGGGTGCGCGCATGCAGATGGCGGCGGTTTTGCTCGCGCAGCACCACCCCGCCGCCCGTGGACAGCAGCAGGCTGGATGTGGAGGCCGACAGCTCATCAATGACCTGCGACTCCATGTCTCGAAAAGCCTGTTCGCCCTCGCGCTCGAAAAACTCCCGGATGCTGCAGCCTATGCGCTGCTCGATCACATGGTCCGAATCCACAAAACGCATCGACCACAGGCGCGCCAGCTGGCGCCCTATGGTCGATTTGCCGGAGCCGGGCAGGCCGATCAGGGCCACCACCGGCGCACGGAGCGAGGCAGGACCTTGATCGGAATTCACCAGCGTGTTCACTCGGGCAGGCAGACGGATGTCACTCCGTAAGGCGAGGTCAGGAAGGAGCCGTTCTTCTGGTCACCTTCGACGAACGAGGTAAGGAAGATGCGCTCGGCACGACCTTCGGAGCCGGCAGCATTGGAGCTGACGGTCAGCTTGTACAGCAGCCAGGTGGCTACGTTCTGCGGATATTCAGTCTGAACGATCAGACGGCCATTGGCTCCTGTTTTTCGTCCGTTGAAATAGGACACCACAATATCGGCCTTGGGGGGTGTCAAGCGGCCATCTCCATTGGCGTCTTCACCGCTGTCCAGATTTCCATTGCGATTGATGTCCTCATTCAAGCAAAAACCGGATCCAGCGACGTGTGCATTCTTGACGTTGTCATAGCTTCCAAATCCGTATCGCAGAATATCCACGCTTACTGAAACATCCGCATCCGCAACTGCCTCACCAGCAGCATTGGCAACGGCCACATCAAACTTCTTGATATAGGTAAGGTTATTGGCGCCTTTTTCCAGCTCATTGTTGTCGCCAATAGTGATGGAGACAGGTTCGCTGGCAACAGTCAGCGTACTGACACGCGAATTGGGGCACTTCCCATTGGACACAGCTGCGTCAGAATTTCCATAGCACATGCGGATGCTGACCCCATCTGTCGGGCTGATACGCGTGCCAGGAATATATTGCGCCAAGGCAACGCCGCTGGCATTGGATATCACGGATTGGCTGCCTGTCGAGATAGCCTCTCCAGAACCCAGTCCAGGCGGAACGATCTCAAAGCGGACCCGCATATTGGGAATGGCGCGGTTGTCCTTGTCCAGGAACAGGGCTCGCAATTGCGCCATATTGGTACGACCGCCATCCAGATTAGGCTTGACGGTATTCGGCACAATGGACAAGCTCGCCGCACTGACCACACCCACCGCGTCTGGGACTTGGGCAGCGCCGCCTGCCACAGTGATCTGCTCGTTTGAGACCACTCCTGAAGCCTTGGCCTGCAAGGAGTAGACCTGGGCGGCGCCTGGTGCATTGAATGCCGCAAACTTGGCTACGCCAGACGTGTCCGTCTGGGCCGTCACCGCAGCACTGAGAACCGATCCGGAAAGCACAACAGGAATGCCAGAAATTCCTGTGCCATTCGCATCCGAGATTTTTGCCGTGACCTCCACTGGTTGCCCCGGAGAAGGAGCAGAGGGAACCACAGTCAATGCGATCTGGCTGCCGGTGACAGCCACAACACCTGTACCCGACTGATTACCAGCCTTCAGATTGAAGCGGATATCCCGGTTGGAACGATCACCACCGATCTCTATCTTTCCGGTAACACGGCCAGAGGCATCCGTCACGTTGGCGTTGGGTGTAAAAACACCCGAATCCAGCACAACGGAGACAGGTGCATTGGCGACAGGATTCCTGCTTGCGGACAGTGCTGTGACCGTCAAGGTGGCGGAGTCGCTTCCCGAATTGGCGACAACAGTCTTGTCAAGAAGGAACTCGACACTGGCCACATCCGGTGTCGTACCACCCCCCGTACCTCCTCCAGGTGTCCCCGGATTCCCGCCTCCCCCCCCGCACCCAACCAGAGCAAAGGCCGTCAAAGTAGCCAACCACATTTTCTTCATCAAATATCTCCCTAAATTTTCACTCAGCGTTTTGCAGCGCTATCAGAAATCATTTTTGGCGTAATGAATACCAGCATTTCTCTCTTGGAAGAGGCCCTGGAGCGGCTCTTGAAAAGATTTCCCAGCACAGGCACATCGCCCAACAAAGGAATCTTGTTTTCCTGATTGGTTTCTTCCAGTTCAAAGATGCCACCAATCACCACGGTGCCACCGTTTTGTACGAGGATCTGCGTCTTGATATGCTTGGTGTCAATAGCCACCCCCTGGGTCGTGGTTTCACCGCGAGAATCCTTGTTGATATCCAGATCCAGAATGATATCGCCTTCCGGAGTTATTTGCGGCGTTACTTCCAGCTTCAACACCGCCTTCTTGAAGGCTATGGTGGTCGCTCCGTTGGGCGCAGTGACTGAATATGGATACTCCGTACCCTGCTCGATCAGTGCCTTGGTCTGGTCGGCTGTCATGAGACGAGGGCTTGAAATGATCTTGCCTTGCCCATCGGCTTCCATCGCCGAGAGCTCCAACGTAAGGAAGCGATTGGCTGCTGCATTGAAGATGGACATGGCAAACGTGCCAGATCCTGAAACTCCTGACACGGATGCAGGAAGATTCACAAAGCTGCCCGAAGTATTGACCGTACCTCCTGCACCTGCAGAGGCATTTGCGTTATCGAATCCCGTACCGAAGACAACACGATTGTCACCGCCGATACCGTAGCCGCCATCACCACCGCGCTGGGCACGCAAGTCCCCGCCGCCGAGGCGCACACCCAGCGCACGTCCGAACGTGTCACGCGCTTCCACAATACGCGCTTCAATGAGCACTTGACGCACTGGCACATCCAGCGTGGCCAGCAATGCCTTCATGGCCTCAAGCTTGGCGGGAGTGTCCGTCACAAAGAGTTGGTTGGTCCGGGGCTCAGAGATTGCAGATCCACGCTCGGACAGAAATCTCGTCGCATTTCCGCCAACCCCGGCAGAGCTGGTGTTCGTCGTGATTTGCAATAGAATATCGGCCGCCTTCGCATAGTTCAGCTGAAAGCCCTGGGTGCGCAGCGGCTCCAGTTTCTGGATTTCAATCGCGGCTTCATAGTCACGCTTGGTGCGCGCATCGATCTCATCCTTGGGTGCTATCCAGAGCACCGAACCCGACTTGCGCATGCCAAGGCCCTTGGCATCCATGATGATCTGCAGCGCCTGATCCCAGGGAACATCCTTGAGACGCAGGGTCAACGCCCCGGAAACCGTGTCCGAGGTCACGATATTGAAGTTCGTGAAGTCGGCGATCACCTGCAGCAGCGACCGCACTTCGATGTTCTGGAAATTGAGGGAGAGCTTTTCACCGCTGTAGCCGGGACCCTGCGTGAGCTTGCTCACATCCACCTTTTTCTGGCGGACCTCGATCACAAACTGGCTGTCGCTTTGGTAGGCGCTGTGCTCCCAGTCGCCGACGGGAGCGATGCGCATGCGCACCGACTCACCCTGCTGCACCGAAGAGATTGTCTGCACCGGCGTTCCGAAATCCCCAACATCCAGCTTGCGTCGCAGCCCTTCAGGCAAAGAGGAGCGCAGGAAATCGACCACCAATTCCTTGCCTTCGCGGCGCAGATCCACGCCGACCTGGCTATTGCTCAGCCCCACGACGATGCGGCCAGAACCATCACTGCCACGACGGAAATCAACATCCCGAATGGGTTGGACATCACTGCCAACAGCTGTCTTGGCTTCAAACACGCCCTGCTGCGTAGAAGGCTTTACTGTGGCAGACGTTGCCACCGGATCCAACAGGATCAGCAGCGCCTTGCCTTGGCGTTCAGTGCGGTAGGACGTAGCAGACTTCAGATTCAGCACCAGACGGGAGCGGCCGGATGCCTCCACGATATTGATGGAGCGCAGGTTGCCCTGGTTGAGCTCGACCATCGATTTACCCGTGGCATTGGTTGCGCCAGGGAAATCCAGTGCGATTCGTGCAGGCGACTGGATTGCAAATCCGGTCGGGTCCGCAGCCAGCGCTTCGGAAAGCTCGATGCGCACCACCTCAGTGCCTCCTTGAATCGAGCCGGAGACCGACTCTATCGCGGACTGCGCCCATGCCAAGGAGCCAAGCAGCCAACCGCCTACGGCGATTCCCCAGCGAGCCTTGTGCAACATGCTTCGATGTGTGCCCATCATTTTCTTCCCTCCTGCAACTCCAGTGTGCTATTTCTCTCTATCCAGTCGCCGCTGCCGTCCTGGACGATTTCCCGCAACTGGATGGTCGTCTCGGTGATCCGGGTAACCTTGCCGTAGTTCTGCCCCAGGTAATTTCCTGCCCGAACCTGGTACAGCAAAGCCCCCACCCTGACAAGCGCCGTAGGCACGCCTTTTTTGTCCAGACTGCCGACCATCGTCATTGCATCCAAAGGCTCGGCCTCCAGCGGTTCCTTGCGGCGATTGAGTTCGGAAGCAATCAGGGTGGTATTGGCGCTAGTCTGTGCAGACTCCCTGCGCAGCACCTGCATCAGCTTCATGGGATTGAAAGGATCCATGCCATCAGAACCAAGATAGGCCTGGGGCGTGAAGGTCTTGGGCTCCTCCAAAGGCTTGACACGGGGCTTGGCATTGGCTCTTTCCTGGGCCATCCAGCTCTGCAGTTCCTCCTGATCAGAAGAAGAGCAGCCTGAGACGGTCAGGCAGGCAGTCAACATGAGCCAGCCGCTGAAACGCATATGTCTCATTATTTCTTGCCCTTCCCTGCAGCCGCGCGTTGCGCCTGCACCTCGTCGGCATCCAGGTAGCGGAAGGTCCGAGCCGTCGCCTCCATGCTCAAGACTTCGCTGCCTTCCTTGCCCACGGGGACGATCGAGAGATTGTTCAAGGTCACGATGCGCGACAGGTAGGCCACATCGGACGCAAAGGATCCAATGTCATGGAAGCGGCCCGTGACCTTCAACGCAATGGGCAACTCGGCGTAGTACTCCTTGACAACCATCGCACCAGGCCGGAAGGTTTCAAACTGCAGGCTGCGACCCAGCCCTGCCTGATTGATATCCGAGAGCAGCGCCGCCATTTCCGCCTTGCTGGGCAATTGCTTTTCCAGTTGCGTCACATACTGCTGGACCTGTTCACGCTGCTTCTTCAGGCCATCCAGGCTGACGGCCTTGGACAGCTTCTGGCTGAAGTCCTGGCGCAGCGTGACTTCGGTATTGCGCTCCTGCTCCAAGGTGTCTTCGTAGTCCTTGATCAGCACATACCAGAGCACGGCGGCCACAGCCAGCGCGATGGCCACACACAAAAGCGCCCGCGGCAACACAGGCCACCGCGACGGGTCATTGGGATCAAGACCACGGAACTGGCGCTGGATGTTCTCCTGCAGTGCGGAGAAGTCGATGTCGTTCTTTTTCTTCTTGGCCATCACTGGGGCTTTCCTGGGTTGGCCGGCGTCGAAAGGCTCTTTTCCGCCACACTGGCACGCGTCAGTTGAAAGCGCAGATTGAACGCAGCAGCGCGGCGCTGGTCCTTGGGCGTGACATTGACCGTCCTGGCCACGATTTCCACCAGATCAGGCTTGGAGATCCAGGGTGTTCCTTCGGACAGATTGCGCAGCATTCCGGAAACCCGCTCATTGGACTGCGCCGTACCCTGCATGGTCACAGACAGGCCTTCCTGCCTGATGCTGGTGATGTAGACGCCATCGGGCAACTGCGCCACCAGCTCGTTGAGCATGTGCACCGGAAGATTGCGGTCGGACTGCAGATCTTCCACGGCCTTCTGGCGTGCACGCAGGGCCGTGATCTCGTTTTCCAGCCCGGCGATTTCCTTGATCTGGGACTCAAGGACGGTGATCTCGGCGCGCAGCATGGTGTTCTTTGCCTGCTGGGCCTCGATCATCATCTGGTACCACCAGTAGACCGCGCCAATGATCAAAAGCCCCACCAGGGCAGACAGGACCATAGTGGCCTGGAATGCTTCCTTGCGGCGCTTGCGTGTTGCTTCTCTGTGAGGAAGCAGATTGATCAGGATCACGAGACAAACCTCCGCATGGCCAGTCCGCAGGCGGTCAGGTAGGCGGGGGCCTCGCGCGACATGCGCTTGAGGCGTACGCCGCTGCCGACTTCCATTCCATCAAAGGGATTGGCAAGGCTGCAGGCAAAACCCGTTTGCTGCGTGATGGCCTCGGACAGGCCGGAAAGTGGGGCCGAGCCGCCTGCCAGCAGGATGTGGTCTATGCGGTTGTGGGGCGTACTGGTGAAAAAGAACTGCAGTGCGCGCGACACTTCCTGCGTCATGCTTTGCACAAAGGGCTTGAGCACGGCGGACGCGTAGTCCTCCGGAAGTTCACCGCTGCGCTTCTTGGACTCGGCCTCTTCGAGCGAGAAACCATATTGGCGCGCGATCAGTTGCGTCAACTGTGCGCCGCCAAAGGCCTGGTCCCGGTCATACAGCACCTCGTCATCGCGCAGGATCTGCATGCTGGTCGTCATGGCGCCCAACTCGAACAAGGCCACAAGGGCGTTGTTGCCCTGATTGGGCAGACGCTCGATCAGCCGTGCAGCCGCCATGCGGGAGGCGTGGGGCTCAATGTCGATGACCGTCGGCTTGAGGCCGGCCGCCTCGGCCAGGCCCTGGCGGTCCTGGACCTTCTCGCGGCGCGATGCGGCAATGAGCACGTCCACATCGCCGGGTGAATTCGATGACGGGCCTATGACGCAGAAGTCCAGACTCACTTCATCGAGCGAGAAAGGAATGTACTGATTGGCCTCGGATTCGACCTGGACCTCCAATTCCTGCTCGCTCATGCCGTCCGGCAGCGAAATCTTCTTGGTGATCACGGCCGAGGCCGGCAAGGCCATGGCCACGTTCTTGGTCCGCGTACCGCTTTTTTTGACCAGTCGCCGTACAGCCTCTGCCACTTCGTCGAACTTTTCGATGTTGCCGTCCGTGATCCATCCCCGCTCCAGCGGTTCGATGGCACAGCGCTCCAGCAACAGTTCGCCCGACTTGGCACGAGACAGCTCAACGAGCTTGGCGCTCGAAGAACTGATGTCGATGCCTAGCAAAGGTGCGGGCTGGCGACTGAATAAGGATCCCATAGCAATCAACTTGCCCTCCCTCTTCTTGTGTATGTAAAGAACGCAACAAACCTTCACATATAGGTTGAATGCTATCAGCAAGACTGCGCACAACTCACCATGCCAGCCGGAGCACGCTAGGCGCTAGTGGCCAAAAACAGACATTATTGCGGGCCATCAAATGCGACATGAATGCACCCCTGCTTGCATGTCGGCCTGCACGCCTGGCTTAGGATGCGTGGCTTGCGGCCATGCTGGCAACCGTGTGCAGCCGTCTCCTACCGACCTTCTGGGGCACGCATTTTTATAATGCGGCACTCCTCAGCACTCCCTGCGACATGCCGTCTTCAGACTCCCGAGAACCCCAGGCTGCAAAGCCTCGCTCCGCCCCATCCAAGCCCATGCACTGGTTTCCCAAGGCCTTGCTATGGCTGGCGGGCATCGCCGTCGCCGGCGCGCTGGCCTTGATGCTGACCGTGGCCGTGGCCCTGGCCATGGCCTACCCCAACCTGCCCGACGTGTCCGAGCTGGCCGATTACCGGCCCAAGCTGCCGCTGCGCGTGTACTCCAGCGAAGGCGCCCTGCTGGGTGAATTCGGCGAGGAGCGGCGCACGCTGACTCCCATCCAGGACATCCCCAAGGTGATGACCGACGCCGTGCTGGCCATTGAAGACACGCGCTTTTTCGAGCATGGCGGCGTGGACTACAAGGGAATGGCCCGCGCCGCGCTGGCCAATCTGGGCCGCGTGAAAAGCCAGGGCGCATCGACTATCACCATGCAGGTGGCGCGCAACGTCTATCTGTCTTCCGAGAAAACCTTTACACGCAAAATTTACGAAGTCTTACTGACTTTTAAGCTAGAGCATCTGTTGAGCAAAAACCAGATTCTCGAGATCTACATGAACCAGATTTATCTGGGAAATCGGGCCTATGGCTTTGCTGCTGCCTGTGAAGCCTATTTCGGCAAGCCACTGAAGGACATCACTGTGGCCGAGGCGGCCATGCTGGCAGGCCTGCCCAAGGCACCATCGGCCTACAACCCGATCAGCAACCCCAAGCGCGCCCGCTCGCGCCAGCTCTACATCATCGAGCGCATGGAGGAAAACGGCTTCATCACCTCCGCCCAGGCCACTGAAGCCAAGGCCGAGCCGCTGAAGATCCGCACGGGCTCCTTCAACACCCGCGTGCATGCCGAATACGTGGCCGAGATGGCACGCCAGCTGATCTTTGCCCAGTACGGCAACGAAGCCTATACGCGCGGCCTGAACGTCTACACCACCATCAATGCCGGCGAACAGGAAGCCGCCTACGCCTCGCTGCGCCGCGGCATCATGGACTACGAGCGCCGCCAGAAGTACCGCGGCCCCGAGAAGTTCGTGGCCCTGCCGGCCGACGCCGAGGACCGTGAAGACGCCATCGACGACACCCTGGCCAACCACCCCGACAACGGTGATGTGCTCGCCGCCGTGGTGCTGGATGCCAATCCGCGCAAGATCCTGGCGGCACGCGCCGACGGCGAACAGATCGAGATCACGGGTGAAGGCCTCAAGCCCGCCGAATCGGGCCTGAACCCCAAGGCACCGCCCAACATCAAGATCCGTCCCGGCGCCGTGATCCGCGTGGTCAAGACGCCCAAGAACACCTGGGAAATCACGCAGCTGCCCGAGGTGGAAGGTGCCTTCGTGGCCCTGGTCCCCCAGACAGGCGCCTTGCGCGCCCTGATCGGCGGCTTCGACTTCCAGAAGAACAAGTTCAACCACGTGACCCAGGCCTGGCGCCAGCCCGGCTCGGCCTTCAAGCCCTTCATCTACTCTGCGGCATTGGAAAAAGGCTTCTCGCCTTCCACCATGATCAATGACGCGCCGCTGTTCTTCAGCGCCGGCGTGACGGGTGGCCAGCCATGGGAGCCCAAGAACTACGACAGCCGCTACGACGGGCCGATGACCATGCGCACGGGCTTGAACAAGTCCAAGAACATGATCTCTATCCGCCTGCTCCAGGCCGTGGGGCCCAAGCAGGGCCAGGAGTGGGTCACGCGCTTCGGCTTTGACGCCGCCAAGCATCCGGCTTACCTGACCATGGCGCTGGGTGCCGGAGCGGTCACGCCGCTGCAGTTGGCTGCCGGCTACTCCGTGTTCGCCAATGGCGGCCACCGCGTCAACCCCTGGCTGATTGCCCGTGTCACCGATCACAAGGGCCGCATCCTGTCCGAATTCACACCGCCCCCGGTGCAGGAACTGCCCCAGGCCATCGACGCGCGCAACGCCTTCATCATGGACAGCCTGCTGCAGGACGTGGCGCGCGTGGGCACGGCAGCGCGCGCGCAGTCCACGCTCAAGCGCCCCGACCTGTATGGCAAGACGGGCACGACCAACGACTCGGTGGATGCCTGGTTCGCAGGCTTCCAGCCCACGCTGGCCGCCGTGTCCTGGATCGGCTACGACACGCCGCGCAACCTGGGCAGCCGCGAGACGGGTGGCGGCCTGAGCCTGCCCATCTGGATCGGCTTCATGCAGCATGCCCTCAAGGGCGTGCCGGTGGCAGAGATGCCTGTGCCCCCTGGCGTCGTGAACATGGGCGGCGAGTGGTACTACGAGGAAAACGCGCGCAACGGCGGCGTCAGCAGCCTGGGCATGGACAGCGCTTCCACGGGCGGCGCTGCAGGCGCCACGCCCCCGCCCGCCACCGAGGAGCGCAACCGCATCCTCGACCTCTTCCGCAACTGACCGCCACACAAGCGGTTGACCACGCAAGAAAGCCCGGCCATGCCGGGCTTTCTTCATGGAGCCTGCCGATAACGGCGGATCAGCGTGCCGAGAACTGCAGCGCCAGGCCCGACTGCTCGGTGGCGTAGCGGCTCAGGTTGGCGAAGAACTCGCCCGCGCCCTTGGTATCGAGCCAGGCGCCCTGCGCCGCGTCGTAGCGGTAGTGGAAGCCGCCGGCCTTGGCCGCCAGCCAGATCTCGTGCAGCGGTTTTTGCTGGTTGATCACGATCTGGCTGCGGTTGGCAAAGACCAGGGTCACCATGCCACCCACGCGCTGGGCATCGAGGTCGGCATCGGTTTCATCGTTGATGCGATCGCAGTCTTGCTCCACCGCCAGCAGCAGTCGTTCGGCAAGGTCCAGAAATTCTTGGTCGGTCATTACAATTCGCTTATGTTGAAAGCCTCGCAAATTCTAGTCAGGTGCATTGCCCTTGGCGCCTGTGCGGCGTCCCTGGCCGCCTGCGGCCAGAAAGGCCCGCTGTTTCTGCCCAGCTCGCCTGCGGCCAGCCACCGCGCCACACTGCCGCAGACCCTGGGCATTTCCAGCCCGGCCGAGCGTGCAACGCCCGCACCTGCACCCACCACCTTGCCCGCTGGCCTGTCAAGTGCCGCCGTCGAAGAAAGCTCGACACCCACCGGCACCACGGACTCCCGCAAGCAGCAGGCCGACTGAGTCGGCAGCCGCGCTGCGGCTTGATGCACATCAACACCGCTGCCAGGCATGGCGCTTAGAGTGACTTTCTCTTGTCCCTCGACAACCCGCCATGCCCGTAGAGCTCTACCGAGACAAAAACCACGCCTGCCTGATGTTCACCGACCTCATCGAGGAAGATGGACAGGCCATACAGGCCAATCAGTTCCTCATCGTCGATGACGACACGGGCGCCATCATCGACCCGGGCGGCAATCTCGCATTCAACGAGCTGTTCATGGGCATGTCGCGGCATTTCGCGCCGCACAAGCTGTCCTATCTGATCGCTTCCCACGCCGATCCTGACATCATTGCCTCGCTGGACCGCTGGATGACCAGCACCAAGGCACAACTGGTGATCTCGCGCATCTGGGAGCGCTTCGCGCCCCACTTCACCAAGGTCGGCAAGACCGAAAACCGCGTGATCGGCGTGCCGGACGCCGGTGGCCGGCTGCCGCTGGGCCGCCATGAACTGCACCTGCTGCCCGCCCACTTCCTGCATGCCGAAGGCAACTTCCACTTCTACGACCCGGTCAGCCGCATCCTCTTCACGGGCGATCTGGGCGTGTCCCTGATGAACGGCATCGAGGCGCAGGTGCCCGTGACCGACCTCGTGCCGCACATCGCCCGCATGGAAGGTTTTCACTGCCGATACATGGTCTCCAACAAGATCCTGCGGCTGTGGGTGCAGATGGCGCGCCAGCTGCCCATCGACATGATCGTGCCCCAGCACGGCGCGCCCATCATGGGCGCCAAGGCGATTGCCGACCTGTTCAACTGGCTCGAAGGACTGCAGTGCGGCATCGACCTGTTCGACCAGCGCAACTACCAGTTGCCCATGGCGGACATCGACCCCGTGACCCGCCAGCTGCGCCCTGCCCTGCGCGCCGTGGCCGGCTAGCTGCTGGCGCGCCGGCGGCGCAGTGCATGGACCGCGCGCCAGGCCAGCAGCAGCGCAAGAATGGCGGCGTACACGCCGACCTCGGCAAAGTTGTTCTTGCCTGCGCGCATCCAGAAGAAATGCAACAGGGCCAGCGGCGCGACCGCATAGATACAGCGGTGCAGCCACTGCCAGCGCCTGCCGCCCATGGCGCGCATGACAGGGTGCGGTGAAGTCACCGCCAGAGCGGCCAGCAAGAGCAGCGCCGCAAAGCCCACCAGGATGAATGGGCGCTTCGGGATGTCGAGCACGATCTCGCCCCAGTCCAGCCCCATGTCGAACCATGCATAGCACAGCAGGTGCAGCAGCGCGTAGAAGAACACATACAGGCCCAGCATGCGCCTGAAGCGCGCCAGTGCCGTCAGTCCCAGCGCCTGGCGCAGCGGTGTCACGGCCAGCACCACGCACAGAAAGCGCAAGGTCCAGTCGCCGGTGGAGCGCAGCAAGGCCTCGGCCGGATTGGCGCCAAGCGTGTTCAAAATGGCTCCAGCCAGCAGCCACGCAAACGGCAGCAGGCACACAAGAAACACCAGCGGCTTGGCCGTCCGGTGCAGCAAAAGACGCTGCACCGCCGTCATTGCATGGGCCACATCAATAGAACTTCTTGAGGTCCATGCCGGCGTAGAGCTGGCCCACCTGGGCTTCGTAGCCGTTGAACAGCTGCGTCTTGCGCTTCTTGGCGAACAGGCCGTCTTCGCCAATGCGCCGCTCCGTGGCCTGGCTCCAGCGCGGGTGCGGCACGTCGGGGTTCACATTGGAATAAAAGCCGTACTCGTTGCGCGCCGCCTTGTTCCAGGCCGTGCCCGGCTCCTTGTCGGTCAGGCGGATGGCGACGATGCTCTTGGCGCTCTTGAAGCCGTACTTCCACGGCACGACCAGCCGCACGGGCGCGCCATTCTGGTTGGGCAGCACCTCGCCATACATGCCAAAGGCCAGCAGCGTCAGCGGGTGCATGGCTTCATCAAGGCGCAGCCCCTCGGTGTAAGGCCAGTCCAGCACGCCGCTGCGCAGGCCCGGCATCTGCGCCTTGTCGGCCAGGGTCACGAATTCCACGTACTTGGCACTGCCCAGCGGCTGCACCTTGCGCAGCAGCTCGGCCAGGGAATAGCCCACCCAGGGAATCACCATGGACCAGCCCTCCACGCAGCGCAGCCGATAGATGCGCTCTTCCTGTGGCGCGAGCTTGAGCAGCGCATCCAGGTCCAGCGTCTGCGGCTGCTGGACCAGGCCCTCGATCTTCACCGTCCAGGGGCGGGTCTTGAGCGTGTGGGCGTTCTTGGCGGGATCGTCCTTGTCCAGCCCGAATTCATAGAAGTTGTTGTACTGGGATACATCGGCATAGGCCGTGACACGGTCCATGGTGTTTGCGCCCACTACCTGGGAAGGCACGGAGGCCAGTGCCGCCAGCTTGCCGGGGCGCTGCACGCCCGCCGCCCAGCCGGGCAATGCCGCGCCGGCCGAGCCTGCGGCCAGGTACTGCAGCCAGGCACGGCGCTTGAGGTAGCCTGCCCGGGACGTGATCTCGCTGCCTTGCGGGTGTTGGAAGCCGTTGTCGTGGGAGCGGATCAGCATGGGAATCTCCTGGTGTGCCGGCGGGCACGGGGCGCTATTGCTGGCGATATGGCGATTGGGAGCCTCGCAGGCGCGCGCAAGTTCCCTGCGGCACCGATGCGATGGTGCACGAAAAAGCGGCATGCGCCTGAACGCATGCCGCTGCCCTTATCTTGCCACTGTCACTCTGCCACTGCCGTGGCTCAAAGCTCGCCGTAGCTGTGCAGCCCCGACAGGAACATGTTCACCCCCAGGAAGGCGAAGGTGGTGATGGCCAGTCCACCCAGCGCCCACCAGGCGGATACCGTGCCGCGCAGGCCCTTGACCAGGCGCATGTGCAGCCAGGCCGCGTAGTTGAGCCAGACGATCAGCGCCCAGGTTTCCTTGGGGTCCCAACTCCAGTAGCCGCCCCAGGCCTCGGCCGCCCACAGCGCGCCCAGCACGGTGGCGATGGTGAAGAAGGCAAAGCCCACGGCGATGGATTTGTACATCACATCGTCCAGCAGCTCGAAGCTGGGCAGGCGCTCGGCGATGCGCTTGCGCGCCAGCAGGATGCCGGCCACGATCAGCGCCGAGATGCCGAAGTAGACCATCCAGTAGCTGCCGCCGTTCTGGGTCGCGCCCTGGCGGAAGACGATGGGCTCGAAGCACAGCACCACACCCAGCATCCACAGCGGCGCGAGCTTGTACCAGCGGGTCTCCGTGGCCTGCTGCTTGATCAGGTAGGCAAAGGAGACCATGGCTGCCAGCGCAAAGGTGCCGTAGCCGATGAAGTTGGCCGGCACGTGCAGCTTCATCCACCAGCTCTTGAGTGCCGGCACCAGCGGCTGGATCTCGTGCGCCTCGCGCACCAGCGTGTACCACAGCAAAAAGCCCACGGCCGCGCTGACCACCAGCATCACGAAGCCGCCCAGGGCGCGCGTGTCGTAGTGCTGTTCGTAATAGAGATAGAAAAGCGCCGTCATCCAGCAGAACATGACGAACACTTCATAGAGATTGCTGACCGGAATGTGGCCTACATCCGGGCCGATCAGATAGCTCTCGTACCAGCGCACCATGGTGCCCACCAGCGCCAGCGTCACGGCCAGCCAGGCCAGGCGCGAGCCCAGCAGCGACAGCGCCGTGCCCTCGCCCCGCGCAAACATGCCGATCCAGTAGAAGACGGTGCTCATGAAGAACACCATGCTCATCCAGAGGATGGCCGACTGGCTGGACAGGAAGTACTTGAGGCCGAACACCGTGTCCGATCGCGCCAGTTGCGCCCCTTCAGGCCCCTGGTAGAGCCCGATGGCCAGCAGCGACAGCCCGGCCACCACCAGCATCAGCCCGCGCAGCGGGCGCCAGAACCAGCCCAGCCAGATGGCCGAGGGAATGGTGCCGACCAGGATGCACTTTTCGTAGACATCCATGTACTCGCCATAGCGCTGCAGCGCATACAACAGTCCCGCCGCCACCAGGGCCGCGAACACCCAGTCGAACCAGTTGCGGCGGGCGAAGAAGCCCTCGTTGAGCGTCAAAGTCGTCGTGGTAGTGGCGGTGTTCATACGGAACCTCCGGGAGATTTCTTGTGGATGGGCTCGGCGCCTATCAGCTTGCCGGCCAGCATGGCGAATTCTCTATCACCATCGAGTGTCTTGCGATTGGTGGACAAGGCCATTTCGGCATGGCTTTCCCCATCGCGGGGCGTGAGCCAGATCCAGAGGCGGCGGTCGCGCACGTACAGCATGCAGAACACGCCGATGATCAGGAACAGGCAGCCCAGATACACCACGTTCTTGCCCGGGGCGCGCGCCACCTGGAAGACGCTGGCCTGCACCTGCTTGAAGTCCTGCAGCATGAAGACCATGGGCATGGGGTAGAACTGCGCATCGCTGAGCGAGAACACGGCCTGGGTCATGAAGGACTGCGTCTGCTCGCTGGGCTCCAGGGGCGCCTGGCCCGCCTGCGTGCGCACGATCTGGGCCAGCTCGAACAGCACGCCGTTGAGAATGCGCACCAGCACCTCGCCCGCGCGTTCGCGCTCGGCCGCAGGCACATTGCTTTCCATGAAGTCCGAGATGGCCTGCAACCCGCCCAGCGGCTTGCCGTCCGGCCCCTTCTTGTCGGTCTGGCCCGCGAACAATTCCAGCGCCTTGGTGGCCGACTGCGCCAGCGCGCCGCTCAGTTCGGAACGCGAGGCGTCGATGGCCTTGGCCACATAGGCCTTGGCAGCCTGCTCGCGCAGCCGGGGGTCCTGCAGCGCGCTGCGCAGGCGCAGGAAGGTGTCCATCTCGCTTTCGGGATCGGCGGGAATGCGCAGGTAGCGCATGGCATCGGCCTGGTTGTCGCGCACGCCCAGCAGGAACACGCGCTGGCCGTCGCCCGTGTCCACGGGCAGCATGTAGTTCTGGAACTCGCGCGCCTGGCCCGAGGCATCGCGCAGCTTGTAGCGGATGCTGGGGCCGATGTTGCGCAGCTCCTTCTTGGTCACGGTCTTGTGGGCCGCGCCCAGGCGCTCGTCGATGGCCTGCTTCAGGTCCACCTTGCGCACATCGGTGCCGCTGCCATTAGCCCCGCCGCCACCGCCGAAGTTCTCCACGTTGATGGTGCGCAGTTCGGCAAACTCCAGCGTCACTGTCTCGTCCTTGCCGTCCGGGAGCTTGCGCACGAACTGGTCCGATCCGCCGATCACGCCCTCGACATCAAAGGGCTTGGCTCCCGCCTCCAGCGGCACGGCGCGCAGCTTCACCGACGAGCCGCCGTCGTCAAAGCTGGACTGGTAGATCTCGATGCCACGGTAGCTGGCCGGGTGGTTGACCTCGATGCGCTTTTCCAGTTTCTCGCCCGTGGCCTTGTCGTGGATGACGACCTCGCTGGCGAACAGCTTGGGCATGCCCGTGGAGTAGTACTCCACGATGAATTTCTTGAGTTCCACCGCAAAGGGCAGCTCCTGCAGCAGCACGCCGTCGGACTGCGACAGGATGGCCGTGCCTGCCGTGCCGCCCTCGGTCACCAGCAGGTTGCCTCGGAAGGTGGGGTTGCGCTCGCTCAGCCGGTGCTGCTCGGACACCTCGGAGATCAGGCCACCGCCGGTATAAGGTGTTTTGCCTCCCAGCCACATCTGCGCACGCACGACGAGGTCGCCATCGAACAGCCCGCCCAGGCAGATCAGCACGATGGCGCTGTGGGCCGCGATATAGCCCAGCTTGTGGGCCGCGCCCGCCTTGGCAGCCAGCATCCACCCCGTGCCGGGACCGGCCGCCGTGTCGCGCTGCTGCAGCCGCACCTTCCAGCCGCCCGACACCAGCTGCTGGCCCAGGCGCCTGGCGGCCTCTTCGGTGCTGCCGGGCACCACGTTCTGCGCACGGTGGCCGAATGCCTTGAGGCTTTGTTCGCGAACGTTTTCCTTGTAGCTGCGCAGATCGGCCAGGTACTTGGGCGCATGGCGTGCCACGCACAGCGAGGTACTGATCACCAGGAAGGCCAGGATCAGCAGGAACCACCAGGCGCTGTAGACCGCATTGAGCTTGAGCGCGAGGAACAGCTGGGCCCAGAAAGGCCCGAACTGGTTGACGTAGTTGCCCACCGGCTCATGCTGCTTGAGCACGGTGCCGATCACCGAGGCAATGCAGATGACCGTCAGCAGCGAGATCGCGAAGCGCATCGATGCCAGCAGCTCCAGGGTCGCGCGCGCGGCCTGCGGGCGGGAGGGAGCAAGAGCGGCACCGGAAGAGTTGTCTGACATGAAGAACGAAAAGCCAAAACCCGAATGAAAAAAGCGGGACCATCTGCATTCATGCGATGGACCCGCCTGGCTTGGGGTGTCTATAAAGCAATAGGTTCCCGGTGATTACCCTGGGAACCGCGTCGGCCCCGGGATCGCATCAACGCAGGCCAGCGATGTAGTCTGCCACGGCCTTGATTTCGCGATCGTTAAGCTTGGCAGCAACCTGCGTCATCTGAATGCTATTGCCGCGCTTGCCGTCACGGAAGGCCGTGAGCTGGGTCGTGGTGTAGTCGGCATGCTGGCCCGCCAGGCGCGGGTACTGGGCTGGAATGCCGGCGCCGTTGGGGCTGTGGCAGCCCGCACAGGCAGCAATGTTGCGCTCCTGGATGCCGCCGCGGTAGATGCGCTCGCCCATGGCCACCAGGTCCTTGTCCTTGGCAAAGCCGTCCTTGGGCTTTTGCGTGTGCAGCCAGGCGGCGATGTTCTTCATGTCAGGCTCGCTGAGCATGCTGGCAAAGCCCTTCATCACGGGGTCCTTGCGCTTGTCGTCCTTGAACTCCAGCAACTGCTTGACCAGGTACTCGGGATGCTGGCCGGCCAGCTTGGGCTGCAGCGGGATGGTGGAATTGCCGTCGGCCGCATGGCATGCCGCGCAGACGGCGGTGTAGCTGGCCTCGCCCTTCGCCAGGTCGGCCTTGGCCGCCTTCGGCTGTGCCGAGGCAGCAGGTGCCTCGCCAGCGGAGAAAGCGGGAAAGGCGGGGGCTGCAGCAAGAATGGCAGCCGTCAGCAAAGAGGCAAGCAACTTCATATCGAGGGCGTGGTTCTGTTGTTGAAAGCGCAAAATTCGGCGGATTCTACAATGGGGTCCCCTGTGATTGATATCGTCAGGAACCCTGGTTTCGCCCCTGCGCACAGAGGAAAACATATTCCTTGATCGTGGTCACAAACTGGCCACGGATTCGGTGCTGAACATATGTTTTTCGCAGCCCAGCATATCGATCTGTGCCAGCGCGGCAATAAGGGCTCTACCCATGTGGCGCGCAATACCACACCCGTGCGCGCCAGATTCCGCTTCCCCGTCGCTTCAACCCGCGCCGAAGCGGCTGTCCGCCTGGCGGCGGAACTCCGAGGGCGTCATGCCCTTGATCTCCAGGAAGCGCCTGTTGAAGTTGGCCACGTTGTTGAAGCCCACCTGGTAGCAGATGTCGGCGATGAAGCTGTCGGTCTGCATGAGCAGGTGGCATGCGCTGTTGATGCGTACCCGGCTGACGAAGTCGGTGAAGCTGTTGCCCGTGGCCCGGCGGAAAAAGCGGCTGAAGCGGCTCTCGCTCATGCCCAGCTCGGCCGCCACGTCGGCCAGGCTCAGCGGCTCGCTCACGCGCGCCATGATGCGGTTGACCACCTCGTTGATCTGGTCCACCTGAGCCTCGCCCTGGGCGCCCTGCATCTGCACGGCTGACAGCAGCCGGTAATCGGTGCACTCGGCCAGATCGGACAGCAGCGCGCAAAAGGCCGTGAAGCGGCGCATTCCGCGCGCACTCCTGACCGCATCCCAGTGCGCGCGCGCCGTCTGCGCCAAGCCGAAGAACTCGATGCCATGGCGCGCACGGTCCAGCAGTTGAAGCACCTCGCGCATCTCCGGGATCTGCTCGGCTGCACGGGCGATGGGGTCGTGGTTGAAAAGAATCACGTAATCGCGTGCAGGCGAGCCCCCATCGGGCGCATCGAACGAGATCCAGTTGTGCGGCAGGCGCGGGCCGCACAGCACGAGGTGGCCGGGCTCGAAGGGTCCTATCCAGTCTCCCACGAAGGCGCGGCCCGAGGTGTGGGTGATGAGGTGCAGCTCGTACTCCTCATGGAAATGCCAGCGCACCAGGGGGCTTGGGAAACCATGTGCCAGGCAGCGCACCAGGCCGCTGCCCTCCATATCCTCATAGCCCAGCGCGGGCGTCCGCACGAAATCGCGCTCCAGTTCAGGGTGACGCTGGCGGGGTGTGCGGCGGCGTGGGCTGGTCATGGCGGCGTGAAGGTTTCTGAAGAAGCCATGGGCAAACAGTATCACCAGCGGCGGCTAACCACCGCAATGGGCTGCCAGCGCGGCATCGAGTTCCGCACGCCGGGGCGGCTGGGCACCGGCGCGCGTGCAGTTGAGCGCTGCGGCCGTTGCGGCAAAGCGCAGCACCTGGCGCCACGCGCTCTCGGGCAGTTCCTGCAACTGGCCCGGCTGCTCGACACCCTGCTCCAGCAGCGCAACCGACAGCGCCGCGCCAAAGGTGTCGCCCGCGCCGATGGTATCCACCAGTTGCACGGCCGGCGGCTGCACCGACACAGGCGCCTGTCCTGCACGCAGCAAGGTCGCGCCGGCCGCTCCGCGCGTGAGCACCACGGCCCGGGGACCCAGCGCCAGCCAGCGCCCGGCGGCCTCCAGCGCCGGAACGCCGGGCGCGATAAAGGCCAGGTCCTCATCGCTGAGCTTGACCAGGTCTGCCTGGGCCAGCCAGCCCAGGCAGTCGCGCCGGAAGGCCTGGGCATCGCGGATCAGCGTGGGCCGCACGTTCGGGTCGAAGACGATGATGCGCCGTCCGCGCTCAGCCGCCACCAGGTCCAGGATGCGCGGCCCGACAGGGGTGTGCAGCAATGCGATGGAGCCGAACTGCAGATAGCGGCATTCGGGCGGCAACTCTGGCAGCTCGGCAGGTGCCCACAGCGTGTCCGCCGTTGCCTGCGTATAGAAGGCATAGCGGTTGGTGCCTTGCGCATGCTCGACAAAGGCCAGCGTGCTGGGCGCATCGCAGCGCTGCACCAGGCGCATGTCCACGCCGTTGCCCTGCAGATGCGCGAAAAGGCGCTCGCCGAAGAGATCGCGCGACAGTTGCGAGACAAAGCCCGTGGCCTGCCCGAGCCGCGCGGCGGCCACGGCGCAGTTGGCGGGCGCGCCTCCTTCATGGCCCTGGAAGGCCAGGCCGCCCGTGGCGGTGAAATCGATCAGGGCTTCGCCCGCGATGGCTATGCGCATGCGTTCTACCTCGCTGCCTGTTGGACAAAAGCATGGACACGGTCTGTGGCACGGCGGACCGCCTCCACCAGATGCGGATGGCCCGCGGCCTCACCCCACAAAGGCACTTCGGCACACAGCGCGGCCACGGGGTCGGCGGCGGCGCAGATGGCGTGTGCCACTGCGGGGTCCATGGCCTGATCCTGGTAGGCATAGGGCAATGTGTCATGGTGCCAGCGCTGCAGAAAAACCAGGAACAGCGCCGGCAGCATGGCCACGGCATCCATGGACGCGCCCTGCGCGATGCGCTCGCGCACCGTGGGCGCGATGAAGCCCGGGATCTTGGCAAAGCCGTCGGCCGCCACGCGCTGGTTGGTGTCGCGTATCGCAGGGTTGCCGAAGCGTTCCAGCACGGTGTCGCGGTAGGCCGGCAGGTCCAGGGCCGATGCCTTGCCGGGTGTTGCAAGGCAGGGGATCACATCCTGCGTCACATAGTCCCATGCCATCTGGCGTATCACCGGCACGGCACTGCCTTCGTGGATGAAGCGCAGGCCCGCCAGCGTGCCGGCCCAGGCAATGCAGCTGTGGCTGGCGTTGAGGATGCGGATCTTGGCCTCCTCGTAGGGGGCCACGGAAGACACCATCTCCACGCCCACGCGCTCCCAGGATGGGCGGCCTGCGACGAAGCGGTCCTCTATCACCCACTGTGAAAAGCTTTCGGCCGTCACGGCGGCCGCATCGTCCCAGCCCGTCGCGGCCTGCACGCGCTCGCGCAGCTCCGGCGGCGGGCGCGGGGTGATGCGGTCGACCATGGCATTCGGGCAGCTGATGTTGTGCCCTGCCCACTCGGCCAGTTCCTGCAGTTGCGCCAGTTGCATGAAGGCCAGCAGGCCGGCCAGCAGGCGATCGCCGTTGTGGCGCAGGTTGTCGCAGCTCAGCAGTGTGACCGGGCCCGCATGTGCACAGCGGCGCAACTGCAGGATGGCGCACAGCACGCCATAGATCGTCTCTCCGACCTGCCCCTGGCGCATGCGGCCGATGTCGGCCGCAAGCTCCGGGCTGCCGGTGTCCAGCACGCCGCTGCTATCGAGGTAGTAGCCAGCCTCGGTCACGGTGAGGGAGATGACACGTGTGCAGGGGCTGGCTCCGCGCGCGATCACGGCGGCCAGCCCGGGCGCATGGGGGATCACTTCGCGCAGGGCCTCGATGCGTTGGTAGCGCACCGATCCGCCAGGCGCAATCGTCTCCAGTGTGTAAGCCCCTCCCTGGCGCGCCAGCGCCTCCAGCGTCTGCGCCATGTCGGAGCGCAGGTTGGCCCCCACCAGCTCCCATTGCGTGTCCCCTGCATCGATCAGCCGCTGTTGATAAGCGGCCTGGTGCGCACGGTGAAAGGAGCCCAGGCCCAGGTGCAGCACCGTGGGTCTGGAAAGATGCGGAACAATCGCGTTCATGGTGACCAGAGGGAGATGAGGAAGAAAGGATGACTGCTCCGGGCAGCCTCTCGGAGCGAAGCGCTCAGGCGCCTGCCAGCGTGCGTCCCTGGCGGTCGAACAGGTGCAGTGCGCAGCCGGTGTCCAGCGCGACGGACACCGCGTCGCCCACGGCCAGTGGCGTGCGCTCGGCCTGGCGCGCAATGAGCTGCGCCCCGCCCACGCTGACATGGATCAGCGTGTCGGCGCCCAAGGCCTCGATCAGGTCCACGCGGCCCATGACCTGTCTCTGTGCAGCGGCATCGGTTGCGACCTGCGCTCTGGCCACGCGCAAGGCCTCGGGGCGTATGCCCAGCGTGCCGTCGGCGGGCAGGCGGCCCTGCGTGGCCCCGGAGAACACGGGCAGTGCCCCGGCGGCGATCAGGTTCATCGACGGCATGCCGATGAACTGCGCAACGAACTGGTTGGCCGGATGGTCGTAGAGCGCCAGGGGCGCGCCCACCTGTTCGATGCAGCCATCGCGCAACACCACCACGCGGTCGGCCAGGGTCATGGCCTCGACCTGGTCATGGGTGACATAGATGGTGGTGGCGCCCAGCGCCTTGTGCAGCTTGTGGATTTCCACCCGCGTGTTGCCGCGCAGAGCCGCATCGAGGTTGGACAGCGGCTCGTCGAACAGGAACACCTTGGGCGCACGCACGATGGCCCGGCCTATGGCCACGCGCTGGCGCTGCCCCCCGGACAGATCGCGCGGCTTGCGTTCCAGATAGGGCGTGAGGTTGAGCGTCTCGGCCGCCTGCCCGACCTTTCGGCGTATCTCCTCTTTCGGCACGCCGGCCAGGCGCAGCGCGAAGGACATGTTGTCGTACACGCTCATGTGCGGATACAGCGCATAGCTCTGGAACACCATTGCCAGGTCGCGCTCGCCCGAGGGCGCATGCGTGATGTCGCGCCCGTCGAGCAGCAGTTGCCCCGAAGTGATGCTCTCCAGCCCGGCGATCAGGCGCAGCAGCGTGGACTTGCCGCAGCCCGAAGGCCCGACGAAAACGATGAATTCGCCGCGCTCGATGGCGAGGTCCACGCCGCGGATGATCTGCGCCTCTCCGAAGCGCTTGCGTATGTCCTGCAGTTGCAGATAGGCCATGGTTTTCCTTGTGCAGCACAAAGCCGCGAAATGGATGCCGGACGGCTACTTGACGGCGCCAAAGGTCATGCCCTGCACCAGTTGCTTCTGGCTGAACCAGCCAAACACCACGATGGGAGCGATGGCGATCAGCGAAGCGGCCGAGAGCTTGGCCCAGAACAGCCCTTCGGGGCTGGCATACGAGGCGATCAGCGTGGCCAGCGTGCCGGCCCGGGCGCTGCTCAGGTTCAGCGACCAGAAGGCCTCGTTCCAGCTCAACACCAGGCACAGCAGCCCGGTGGAGGCAATGCCGCCCACAGCCAGCGGCAGCACCACATGGCGGAACTCGGCCCACAGGCCTGCGCCATCCATGCGCGCCGCTTCCAGGATCTCGTTGGGGATGTCCTTGAGCGCGCTGTAGAGCATCCAGACCATGATGGGCAGGTTGGACAGCGTGAAGACGATGACCAGCACGGTGAGCGAATCCAGCAAGCCCGCCCCTTGCGCCAGCACATAGATGGGCAGCAGGGCCCCCACGGCCGGCATCATCTTGGTCGAGAGCATCCACATGAGCACGTCGCGCGTGTGGCGGCTGCGGAAGAACGCCATGGAGTAGGCAGCAGGCACGGCGATGGCCAGGCCGATCAGGGTCGAGGCCAGGCTGGTGATCAGCGAATTGCGCGCATACAGCAGGTAGTCGCTGCGCTGCTGCACTTCGCCGAAGTTGGCCAGCGTGGGCTCGAACACGAACAGCGGCGGCACGGCAATGGCCTGCAGTTCCGTCTTGAAGGCCGTCAGGAACAGCCAGGCCAGCGGAAAGAACAGCAGCAGTGCCACGGCCCATGCCGCAGCGGCGCGCACCAGGGTGGAGGAACTTGTTTTCATCATGCCCTCAGTCCAGGCTCTTGCCGACGATGCGGATCAGGAAGAGGGAGACGATGTTGGCCAGCACCACGGCAAACAGTGCACCGGCCGAGGCCACGCCCACGTCGAAGTTCATCAGCGACTGCTTGTAGATCAGGTAGGTCAGGTTGGTGCTCTCGTTGCCGGGCCCGCCCGCCGTGGTGATGGCAATCTCGGCGAACACACTGAGCAGGAAGATCATCTCGATCATCACCACCACCGCCATGGGCCGCGCCAGATGGGGCAGCGTGAGGTAGTAAAAGCGCTGCAGGGCGTTGGCGCCATCCATGCGTGCCGCCTCCATCTGCTCGCGGTCCAGCGACTGCAGCGAGGTGATGAAGATCAGGCAGGCGAAGGGCAGCCATTGCCAGGACACCATGACGATGACGGACAGCAGCGGCATCTCGGTGAGCCAGTCCACGGGCTGCAGTCCGACGGCCCTCCACAGGCTGGCCAGCACGCCATAGATCGGGTTCATCATCATGTGCTTCCACAGCAGCGCATTGACCGTGGGCATTACGAAGAACGGCGAGATCAGCAGCACCCGCACGACGCCGCGCCCCGGGAACGGCTCGTTGATCAGCAAAGCGATCAGCACGCCCAGCACCAGGGTGATCAGCACCACGCTGGCCAGGAAGTTCAGCGTGTTCCACACGGCGGGCAGGAAGTCCGGATCGGTGATGAAGAAGGCGTAGTTGTCCCAGCCGGCAAAGCGGTGCTCGCCCGGCTGCATGAGGTTGTAGTTGACGAGCGAGAAATAAATCGTCATCAACAAGGGCACGAGCATCCAGCACAGCAGCACGGCCACGGCGGGCGCCATCAGGGCGCGGGGCAGCAGGCGCCTGGCGGACGCCGCCCTGTCGGGAGTCCTATCGGCCCTCATTTGTAGTAGCCGCTTTTCCTCATCTCGCGTTCGGCCAGCGTCTGCGAGGTACTGAGCGCCTGCTCCACCGTGACCTTGCCCGACAGCGCGGCGCTCATCTGCTGGCCCACGGCAATGCCAATGGCCTGGAACTCTGGAATCGCGACGTACTGCACGCCGGCATAAGGGGACTTGGGCTCGGTCGCATCGGTCAGGCTCACGCTGTCGATGGCCCGCTTCTCGGCTGCGGCAAAGCCCGCCACCTTCTGAAACTCGGCATTGGCATAGGTGGACTGGCGCGTTCCTGTGGGCACGGCACGCCAGCCGTGCTCCTGCGCGACCAACTGCACATACTCCCTGGAGGTGGCCCACTTCACGAAGACCTGGGCCGCATCGGCCTTCTTCGAGCTGGAGGGAATGGCCAGGTTCCAGGTCCACAGCCAGGTCGATCCCTTGGGCGTGCTGGCGATGGGTGCAGCCGCATAGGCCACCTTGTCGGCCACCTTGGATTGCTTGGGGTCGCTCACGAAGGAGGCGGCGATGCTCGCATCCACCCAGGCGCCGCACTTGCCCTCGTTGAACAGCGCCAGGTTCTCATTGAAGCTGTTGGCCGAGGCGCCCGGGGGGCCATAGGCCTTCATCAGGTCCACATAGAAACCCACGGCCTTCTTCCAGGCGGGTGTGTCGATCTGCGGCTTCCACTGCATGTCGAACCATTGGCCGCCGAAGGTATTGGCCATGGTGGTGATCAGGGCCATGTTGTCCCCCCAGCCCGGCTTGCCGCGCAGGCAGATGCCATAGACCCCGGCCTTGGGATCGTGGACCTTGGAGGCGAACTCCCGGACCTGCTCCCAGGTGGGCTTGTCGGGCATCTGAAAACCCGCCTTGTCCGCCAGGTCCTTGCGGTACATGAGCATGGAGCCTTCGCCATAGAAGGGCGAGGCATAGAGCTTGCCTTCGTAGGACAGGCCTTCGCGGATGGTGGGCAGCAGGTCGGCCGCGTCATAGGCGGCGTCGGTGGCAATGGGCTGCAGCCAGCCCTTCTTCGACCAGATCGGCACCTCGTAGATGCCCACGGTCATCACATCGAACTGGCCGCCCTTGGTGGCGATGTCGGTGGTCACGCGCTGGCGCAGCACGCCTTCTTCCAGCGTCACCCATTTGAGCGTGATGTCGGGGTGGGCCTTCTCGAACCGGGGGGTGAGCTTTTGCATCTCGATCATGTGGCCGTTGTTCACGGTGGCGATCACGAGTTCGGTGCCGGCGAGTGCGCCCACTGCGGCAGTGGCCATGGCCCATGTGAGGCTGGCCTTGAGCAAGCTGTGCATTTTTGTCTCCTTGTTCCCTGGTCTTCGAATGCTGGATCACCGCGCCTCCCATCCCGGCTGCGGATGAGGCATTGTGGCGACGGCCTCGTGCCCGGACTGGTACGACAGATGCGCCTTTCGATACTTTTATGCGCAGCCAAGCCGGTGATATCCCTTAGCCGATGCATCAAACCATTTGCCGCTGCTGCGGCGCATCCCTACCTCCTAGAATTCCGTTCATCCGCATCTCCGAGGCAGACCATGGCCGTGCAGCGCATCCCTGTTCCACCGAGTGCACTCGGCGAGTCCCCCTTCTGGCACCCGCAGGAACACCGGCTCTACTGGTGCGATATCCAGGACCGGCACATCCATTCCTGGGAGCCCGCCACAGGCCTGCACCGCAGCTGGGCCACGCCCAGCGAACCGGGCTGCTGCGCTCCCACGGACCGGGGCCACATCGTGGTGGGGCTGCGCGATGGCTTCGGCCTGCTGGACACCGCCACGGGACACACCGAAATGATCGCCCGCCTGGACCATGATCCGCAGCAGCTGCGGCTCAACGACGGGCGCTGCGACCGCGCCGGGCGGCTGTGGGCGGGGTCACTGTTCTCGCCCAAGACGGCGCCCGATGCCGCGCTGTGGTGCCTGCGTGCGGACGGCGCCGGAGGCTACGCCGTTCAGCGCATGGCAGGCGACTGCACCACGGCCAACGGCCTGGCCTTCAGCCCCGATGACGCCTGGATGTACTGGGCAGACACGCCAGCCCATCGCATAGACCGCTTTGCCTTCGACCTGGACTCCGGCACGCTGGGCACGCGCTCGCTGTGGAAGGCCTTCGCCCCCAAGGCCGAGGGCAGGCTCTATGGCGGCCGCCCCGACGGCGCCAGCGTCGACGTCCGGGGCAACTACTGGGTGGCCATGTACGAAGGCGGCTGCGTGCTGCAACTGAGTCCCGAGGGCGATGTGCTGCAGCGCCTGGACACGCCCGTGCGCTGCCCCACCATGGTCTGCTTTGGGGGGGAGGACCTGCGCACGCTGTACATCACCTCGGCCGGACACGGCCGGCCCGATCCGGAGCGATCGGCGCAGGTGCCTGCCGGCGCACTGATGGAGTGCCGTGTCGATGTGCCGGGCCTGCCGGTGAACAGCTTCCGCGAAGCCTGAGCCTGCTCGGTCCCGGCAATGTGTTGCCAGGGGCGTCAGGCCCGCATGCGCTGCAGCAGTCCTGCGGTCGATGCATCGAGCTCCGCCACATCCCCGCTGGCCAGGCGCTGCTGCAGGTCGCGCGCCAGCAGCTTGCCCAGCTCCACCCCCCACTGGTCGAAGCTGTTGAGGCCCCACAGCGCGCCCGCCACGAACACGCGGTGCTCCTGCAAGGCGATCAGCGCACCCAGCGCCGCCGGCGTGAGCGCATCCAGCAGTACGAAGGTACTGGGCCGGTTGCCCGGGAAGTGGCGATGGCCATCATCGCAGGAACGCCCCTGCATCAAGGCCTGGGCCTGGGCCAGGGCGTTGGCCAGCAGTTGCTCATGGTGGCCCTGCAGGCCGTGCGACGGCCGCTGCACGGCGATGATCTCCAGCGGCACGATGTCCGTACCCTGGTGCAGCATCTGGAAGAAGGCATGCTGCCCATCCGTACCCGGCTCGCCCCAGAGCACGGGGGCTGAGCCCAGCGCCAGCGGCCGGCCCTGGCGATCCACGCGCTTGCCATTGCTCTCCATCTCCAGTTGCTGCAGATAGGCCGGCAGGCGCCGCAGGCCTGCGTGGTAGGGCGCAATGCAGCGGCTGGCAAAGCCCAGCAGATTGCGGTTCCAGACATCGAGCAGGCCCAGGCGCACGGGCAGGTTGGCCTGCAGCGGTGTCGTGCGGAAGTGGTGGTCCATGGCATGCGCGCCGGCCAGCAGGTCGCGGAATGCCGCTGCTCCCACGGCGAGGGCCACGGGCAGCCCGATCGCCGACCACAGCGAATAGCGCCCGCCCACCCAGTCCCAGAATCCGAAAGTGGTGGTGATGCCCATCTGCGCAGCCGCCGAGGCATTGGTGGTCAGCGCCACGAAATGCCGCGCCACATCTTCACCGCCCTGCGCATGGAACCATTGCAGCGCACTGCGCGCATTGGTCAGCGTCTCCTGCGTGTTGAAGACCTTGGAGGCCACGATGAACAGCGTGCTGCGCGGCTGCAGCCCATCGAGCACCGATTGCAGCTCATGCCCATCCACGTTGGAGACGAAGTGCATGCGCCGCCGTGCATCGCACATTCCCTGCAGCGCCTGCACGGCCATCTGCGGCCCCAGGCCTGATCCGCCGATGCCCATGCACACCACATCGGTGATGCCGGCATCGGCCCTCACGCGCTCGGCATAGGCCAGCATGGCATCCAGCGTTTCGTGCACCTGGGCCAGGGCCCATGCCAGGCCCGGCGGCGACTCGCCGCGCGGGCAGCGCAGCAGCGCATGCAGCACGGCGCGGCCCTCGCTGCCGTTGACGTGCTCGCCGGCGAACATGGCATCGCGCTGCTGCTCCACTGCGCACTCGCGCGCCAGACGCAACAGCAGCGCCTCGGCCGGTGCATCCCAGAGGTTCTTGGACAGGTCTGCAAAACAGTGTGGCGCCTCCTGGCTGAAGTGCGCGAACCGGCCGGGATCATCGGCAAAGGCGTGGCGCAGATCGAAGCCCTTGCGCAGGGCCAAGGCATGGTGGTGCAGCGCAGGCCAGACAGTGGCATGGTCGCAGCGCGGGGGCTGGGGAATGACGGACAGCATGGGATGAAAGTAATCTGATTACCAAATCGACAACACATCTCTGGAACAAAACCTCAATACCTTCCTATAATTTATCCGATTCTTCAAAATTTTGGTAACCAAGTTACCAAAAAAAATAGGCACATCAACTTGTGGAGACAGCATGGGTTTCGATCTGGTTTTGTTCGGTGGCACGGGTGATCTCGCATGGCGCAAGCTCATGCCCGCGCTGTTCCAGGCGTTCCGCCACGGCACCCTCCCCGAGGGGGGACGCATCCTGTGCGTCGGTCGCGATGATCTGAGTGACGACCAGTACCGCGCTCTCATCCAGGGTCGCTTCGAAAAGGTGGAACTGTCCAAGCGCCCCAGTCCAGAGGAGTTCTCGCGTTTCGCGGCCCTGCTGCACTACCTGCGCATGGACCTGTCGCAACCCGCCGACTACGAGCGCCTGGCCACGGCGCTGAACACGCGCGGTGCCGAGACGGTGGTGATGTACCTGGCCACTGCGCCCAGCCTGTTCACCACGGTCTGCGAGCAGATTGCCGCCGTGGGCCTGAATGGCCCGCAGACGCGCGTGGTGCTGGAAAAGCCGCTGGGCCACGACCTGGCCTCCAACCAGGCCATCAACGCCACGCTGCGCAAGGTCCTGCGCGAAGAGCAGGTGTTTCGCATAGATCACTACCTGGGCAAGCCCTCGGTCCAGAACCTGCTGGCCCTGCGCTTCGGCAACGCACTGTTCGAGCCGCTGTGGCGGCGCGAGACCATTGCCAACATCCAGATCACCATTGCCGAGGAACTGGGCGTGGAAAGCCGTGGCGCCTTCTATGACCAGACCGGCGCGCTGCGCGACATGGTGCAAAACCATGCCCTGCAACTGCTGTGCGCCATCGGCATGGAGCCGCCGATCAACGCCTCGGCCCACGCCATCCGCGACGAAAAGCTCAAGGTGCTGCAGTCGCTCAAGCCCTGGACGCCGGAAACCCTGAGCCAGCACGTGGTGCGCGGCCAGTATCTGGCCGGCGCCAGCCAGGGCCAGCCCGTGCCCGCCTACCAGCAAGAGAAAGGCGTGGCGGCCGGCAGCCAGACCGAGACCTTCGTCGCCCTGCGCACCGAGATCTGCAACTGGCGCTGGGCCGGCGTGCCCTTCTACATCCGCACCGGCAAGCGGCTGGCAGGAAGGGATGCGCGCATCGTCGTGAACTTCCGGCCCGTGCCCCATCCCATCTTCCGCTCGCCCCTGTCCGAAGCCAACCGCCTGGTCATCAACCTGCAACCCAAGGACGGCCTGGAGCTGCACCTGCTGGCCCAGGGCGCCACCCAGCAGCAGGCCGAGCCTTCGCTGGCCCCCGTGCACCTGAACCTGGACTTCGACCAGCGCTTCGGCGCCAAGCGCGTGGGCGCCTACGAACGCCTGCTGCTGGACGTGATCGCCGGACGGTTGAACCTGTTCGTGCGCAGCGACGAGCAGGAACAGGCCTGGCGCTGGGTGGAACCCATACTGCAGCACTGGCGCAACGATCTCTCGGGGCCGCGCGGCTATGCGGCTGGCAGTTGGGGGCCCAGCGCGGCCAGCGCGATGATTGCGCGGGATGGGTTTTGCTGGAGCGAGGAGGTTTAGGCACCCCCTGAGGCGCTTCGCGCCTTCCCCCTCTCTACTCGCTACGCGAGGGAGGGGGACGACGCCCTCGCCGCGAGGCGACTCTTGCTCGGCGTCTCTCGCCTGACAGCGCCAGCTTCCTGCGCCGCGCCTGCATATGGCGCCACGCAGTTGGCTTATGGCCCGTGAGAAACGCTGAATCATGGGGGAACCTACAATGAGGCCCCGAGAGACTGACCACACCATGAATCCTGCTGCGCCGGCTGCCGTTGCCGCCCCCACTTCCTCCCTGATCGATCCCAAGCTCGCCATGGGATGGATGCACACGACGCGCTTTTTGACGACGGCTGCGCAACTGCACCATCTTCCCAAGGTCGATGTGCCCGAGATCGCGTTCGTGGGCCGCTCCAATGCCGGCAAGTCCACCTGCATCAACACGCTGACGCAGCAAAAGCAGCTGGCCTTCGCCTCGAAGAAGCCCGGCCGCACGCAGCACATCAACCTGTTCTCCCTGGGCAAGCAGGGCGTGACCGACGCCGTGCTGGCCGATCTGCCCGGCTACGGCTACGCCGCCGTGTCGCGCACGGACAAGCAGCGCTGGCAGCGCGTGATGCTGAACTATCTGGTCAGCCGCGAGAGCCTGACGGGCATCGTGCTGCTGTGCGATCCGCGACTGGGCCTGACCGAACTCGACGAAGCCTTGCTCGATGCCCTGCGCCCGCGCGTGCAGGAGGGCCTGAAATTCCTCGTGCTGCTGACCAAGGCCGACAAGCTCACGCGTGCCGAGCAGGCCAAGGTGCTGTCCATCACGCGACTCAATGCCGGCGGTGGCGAGGTGCGCATGTTCTCCGCGCTGAAGAAGCAGGGTGTGGACGAGGTGGCCCAGCTGCTGTGGCACTGGAGCCATCCCGAAGGGCTGGCCCAGCCGGCCGCCGCTGCACCGCAGGCGGACGTCGCAGCCGCGACGCCCGGCGAGAGCGACAGCCCCCAAGATTAGCGCCCGGAGGCGCTCGTGTAGCCAGCGCCCCGCAAGGAGCGCAACATGGTGACCACCTGCATTCGCGAGCTGCCTCACGGCATCCATCTGCACTGCCGCGTCAGCGGCGAACCTGGCCGGCCGTTGCTGCTGTTCCTGCACGGCTTTCCCGAAGGCAGCTTCATCTGGGAAGGCATGCTGGAGCAGTTCGGCACGCAATGGCGTTGCGTCGCCCCCGATCTGCGGGGCTTTGGCCGTTCCAGCCAGCCGGCCGGCGTGGAGCAGTACAAGGCCAAGCACCTGCTGCAGGATCTGGCGGCGCTGATCGCCATCGAAAGCCCTGGCGCACCAGCCGCCTGCGTGATCGCCCACGACTGGGGCGGTGCCCTGGCCTGGGGTCTGGCCAATCGCCATCCCGGGCTGATGCAGCGGCTGATGATCCTCAACGCCCCGCATCCAGGCGCCTTTCTGCGCGAGTTGCTGGACAACCCCGTGCAGCAGGCCGCAAGCCAGTACATGCATTTCCTGCGCCGCCCCGACGCGCCCGCCCTGCTGGCCGACAACGACTGGCAGCGCATGCTGGGATTTTTCCGCACGCCGCAGGGCGAGTTGCCCGGATGGCTCACGCCGCAGTTGCAGCAACGCTACCGCGAGCACTGGGACCTGGGCGTGCAAGGCTCCTGCCACTACTACGGCGCCAGTCCCCTGGTGCCGCCCCGGCCCGAAGATCCGGACTCAGCCGACGCACTGCGCAACCTGAGGCTGCCGCCCGAGATGCTGGACATCGGCGTGCCCACGCATGTGCTCTGGGGCGACAGCGACCCGGCGCTGCAGCCTGCCCTGGTAGAAGGCCTGGAGCCGTGGGTGCCGCGCCTGACGGTGCAGCACCTGGCTGGCACTTCGCACTGGGTCGTGCACGAGCAGCCCGATGCGGTGCGGCAAGCGCTGGAGCAGTTCCTGTCCCGCCCCGTTCAGTAGACCGAAGGCTCGCCCTCGGGCCGGGTCTTGAAGCGCCTGTGCACCCAGTAGTACTGGTCGGGCATGGTGCGAATCGCCGCTTCCAGCTCACGGTTCATGCGGGCCGTATCGGCCTCGGCATCGTCGGTGGGAAAGTCCGTCCATGCCGGCGTGATCTCGGCCACGTAGCCCGTGGGTGTCATGCGCGTATACATGCCCAGCACCTTGGCCCGGCCCAGGCGTGCAAAGCGCGACAGCGAGGGGATGGTGGCCGCGTTCACGCCGAAGAAGGGCACGAAGACCGAGTCGTTGCGGCCGAAGTCCATGTCGGGCAAAAGGTACAGCAGCCCGCCCTTGCGCAGGCTGGAGATGATGGGCTTGACCCCGTCGGCGCGGTTGAGCATGCGCACGTCGCCAAAGCGCTGGCGCCCTGACATGAACCACTCATCGACCGCAGGGTCCGGGTGGGTGGAGAAGATCGAGGTGAAAGGCCGCGTGGTGTGCAGAGGCAGCGCCAGGCCACCCGCGTCCATGCTGTAGAAATGCGGCGCGAACAGGATGGTGGGCGTATCGCCGTCGAGCTCATGCACGGCGCCCTGCAGCTTCACGCGCTCGGCCACCACCTCGCGCGGCGCGGCCCACAGCCAGCTGCGGTCCAGCCAGGTCTGGCAAAAGACGATGAAGTTGCTGCGCGCCAGCTCCACGCGCTGCGCCTCGGTCAGCTCGGGAAAGCACAGCGCAAGATTGCGCAGCGCCACCTTGCGGCGCGGCGCCGCCAGCACGAACAGCACACGCCCCAGAAACGCACCCAGCCCCCGCAGCCACGGCAGCGGCATCCAGGCCAGCGACCGCATCAGCCACACGCCGATGCGCCCGCTCATGCATGCACCTCGTTGGCAGGTGCTTCACGGCGCGGCTGCTTGTAGCGCGCATAGCCCCACAGGTACTGCTGCGGGCATTGGCGGATGGTGTGTTCCATCGCCTCGTTGATCTGCTGCACCGCAGCTTCCAGATTCTCGGACAAGGGCACGGGCAACTCCTCAAGATACAGCGCATAGCCCCGCCCCCAGGACAAGCGCTCACAACGGGCCACGATCACAGCGGCCCCCGTCTGCAACGCCAGGCGCGCCGCCAGCGTCATCGTATAGGCATCACGGCCGAAGAACGGCGACCAGACGCCCTGCCCCTCGGGCGGAACCTGGTCTGGCAGCAGCCCCACAGCCGCGCCCTTGCGCAGCGCTTTGATCATCTGGCGCACGCCGGCCAGTGTGGTCGGCACTGCCTGCACGCCGGGGCGGTTGCGCGCCGTCTCCATGACGCGGGCCAGCCAGGGCTGGCGCGCGGGGCGGTAGAGAATGGTGATCTCGCCATGCTCGGCCGACCATTGCCGCGCCGCATGCTGCACCGACAGCTCGAAGCAGCCCAGGTGCGGCGTCAGAAAGATGATGCCGCGCCCGGCCGCGTAGGCCCGGCGCACGCATTCCTCGTTGTGCATCTCGCAGCTCGGCTGCCTGCCCATCCACATGCGCGGCAGCTCCGCCACCATGCGCCCCGCGTGTCCCACGGCCGGCGCCACGGCGCCCAGGCCGTAGCTAGCCTGCCTGGCGTTGGCCAGAAAGCGGCGCCGGTACGTGGCCGAAGCGGCGAACGCCACCCAGCCCATGAGCGCGCCAAGGGGGTGCAATAGCCACAAAGGCAGTGCAGCAAACAGTCGGAACAGGGATGGCATTAAAATGATGGGTGTCGCTGAGTTAACTGAGCAACTTGCAGAGCGACGTTAAACAATTTCTGCTAAAGCGTTCGCCAGAGCTCCTGCAGCTTGGGCAGCGCCCAGCAAAAAAGCTGCAACCAAGGAGTTTATTCATATGGCGAACGACTTTCTTTTCACCTCGGAATCCGTCTCTGAAGGCCATCCGGACAAGGTGGCTGACCAGATCTCTGACGCGATCCTGGACGCCATTTTCGCCCAAGACCCGTACAGCCGCGTTGCGGCCGAGACGCTGACCAACACGGGCCTGGTGGTTTTGGCAGGTGAGATCACCACCGGCGCAAACGTCGACTACATCCAGGTCGCACGCGACACCATCAAGCGCATCGGCTACGACAACACCGACTACGGCATCGATTACAAGGGCTGCGCCGTGCTCGTGGCCTACGACAAGCAAAGCCAGGACATCGCCCAGGGCGTGGACAAGGCCAGCGATGACGAGCTCAACACCGGCGCCGGCGACCAGGGCCTGATGTTCGGCTACGCCTGCGACGAGACGCCCGAGCTGATGCCCGCGCCCATCTACTACGCGCACCGCCTCGTCGAGCGCCAGGCCCAGCTGCGCAAGGACGGCCGCCTGCCCTTCCTGCGCCCCGACGCCAAGAGCCAGGTGACCATGCGCTACGTGGACGGCAAGCCCCACAGCATCGACACCGTGGTGCTATCCACCCAGCACAGCCCAGACCAGTCGGAATCGGCTACCAGGATGAAGTCCAGCTTCACCGAAGCCATCATCGAGGAAATCATCAAGCCCGTGCTGCCCTCCGAGTGGCTGCAGGACACCAAGTACCTGATCAACCCCACGGGCCGCTTCGTTGTCGGCGGCCCCCAGGGCGATTGCGGCCTGACCGGCCGCAAGATCATCGTCGACACCTACGGCGGTGCCTGCCCCCATGGCGGCGGCGCCTTCAGCGGCAAGGACCCGACCAAGGTGGACCGCAGCGCCGCCTACGCCGCGCGCTACGTGGCCAAGAACATCGTGGCCGCCGGCCTGGCACGCCAGTGCCAGATCCAGGTGGCCTACGCCATCGGCGTGGCTCGCCCGATGAACATCACGGTCTACACCGAAGGCACGGGCGTCATCCCCGACGCCGAGATCGCCAAGCTGGTGGCCGCGCATTTCGACCTGCGTCCCAAGGGCATCATCCAGATGCTGGACCTGCTGCGCCCCATCTACAGCAAGACCGCCGCCTACGGCCACTTCGGCCGTGAAGAGCCCGAGTTCACCTGGGAGCGGACGGACAAGGCAGCCGTGCTGCGCGCTGCAGCCGGCCTGTAAGCAAAACGCCAGGGGCGCTAGCCCCACCTGATGGCCTCCCAGCCCCATGCCACGCCTGCCGCGACATGGGGCTTTTTTCATCGCGGGCCTTCTCACAACACTCACATCACTTGCGCAGCAGGCGCAGTAACCGGGTTTCACGGCTGTTAAACTGCCTGCGCTTTTCCCATGAGAGGCCATTTGCAAGGCCAACCCATCCAAGCTCCGCCACATCCGAGACAAGACAAGAAGCAATGGCTGCCTCCCCCAAAGCGATCTACTGGTTCAGTGCCCTTCTTTTGCTGGCCATATTGGGCGTTTACCTGCCCGGCCTGAACAACGGGCTGTTGTTCGACGATATGCGCCTGACGGATGGAACGATCTTCGGCAACTATGGCAGCCTGCTGGATTTCAAACAGCGCACGCTGTCGTATGGCAGCTTCGTCTGGATCGAACAGCTCTTTGGAGCCGGCTGGTGGAAGCAGCGCGTCTTCAATATCGCCTTGCATCTCGCGGCCGTAGCGGCTTTGTATGCACTGTTCAAGGCCCTGCTGACGCAGACGCGCTTTCCGCATGACATCGAAGAGCAGCCCCATTTCCTCGCATCGCGCGATGCAGCCCTGCAGTTGGGCTTGATCCTTTTTGCACTGAACCCCGTCGCGGTCTACGCCGTTGGATACCTGGTGCAGCGCTCCATCGTCATGGCAACGCTGTTCGCGGTGCTGGCATGCTGGGCCTTTGTGCGCGGGCTTCAGAGCGGGCGCGCTCTCTGGCATGCCACGGCATTGATCTGCTATGTGCTTGCCGTACTGTCCAAGGAGCATGCGTTTCTGACAGTCGCCATGGTGGTGCCGCTTTACATTTTTGTCAGGCGCCCCGGCATGAAGGCGGCCATGGTCATTGTGGGAGTGGCCTTGATGCTGCTGGCCATTGCCTCGGCTGCCGTCTTTCATTTCTTCGGTAGTCTGGTGGGTCAGATTTTCGACGAGCAATCCCAGGGCTATGCAAGGCAATTGGAAGCCCTTCAACCCGGCATCACCTCTCGGATCTATCCCCTGAGCATCCTCAACGAGGCAGCCCTTTTCTTTGCCTATGGCTTTCTGTGGATCGTTCCCTATGCGGGCTGGATGTCCATCGATCTGCGACCGGCATTTCCTCTCGGCTTCGGCTCGATCTGGCACCTAGCCGGCGCGATCGGTTACCTGGCCCTGCTGGCCTGCTCGATCTGGGCCGTGCTCAGGCGTCCCGGTGTCATTGGCCTGGTCGCGCTCTGCCTCCTGTTTCCCCTGCTCTGGTATGCGACCGAATTCGCCACGGTCTGGCTGCAGGACCCCTTCGTTCTGTATCGCAGCTATCTGTGGGCTGTGGCCATCCCGGGATTGGCGGCCATTGCGCTGACGGGGGTCAAACCACGCACCATCTACATCGTCGGCATCGTCATCGGCGTGGTGTTCGGAGCCCTGGCTTTCGAACGCGTGCTCTCTCTTCAGGATGTAGGCACATCCTGGGCCGATGCCGCTGAAAAAATCGACAAAAAAGCCCCCGCCAATGCCGTGGGACGTGGCCGTGCCTTCCTGAACGTAGGAACAGCACACGCAGACAAGGGCATGCTCGACCAGGCGCTGCAGGACTTCGCCACGGCCAACGCACTTGGAGACCTGGGAGGCAATGCGCTGTTCAACATGGGTGCTGTGCTTTCTCAGCAGAAGAAATTCTCCGAAGCCCTGAATGCCTTCTGGGCAGCGCAATCAAAGGGCTTCAACGGCCAAGCTCTGCATTACCAAAAAGCCGAGGCGCTTTTGGCCCTGGGCCAACCTCGCGAAGCACTCCAGGAATACACCAAAGCACTCTCAGCGCCTGCGGAAGATACTGCCAGCGCCAAGCAGATGGAGCAAACCCTTCGCCTCAAGCGCGCAGAAACAGCCATCGGGGCTCAGCAATATCAGGTAGCCCTTGATGACTTTCAAATTCTGCTGAAAACCTCGCCTAGCGCCCCTCGATTGATTGTCGGGATGGGTCTGGCCTTGATTGGCAAGGGCGAAAGTGCCCAAGCCAAGGAATTACTCAAACCGCTGGTAGCCCGCGACCCCAGCGCACCTGCGCTGTACGGTCTTGCCATGGCCTATCACGGCCAAGGAAATCTGACTGAAGCCCTGAAATACTTGGACCAGGCCATTCGGCGGGAGCCTCAAAATCCGCAATATAGGCAAATCCGTAACCAGTTGAGCCAACAGTCGGCGGCCAAACCCCAGCCAGCGAAGTAAGGCCCTCTGCAATGGCCCTGCGCATACTTCACGTCGGTAAATTCTTCCCTCCCTACCGGGGCGGCATGGAAGTCTTTCTGGCCGACCTGATACACGAGCAACGACGCCAGGGTGTCGATGCCCATGCCCTGGTCCATGGTGATCCGGAGCCGGATGATCCCGCCTGGCTGGAACGCGTGCCCGTTCAATTCAATCTGGTCTATGCCCCCATGGCCATGGGATTCCGGCGCGCACTGGGCCGCGCCATCGAACGCATTCAGCCCGACGTACTGCACCTGCATCTGCCCAACAACTCGGCGCTTTGGGCACTGACCCTGCCCATCGCGCGGCGCGTGCCCTGGGTCATCCACTGGCACTCCGATGTGGTGGTGTCCAACATCAAGTGGTCCGTGGCATTGGCCTACATGCTGTACCGGCCGTTCGAGCAGGCCTTGCTGGAACGCGCCCAACAGGTATTCGCAACGTCGCCACCCTATCTTGAGGCCAGCAATGCCCTGCGCACTTGGCGCAGCAAATGCGAGATCGTTCCGCTGGGCCTGAACCTCGAAACCATCCCTGCACCAGCATCGCTGCAGCACGGCCAAGGCTGGCGCCCCGACACCCGGCTGCGCCTGTTGTCCATCGGGCGGCTGACCTACTACAAAGGCTTCGAGACCTTGATCCGAGCCGTCTCGGCCATGCCAGGCGTGGAGTTGCTGATTGCGGGAGAAGGCGAGCTGCGAGCATCCCTGGAAGAGCTGATACGCCAATGCACGCCCGCGGGTAGGCTGCCCTCCGTACGACTGACAGGCTCCGTTTCGGATGCAGAAAAGCATGCGCTGTTTGCAGAGTGCGACATCTTCTGCTTGGCCTCACGTGAGCGCACGGAAGCATTCGGTATTGTGCTACTGGAGGCCATGCTGCATCAACGTCCATGCATTGTCACGGACCTACCGGGCTCCGGCATGCCATGGGTTATTGCGCAAGCACGCACTGGACTGCATGTTCCTTTCGAAGACATCGAGGCATGGCGCAGTACGATTGCACGCTTGCAGCATGACGGGCAGATGCGAGAACGCTTAGGCAATGCCGGTCCCATCGCTTTGCAACGGATGTTCGGCATTGGAGCATGTGAGCGAGCTGTGGCGCGGCACTATCGCTATCTTGCGCCGGGCCTCGCTCCGGCATCAGCGCGCCACGAATTGATGGTGGTGATCTCGACCCGCAACCACGAGGCAAGCATTTCTCATCTCGTGCTTCGAGCAAAAGCGCTGGTGGACGCCCCCATCCTCGTGGTAGACAATCGCAGCACTGATGCCACGTGCACTTTCGCCGAACAAAGCGGCGCACGAGTGCTGCGGCCCCTTTTGGCCATGACCACGTGGGGCAGCCTGCAGACAGGCATTCGCTACGCACTCGCACAGGGCTTTGAATCAGTCATCACAATAGATGCCGACGGACGCTATGAGGTCGAAGAGATTTCTACGCTACTCAAGGCAGATGCAAGTGCCGATGTGGTTGTTGGCTACTTCGAAGACAATTACAGTCGGGCTCGACGTGCTGCGTGGCAGTGGCTTCGATTTATCACAGGCTTTCCATTACGTGATTTCGTTTCCGGCTTTCGGCTCTACAGACATTCGGCACTGCGCGTTGCGGCCACACCAGATGCCACGTTGCTGGATTATCAAGATATAGGCACTTTGCTGCTCATGCGCAGAGAAAAATTAGGTATTGCCGAAGTAGCTTTACCCATACATACAAAAAAGCCCGACCGATCCAGAATGTTCCAGTCTTGGGCCAATGCAATACGCTATGTTGCTGTTTCTACGCTTCTTGGATTGGCACACCTGCGTTCGAAAAAAATACCCGACTAGATGCTCTCGAAACAAAGTTCCGCTTGCATCCGTCGTATGAAACGCTCTTCCGTGAACCGCTGAGAGCTGGCAATGCAAGCCGTGGACATTTCGCCTGCCTGCATATGTTCCATCTTCTCCATAGCAGCGATGACGGCCTGTGGAGTCGGAGGATTTTCCACAAGAAACCCAGTCTTACCGTCTTCGACGGTTTCAAGCAGCCCACCTTGTGCAACTCCAATAACTGGCTTTCCTGCAGCCATGGCTTCTACAGGAGACATTCCAAAATCCTCATCCACAGGGAGGTAAATCACGGCTTTTGCATGACCGACCCATCTACGGAGCTCATCATCAGTCTGCCATCCTGTGAAAATGATGTTCTGCATACCCGAAGCCAGCAGCTTCAAGCGCTCCAGCTCTGGCCCTCCTGACAGCACCACAAGGCGCCGCTCAGGCGTCTGCATGAACGCACGAACGATGACATCCACGCGCTTGTTCGGCACCAGGCGGGCAGTAGACAAATAATAGCCTTCATCATCCAATTGCTTGAAATGCTGCGTAGCGACAGGCGGATATACGACCTCGGAGTCAAATCCTGTATGAAGCTTCAATCGACGTTTCACATTCTCGGAGTTTACAAGAATTCTATCCATCCGACCGACAGCTGCCTCATACTGACGGCGGAACCACCATATGAACAATGCATATATTGGGCGTAATAAAAAATGAAAGTTCTTTATAGAATCCTCATATAAATCATATGCAAACCTAGGAATGGTATGGCAATAATAAATACGCACCCCCTTACGCTGACTGTATACAGCAAATGGTGTATAAAATCCGCTATAAACAACCTGATCCGCATCATATAAAAATTGCGAACGGAATCTAAAGCACCACATGCTTTCAAGAATTCTTGGCAAAAAGGCAGACCCCCCTCCTTTGAGTTCATGCACTTCAACGGAGGTTTTATCCAACAAAGTCTGTGCCTGTGGATAGCACCGACTTACCACAGTCTCAAAGTCAGGAAGTGCCTTTGCAAGAGTGAGAGTGACGCGTTCCGCACCGCCTACCACCTGCATGAAATCATACAGAAGAAAATTCTTTTTTTTCATGCCTATTGCCATTGCAAAGACCACTTTTCTGAACTATTTCAGCTTGCGCGCAGGAACACCCACATATACCCCCGGCTCTGTGATTGCATTGCAAACCACTGCACCCGCACCAATAACCGAGTGGTTTCCAACCAACAATCCATCAATGATTACAGCCCCTGCGCCAAGCATGGAGAAACTCCCAATAGTGCTTCTGCCGGCAATAACCGATTTCACAGAGACGTGAGAAAAATCCCCCACCACTGATTCATGTTCAACAATGGCGCCAGTATTAATAATGGCACCACGGCCAATGGAGGCCATTGGCCCCACATGCGAGTGATGCGCAATAAAGCTTCCCTCAGCGATGACACTTCCGCACCCTATACTAGCTAAAGGAGATATCAAAGAAATCAATTTCAAACAGGAGGCTTCGATATCTTGGCACTGCTTAGCACGCTTGGCGTTGTCCCCAGAAGCAGAAATGGCGTCGCATGACTCACCTTCAAGGGCCGGAAGAGAACCGACAACCGGATGACCCAGAAAATTCTCATTCGGCTTGGCATTTTCATCCACAAAAAGCAAGCTGCCATATCCGCACGCCAAGGCAACATCAGCAACGCTACGCGCATGCCCCCCAAATCCCAGGATGATCAAGCGTCGATTAAGCATTGGAATGCACCACCGCATTCATGGCGGAAATCTCATCCAGCACCTGCAAATGCTCCCTCACGACGTCGGTCCATGATCGCTCGCACAATTCAGCATATGTCTTGAGTTGAAGCGATAGAAGCTCAGCCCTGTTCTTGATTGCCCATTCAATGCGGCTCGCACAATCCTCCCAATCATAGGGATCGAAGAATGTGGCATCCTGAACATCTGGATCCTGTATAACTTCTTCCGTTACTGGAATCCTTGCCATAACTACAGGCGTGCCGACCGACAACGCCTCCGTGAACGTAAAAGGACACCCTCCCTCGCTCAAGCTAGGATTAACAGCCAAGGTTGCAAGTTTATAGAAAGCGGCAAGCTCTTCTATTTTCAATCCATGAAGAAAAATTACGTCATTCTCTAATCTGTTATCAAAAATAAATTGCCATATTTCAGGGATAGCACTTGGATGCCCAGTCAGAACCAACTTTACACCCAAATATCTTCGTCTCAGCAGATGCAAATAGGCTCGCAGAAGTGTCATCACATTTTTACTTGGCCTAAATTGGCTTGCGTAGAAAAGAAATTCCACATCCCCATTGCTAAATGCGGAGGTGTAATCCACATTGGTACTTCTTTGCAACGCGCCTCTCATCAAGGACTGGCAATATTTACGCGAAGTGGCCTCGACATCAGGAAACCCCGTGATCTTTACCCAATGATGAAGATCGTTTGGCGCGTGCGGTACGACCCTGACGTTAATAGCAGGTATACCGTATCTATCTATCAAAGTATTCCATTTTGTAGTCTCACTGTAAGTTACAAAATTACATCCCCCTTTAATCGATTTCTCCAAAGTCTCATACACAGTCGCAAGGCGATTACCGCCAAGCATGGAAAATCCTACAGGAAAGTCATTCAATACGACATCTGGAACACACATTAGACGCGGAGCTTTGATTTTATTAAAGCTTGGCCAAAATGCCGTGGGGCTGTACCATGCTCGGACACGAGGCAAGCTATCTATGATGTCCTGCATACGAGCAGCCTCAATTTTTTGCATCTCGTCAAAAAGACGAAACAACAGCCCCTCTTTATCAGGTCTAGCGAGCAGTGAATTTATCCTGCTAGCAATTTTATGGCACCACTTGATTTGCGAGGAAGCACGCCGGCGCATCATGCTCCAGCCTCTTTTGATCACAAGTATGGCGGCAACAGGCAACGCAATAATAGAAATTGGAAACGCAACGATTAGGGCAACCAACGACAACAGCAAAAATGCTACCATTGACGAAAAACTATTGACAGCAACAGCTTTTTTCGCAAATACTTGCCAAACTCGTGAAACCTTTCCCATTGCGAAGTCCAGCATACGCTGGAATCTCCCGCTTCGTCTTTTGAATCGAGAACGATATGCTCGCCACGCTTCAAATACGCTCAAAATATATGGTTTATTTTGTGGCGAAGCAATCTCGAAAACTTCTGCCGAGACCTGTTCACTCTCAAAAAGAGTATGAAGAGTTTCCTGTGACCAACTGGGGCAGACGATTATGAACCGTGCATCACCTAGTTTCTCAGCACCTTTAAGAAACATGGCGAGATGCCGCCCAAGCCCTTCCGCTCGCAAATCTACGGTGGGAGGGAAAGCCAAGTAAATTCCATACTGCTTCAAAGACATGCACGAACCTCTTGCCAGTATTTTTTGGCATGATTCCCGATTGATTGAGCCCTCAACAGGGCTTCAGAGGGAAGCATATCTCGCCGTGCTGCTATATTGTTTTCCATCATCTTAAGCTTTTTAGCCATATCTCTCGGAGATTCCGGATCCATCCAGGCCATTCGCAAAGAGAACTGTTCATCAATCTCGCGCATCGCGGGATAATCGCTGGAGAGCGCCGGAACGTTTAAACATGCGCCTTCAATGACGGAAAAAGTACCATTATCCGATTTACCAGAGTGCCAAATGAACTTGGCATTCGCCAACGTTTTTCTGTAAGCAAAATCTGGCAACTCCCCCATCCACTTGACTCTCCGCCTCAGTAGTCTATTTTCTCTAAACAATTTGGCAACTGAATCAGTTTTAGGGTTTGTATCCACCAATATATTTCGAGAATTCACACCGGTTACCCTGCAATCCAGCGTACCATTCATTTCCTCATAATATATATGGAGGGCTTCCAAAGAATTTTTGTGATTCTTATGCGGTGTGGAATTAGTTGTCCAAATGAAATATGAAACTTCTCCATCCAAGGAAGCAATAATTTCCCGATTTATTTCAAATTCCGGAGCCAGCATCGGCACTTTACTTACTTTTTTCGATTCTATTCCTGCATATTGCAGTGCATCTTTCCGCGTAAACTCCGATGTCACCAATATCTTTTCGGCAGAGCGCACAGCCGACAAAAACATCAACTCATATCGCTGAGGAATAACATCAATATACCTTTGCAAGAAATCGTACATCATAAGCACGACGGGCTTCAAAGGAAGAATAGGATAAATCATGCGGTGACTCACTATTATCCAAAGATTGCAATCCTGAAGATTTCGTATCCCATCTTCTGGTACTAGATAATGCTCTGAAGCGGGTCTCCAATTTTCATATCCTGCATAACGCATTGCTCGGCTTGCCTCTTCTGAAGATAATGTTCTCCATTTAAACGGCCGCCGCTTTATTTCTTTTGGAAAATCATCGAAATCTGAATCAGAATAAACGAATGGTTCATCTGGATGCAAGAAAACAACCTCTGCGGCATCACCAGACTGGTGACTGCCCATATGGATTGCATGTGCCAGCGCCTGGACTCCTCGCAAACTACCACCTCGATAGGCTACGGGCAAGACAACTGCTATCCTTTTCTTTCGAGCTACACTGGGGCGCATTGCTTGCTCAGCCCGTACTTCAGCCAAATTGGATGCAATCTGAGCAAATCCAGTGCGCCACGCGGGCTCGCAATTTTCTGGGATCATGGATTGAAGAAGTGCCGCCTGCGTATGACGAATGCTCTCAATCAACTCTTGATTGCCCGATAAAATAGCTTCAATCTTGCGCCTTGCTTCCACAACTGTTTTACAGCGCCCAGGCAAACCAACACCACCCATCCGATCCAACATGCCTCCCGCCATAAAGACAAGCGGCATACCTGCTCGGATTGCCTCAAACGGATGGTAGTGGATATGATTTGGCTCCTGAGAGTGATAAAACATAACGCGACTTTGAGCCATATTATAGGCATGCTCATCGTCTGTCACATAACCCAAGACACGCTCGTCATTTACAGATATAGGCTGTGCACCTGCGACTATATATGGAACACCCTCAAATGCTTTTTTGAAATTCCTATAAATCTCTCCATATATAGGACTTGATGCGATTTCCGGGCAAACGAAATAGATTTTTCTCTCTTTGCCCTCCCATTTGTCCTTAATTTCTGCATTCGCGAGGCCCAGAGGAAGAAAAATTCTCCGGTCACGCAAGTAAGGCGGCTCGGCGTCAGCTATGTGAGAATATGCTTCGCCAAAATAAAAACGCCGCCCCATGCGCCTTATGCAGACCCCCCCATATCCATTCCTGGCAATATAATCGTTGAGCACTAAATCATAAGAAGCGCTCTTGTCACGACCATATATCCGCCAAATGGCGATTCCCCTGAAGTGCTTCGATAGACTATCAAGAGCCTCTCGATTCATTGGCAAAAAGAATATGACATCGAAATATTTGTTCGCTAATTCCCACGTAGCTTCTGGAACACCATCGTACCAATCAGTGGCATTCAGTATAGCGAGATCATCTTTTGGAATTTCGAGCGAAGCATCCTCAGAATAATCAATAGAAGCAGTTCTAAACGATTGATCTTGAGGAAAAGATTTTGGCGTAAATATCTGATTCACACCGATATTCTTCAACATCGATATTTCGAATTTTCTCGCAGTTGTGTGATTCAACAACCACATCACCCGCAAAGGCTTTTCTTCACTCATGACAGCCCGTTCACTTTTTTATATTCAATTATTGCTTTACTCACCGCACCATCAAATACAATTTCCCCTCGATGCAGAACAACCCCTCTCTGGCATAAATTCTCTAGGGCACTGAAATCATGGGATGCCAGAATTAGAATATCAGCCTGTTCAACCAAAGAAACGATACGTTGCTTTGCCTTGTTCATGAAATTCGCATCGCCCGCACCAATTACCTCATCCAGCAGAAGAATATCCCCCCCCACAGCGGTTGATATCGCAAATGCCAGTCGCACCTGCATTCCCGCAGAATAAGTCTTAATTGGATAATCTATAAACTCTCTTAATCCTGCAAACTCAACGATTTCGGGCTCTTTCTCCCGCATGAACTCTGGAGAAAGACCTAGCAGAAGGCCTCTATAAAGTATATTTTCACGGCCAGTTGCGTCCGGCTCAAATCCTAAACTCAGGTCAAACAGTGAACGAACTTCACCATCTACCTGAACGCACCCGCTTGAAATTGGATATAGCCCAGCAACGGTTTTCAAGAATGTGCTTTTACCAGCTCCGTTGTGGCCCAGCAGACCTACGCGCTCACCCTTGCTTATATCGAGATTGATATTTTTAAGAGCATGCACATCCTGCAAGCTCACTCGCTTTTTTCGACGAAGAAGCGTATTTGCCAACAGTTCCCTGACAGAACGCTCTTTGAATGAAACAGAAGCATAGTGGAGATTTACAGCTTCAAGTCGGATATGCGGATTTCTCATAAATAAAATATAACTTTACGCTCTGCTTTTCTTCCGACAAGCCAGGCAATTAGTGCAAATATCAATGCCAATAAAATTGAATAAGCATAATTTTCCCAAGTAGGCCATTTCCCTTCCAGCAATGGTGCGCGGATCAGTTGAAGCAAATGATAGATAGGATTGTTATCCACCAGAAATCCCATTCCTCCTTGCCTGAACATTTTTACTTCAAAATAAACAGGAGAAACAAACCAAAGAGCCTGCAGCACCAGTCCCGCTGCATGAGGTATGTCACGAAAACGTACACCAACATAGGCTAAAAGGGTGGACATCGGCCAAGCGATCAAGGCAGCGACGGGGAATATACTCAATGACGCCAACCAACTCCATCCAAAATTCTGCGGCATCACAGTCAAAGACCAGCCATAGAGTGCCAAGCTGGCCAGAGCAAGAACGGTCAAGCTGCCGAGAACGGTTCTCAGAGTATAAATTGCCAACGGATGCCTACATTGTTTTATATATGCATCTGCTTGAACAAAAGACAATGCTCCTCCAGTGACATTCGCCGCGATAAATTCCCAGACGATGATCCCGGAAAGAATATAAGGAGCATACGTTGTGATATCCGAATTGAACATCTTGCTGAAAACAATGGCAAGCAGCGCAGTCATCCCCAGTGGCTGGATAATAGACCACAAAGCTCCAAAAAAAGATCTCCGCCAACGAGACCTCAAATCAGACATTGCCAAGTGAGTCCAAAAATATCTGGCTCGCCAAATCCCTTGCCAATATTTACGCATGAACCGCTCCAAGCAGCATAATATTCTTTCTCATTAATTGCTTCTTAGATCTCTCCAACAGCAAAATTTTAACGATATTCATTGGATTCTCTAGCGGCCATTTTTATTTCCTGCCAACTATGCGGTCAAAGTATCAATAGATAGACAACATAGCGGGCAGGAAGATAATTTATAAAGTAACTGTCGATATGGCCTGTGAAAATAACTGACTCTATTTATTCTTTAAAATACCGTGAAATCTGAGCACAAATCATCGCTACCTCATCTTGAGAAAGAGCGGGATAACTTGGCAAATTGATACCACGGCTTGAGATGGACTCGGCAACAGGAAATATCTCATCAGTTTGACAATGTGGCATTGCATTGGCCAAATAAAATACAGGGCGTGTTTCCACACCCTGAGCCTTCAGATACGCCCTCAAGGGAGCCCGGTCCGAAGCATCGTTCACCGCAATAGAGCACATCCAGAATGAATGCCGGGTATCCTGCAGTTCAGAATGAAATTTCAGCGGCAAATTTCCAAGATTTGACTCATACCACGATGCGATCTGGCGCTTTCGCTCCAAAATCTCGTCCGCCTTTTCCAATTGTGCCAAACCGATTGCGGCACAGATGTTTGTCATACGATAGTTGTATGCCACCACATCATGCCAGTACTCCCTCGTTTTTGAGACTCCCTGGTTTTTCAGATGAAAAGCGCGCTCAATCGTTGCGGGATCGTTTGCCACAACCATTCCGCCCTCTCCGGTCGTTATGGTCTTGTTTCCGAAAAAAGAAAAGGTGGCAATATCCCCAAAGGTTCCTACATGCTTTCCTTTGTAGTAGGAGCCAAATCCCTCCGCACAATCCTCTATCAGCAAAAGGTTCTTTTCTCGGCAGATCTTGACAATCGGATCCATGTCACAAGGAAGTCCATACAAATGAACAACCATCACCGCTTTTGTACGGTCGGTGATTTTTCGCAGTATGTCATTCGGGTCTATTTGCCAGCTCTGAGCCAGAGAATCTACATAGACAGGTGTAGCACCTGTTTGAATAATGGTATTCACCGAAGCGATGTAGGTCAGCGCGGGAACGATGACTTCATCACCTGCCTTGATTCCAACCGCTTCCAATGCAAGGTGTATCGCGACCGTGCCGTTGTTAACGCTGGTTGCCTTGTTTACTCCAATGTACTCGGCAAATCCATCTTCAAACCGCTGAATGAACTCTCCCTTGGAAGATATCCAAGTGGAATCCAGACATTGGTTGACATAGTTCTTTTCTTGACCAGTGAAATAAGGCTGATAAACAGGAATCATTTTCTGACCTCTTCACTTATTTCATTCGTGGTAATTGAAATACTTGAAACCATGCTGCTTGACCAGCTCATCCCTTTGGGCCTCCTTCAGGTCTTCACGCATCATTTCAGAGACCAGTTCCTGGAAGGACGTTTGCGGCACCCAGCCCAGCTTCTCCTTTGCTTTCGAAGGATCGCCCAAAAGCGTTTCAACTTCGGCCGGACGGAAGTAACGGGGATCAACAGCGACAATGCATTTATTCGTTGCAATGTCGTATCCCTTTTCTTCAATGCCCTCTCCATCCCATCGTATTTGTATACCAGCCTCCTTTGCCGCCAGCTCCACGAACTCCCGGACGGAATGCTGCTCGCCAGTGGCAATCACGAAATCCTCTGCCTTGTCCTGCTGCAACATCAGCCACTGCATCTCAACATAGTCGCGTGCGTGACCCCAGTCACGCAAAGCATTCATGTTTCCAAGATAGAGGCAATCCTGTAGACCCAGCTTGATGCGTGCCAGTGCCCGTGTGATTTTTCGTGTCACGAAGGTTTCACCACGGATCGGAGATTCATGATTAAAAAGGATCCCGTTGCAGGCATACATACCATAGGCTTCCCTATAGTTGACGGTAATCCAATAGGCATACATCTTTGCAACCGCATAGGGAGACCGCGGATAGAATGGGGTTGTCTCCTTTTGAGGTATTTCCTGCACCAATCCATACAACTCGGATGTGGATGCTTGGTAGAACTTCGTTGTATCCTTCAGTCCGGCAATGCGAATTGCCTCCAGGAGGCGGAGTGTTCCCAGCGCATCCGAATTCGCAGTATATTCCGGCTCTTCAAAGGAAACTGCCACGTGGCTTTGTGCTGCAAGATTATAAACCTCATCCGGCCGAACCTCCTGCACCACTCGAATAAGGCTTGAGGAATCTGTCAAATCCCCGTAATGCAGCGTCAGGTCGTAGCCTTTTTTATGCGGATCGTGATACAGATGGTCAATACGATCCGTATTGAACAGCGATGCCCTGCGACGAACGCCATGAACTTCGTAATTCTTTTGCAAAAGAAACTCAGCCAGGTATGCACCATCCTGGCCTGTAATACCCGTAATCAAAGCAATTTTTTTCTTCATATCGATACCCTACTCGATCATTAAAAATACAGCGATATTATTGGTTAGATAATCTACTGCAACTTCTTCAAATTAAAACTGCCCCGGTCAACTGAAATAATTCAATTTTAGAAGACGGAAAGCAAAAAGAGAATTCTCAATACCCTATCCGGGTTAGCTCAACCGCTGAACACGGCCGTAGGTGTCCTCGAATCTCACGATATCATCTTCTCCCAGATAACTTCCGGACTGTACTTCAATGATTTCCAGAGGAACCTTTCCAGGATTGGCCAACCTGTGTATATGCCCAAGGGGAATATAAGTCGACTCATTTTCACCGAGCAAAAATGTCCTTTCACCGTTGGTTACTTCGGCAGTTCCCTTGACCACCACCCAGTGCTCTGCACGGTGATGATGCATTTGCAAGCTCAAGCTTGCGCCAGGATGGACGACGATGCGCTTGACTTGAAAACGCTCTCCGCTATCGATGCTGTCGTACCATCCCCAGGGTCGATGCACCTTGCGATGCGAATGTGCGAGTGCATGGCCAGTCTGAACGAGGTGGGCGACGATTTTCTTAACATCCTGAGTGCGACGCTTGTCAACCACCAGAACAGCGTCGGGCGTCTCCACGACGACCACATCTTGCAGCCCTACGCCAGCAACAAGTCGGCTGCTTGAGAGCAGCAAGGAATTGGAACAGCCATGCTGGACAGCGTCACCCATCAGCGCGTTTCCTTCGGAATCCTGCTCACGCACATCCCATAGCGCATCCCAGGCACCTACATCCGACCAACCGGCTTCCATGGGCACCACCCGTGCAGCGATGTCCAGTTCCGGCATTGTGGACAAGCGCTCCATCACGGCATAGTCAATAGAGTCCGACGGGCAGGCCGCAAATGCCGCCGCATCAGGGCGGATGAAATCCAGGTCGCGCTGAGCAGCTCGCATGGCGTCTTGGCAGGCGCGGAGAATATCGGGCCTGCAATGCTCCATGGCTTTGATCCAGACACTGGCTCTCACCATGAACAAGCCGCTGTTCCAAAGATAGTTCCCTTGTTCCAGATAGTGCCGTGCACGTTCGGCATCGGGCTTTTCCGCGAAGCTTTCCACACGGTGGACGCCTTGCTCGTCAATTTCGCTGAACTGGATGTAACCATAGCCCGTCTCAGGGCGGTCCGCCACGATACCGAAAGTGGCCATGCAGCCTTCACTGGCCTTCATATAAGCCTTATGCACTGCACCATGAAAGGCTTCACGATCAGCAACCACATGATCTGCCGGCATGGCGAGAAGTACGGGGTCCTCCCCGTCCGCACATGCATGGAGTGCCGCCAAAGTCAGCGCAGGGGCCGTGTTGCGACCTACCGGCTCCAACAATATGGCGGCTTGCTGGATACCTACATGCGTAAGCTGACTTGCAGCCAGAAAACGATGCTCCACGTTGCAAACCAGGACAGGAGCCACGGCCTGCGGAATTTGTGCGGTCAGCCCTTGAAGACGTGTTGCTGTCTGCTGAAGCATCGTCTGACTGTCAGCAAGTGCCAGGAACTGCTTTGGATATGTCTCACGCGAAAGTGGCCACAGGCGGGTACCGGAGCCTCCGCACAAAATGACGGGGAGCAGGGGAGAGGTCATGAGGAAAAGGTGTTGGAAGAAGCTGGGCTGCGCAGGGTTTCGGTATCCGCCTCCAGCATGGCTAACCGCTGGTTGAGACGGCGCACGTCGCGCTCAATGCGGGTGTTCATCATGTCGGCGTGTAACGCCTTTAAAAACAACACGATACAAGCCAGCAGTAGCAAAATTGCGGGGGGATAACTGATGCTCAGAACAGCGGCGATGCCATCAACCAAGCCGGGCCAAACGCCGAGCACCACCGCAGCCATGGCCACCGCTACCCAGAACAGTCCATGCATGAGATAGAGGTGGTCGCGGCGTATCAGGTACAGAATCAGCGCGGCCAACCCTACACCCATGACAGTAGTTGTTACCTGAAGTGATGCCATATTGATAATAAAAGACTACCGAATAACGTCGTTCGGTTGATGCAGTGCAACAAAATCACCAGCTGGCACAGCCAAAACGGACCAAGGAATACGTAAAACCTCCCATTGTAGGTTCGCCATCGCGTTGCGCTGGATTTTCTCCCTTTGGTGTCACCCTCGCCTTGACAAGCCCCCACCCCCAGATCCCGTTGCCTACAACGGCACACCATCCTGACAAAGCGGCGGATGGCAAGCAGAGTTCACGCGGCACTACACTGAAGCATTCACATGCTGTCGCCCAAAGCGTTGCTTCTGTGCATCTACCAATGCCATCCTTGAACACCCAGCTCCTGGTCATAGACCCCCAGAACGATTTCTGCGATCTGCCTGAGGACTGGCGCCCCGGCGGGCAACGTCCCAGCCTTCCCGTGGCGGGCGCCCATGCCGACATGCAGCGGCTTGCCGGTTGGATACGGCGCGAGGGGGCGAAGGTGGACGCCATCACGGTGACGCTGGACTCGCACCAGCGCTATGACATTGCCCACCCCGCCTTCTGGCAACAGGGTGACGGCGGCGATGTGGCGCCGTTCACCCCTATCACGGCGGCGCAGGTGCGGGCGGGGGTGTTCCGGCCGCGCAACGCCGAGGCGCTGCAGCGCAGCCTGGAATATCTGGATGCACTCGAAGCCAACAGCCGCTACACGCTGATGGTCTGGCCCGTGCACTGCGAAGTGGGCAGTTGGGGCCACGGTATCCATGCCGATGTGCTGGCGGCCTGTGGCGACTGGCAGCAGCAGCGCCAGCGCGCCGTGTACAACGTTTTCAAGGGGCTCAATCCCTGGACCGAGCATTACAGTGCCCTGCAGGCCGAGGTGCCGGACCCTGCCGATCCGGCGACCCTGCTGAACACCGGCCTGCTGGAGCGGCTGGACCGGGCCGACTTGCTGGTCGTTGCTGGCGAGGCGAGCAGTCACTGCGTGCGCTCCACGGTCGAGCATCTGGTCGAGCACCTTCCCCATCCTGAGCGCATCGTGCTGATGCACGACGCCATGAGCCCGGTGCCGGGCTTCGAGTCCGCGCACCATGATTTCCTGGCAGCCATGCAGGCCCGCGGATTGCGGCTGGCCTCCAGCCAAGAACTCCACCTGTAGGGGCCGGACCGCCTTCCCGCGCACAGCCTCCTTTCCTGTTTCCCCAGCATCGCACCATGGCTCCCATCATCACCAGCCTGCTCGACACCGATCTCTACAAATTCACGATGTGGCAGGCCATGCTGCACCGCAATCCCCAGACCGAGGCCGAGTACGAATTCGTCTGCCGCACGAAGACCGCTTTCCCGCTGGCCGAGCTGCTGCCCGAGGTGGAGCGCGAGCTGGACGCCCTGTGCGCGCTGCGCTTCACGCCCGAAGACCTGGCCTACCTGGGCGGGCTGCGCTTCATGAAGAGCGACTTCATCGACTTTCTGCGCATCTTCCAGTTCCAGCGCGCCTTCATCCGTGCGTGGGCCGATGGCGATACCCTGCACATCGAGGCCAAGGGCCCCCAGGTCCATGTGATGGGCTTCGAGATCTATGTGCTGGCCATCGTCAACGAGCTGTATTTCCGGCGCTTCGACGCGGAGGCGGCGCTGGCCGAAGGCCGCAGGCGCCTGGCCGGCAAGATCGAGCGTCTGCGCCACCTGGCCTGCGAGGCCAGGCTGCGCAACCCGTTCGAGCTGTTCGACTTCGGCGTGCGCCGGCGCTTCTCAGGCGCCTGGCAGCGCGAGGTGGTCCAGGCCTTTGCCACGCAGACGGCGCAGTGGTTCAAGGGCACGTCCAACGTGCTGCTGGCGCGCGACTTCGGCATCGTACCCATAGGCACCATGGCCCATGAGTACCTGCAGAGCTACCAGGCCCAGGGCGTGCGCCTGCGCGACTTCCAGATCGCCGCGCTGGAGGACTGGGTGCAGGAGTACCGGGGCGACCTGGGCGTGGCCCTGACCGACACCGTGGGCATGGATGCCTTCCTGGCCGATTTCGACATGTACTTCGCCAAGCTCTTCGACGGGCTGCGCCACGACTCGGGCGACCCGTATGCCTGGGGCGAGAAGGCCATCGCCCACTACCAGAAGCTGCGCATAGACCCCCAGGCCAAGCGCCTGGTGTTCTCCGACGGCCTGGACCTGGACACGGCCCTGGCCCTGTACCAGCGCTTTGCCGACCGCATACAGCTGGGCTTCGGCATCGGCACGCGGCTGACCAACGACATGGGGCTGGAGACCATCAACATCGTGATGAAGCTCACCCACGCCAACGGCCAGCCCGTGGCCAAGATCTCGGACTCGCCGGGCAAGACGCTGTGCAACGACGAAACCTATCTGGCCTATCTGCGCCAGGTCTTCGGCCTGGCCCAGCCTGTCGCCGCCTGACACCGCCAAGGCTCCATTCATGCTGCGCATCACCATTGCCCAACTCAACCCCACCGTCGGTGACATCGCCGGCAACGTGGCCCGCATGGCCGAGGCCGCTGCCCGCGCCGCGCACGAGCGGGCCGACCTGCTGGTCTTTCCCGAGCTGTCGCTGTGCGGCTACTACCCTGGCGACCTGCTGGACGAGCCCGCCTTTCGCGAGCGCCTGGAGCAAGGCTTGCAGCAGCTGCTGCAGGCCACGCGCCAGTGGCCGCAATTGCACTGGGTCATCGGCGCGCCCACGCGCGCCAGCGGGCCGGGCAAGCCGCTGCACAACAGCCTGCTGGTGCTCAAGGACGGCGCCGTGCGCCTGCGCTACGACAAGCAGCTGCTGCCCACCTACAACATCTTCGACGAGCGCCGCCACTTCGAGCCCGGCCCCGACGCGGCCAAGGTGCTGCGCATAGGCCAGGCCCAGGTGGGCTTTCTGGTGTGCGAGGACGGCTGGAACGACGCCGGTGCCGACTACGCCACCAACCCCTTCGCGCGCATGGCCGACGCCGCGCCCGACCTGGTGGTCAGCATCAACGCCAGCCCCAGCCACCTGGGCAAGCGCGAGCAGCGCCACGAGATCTTCGGCCAGGCGGCCACGCGCCACGGCCTGCCCATCCTCTATGTGAACCAGATCGGCGGCCAGGACCAGATCGTGTTCGACGGTGCCTCGTTCGCGGTGGAGCCCGGGCGCGGCGTGGTCTTCGAGGCCGAGCGCTTTGTCGAAGACCTGCGCACGCTGCAGTTCGACGATGGGCGCTTCCTCGACGCGGCCGGCCAGCCCTGCATGAGCGTGCCGGCCGCAGGCCTGCCCACCATGGAGTTCTACCGCCGCCAGATCGTGCTGGGCCTGCGCGACTATGCGCGCCGCTGCGGCTTCACGCGCGCGGTGGTGGGCAGCTCGGGCGGCATAGACAGCGCGCTGACACTGGCCCTGGCGGCCGAGGCCCTGGGCGCGGACAACGTGGTGGCCGTCACCATGCCCTCGCGCTTTTCGTCGAGCGGCTCGGTCGATGACTCGGTGATCCTGTGCCGCAACCTGGGCATCACGCTGCATGAGCACCCGATCCGCGAACTGGTCGACGGCTATGCGCGCCAGTTCGAGGCCAGCTTCGGCCAGCCGCTGCAGGGCCTGCCGCTGGAGAACCTGCAGGCACGCATCCGCGGCACCACGCTGATGGAGTACTCCAACGCCTTCGGCCACCTGCTGCTGACCACGGGCAACAAGTCCGAGATCTCGGTGGGCTACTGCACGCTGTATGGCGACACCAACGGCGGCCTGGGCCTGCTGGGCGATCTGTACAAGACCGAGGTCTTCGAGCTGTCGCGCCACATCAACCGCAGTGCCGGCCGCGAGCTGATTCCCCAGGCCATCATCGACAAGCCGCCCTCGGCCGAGCTGGCGCCCGACCAGAAGGACGAGGACAGCCTGCCGCCCTATGCGGTGCTGGACGAAATCCTCAAATACGCCATCGAGGGCCGGCACCTGTCCACCGCCGAATACGGCACGGCCGAGCGTTTTGTGACCCAGTTGCTGGGCCAGCCCGGCGGGGCCGAGCTGGTTGACCGCGTCAAGCGCATGATCTTCCGCAGCGAGTACAAGCGCCGCCAGGCCCCGCCCATACTGCGCGTGCGCCCGCGCGCCTTCGGTACCGGGCGCCAAATGCCCATTGCCGCCCACTACGAATGAAGCCAGAGTGAAGCCACCGAGCCTGTTTATGCAAGAGACTGCCGCCATGGACGCCCCCACCGAAACCCCGGCCACCAGCGAGCGCGTGCACACCGCCGTGCTGATCGGGCGCTTCCAGCCGCTGCACAACGGCCACATGGCCCTGCTGCGCGCGGCGCTGGAGCGTGCCGAGCAGATCGTCGTCGTGCTGGGCAGCGCCTGGCAGGCGCCCAATCCCAAGAACCCCTTCAGCTGGCAGGAACGCGCGCAGATGCTGCGCGAGGCGCTGCCGCCCGCGGACGCGGCCCGCCTGCACTGCGTGCCCGTGCGCGACTACTACAACGAGCCGCTGTGGGTACAGGCCGTGCAGCAGGCCGTGCAGTCCTGCGTGCCCGAAGGCGCCAGCGTGGCCCTGGTCGGCCATTTCAAGGACGCCACCAGCGGCTACCTGGCGCGCTTTCCGCGCTGGCAGCTGATCAGCCTGCCGCGCCTGGGCCAGTTCGACGCCACGCCGCTGCGCGACATCTACTTCGGCGAATCAGGCGTGGACTTCGAGGCCCTGGCCGCCCAGGTGCCGCCCGCCACCCTGCAGTTCCTGCGCCAATGGGCCACCACGCCCGCCCATGCGCAGATGTGCGAGGAATGGCGCATGCTGGCCCGGTACCGCCAGGCCTGGGCTGCGGCGCCCTACCCGCCCGTCTTCGTGACCGTGGACGCACTGCTGCGCTGCCGCGTGCCGCACGAAGGCGCGCAACAGGACCACATCCTGCTGATACGCCGCGCCCATGCCCCGGGCCTGGGCCTGTGGGCGCTGCCGGGCGGCTTCCTGGAGCCGCGCGACACGCTGTGGCAGTCCTGCCTGCGCGAGTTGCGCGAGGAGACCTGCTCCACGCTCAGCGAGGCCGACCTGCAGGCCGCCCTGCAGTCCGTGCAGGTCTTCGACCACCCCGACCGCAGCCTGCGCGGGCGCACCATCACCCATGTGCATTACCTGGACCTGGGCGTGCTGCCCTCGCTGCCGCCCGTGCAGGGCGGCGACGATGCGGCACTGGCGCGCTGGGTGGCCGTCTGCGACCTGCCCGCCATGGAAAGCGCGTTCTTCGAGGACCACTTCCAGATCCTGCGCCAGTTCCTGCCCCTTCCGGTGCAACAGCCCCTGGCGGACACGGGCGTGAAAATCGGCTAAAACCGGAGATTGCGGCGCCATCTTGCGCCGCAATACCGTTTTTCCGGGCTTCCCGTGTTCCCCCGCGTTTGAATGACTACCACCCTACAGATCCGACCCGCCACCCCCGATGACGCCGAGCTCATCGTCCGCTTCGTGCGCGAACTCGCCGTCTATGAAAAAGCCGAGCATGAAGTCCTGGCCACGCCAGAGCATGTGAAGCGCACCCTGTTCAGCGACAACCCCGCCGTCTTCGGCCTGATCTGCCTGCATGGCGACCAGCCCGTGGGCTTTGCGGTCTACTTCTTCAATTACTCGACCTGGCAGGGCCGCCACGGCCTGTACCTCGAAGACCTCTATGTCACGCCCGAGGCGCGCGGCCTGGGCGCGGGCACGGCGCTGCTGCGCCGGCTGGCGCAGATCGCCGTCGAGAAGGACTGCGGTCGCTTCGAGTGGAGCGTGCTCGACTGGAACCTGCCCTCCATCGAGTTCTACGACCGCCTGGGCGCCCTGCCCCAGACCGAGTGGATCCGCTATCGCGTGACCGGCGACACCCTGCTGGAGATGGCGCGCGAGCCGGGCTGAGGCCGGCCTCCTTTGTCTGCCTACTCTGGCTCCACGCCCTGGCGCACGGCCTGCTCGACCACCTCGCGCGTCAGCGTGGGCACGAAGGTCTCGATGAAGGCATAGGCATAGCCGCGCAGCCAGGCGCCCTTGCGCAGGCCCAGCCGTGTGGTGTTGACCTCGAACAGATGGCCGGCGTCCAGCGTGCGCAGGCCCTGGTCGCGCTCGGCATCCAGCGCCACCGAGGCGACGATGCCCACGCCCATGTCCAGCTCCACATAGGTCTTGATCACGTCGGCATCCATGGCCGTGAGCACCACGTCGGGCTCCAGGCCCTCGCGCGCAAAGGCCTCGTCGATGTGGGCGCGGCCCGTATAGCCCTGCTCGTAGGTGATGATGGGAAAGCGCGACAGCGCCTCCAGCGTCAGCGCCTGCTGCGACTGCAGCAGCGGGTGGCCGGGCGGCACGACCACGCCGTGCGTCCAGCGGTAGCAGGGCAGCGCGACCAGGCCTTCATAGCCGGCCAGCGCCTCGGTGGCCACGCCGATGTCGGCCTCGCCGCTGCGCAGCATCTGCGCCACCTGCTCGGGCGAGCCCTGGTGCAGGTGCAGGCGCACCTGCGGATAGCGCTGGCGGAAGTCGCGCACCACATGGGGCAGCGCATAGCGGGCCTGGGAGTGGGTGGCGGCAATCGACAGCCGGCCCTGCTCGCTGGCGCTGAAGTCAGCGCCCACGCGGCGCAGGTTGTCGGCCTCCAGCATCAGGCGCTCGACGATGGGCAGCAGCGCCTCGCCGGGCGGCGTCAGCCCGGTCAGCCGCTTGCCTGCGCGGATGAAGATCTCCACGCCCAGTTCTTCCTCCAGCTCGCGGATCTGCCGGCTCACGCCGGGCTGGGATGTGTGCAGCGTGTGGGCCACCTCGGTCAGGCTGTAGCCGCGGCGCACGGTTTCGCGCACATAGCGCAGTTGCTGGAAGTTCATGGGCAAGGCTCCGCCCGGGGCCGGTGCGGCCCGGGCCTGTGAAAGGCAAAAGCAGAAAGGAAAGAGAGAGGGGGACGGCGAGAGGCTTCAGGCCGAACAGGCCACGGCCGGCTCATCCGGGGCATCGGCCGCTGCCTCGCGGGGCAGCTCCAGCAGCTCGATCAGATTGCCTGCGGGGTCGCGCGCATAGCAGCGCCGGCCCTCGCTCACGGGCGCCACCTCCAGCGCCAGGCCGCCGTGCACCAGCAACTGCTGGCGCAGCGCATCCACGTCGCTGACCGTCAGCGCCAGGTGCACCAGGTTGCCCGCCGCGCGCTCGGTGCCGCCGGACTGCCCCTTGTAGGGCACCAGATCGATGCGCTGCCCGCCGGCCAGAAAGCTCAGGCCCGGACGCCCGGCAACGGACAGGGCAGACAGGCCCAGCACTTCGCCATAAAAGCGCTCCATGGCCGCCTGGGCACGCGCCGGGAAGGACAGCTGGACATGGTGGACGCCACAGACGATGGCCACGCCCGGCTTCATGGCAGTGCGGCCGGCAAGAGGGGAAGGCCAGGCGGGGCGTGTGGTGTGGGTCATCGAAGCGTCTCGGAAAAGAATCAGCAGCCCAAATGCTGCTGCAGGCCATTGTCGAGACAAGTCGAAAAAACCAAAAATAATAAAAATTCAGTCTGTTATTTCCAAATCATCTCAAGAGATCGAACGCCGGTGGTCGGCCCGGCGCGCCAGCCATTCGCCGCCGAACTGCAGCACCGACACCAGGGCCACCAGGATGACGATGACCTCGAACATCACGCGCGTCTCATAGCGCTCGTAGCCATAGCGGATGGCCAGGTCGCCCAGGCCGCCCGCCCCCACGGCGCCCGCCATGGCCGAGGCATTGACCATGGCGATCACGCTCACGGTCATGCCGCCGATCAGGCCCGGCAGCGCCTCGGGCAGCAGCACCTGGCGCACGATCTGCGGGCGGCGCAGGCCCATGGCGCGCGCCGCCTCCACCAGGCCGCCGTCCACCTCGCCCAGGCTGACCTGGGCGATGCGCGCAAAGAACGGAATCAGGTTGGCCGACAGCGGCACCACCGCCGCCCAGGTGCCCAGCGTGGTGCCCACGATGGCGCGCGTCACCGGCAGCAGGGCCACCAGCAGGATGATGAAGGGAATGGCCCGGCCGATGTTCACCGCCGCCGACAGCCCCCGGTACAGGCGCGGCCTGGCATAGAGCCCGCCCGGCGCCGTGGTGTGCAGCACGATGGCCAGCGCCAGCCCGGCAACGATGGCGATCAGCGAGGACGCGCCCGCCATCAGCAGGGTTTCCAGAAAGGCCTGCAGGTATTTATCGAGCGGGGGCAGGGACATGGCCAAGCAGTTGCAGTGAATCGGCGCCCAGCGCCTGTTGAAGGGAAGACAGCGCGGCCGGCGAGAGCGGGGAGAGCGACGAGGGCAGATCCTGCACCGGCACGCCCACCAGCAGGCGGCCCTGCGAACGCCCGCGCATGCAGTCCAGCCCGCCCTGCAGCAAGCGGGCACGCGGGCCCAGCACCTGGAGCTGCGCCAGCGGCAGGCCCTGCTGGCTGCCGCCGTCGGCCCATCCGATGGCCAGCACGGCGACGGCCTCCGGGCCATCGGCCGCTGCCACCAGTTCCAGGTCCGCCGCCAAGGCCTGCCGCAGCGGCCGCAGCAGCGCACGCGCAGCCTCCGAGCGCGGTGCCGCAAACAGCTTCCAGACCTCGCCGATCTCCTGCAGCCGGCCCTGGTCCAGCACCAGCACGCGGTCGCAGACCTCGCGGATCACGGCCATGTCGTGCGTGATGAGCACGATGGTCAGCCGCAGCTTGCGGTTGATCTCGCGCAGCAGCTCCAGGATGGACTGCGTGGTCTCGGGGTCCAGGGCCGAGGTGGCCTCGTCGCACAGCAGGATTTCGGGCTCGTGCACCAGCGCGCGCGCAATGCCCACGCGCTGCTTTTGCCCGCCCGAGAGCTGGGCCGGATAGGCGCCGCTCTTGTCCGCCAGCCCCACCAGGGCCAGCAGCTCGTCCACCCGTGCGCGCACGAGCGCGGGCCGCCAGCCCGCGGCCTGCAGCGGCAGGGCCACGTTCTCGTACACCGTGCGCGAGGACAGGAGGTTGAAGTGCTGGAAGATCATGCCGATGCGCCGGCGCAGCGCCACCAGCGCGTCCTCGTCCAGCGTGGCGACATCGGTGCCGTCCACCAGCACGCGGCCGCTGCTGGGCCGCTCCAGCGCATTGATGGTGCGCAGCAGCGTGGATTTGCCGGCGCCGCTGCGGCCGATGATGCCGAACACCTCGGCACGCGCTACCTCGAAGCTCAGCGCCTGCAGTGCGTGCACGGGCTCGCCCGCGCTCCTTCCCGTGCCCGTGCCCGGGTAGTGCTTGCGCACGCCCTCGAAGACGATGTGCGGCCGCTGCAGCGCATCGATTGCATGGGGCTCGCCGGCCGCCGCCTGTTCCACCTTCATTGCCTTACACGCCTCAGAAGGCCGGCAGCACCGAGCCCTGGTACCTGCTCACGATGAACTGGCGCACGGGCTCGGACTGGTAGGCGCGCAGCAGGGCCGCGACCCAGGGTGCAGCGCGGTCGCGCTCGTGCACGGCAATGATGTTCACGTAGGGATTGCGCTCGCGCCTTTCGACGGCAATGCCATCGCGCGTGGCGATCAGCCCGGCCTGGTAGGCAAAGCTGTTGACGATGGCCGAGGCATCGAGATCGTCCAGCGAGCGCGCCAGCACCACCGAAGCGGCCTCCACCAGCTGCACCTTCTTCTGGTAGCTGGCGATGTCGGCCAGGCCCGCCGTGCCCTTGAAGGGGTCGAAGCCCTCGCGCAGCTTCAGGATGCCCTGGTCCTGCAGCACCACCAGCGCGCGCGTCTGGTTGCTGGGATCGTTGGGAATGCCCAGGCGCGCGCCAGCGGGCAGGTCGGCCAGGCGTTTGTGCTTTTTCGAATAGAAGGCGATGGGCGAGATATAGGTATCGCCCGCCGCCACCAGCCGGTAGCCGCGCTGCTGGTTCTGGTCGCGCAGGAACGGCACATGCTGGAAGGAGTTGGCCTCGATGTCGCCGTTGTTCAGCGCCTCGTTGGGGCTGGCCGCGCCGCTGATGACCACGGGCTTGACCTGCAGCCCCTGCTCGCGTGCCACGCGGGTCACCACCTCCCAGATTTCCTCGTCCACGCCGCCGCGCACGCCCACGCGCAGCGGGCCGGCCTGCGCGGCGCGGATGGCGCCTGACATCGCCGTCACCGAGGCCCCCGCCGCCAGTCCCCGCAGAAATACTCGCTTGTCCATCGCACAGTCCTTTCAATATCAGCTATTCATTCCGTTGTGCCCCGAAGGCCATCAAAGCGCGCATGACCCAGGCCAGGGCAGCCGAGCAAGGGCCGCCCCGCAGCGAGGGCTGCGTCCCCTTGCCCGCAGTGCGTAGCGCTGCGAGAGCGGGGGGAAGCGGCGCAGCCGCTCAGGGGGGCTAATACGCTCCTGGGTGCAACTCACGGCCGGCCGCGCGGGCCTGGGCCTGCAGCCGGGCGAAATGCTCGGGATAGAAGCGCTCGGCCACATCCAGGTGGGAGCGCACACGGCCCTTGAGCGCGTTCTCGCCCACATGGCTGAACAGCGGGTTGTCCGGGTCGCTCTGCGGCCCCGTGGCCAGCACGGCCAGCTCGGGCGGCAGGGTCAGCAGCGGGACCTGGCCCAGGTCCAGGCGCGGCGCCAGGAAGTAGGCGATGGAGTAGCGCTGCACGCCCGCGCGCGGCACCAGCACGCGATGCACGTTGGCGCGCAGATAGCCGTTGGTGGCCAGCTCCAGCATCTCGCCGATGTTGATGACGAAGGCCCCCTCACGCGGCGGCACATCGACCCAGCCGGCCGGCGTCTCCACCTGCAGCCCGCCCACCTCGTCCTGCAGCAGCAGGGTCAGCAGACCACCGTCCTTGTGCGCGCCCACGCCCTGGCCTGCTGCGCCCAGCTCGCTGCCCGGGTAGTGGATGATCTTGATGCGATGCGCAGGCAGGCCGCTGACCAGGGCGTCCAGCGCGCCCTCGGGCAGCTGCAGCGCGGCCACGAAGTGGCGCAGCAGCTCCAGCGCCACGCCATGCGCTGCCGCCTGCCAGGCCAGCACCTCCTCGCGGAACCCGGGCAAGGCCTGCGGCCACTGGTTGGGGCCTTGCAGCCCCTTCCAGTCCGGCACGCCGGGGCCTGCGGGAATCTCGGGCGATTCCTCCCCCAGGTCGATCTGCTCGCGCTGGTCGGGCCGCTGGCGCGTGATCTCCATGCCCACGGCCGTATAGCCCCGGAAGTGCCGCGTGTTGGCAATGGCCAGCGCCTGCTTGTCGGCCAGCGGCTGCGCAAAGAATTCGCGCGCGCGCCGCTGTATGCCCTGCCATGCGTCCCGGCCTATGCCGTGCCCTTCCAGGTAGAAGAAGCCGGTGTCGCGTGCCGTGCGCGCCAGCTGGCGCAGCGCCTGGGCCTGCGTGGCCGGGTCGCGCAGGGCCTGCAGATCGATGACGGGCAGGGCCGGGGTTGCCGCTGTGGCGGCGGGCGCGTCGAGAGTGGATGCTGTCAAGGTGCTCATGCTGTGCTGCCAGGGAATGGGGAAGGAAGGAGCGCTCAGGCCGCCAGGCGCTGATCGCGGTCTTGCTCGCGGTTTTGTTCGCGGTCTTGTTCGCGTTCAGCAGCCAACACCGCATGGCCCTGCGCCTGCTCCAGCGCCTGCGCCAGGTCGGCCAGCAGGTCCTGCGGGTGCTCTATGCCGATGGACAGGCGCACCAGCCCGGGCGCAATGCCCACGCGCGCCAGTTCCTCGTCGCTGAGCAGGCTGTGCGTGGTCTCGGCAGGAATGGCGGCCAGCGACTTGCTGTCGCCGATGTTGACCAGGCGCAGGAACAGGCGCAGCGCGTCATAGAAGGCGCGCGCCGCCGGGCGGCCGCCGCGCAGCTCGAAGCCCAGCAGCGCCGGCACATGCCCGCCGCGCAGCTGGCGCAGGGCCAGCGCGTGGTCGGCGTGGCCGCTCTGGCTGGCGTGGTGTATGCGCTCCACCAGCGGATGGCGCTGCAGGAAATCGATCACTGCCAGCGTGTTGCGGCTGGCGCGCTCCTGGCGCAGGCCCAGTGTCTCCAGGCCCTGCAGCAGCAGGAAGGCGCTGTGCGGCGCCAGCGCCGCGCCGCAGTTGCGCAGCAGCACGGCACGGGCCCGCGCGATGAAGGCGCGGTCGGGAAATTTCTCGGTGAAGACAAAGCCCTGGTAGGCCGGCTCGGGTGCGCTGAACTGCGGGTAGCGCCCCGCGTGCGCCACCCAGTCGAAGCGGCCGCTGTCCACGATCAGCCCGCCCAGCACATTGCCGTGTCCGCCGATGGCCTTGGTGGCCGAGTGCACGACGATGTCGGCGCCCCAGTCGAAGGGCCGCAGCAGCAGCGGCGAAGCCACGGTGTTGTCCACCACCAGGGCCACGCCGGCCGCATGGCTGATGTCGGCCAGCTGGCGCAGGTCGGCAATGCCGCCCGATGGATTGCCCACGGACTCCACGAACACGACCTTGGTGCGCGGCCCTATCGCCCGGTGCAACGCCTGCAAATCATCCTTGGCCACGGCCGTGCTCTGCACGCCGCGCGAGGCCAGCACATGGGCGATGAAGTTGTGCGTGCCGCCATACAGCTGCGAGGCCACGACCACATGGTCGCCCGCACTGGCCAGCGTGGCCAGCGCCACGTCGATGGCGGCCATGCCCGAGGCCAGGGCCAGCGCGGCCACGCCGCCTTCGAGAGCCGCAATGCGCTGCTCCAGCACCGCCAGCGTGGGGTTGGCCGTGCGCGAGTACACATCGCCCTCCTCCACCAGGCCGAACAGGTTGGCGCCGTGCTGGGCGCTGTCGAACACGAAGGAGGTGCTCTGGTAGATGGGCACGGCCGCGCTGCGCTGCTGCTCGCGCCCCCGGTAGCCGGCGTGCAGGGCCTGGGTGTCCTGCTGCCACAGCGCATCGCTGGCTGCGTCGTGCGGGGCGGACTCGGTGCCGGTCGCTGAGGTCATGCATGGACTCCGTATGAGTGGTCGATGCAGCCCATTATTCGAAGCCCGCGTCCTGCGCACTACGAAGAAAAACGCGTTCGCTTATTCGGTTTGCGCATGTCGCCGGGCCGCGCCCTTCCTAGTTGCCACGCACATATGGATGCGCGTTTTGCGTCGTTGGAAACACGGCACTCAGCGGACAGCATCGGCAGTCCCGAAACTGCTTTGGAGGGAGTTCCATGACCCGCAAGACCCAGACCGAGATCGACAGGACCCAGGACAGCCGCTGCGCCCATGGCGCCGATTGCGGTGCTTTCGGAGCGCTCGATGCTCCCGAGGCATCCGAGCCCTCGCTCTCGCGCCGCACCCTGATCCGCGCCGGCGCCGCAGCCGGCGCGCTGGGCTCGGCCGCCTGGTTCAGCGGCCGCGCCGGGGCGCAGCCGCGCCAGAAGATCACCTTTGCCTGGAGCCAGGCCAGCTTCTGCCATTCGCCCATTCCCGTGGCGCTGGAGCGCGGCTTCTTCGAGCGCAACGGCCTGGACGTGGAGCTGCTGAACTGGGGCGGCTCGGCCGACCAGTTGCTGGAGGCGCTGGCCACGGGCAAGGCCGATGCGGGCGCGGGCCTGATCCACCGCTGGATCAAGCCGCTGGAGGCGGGGCTGGACGTCAAGCTCATCGGCAGCGTGCACGGCGGCTGCCTGCGCCTGGTGGGCCTGAAGTCGGCCGGCGTCACGCTGGACCCCAGTACGCTCAAGGGCAAGACCATCGGCGTGGCCGATCTCAACAGCCCGGCCAAGCAGTTCTATTCCATCCACCTGGCCAAGCGCGGCCTGGATGTGGACAAGGACATCGAATGGCGCGTCTACCCGGCCGACCTGCTGGATGTGGCCGCCAAGAAGGGCGAGATCCAGGCCATTGCCGACGGCGACCCGAATCTCTACCTGATCGAGAAACGCAACCCCGGCACCTTCCTCGAACTGGGCAACAGCGCCAAGAACGAATACGCCGAAAGCATTTGCTGCGTGATCGGCGCAGGCGCAAAGTTCGCCCGGGCCAACAAGCCCGCAGCGGCCAGCGTGGTGCGCGCGCTGACCCAGGCCTCGGACTACATCGCCGAGAACCCCAATGAAACGGCGAAGATCTTTGCCAAGTACTCGCCCAAGGTGCCCGTCGAAGACCTGCAGCGCCTGCTGGCCGAGCTGACCTTCAAGCACCATCCGCACGGCAAGCCGCTGCGCGACGAGGTCCAGGCCTTTGCAGCCGACTTCCGCACGGCCGGCGTGCTCAAGAAGCAGACCGACCCTGGCCGCTTTGCCAGCCACATCACGCTGGACGTCCTCGCATGAGCACCGCAAGACCACGCTGGCGCCTGGGCGCCACGGATGCCGCACCCGGCCTGGAACGGGAACAGGTGCAGGACTCGCGCAAGGCCGGCCCCTGGCGCACCGGCCTGCTGGCCGCCGCCGCCTGGGCCGGCCTGGGCATGCTGACCCTGCTGTGGCCCAACAAGGAGATCGGCTTCAGCGAATGGGCATTCACGCAGGAGTTCGGCATTGCCGCCCTGGTCGTGGCCCTGTTGCTGCTGGCATCGGCCGTGCTGCCTGTGCGACCCGTACGGGCAGCACGGCGCATCGACCGCTGGCTGCGCCCGGCCGGTGCCTGGCTGGTGGCCGCGCCGCTGCTGCTGGCGCTGTGGGAGACGCTGACGGCCAAGCTCGGCGCGCTGCCGCCGCCGTTCTTCGCGCCACCGCAAAGCCTGATCGACGTAGTGCACGAGGACTGGCAGCGCCTGGGCCTGTCCACGCTGTATTCGCTGCGGCTGCTGCTCAACGGCATCGTGTTCGGCGCGGTGATCGGGTTTCTCACGGGCGTGTGGATAGGCTGGTCGCGCATCGCGGGCTACTGGGTGCATCCGCTGCTGCGCTTCCTGGGGCCGGTGCCGGCCTCGGCCCTGCTGCCGCTGGCCTTTTTCTTCGCGCCGTCGAGCTACTCGGCAGCCGTGTTCCTGGTGGCGCTGGCTACGTTCTTTCCGGTGGCCGTGCTGACCTGGTCGGGCGTGGCATCGGTCAGCAAGAGCTACTACGACGTGGCGCGCACGCTGGGCGCATCGCCCTGGTTCCTGGTGCTGCGCGTGGCCATCCCGGCCGCCCTGCCCCAGGTCTTCGTGGGCCTGTTCATGGGGCTGGGCGCCTCGTTCTCGGTGCTGATCACGGCCGAGATGATGGGCGTGAAGGCCGGCCTGGGCTGGTATCTGCAATGGGCCCAGGGCTGGGCAGCCTACGCCAACATGTACACGGCGCTGCTGGTCATGGCCGTGCTGTGCTCGGGCCTGATCACGCTGCTGTTCACCGTGCGCGACCGCACGCTGTCGTGGCAGAAGGGAACCGTCAAATGGTGATTGCCGCAGAACACGCCGCCAACGCCGCAGCCACGCCCGCCATCGCAGGGGCGGCCCTAGCCGGCGCGGCCATCGATGTGCAGGCCGTCAGCCACTGGTTCGGCCAGGGGCAGGGCGCGCTGCAGGTGCTCGACGAGGTCAGCCTGCAGGTGCGGCCCGGCGAGTTCGTCGCCCTGCTGGGCCCCAGCGGCTGCGGCAAGTCCACGCTGCTGCGCCTGGTGGCCGGGCTGGACGCGCCCACGGCCGGCGCCGTGGCGCAGGACGGCACGGCCATCACCGAGCCCGATCCCTCGCGCATCGTCGTCTTCCAGGACCCCACGCTGTTTCCCTGGCGCACGGTGCGCGGCAACGTGGCCCTGGGCCTGCAGGCACGCGGCCTGCTGGACAGCCAGGCCCACCGCATCGACGAGGCCCTGCGCCTGGTGGGGCTGGAGGATTTCGCGGACAGCCATCCCCACCAGCTGTCGGGCGGCATGGCACAGCGCGCTGCCCTGGCGCGCGCCCTGGTCAACGACCCGCGCCTGCTGATCCTGGACGAGCCGCTGGGCAAGCTCGACTCGCTGACGCGGCTGGCCATGCAAAGCGAGATCCTCAAGATCTGGCAGCGCGCAGGCTTTTCCGTGCTGCTGGTCACGCACGATGTGGAAGAGGCCCTCTTCCTGGCCCACCGTGTGCTGGTCTTCAGCCAGCGGCCCGCCCGCATCGTGGCCGAGATCGATGTGGACCTGCCCTACCCGCGCCAGCGCGGCCACGCCCGCCTGTCCGAGCTGCGCCACGAGGCCCTGCGCCACCTGGGCCTGGACCAGACCTGGTAGCGCCCGCATCCGATGCAACGCAGCGACTCCCCCGACTGGCTCAACCCCTTGATCGGCGCCATGCAGCAGGCCCAGGTCGGCCTGCTGCAGCTGCTGCACGGCCTGGGCCTGGCCGGCACGGTGGATGGGCAGCCCGCCTGGCCGTGGGCCGTGCGCCTGTCCGGCGAAAACCTGCTGATCGACCTGGGCCAGGCCCGAGGCCTGATGTGGTCGCTGGCGGCCGTGGCCACCGCCATCGTTTTGCTGGTGCTGGCCCTGGTGCTGGTCCTGGTGCTGCGCCGCATCCGCCTGCCGGCCCTGGTGCTGACCGCGCTGGCCGCGCTCGCCCTGCTGCTGGCCCCCTGGCCGCGTGCCGACCTGATCCTGGTGCCCGCGCATGCCACCAGCTTCCATGCCTCGCCCACGGGCTTCAGCGTGGAGAGCATTGCGCGCGGCAGCGCCGCCTATGCCCAGCACTGCACGGCCTGCCACGGTACCGATGGCCGGGGCCACGGCCCGCTGGCCGCCAGTCAGCCGGTCTGGCCCCCCAACTTCACCAGCCCGCTGTTGTGGCGCCGCGCCGATGGGGAATTGCTCTGGGCCATTCTTCATGACCGCCGCCCCGTGGAGTCTGGCGACGGCGCACGGGCACACGGCCAAGCCGACCGGCTGTCCAGCGACGACGCCTGGGCCCTGATCGACTTCATGAAGGCCCGCGCCGCAGGCCAGATGCTGCAGATCGCCGGCAACTGGCCCTATCCCGTGGGCCTTCCCGACATGGCCGTGCAGTGCGCAGGCCAGCCCGCACGCCGCCTGAGCACCTGGCAAAGCCGCCAGCAGCGGCTGAGGGTGGTGGCAGGCAGCGGCCCGGTGCAGGAAGACCCGCGCCTGGTCAGCCTGCAGCTGTCGCCCGATGGCGGCAACCGCACCGCCAGCGCCCTCGACTGCACCGTCAACGACCCGCGCGCCTGGCAGGCCATGGCCCTGCTCAGCGGCTCGGAGCAGCTGCAGGGCATGCAATGGCTGGGCGACCGCAGCGGCTGGCTGCGCGCGCTATCGCGTCCGGGCGCCCAGGGCTGGTCGGAGGACGACCTGGTCTGCCGCACGGACACGCCCGCGAGGACGATGGTCGAGGCGACGACGGCCGCTGCGGCAACGGCCGGCCCGTCCGATGGCTCATCCGATGGCCTCGGGGCCCTGATCGCTCGCATGGATGCCGAGCCCGTGCGGTTCATCAAGGGTGGGTTTGTGCACTGAGGGATCAGGCATCCGCCGCCATGAGGCTGGCATAGGCGCCCTGGCGCGCGAGCAGCTCCCGGTGGGTGCCCTGCTCCACGATGCGGCCGCCCTCCAGCATAGCCACGCGGTCGGCGCGGGCCAGCATGGCGGGCCGGTGGGCGATGAGCAGCACGGTACGGTGCTCGCGCAAGGCGTCCAGCGCACGCAGCAGGGCTTGCTCGCTTTCGCTGTCGAGATGGGAGGAAGCCTCGTCCAGCACCAGCACGGGGGCACCGGTCAGCAGCGCGCGCGCCAGGGCGATGCGCTGGCGCTGGCCACCCGACAGGCGCATTCCTTGTTCTCCACAGCGCGTGGCATGGCCTTGCGGCAGCCCGCTGATGAAGCCATGGGCCTGCGCCAGCATGGCGGCCTGCTGTACCTCGTCATCGCTGGCGTCAGGCCGGCCCAGGCGGATGTTGTCGGCGATGGAGATGTCGAACAAATGCACCTCCTGGCGGACCACGGCAAGTTGCTGCCGCAGCACGGCCAGCGGCAATTCACGAATGTCCATGCCGCCCATGCGCAGGCTGCCGGCGTCGGGCTCGCCCAGGCGTTGCAACAGCTGCACGCAGCTGCTTTTGCCGGCGCCGGACGCGCCGGCCAGGCCCACCATTTCGCCAGGCCGCAGGGACAGGTCCAGTCCGCGCAGCACGGGTACGCCGCCACGCTGCCAATGCACACCGCAGAAGTCCAGCGACGCCGTGGCCGGCGCCTCACGGGTTCCGCTGTCCGCAATGCGCCGGGGCTGGCGCAGCAGTTGCACGATGCGGTCGGCACCAGCCTTCACATCGCCCAGCCCGCGCGCGGCCTGCGCCACTTCGGCCAGCGGCGCCAGCGCCATGCCGGCCAGTACCACCACGGCCGGCAGCCAAGCGGCATCGATGTGCCCATGGTCCAGCAGCCAGGCGGCCACGGCAGCCATGGCCAGGGCCGACACGGCCGGCAACGGGTCCGCGGTGGCCAGTTGGCCCGCAGCAAGCGACGCATGCCTGCGCACCTGCGGGGACAGCGCCGCAGCCTTGTCACGCATGCGTGCCAGCCAGCGCGGGCCGGCCTCCAGCAGCGCCAGTTCACGCAGCCCGCGCAGGCCTTCCACCACATCGGCATTGAGTTCGCCCTGCGCCGCTGCCAGCGCCCTGGCCTGCCGCTGCGCCTTGCCGGCCAGCCACCAGGACACCAGCACCGGCAAGGCAACAAAGGGCAGCCAGGCCAGGGCGAGCAGCGGATGCAGCCAGGCCAGCAGGCCCAGCGCGGCCAGCGGCACGCACAGGGCGCCGGACAGCTCGCCCAGCATGTGGGCGTAGAAGTGCTCCATCAGCTCGGCATCGGCCGTGGCGGTGGCGGCGATGTCGCCGCTGCGCTGCGGGCCGGCCGCATTGCCTGCGCCACGCTCCAGCCCGTCGTAGATGCCCAGCTGCAGTGTTTCTATCAACGCAAACGCCAGCGCATGGGAGGCATGGGTCTGCCACCATTGGCTGAGCGCGGCCACCAGCGCCGTCAAGGCCAATGCGCCCAGTGCCGGTTGCAGCGCAGTCCACGGCGCGCCCATGGCGGCCTGTCCGGCAATCCAGGCAGCCAGCACCCAGGCGCCGACCACGGTAGCCTGCGCCAGCGCGGCGGCCAGCAACGTCGCTGCCAGCAGGCGCTTGTGCGACGCCACCGGCGCCAGCAGGCCGGCCCAGCTGCGGGGTTCATCGCGGATCATGCGGCCTCCTCCGTCGTCCTCTTGGCCTGTGACGCCGCCCAGAGCCGTGCATAGCGGCCGCCGCGGCGCAGCAGATCATCGTGCGTGCCCTGTTCGGCCACCCGGCCGTTTTCCAATACCACGATGCGGTCCGCCTCGCGCGCCGTCTCCAGGCGGTGCGCGGCCATGACGAGAGTGCGGCGGCCCCGCAATGGCCGCAACACCTGCAGCAAGGCCTGCTCCGTGCGTGGATCTGCGCTGGATGTGGGCTCGTCCAGCAGCAGCACGGGCGCACGCCTGAGCAAGGCACGCGCCAGGGCCAGCCGCTGGCGCTGCCCGCCCGACAGGTGCGCGCCGAATTCGCCCACCTCGGTCTGCAGGCCTTGGGGCAGGCTGTCCACCAGATCGGCCAGTTGCACATCACGCAGGGCAGCCTCGATGTCGCGGAGGCAGGCCTGGGGGCTGGCCATGCGCAGGTTGTCCTCCAGGCTGCCGCTGAACAGCAGCGTGTCCTGGGCGACCAGGGCGACCCTGGAGCGCAACTGCGCCAGGCTCAGCTCCCGCAGGTCCCGGCCGCCCAGGCAGACCATGCCGCGCCGGGGATCGGCGGCACGCCACAGCAGCGACAGCAGCGTGGACTTGCCGACGCCCGAAGGCCCCACCAGCGCCACCCATTCACCATCGGCGATATCCAGGTCCAGTCCGTGCAGCACCTCGGGCCGCCCCGGTTCCTGCCCCTGGTCATGGGCAAAGCACACCCCGCTCAGCGAGATGCGGCCGTCTGCAGGAGCAGGTCCGGGCCGCTGCGGCTCAGGCACGGGCAGCGGCGCGTGCAGCAGCGCGTCGATGGCATGCAGGCCGTCGCGCGCGGCCCAGGCCGCATGAAAGGCTTTCTCCAGCCGCTCCAGCGGCCTGAAGGCCTCACGCGACAGCAGCAGCACGGCCAGCAGCGATGCCGCATCCAGCCGGCCCTGGCCCAGTTGCCAGCTGCCCCACCCCAGGACACTGGCCATGCCGGCCAGGCCAACGAAACGCGTCAGGCCGGTGCGCAGCAAGGTGGCGCGCAGCGTGTGCATGGACTCGGCACGCAGGCGGGCGGCCTGCTCGGCCAGACGCATGCGCCAGCGCGCCGAGGCGCCAAAGGCCCAAAGGGTCTCCATGCCGCGCAGGCTGTCCAGCAGCTGCGCCCCAAAGGCAGCCAGGGCCGCCATGACGCCGCTGGCCCCGGGCATGTGCCGGCGCAGCCACAGCCGGTCCAGCAGCGGCTGCCCCAGCACGAACACGGCCAGCAGCAGCGCGCAGCCCGCGTCCACCCAGGCCAGGGCACCCAGCGCCAGCGCGCAGCCGAGCACGGCTCCCAGCAGGCCGGGAACATGGCGGCTGGCATGGACCTGCACGGCATCGACCGCCGCAACCAGCGTGGCCTGCAGCTCACCCGTGGGGCGGGCCGCAGCCCAGGCCGGCCCCAGGCGCATCAACCGGGCCAGCAGGCGTTCGCGCAGCACGGCGCGCGTGCGCATGCCCACCTGCTGCGCCCACCACTCTTGCAGCCACACCAGGACGCCGCGCAGCACCAGGGCCGCCAGACCGATCGCCAGCCAGGGATGCAGCGACGCCCCCTCCATGGCCTGGGCCAGCAGTCGAGCAAGGCACAGCGCGTGCACCACCAGCATGGCCTGGGCCAGCAGCCCGCAGGCCACCGTGGCCGCCAGCTGTGCGCGCGAGCGCGACACCATCCAACGTTCCAGCGAGGTGCTCATGACGGCTCCTGCCCGCGGCCGCCCAGCGCGTGCCTCACGGCGACCAGACGCCGGCCGTTGACCGTTTCCACGACAGCCTGCACGCGGTAGACCTCGTGCAGCAGGGCGCTGTCCACCACCTCGACAGGGCTGCCGGCACGCACCACGCGGCCCTGGTCCAGCACCATGATCCGGTCTGCCCAGCCCATGGCCAGGTTGATGTCGTGCAGCACGGCCAGCACCACCAGTTGCCGCTCGTGCGCGATCTCGGTCACCACGTCCAGCACGCGGTGCTGGTGGTAGAGGTCCAGGGCGCTGGTCGGCTCGTCGAGCAACAGCAGGCGCGGACGGCGCACCAGGGCCTGGGCCAGACCCACCATCTGGCGCTGGCCACCCGACAGCGCAGCCAGCGGCCGGTCGGCCAGGGCCGTCAGCTCCAGGCGCTGCAGCACCTGCTCCACGGCGGTCTCGGCCTCATGCGTGCCGACCAACGGCCAGCCACGGGCCGCCTGTGCGGGCTCGCCGGCCATGGCCGCGCTGAGCACGGACTCGAACACCGCCAGTCGCGAGCGTTCGGGCAGGCTTTGGGGCACATAGACCACCTGGCGCGCGCGCTGCAACGGCGGCTGGGAAGACAGCAGCGCCGTGCCCAGGCGCACCTCGCCGCGCATGCGCTGCAAGCCTGCAATGCCGCGCAGCAGCGTGGATTTGCCTGCGCCATTGGGCCCCACCAGCGCGTTGACCGAACCCGCAGCCAAGGGCCCCAGAGTGGCACCGCGCAGCACGGGAGCTGCGCCATAGCCCATGTGCACATCGCTGACATGCAGCGCGTTGCGGAATGGCATGCTCAGCGCTCCTGCCGGCCCGTGCGGGCAACGATGGCCATGAAAAAGGGAATGCCCACCAGCGAGGTCACGATGCCCACGGGCACCAGCACGCCCTCGATCAGCGTCTTGCTGGCCACCGAGGCCATGGACAGGATCAGTGCCCCCGCCAGCGCCGAGGCCGGCAGCAGCACGCGGTGGTCGTCGCCCACCAGCATGCGCGCGATGTGCGGTGCGATCAGCCCCACGAATCCTATGGTGCCCACGAAGGAGACGGCCACGCCCGTCAGCAGGCTGATGCGCAGCAGCGCCCAGCCTCTCAGCGCAGTGACCGGCACGCCCAGGCTGCGCGCGCGGTCCTCGCCCAGCGTGAGCGCGGTCAGCGACCAGCTCTGGCTCCATGACCAGGGCAGGCACAGCGCCAGCACGGCGGCCATGACGGCAATCCGGTCCCAGGAGGCGCGTGCCAGGCTGCCCAGGGTCCAGAAGACCAGCTGCTGCAAGGTGTTCTGGTCGGCCACGAACTGCAGCAGTGCCACCAGGGCGTTGAAGCTGAACACCAGGGCGATGCCGAACAGCACCAGGCTTTGCACGCCAAATCCGCGCCACATGGCCAGCCCGTACAGCAGGCCCACCGACAGCAGCGCGAAGAGGAAGGCGTTGAGAGACACCACGTACTGCGCCGGCACGCCCGGCACGCCCAGTCCCAGCACGATGGCCAGGGCCGCGCCAAAGGCGGCGGCCGCCGACACGCCCAGCGTGAACGGGCTGGCCAGCGCATTGGCCAGCACGGTCTGCATCTCCGCGCCAGCCAGCGCCAGCGCCGCACCCACCAGCACGGCCATCAGCGCATAGGGCAGGCGCACGTTCCAGACGATGACGGCCTCCACGCGCGACACGCTGCCCGGATCGCCCACCACCTGCCACAGCCGTGCCAGCCCCATGCCCGACGGGCCGGTGGCCACGTCCAGTGCCAGGCTGGCCAGCAGCGCCAGGGCCAGCAGCGCCAGCACCAGCCCGTGGCGGGCATGGCGGCGGCGGTAGCGCTGCGCGGCACCGGCTGCCGCAGCGCCCGTCTCTGCCGCCACGGCACTGGCCTCAATGGCCGCGCTCATCGGCCGGCCCCGGAAGGCAGGTCGGTCAGCAGCACGCCGGTCATCGGAATCGGCATGAAGCGCTCGTACAGCTCACGCCGCGTGCGCAGCGGGTCGATGTCGGCAAAGAGTTCGGGATGCAGCCACTTGGCCAGCGCCTCGACGGCAATCACATGCTCCGGCGAGTCGTAGAAGATGTGCCACAGGCCGTGCACGCGCCCCTTTCGGACGGCGGACAGCTCGCGCGTTTGGGCACGCTGCGCCACCGTCGCCAGGCTGGCCTGCGCCTGGGCAGGCGTGGCCTGGTAGCCCAGCGTCACGCCGCCCTGGCCACTGGCGAAGACGCCCGTGGCCACATAGACGGCAGGATCGCGCGACAGCACATATTCGAGGTTCAGCGTACCGATGGGACCGGGAATGCGGCCGGCGCCGATGTTGTCGCCACCGGCCAGCTCCACCATTTCCCCGAAATTGCCCTTGCCCGGCGAGCCGCAGCAGTCGCGCAGACCGGCCAGCATGTCGATGAAGATGGCGGGCCGCTGGAACCCGTCCTTCTGGCGCGCCGCCGCGACTCGCTGGCGCACGCGCTCGATGCGCTGCTCGTAGAAGGCGATGAAGTCCTCGGCGCGCTGCTGGCGGCCCAGCACCTGGCCCATCAGGCGCAGGCTGGATACGGTATGGGTCAGCGGATGCTGGCTGAAATCCACAAAGACCACGGGCACGCCCGCCGCCTGCAGCTGGCGCACGGCCTCGCTGTCGGGCGCGGGCCCGTGACCGCCAGAGACGGCCATGAAGGCCACGTCGGGACGCACGGCCAGGGCCTGTTCCACGTTGAAACTTTCGGGCGTGGCACCTCCGACCAGCGGCAGTTTCTCCATGGCAGGAAAGGCCTTGGAGAAAGCCGCATAGCCCTGGGTATCGAGCAGGCGGAAATCCCCCTGCCAACCCGCCACGCGCTCCACCGCCTGCCGGCCTTCCAGCAGGGCCATGGTGTAGACCATGCGTCCCTCGCCCAACAGCACGCGCTGCACGCGGTCCGGCACCTGCACGCTGCGCCCCGCCATGTCCGTCACGGTCAAGGCCTGGGCCAGCCCACTCCAAAGCGCCAGCGCCGCCACCGCAGCGCGCAACCCACGCCGCATTCCTGTCTGTATTTGCATCTGTTTTCTTCTCTCAGTCGTTGCCGGCATACCCAATGCAACCGGCGCGCCCCAAAGCCTGGGACAGCAAGCAAGGGCCTGAGCCGGCCGCAACGCCCCGCAGCAAGGCTGCCGCCCCCTCAGGGAGACGCCGCAAAGCGGCTCAGGGGGTCAAAACCGGCCGCGCAAGCTCACCTGCACATTGCGCGGCTCGCCATAGACATTGCCGAAGTTGGCCGGCCCGAATCCGCCGCTGCCCAGGCGCGTGTAGTAGCTGCGGTCGAACAGGTTGCTGACGTTCAGCGCCGCACTCCACTGCGGGCTGATGCGGTAGCCCACGCGCAGGCTGGCCGTGGCGTAGCCGCCCTGGGTGGCTCGAACAAGGGGCTTGCCGCCCTCGCTGTAGGTGCCGCTTTGGACGTTGATGCCGCCGCCCACATCCCAGGCGTTGAGCGCGCCCGGCAGCCGGTATGTGGTCCACAGCCGCAGCAGATGCCGGGGACTGAAGGTCCTGAAGGACTGGCCCTGATAGCTGGGATCGCGCTTGTATTCGCTGGTGTTGTAGGTGTAGCCGGCCATGGCCTGCCAGCCCGGGGCGATCTGTCCCGCCAGCTCGGCGTCGAAGCCCTGGCTCTGCACCTTGCCCTGCGCGGCGTAGCAGCAGCTGTCCACGATGACGGGCGACACGGCCACGGCGCGGTTGCTCTCCACGATGCGGAAGGCCGCCAGCGCCACCTGCAGCCGGCCATCGTTGAGCGAGCCCTTGATGCCGGCCTCGTAGTTGGCGCCGACCACGGGCGGCAGTCCGCCGCCATCCTCGCCCCGGTAGTTGCTCTGCACGCGGAAGATGTCGGCATAGCTGGTGTAGAGCGACCAGCGGGAGTCCAGATCGAAGACCAGGCCCGCGTAGGGCGTGAAGCGGCCGTCCTGCCGGTAGTCCGCCGTCTGCGCGCCCGTGCGCTGGTTGACGGAGTCGGTGCGCCACCAGCTCCAGCGCCCCCCCAGCAGCAGGGTCAGCGGATCGGCCAGCTTCAGCCGCGCGGCGCCATAGATGCCGTACTGGCGCGTGCGCGATCGCGAGTCCGATGTCCACTGCACGGCGCCCGGATCGGCGTAGGCGGCCGGGTCGAAGTCGAACACATTGACGGGAATGCCGCCAAAGCCCGGGAGGCTGCCGCCTTGCGAGCGCGCGTCGCGGTCGTACCAGTTGGCGCCCAGAACCACCTCGTGGCGCCGGCCCCAGGCCTGCCAGGCCCCGCTGAGCATGGCGTCCAGCGACAGCTGTTCGTTGTCGTAGTCATTGGCGCCGCCCATCAGGCGGGGACCCAGGCCCGTGGCGCGGTCCACCGCGCCCGAGACATAGGCGTACTTGAGCGCGCTGGACTCGCGGTCGGAGACCGCCGCCAGCTTGAACTGCCAGTCTGCATTGATGGAATGGCTGAGGTCGGCGAAGACCTGGGTGGCCTCGAAGTCCCAGTGCGTCCAGGGCGTGCTCAGGAAGGTGCTGCGTGCCAGCCCCAGGTCGCCGCCGTCGGCGTAGCGCGGCACGCCCATCATGGGCGGCACCCAGTCGCGCGTCTGGTGGCCGGCGCCCAAGGAGACGGTGGTGGCCGATCCCAGGTCGGCCTCGACGATGCCGTACAGCGAATCGCGCCGGCTGCTGGCATAGCGCACATGGGAGTCGCGCTGGTCGTGCGCGGCCGCCAGCCGGGCACGCACCGACCCATCGGCGTTCAGCGGGGTGCTGTAGTCGATCTCGGCACGGGCCGCATTCCAGGAGCCCAGGCCCAGCGAGCCCGTGAAGCGCCGGTCGCCCGTGGGGCGCTTGCGCACCAGATTGATCACGCCGCCGGGCTGGCCCGCGCCATTGAACAGGCCCGCAGCGCCGCGCAGCGTCTCCACATGGTCGAACATCACCATGTCGGGCTGGCTCCAGGAAGCGCCGCCTGTCTGCACGGGAAGGCCGTCGTACTGGAAGTACTCGATGGGATAGCCGCGCGCATAGAAGGCCGGAATGACGCCCGTGCCCGACAGGTCCACGGTCACGCCGGGGGTCTGCGCCATGATCTCGTCCAGCGTGTGCAGGTTCTGGTCCTCGATCTGCTGGCGCGTGATGACGGAGACCGAATGCGGCGTCTCCCTGAGCGTGGCAGGCAGCTTGGTTCCCACCGAGACGCCCGGGGCCGCGTAGCCACCCGTCAGCTCGGTGGGCCGGTCCTTGACCGCCTGGCCCGTGACCTGCACCTCGGGCAGCCTTTCCTCGGCCGCCCGGGCCAGGGCGCACTGGCCCAGGACGCAGACGGCCAGCGCGATCGATGTGATGGAAAAACGGGGCGGGCCGGCATCCCGGTCCGCAGAATCTGGCAGCGACATTCAACCCTCTCGAAGCAAATGAAAATCAATTGCATTCGACTGTAGGCAAGAGGAAGGCTCGCCGCTTTCGCTGGCCGGAGTTTGGCTTTCGCCCGCCGGAGATGGCTCAGCGCAGCAACTCGCTGGGCACGATGCCGAAGCGCTTGCGAAAGGCCGTCGAGAAATGCGCAATGCTGTAGCCCACCTCCAGCGCCACCTGCGTGACCGAGCAGCCGCCCGAAGTCAGCAGGCCGTAGGCCTGCTCCAGCCTGTGCTGCTGCAGGTGCTCGAACACGCTCATGCCGAACAGCTGGCGAAAGCCGGCCGTGAGCTTGCGCTCGTTGATGCCGGCCTCGCGCGCCAGCTCGGCCAGCGACAGGGGACTGCGAGCGTGCGCCGTGGCCACCTCGCGCGCATGCCAAAGCCGCTCCACATCGGCGCGTGACAGCTCGGCGCCTGCTCCCTGCGCGCCCGCCGCCGGCAGGCACTGCTGGAGCACGGCAGCCGACAGTTCCAGGCTCTTGGCATTGAGGAACAGATCACGCATGGGCCCCTGATAGGGGCAGACCAGAATCTGTGTGGCCAGCGCACGCGCCGTGGCCGACAGCCCCTGGCGCAATACCAGCAGATCGTTGTCGTTGAAGCAGTGGTGGCCGCTGCGCGCGATGAGATCGAGCCCGAAGCCCTGGCGCTCCGCCGCCTCGGCGTCAAAGCCTATGCGCACATAGCGCTGAAGGCTGTGGGATTCATAGCGGTCCAGTCCCTCATGCAGGCCCGTGGCCAGCACCAGGTAGACCCCGGCATCGGACACCTCCATCAGACGGCCGTTGACCCCGGCCTGCACCTTGCTGTTGAGGGCCACGATGATCTGCAGGCCCTGGAACACCGGCGCGCGGACCTCCACAGGCTCCTGCGTCATGCGGCAGCCGGCCGCAAGGCACAGCTGGTTGTCGAATCTGGAATTCCACTGGAACACGTTGCAAATCTATGAATGAGAATTATTCTCAAATCATACGACCAATGATCCCGCCATTGCAGGCGCTCGCCCCTTGGCCCCGGACCGGGATGGACCATCGCCATCCCATTCGCAACTTGCACTTGCCAATGCATCAAGCAAATCAGGACTAGTTGCAAGCAAGGCCTCTTTCTATATTCGCGCCTCGACGGCGCCCGGCTTCCATGGGCCGCAGCTGCGCACGACACTACTGCGGGGACCCCACCCCTGCCTGACTGACCCACAACAAGGAGAGACTGCGATGACCGATCTCACCATCAACGGCAAGACCGTTTCCATGGACCTGGACCCCGAGACGCCCATTCTGTGGGCTCTGCGCGACACGCTGGAGATGACCGGCACCAAGTTCGGCTGCGGCGCGGCGCTGTGCGGCGCCTGCACGGTGCACATGAATGGCCAGGCCATACGTTCCTGCGTGACGCCGATCTCGGCGGCCGCAGGCCAGAAGATCACCACCATCGAGGCCATGACCTCGGGCTCCGACCGCGTGGGCACCGCCGTGCGCGATGCCTGGGTGCGCCACGACGTAGCCCAGTGCGGCTACTGCCAGAGCGGGCAGATCATGAGCGCCACGGCCTTCCTCAAGTCGCTGCCCAAGGGCAAGAAGCCCAGCGGCGAGGAGATTGACGCGGCCATGGCCGGCAACATCTGCCGCTGTGGAACCTATGCACGCATCCGCACGGCCGTGGCCGATGCCGCGCGCACCCTGGGCTGAACGGAGAACGCCGCATGCTGACCACCTTCAACCCCGCCGAACTGCCGCGCGCCCTGCAGCACATCCTGGACCGTGACGAGGCCACTGCTGCCATTGCCGACGCGCCCACCCTTGCACAGATCCCCCGCCGCAGCTTCCTCAAGATCGCCGGTGCCGGTTCGCTGGCCCTGGGCGTGTTTCCCGCCATGGCGCAGGCGCCGGCCAAGGGCGAGGCCGCCGGCCTCAAGCCCACCGAGCAGCCCGCCTCCTTCGTGGAGATCTCGCCCAGCGGCGAAGTCACCGTGGCCATCAACCGCCTGGAATTCGGCCAGGGCGTGCACACCGCCCTGCCCCTGGTGCTGGCCGAGGAGCTGGACGCCGACTGGAGCAAGGTCCGCGCACGCCTGGGCGGCAACGATGCGGCCTATGCCGATCCGCGCTACGGCATCCAGATGACGGGCGGCTCCACCGCCCTCAAGCACAGCTACACCCAGTACCGCGAGCTGGGCGCCCGTGCGCGCGCCATGCTGGTGGCCGCCGCCGCCGCGCAGTGGAAGGTGGACGCCGCCACGCTGCGCACGCGCGAGGGCTTCGTGCTCGGCCCCAACGGCAAGAAGCTGTCGTATGGCGAGCTGGCCCAGGCCGCCATGGCCCAGCCCGTGCCGGCCACCGTCGTGCTGAAGAATCCCAAGGACTTCCGCCTGATCGGCAAGCCCACGGGCCGCATCGACGCCCGGGCCAAGAGCAGCGGCCAGCAGAGCTTCGGCATCGACATGCACCTGCCGGGCCAGCTGACGGCGGTGATTGCACACCCGCCCGTGTTCAAGGCGCAGTTGGCCTCGCTGGACGACGCTGCGGCGCGTGCCGTGCCCGGCGTCAAGGCCGTGCTGCGCGTGCCCGTGGACGGTGGCGGCGAAGGCGTGGCCGTGATCGCCACCGGCTACTGGCCAGCGCGCAAGGGCCGCGAAGCGCTGAAGACGCAATGGAACACCGACGCCGTGGAGAAGGTGGACAGCGAACGCCAGCTGGCCCAGTACCGCGAGCTGGCCGCGCAGCCCGGCGCACGCCACTTCGACGCCGACATCTCGGCGCTGGACAAGGCGCCGCGCCATATCGAGGCCGAGTTCAGCTTCCCCTACCTGGCCCATGCGCCCATGGAGCCGCTCAACTGCACGGTGCAGATGGGCGAGACCGGCGAGGCGGGAGCCGACCTCTACCTGGGCACGCAGTTCGCGGGCGTGGACGGCATGGCCGCCGCGCGTGTGCTGGGCCTCAAGCCCGAGCAGGTGCGCGTGCACGTGCAGATGGCCGGCGGCGGCTTTGGCCGCCGGGGCGTGGGCACCAGCGACTATGTGGTCGAGGCCTGCCAGGTGGCGCTGGCCGCGCGCCGCGCCGGCTTGAGCGCCCCCGTGCGCATGGTCTGGAGCCGCGAGGACGACATCAAGGGCGGCTACTACCGCCCCATGCACCTGCACCGCGCGAAGATCGGCTTCGACGAACGCGGCAAGGTGCTGGCCTGGGACCACGCCATCGTGGGCCAGTCCATCACGGCGGGCACCATGTTCGAGGGCGGCATGATCAAGAACGGCATCGACGCCACGGCCGTGGAGGGCATGCGCGAGCCCTATCCGCTGCCCATGCGCCTGACCGTGCACCACCCCAAGGTCAACGTGCCCGTGCTGTGGTGGCGCAGCGTGGGATCGACCCACACGGCCTTCGTCATGGAAACGCTGATCGACGAGATCGCGCGCAGCAGCCGCCAGGACCCCGTGGCCTACCGCATGCAGATGTTCGGCGACAAGCACCCGCGCCATCGCCTGGCCCTGCAGCTGGCCGTGGACAAGAGCGGCTACGGCAAGCGCCAGCTGCGCGCGGGCCGTGCCTGGGGCGTGGCCGTGCACGAGTCCTTCGACACAGTGGTGGCCTATGTGGTGGAGGCCTCGGTCAAGGACGGCCGCCCGGTGCTGCACAAGGCCACGGCAGGCGTGCACTGCAACCTGGCCGTGAACCCGCGCACCATCGAGGCGCAGGTGCAGGGCGCGGCGCTGATGGGCCTGTCCATGTGCCTGCCCGGCGCGGCGATCACGCTCAAGGACGGCGTGGTGGAGCAGAGCAACTTCGGCGACTTCGCCGTGCCGCGCATCACCGACATGCCCGAGATCGCCGTCCACGTCGTGCCCAGCGCCGAGCCGCCGACGGGCATGGGCGAGCCCGGCCTGCCGCCGCTGGCACCGGCCTTCGCCAACGCCGTGGCGCAGCTCACGGGCAAGCCCGTGCGCAAGCTGCCGTTCGACCTGGCGTGATCGATCTGGCGTAATAGACCTGGCGTGATCGAGCTGGCCTGAACGGCCGGGCCTGATCCCGGTCAGCCCCCGGAAAGGGCGGCGGCACCTGCGGCCGCCGCCCTTTCCAGTTCCTCCATGGTCAGCAGATAGTCCGGGCAGTCCTGCAGCCGCTGCACGGCCAGGTCGATGAAGGCACGCACGCGCCGGGGCAGCGCGTCGCGGCTGCCGTAGTAGACATGCAGTCCGATGTGCTCGCTGACATGCGCCAGCAGTACAGGCACCAGGCGCCCCGCGCGGATGTGCGCGGCCGCGCAGATGTTGGACAGCTGGCCCAGCACCTGGCCGGCCAGCACGGCATGCAGCTCCAGCTCGGCATCGTTGGTGGACAGGGCCGGCTGCAGGTAGCGGTGCGTGAGCTCGCCATCGACCGGCAGGTACCAGGGCATCACCGTGTCCGTGGCCGCATGGCGGAACATGCTGCAGCGGTGCGCGGCCAGCTCGTCCAGCGACCGGGGCACGCCATGGCGCTGCAGGTATTGCGGCGCCGCGCAGACGATGAGCTGCACGGGAAACAGCCGCCGCCCGATCACGCTTTCATCGGGCGAGGCGCCGATGCGAAACCCCGCATCGACCCGGTCCAGCACCCAGTTGCCTATGCCGTCGTCCAGCCGCACATCGGGGACGATGCCCGGGTGCAGGCGGCAGAACTCATCGAGCAGCGGCATCAGCACGGGCGCAAAGCAGGACTTGGGGCCCACGATGCGCAACGGCCCCGCAATGCCCTCGCGGCTGTCGCGTGCCAGGTTCAGTGCGCGGTCCAGCGCGGCCAGCGCCGGCTGGGTGTCCTGCAGGAAACGCTGGCCCTCCTCGGTCAGGGCCAGGCTGCGCGTGGTCCGGTGCAGCAGGCGCACGCCCAGGTGCTGCTCCAGATGGGCCACCGCCTGGCTGGCGGCCTGGGGGCTCACGCCCTGGGACAGCGCCGCCTGGCGCAGGCTGCCCAGCTCGACCGCCTTGGCAAAGGTGGCGATGGCGCGCAGTTCATTGATGGGCATGGTGCGGAAATCCGGTATTCGTGGGCTGACAGTGCCGCAGTATCCCGCCTTTGCGCATGCCCTGCCCGCGGCTTGCGGGGCAAGCTAGCGCCCCTGGCGCGCCAGCCACACGCCGGCTGCCGTCAAGGCCATGCCCGCCAGCGCCAGGCCGCCCAGCGTCTCGCCGAACATGGCCCAGGCGATCAGGGCCGTGGCCGGCGGCGTCAGGTAGAACAGGCTGGCCACGTGCACGGCGCCGCCGCGGCGTATCAGCAGGTTGAGCAGGCTGACCGCGCCCACGGACAGCACCAGCACCAGCCAGCCCAGCGCGAACAGGAACTCGCCGCTCCAGCGCACCTGCATGGTTTCGGTGGCCAGGGCCAGCGCCCCCGTCGCCACCAGGCAGGGCAGGTACTGGATGACCGAGCCCGTGCGCAGATCAAACGATGGACAGAACCGCTTCTGGTACAGCGTGCCGGCCGTGATGCCGGCCAGCGCCACCACGGCCGGCACCAGCATGGCCAGCAGGGCATGGACCGGCACCGAGGCGATCTTGCCCGCCACCACCAGGGCCACGCCCGTGAAGCCCAGCGCCAGCCCGGACCACTGCCGGGGCCGCACGGATTCGCCCAGCAAGGTGCCGGCCACCAGCGCAGTGATCAAGGGCTGCAGCCCCACCACCAGGGCCGTCACGCCCGAAGGCAGGCCGTGGGCGATGGCCGTGAACACGCCGGCCAGGTACACGCCATGCACGAACAGCCCTGACACGCCAATGTGCAGCCACTGCCGTGCCGACCGTGGCCAGGGCGCGCGCAGCACCAGGGCCACCGCCGCCATCAGCACCAGGACGATGGCATAGCGCAGCGTCAGAAAGGTCAGCGGCTCCACATAGGGCAGGCCGAACTTGGCGCCGATGAAGCCCGTGCTCCACAGCAGCACGAACAGCCAGGGAAGCAAGGCGGCCGCCATGGCGGGCGGCGAGGTTTTTTGGGTCATGGAGCGGATGCGCAAGACGATAGGGGCGGCGCCAGTGTGTCATGCCCCGTGCGCCAGGGGCTGCGCGTGGCAAACCACCGCACCAGGCAGTCGCGCAGCGCCGTCATGGCCGCGCTGCTGAACGCCGCCGAGGGCCGCACGAAGTAGATGCCCGAGGCGCCATCCAGGCGCCATTGCGGCAGCACCCGCACCAGCCGGCCTGCGGCCATGTGCTCGCTCATCAGCCAGTCGCCGCCGGCCAGAATGCCCACGCCCATGACGGCGGCCGTGAGCAGGGCCTCGCTGTCATTGCTGACCATGGGGCCGCGCACCAGCACGGTGTGCCGGGCCTGGCCTTGCGGTACATCGCCCGATGCGCCACCGTGCACCAGCTCCCATTGCGGAAACGACTGCAGTCCCGTGAAGCCCAGGCAGCGGTGCGCCGCCAGGTCCTCGGGGTGCACCGGCGTGCCGTGGGCCTGCAGATAGGCGGGCGCGGCGCCCAGAATGCGCTGGTGCCCGCCCAGCCGCAGCGCCACCAGCCGGCTGTCCGCCAGCCGGCCTATGCGCACCGCCGCGTCGAAGCGCTCGCCCACGATGTCCACGAAGCGGTCCGCATACTCCACCTCCAGCACGATCTGCGGATGGGCCAGCGCAAACTCGGCCAGCAGCGGGCTGAGCCAGCGCCGTCCCATGGCGGCCGGCAGCGACAGCCGCAGCCGGCCCCGGGCCTGCGAGGCGCCCTGGGCGGCCTCCTTCTGGGCATCGGCGATCAGGCCGGCCGCCTGGCGCACCTTGTCCACCAGGCGCAGGCCCTCGTCGGTCAGGTGCAGATGGCGTGTGCTGCGCTCCACCAGCCGCACGCCCAGCCGGGTCTCCAGCGCGTTCAGGCGTTTGGACAGCACGGACGGATGGCGCAGCAACGCCCGCCCCGCCGCAGCGAAGGAGCCTTGTTCATGCAACGCCACCAGGGCCGCCAGTTCATCGGCGTGCTGGCTGTCCAGAAGGTTCATGGGGTCAGGATGATCGCACCTTGGGAGCGTCCCTGCTCCAGATCGCCATGCGCCTGCGCCACCTCCGCCAGCGCATACCGGCGCCAGACGCCGGGCACGATGATGCTGGCCGCCACGGCGGCCAGCACGTCCCGTGCGCGCTCCTGGTACTCGGCCGCCGTGGCCGTGTGCGCGGCCAGCGAAGGGCGCGTGAGGAACAGCGAGCCCTTGGCATTGAGCGTGGCCACCGAGATGGGATCGGGCAGGCCGGAGGTCGCGCCGAAGGACACCAGCAGGCCGCGCGGGCGCAGGCAGTCCAGCGAGGCGCCCAGCGTCGTGCGGCCGATGGGGTCGTAGACCACGTCGGCCTTCAGGCCCCCGGTGGCCTGCAGCACCTGGCCCGGCAGCGTGGCCGCGTCGAACACGAAGACCTCGTCGCAGCCGGCCGCCCGCGCGCGCTCCACGCTGGCTGCCTTGGACACCACGCCGATCACCAGGGCGCCCAGGTGCCTGGCCCAGGCGCACATCAACTGGCCCAGCGCACCGGCGGCGCCATAGATCACGATGCGGCTGCCGGGGCCCACGGAATGGGTGGTCTTGAGCAGGTACTGCGCCGTGATGCCCTTGAACAGCACGGCCGCCGCCGCGTCGTCAGGCAGCGCATCGGGCAGCTTCACCAGGCGCTCGGCCGGATACAGGCGGGCGCTGGCATAGGCGCCCAGCGGCCCCGTGGCGTAGCCCACGCGCTCGCCCACGGCCACATTCGTCACGCCCTCGCCCACGGCGGCCACCCGCCCCGCGCCCTCCAGCCCCAGGCCCGAGGGAAAGGCGATGGCGACCGCGCCCTTGCGCTGGCTCACGTCCAGCGGATTCACGCCGATGGCCGTCTGCTCCAGCCAGACCTGGCCGGGGCCGGGCGCCTGCACCTCGACCGGCTCCAGGCGCATGGCGTCGGGGGTGCCTGCGGCGTCCATGCGGACCTTGATCAATGCATTCATCTCGCTGCTCCGTGAAATGGGTGCAGCGTAGAAGAAGCGATTGACGGCAGCAATAGGCCGGCGTGCAGTTCACTGCTGCATGGGGTGCAGCAATGACCACGAGCCAGCGCGCACGCAGCCCACGCTGCCCGTCAGAAGTCGTGCCGGAGGCCCAGCTCGAAGGCCGTGGAGGCGCGCCCGCCAAAGTAATTGGCCGCGGCCGGATTGCCGCTGACTGCCGCACCCCCGGCAATGGCGAAGGCCGCCCCATTGCGGTTGGACATGCGGGCCGCATGCGCGTACAGCGCCGTGCGCCGCGACAGCGAGTGCACATAGCCCAGCGCCCACAGGTCGGCATCGCTGGCGCTTTGCGCCGCCGTTGCGCCCTTCTGGTCGGCCTTGACATAGCTGAGCTTGACCACCCCGCTACCCACGGGAACGCTCATGCCCACCAGGGTGTTGACCGTGCGGTCCACGCCATGCACCCAGCGGCGCTGGGCCAGGCTGGCCTTGAGCCAGCCGAAGTCGTAGGAGACACCGTAGCTCTGGTCCTTGAAATGGATGCCGCTCAGAGTGTTGCGCGTGGTGAACTGCGCGCCCGCCACGTTCCAGCCCGCGCCCGCCCAGCCCAGCCGAAAGCCGTTGCCGCGCGTCTGGCCTGCCGCCGTGGCGCCCTTCTCGCCCAAGGTGGCGATCAGGCTGCCGGACACGCCCTGCAGCCCGCCCAGGCCGGCCGGCAGGAAATACTCCACCGCATTGCTCACGCGCAGCGTGGGATTGGCAGCCTGCGACTCCGGCGCCGTGCCGAAGGCCTGGCCCAGCGCGCGGGAAGCCGTGAACGAGCGAAAGCCATTGGCGCTGCCGATGCCCAGCGTGGCAAACGGATCGAAGCCGCTCCACACCAGGTGCGTGGGCACCCAGTCACGCCCCAGCCGCAGCTCGCCCCATTGCCGCGAGGCCAGGCTGACCGTGGAGCGCCGGTCCCAGAACGGGCCGCTGGCGCCCATGGCGCCGGTGTCGGCCAGCAGGCTGCCGTCCAGGTAGAAGCCCGCGCTCAGGCCGTCGCCCAGGTCCTCCTGCCCCCGCAATACCAGCTTGCTGGTGGAGTGGGCGCCGCTGGCCTGCGAGGTGACCGTTCCCAGGCCCTGGTTGCGCACCTGCCTGACGCTCACATCGACGGTGCCCGAGATCGATACCGAGGACTGCGCGCCCGCATGCGCGGCGGCCAGCCCCAGCGAGGCGGCCAGGGCATGGCGTATGAATACCTGCATGTTGTCTCCTTGTGGTTTTTTGCTTTGCTTTGCTCTTTGCTCTTTGTTTTTCTCGGGCGTGTGCCGGGGTCTGCCCGGCTACTCGGGCTTGAAGCCCGCGCCCTTGAGCAGCGCGGCGCTCTGCGCCACATCGGCGGCGATGAAGCGCTTGAACTGCTCGGTGCTCTCCGAAACCGTGTCGATGCCCAGGCTCGCAAAGGCGCCGGACCTGGCCAGCTCGGCCACCGCCGCGTTGGAGGCCTGGTTCAGCCGCTGCACCCGGTCGGCAGGCGTGTCCCTGGGCGCCCACAGTCCGTACCAGGAGGTGTAGGCAAACCGGGGCAGGCCGCTTTCCTGCATGGTGGGCACCTCGGGCGCCAGCGGGCTGCGCTTGCCGGAGGTGATGGCAATCGGCCGCACCTTGCCGGCCTTGGCCAGCGGCAGCACGGAGACCATGGAGTCGAGCAGCAGGTCCACATGGCCGCCGCCCACATCCACCAGCGCGGGTTGCGTGCCCTTGTAGGGCACGTACTCGAGGCGCATGCGGCCCTGCTGGGCCAGCAGCAGCGTGGCCAGGTGGCTGGGTGCGCCCACGGCGGGAATGGCCGCCGTCCACGTGCTCTTGGCGCCTGCGGCCAGCACCTCGCCCAGCTTGCTGTGGGGCAGCTGCGGCGATATCACCAGCATCAGCGGCGCCTCGCCCACGCGCGCCACGGGGACAAAGTCGGTCTGCGGGTCATAGGGCGGATGGGCCAATACCTGCTTGGCCAGCACATGCGTGGCGGCCGAGAACAGCAGGGTGTAGCCATCGGGGGCAGCCGCCAGCACCGCGCGGCCGCCCACCACGCCACTGCCGCCCACGCGGTTCTCGACGATGACCGTCGTGCCCAGCTGCTTGCGCAACTGCTCGGCAAACAGGCGCGCGGCGCTGTCCACGCCGCCGCCCGCCACGAAGGGGACGATGACCTTGACCATCTTGCCCGGCTCGGGAAAGGCGGCGGACGCACTGGACGAGGCCATGCTGGCGATGGGCAAGGCAGCCAGCGCACCCAGTAAGGCGCCCAGCACCGGCCCCTTCAGCCGTGTCAGAGTTTTCATGCTTTGTCTCCTGTTTCTTTTGAAAATGGGCCGGCCGTTGCGTGGCTCAGCCCGGGTCCTGATTCGGCGCGCGCCGCCTGTGCCTGCGCACCAGCACGCTCAGCGTGTCGTCCAGGGCCTGGGCATCCAGTCCCCGCGTGATGAAGACGATGCGCGTGCGCCGGTCGGCACCCGGCCAGCGGGGCAGCGTCTGCGGCGGGGCGAACAGGTGCTGCACGCCATGGATGACCAGGGGCTGGTCCGGGTGCTCCTGCAGGTGCACGATGCCTTTGACGCGCAGCAGGTCATCGCCGCGCATGGCCGTGACCCAGTCCATCCATTCGCCGAACGCCTGCGCGGGCAGGGGCTCGTCGCGCTGCAGCACAAAGGACGAGATGCCGTCGCGGTGCGCGCCTGCCGGCGCTGTCACCGGAGCTGTCACCGGAGCCATGGCCCGGTAGCCGGGCGCCTGGAGCAGGCCCGCAGCGGCGTCCTGCTGCCCCGTCGCGCCTTCCGACATCAGCCGCTGCAGCAGCGCCACATGGTGGGCGGGGTCCATGCCTTGCGGCGCCTCGCCGTTGATGGCCTGCACCTGGGCCAGCAGTTGCGCAGCGGGCTGTGCGCCGCCCAGCAAGTCTGTCTTGGTCAGCAGCACCAGGTCGGCCACAGCCAGCTGCCGCACGGCTTCGGGATAGCCTGCCAGCGTGGCGCTGCCCAGCACGGCATCGACCGTGCAGGCCACGCCGGCCAGCGCATAGCGCGCGCGCACGGCGGGCTCGCCCAGGAAGGAGCGCAGTATCGGCCCCGGGTCCGCCAGGCCGCTGGTTTCGATCAGCACGCGGCGCGGCGCGCCCTGTTCGCGCAGGGCCAGGCGCTCCAGCGCCTCCACCAGATCGCCGCGCACGCTGCAGCACAGGCAGCCATTGGCCAGCAGCACCGTGTCCTCGCAGGCCAGGCTGGTCAGGTCCTGGTCGATGCCGACCGCACCGAACTCGTTGACGATGACGGCCGTCCCGTGCAGGTCCGGCAGCGCCAGCAGCCGGTTGAGCAGCGTGGTCTTGCCGCTGCCCAGAAAGCCCGTGAGCACGGTGACCGGAATGCGCTGGCCCGTCGCTTCGGGCAGGGCCAGCAGGCTGGAGAAATGCCCGCTCATGACGCCACCCCGCCCTGTACCCCGCCCTGTGCCCCACCATGCACCTCGGCGAACGAGCGCAGCGTGCGCTCCAGCCGCGCCAGCGCCCACTGCGCCACGGCCTGCGGCACCTCGTCCGAGCCCAGCGCATCGAGCAGGCCGCGCAGCGGCTGCGCGCCCTGCACGGCTGCGGGCCGGGCACGGAACCAGGCCGCCACCTCGGGCTGCTCGCAGCGCTCGCCCCCGTCCTGCAGGTAGTCCACGATGTCCAGCTCGAAGTCCTCCAGCCGCAGGCTGATGCCGCCCGCCCCGCAGGCGCAGGCACCGCCCAGCGCGACATGGCGCAGCGCCAGGGCGCACCACAGGTCCCAGAGCCGGCCGGCCTGCAGGGCGTGGTCGGACGCCATGGCCGTGCTCACTGCCCGTCCCAGGCCACGGCTGAGGTTGCCGTTGCGGCCGACGGAGACCGGCCGCTGCGCAGCGCCTGCGTGCCCTCGTGGTCCACCTGTCCCTGGCCATCCAGCGCCACGCGGTAGACCTCGCGGGCCACCTGGGCGCTCACATAGCCTTCGCGCACGTCCTCGGCCACCTTGTCCAGTTCGCGCGCCAGCGGGTCGCCAAAGCCCCCGCCGCCGCCCGACAGCATGCGGTAGGCATCGCCGCGCTCCAGGCGCACGTTGAAGATCTTGGCGTTGGCATGGTCGGTCTTCCACTCGCCCTTGTGGCGCACGGCCAGGCCGTTGCCCATGGCGTCACCGCCGCCCTCCAGGCCCCAGGGCTTGCAGTGCACGCGGTCGATGCGCGTGGTGACGGTGAAGGGCGACAGCGCCTGCACCACCATCTCCGCGCCCAGGCCGCCCCGGTACTGGCCCGCGCCGGCCGAGTCCTGGCGGATCTCGTACTTCTCCACCAGCACCGGGTACTTGGCCTCGAGCTGCTCGGTGGGGCTGTTGTGGGTGTCGCCGTCATTGATGCAGACGGTGACGGACACGCCGTCCTCACGGCTCTTGGCGCCCCAGCCGCCGCCCAGCGGGCCGATGCCGACGATGAACAGCCGCCCGTCCTCGGGCGAGATGCCATGGATGTTGGGAAACACCAGGTCCGCATGGTGGCCCGCGATGGAGCGGTCGGGAATCGCGGGCGCCAGGGCCTTGAAGATGGTGTCGATCACCGTCATGGGGAAGGTCATCCACACGCGCATGGGATACGGCCTCTCGGCGCTGATCACCGTGCCCATGGGCATGATCACCTTGAGCGGCCGGAAGCTCCCGTCGTTGACCGGGTAGTCGGTCGGCGTGGTGAGGCATTTGTAGGCCACCTGCGCGCAGGCGATGCCCGTGGTGAAGCCGGAGTTGTAGAAGCCGCGCACCTGCTTGGAGACATCCGACAGGTCCACCGTCATCTCGTCGCCCTGCACCGTGACCTTGACGCGGATGGGAATGCGCTTGCCGATGTCCAGCCCGTCGTCGTCCATGAAGGACTCGGCCTCGTACACGCCATCGGGAATCGACAGCGTGTTCTTGCGCGCCACGGCCTCGCTGGAATCCATGATCTGCGCGATGGCGCCGTTGACCGCATCCACGCCATAGCGCTGCAGCAGTTCCACATAGCGGCGCTCGCCCGTGGTGATGGCCGTGATCTGCGCGCGCAGATCGCCCAGGGCCCGCTCGGCCAGGCGCACGTTCATCGCGATGATGTCGATCAGGTCCTGGTTGACCTCGCCCTGGCGCTGGTACTTCATGATGGGGATCTGTATCCCCTCGCTGAAGATGTCCGTGGTGACGTTGCCCAGCGTGCCGCCCACGTCCAGCCAGTGGGCCATGCAGCAGGTGAAGCCTTCGAGACGGCCCTCATGGAACACCGGCATGGTGAACGTGAAGTGGTTCAGGTGGCTGCCGGTGGTGTAGGCATCGTTGGTGACCAGGATGTCGCCGGGCAGGATGTTCTCGTAGCCGAAGTGGCGGATCTTGGCCTTGACCGTCTCCGACATGCCGCGGATGAACATGGGCAGGCCCAGGCCGATGGACACCGTATCGCCCTCGCGCGTGAACAGGCCGACCGTGAAGTCCAGCGCCTCGTAGATGATGAGGTTGTAGGCCGTGCGCGTCAGGTTGGTCTTCATCTCCTCCGTGACGGCGTACAGGCCGTTGCGGATGATCTCGACGGTGACCGGATCGACGGGCCTGGAGTCAGTGGGGTGGTTCATGTGCGGTCGCTCCCGATGTCGATTTGCAGATTGCCCAGTTCGTCCACGCGCAGCCGGTCGCCGGGCTGCACGACGGTGGTGGATGCGTGTTCCTCGATCAGCGCGGGCCCCGCGATCTCGTTGCCCGCCAGCAGGCGCTCGCGCAGATGCACCGGCGTGTCCACCCAGCCGCTGGAGCGGAAATAGACGGGCTTGACCGTGCGCACGGAGGCACGGCTGGGCTCGGCGCTGCCGCGCTCCACGCTGTGCCTGGGCGGTTTCTTCATCGTGCCCAGCACGGTGACGCGCAGGCTCACGAGGTCGGCCGGCTCCTGCGGGGCCGAGGTGCCGTAGCGCACCTTGTGCAGCTCGTCGAACTGTCGCTTGATGGCCGAGCGGTCCCTGCCCTCGAAGAAGGCCATGGGCAGGTCCACGGTCACCGCATGCTCCTGGCCCACGTAGCGCATGTCGGCGGCGCGCTCGATCACGATGCCGTCCGGCGCGATGCCGGACTGCGCCAGCGCGGCGCGGCCCTCGTCCTCCATGCTCTGGTAGGCGGCCTCGATCTCCTCGAAGGACACCTCGCCCAGCTTGCGGAACACCGAGCGCACGTAGTCGTAGCGCAGGTCGGAGAACAGCATTCCGTAGGCCGAGAAATAGCCGGGCGCATAGGGAATCAGCACCTTGCGGATGCCGATCTCGCGCGCAATGGCCGAGGCGTGCAGCGGACCCGCGCCGCCGTAGACGACCATGGTGAAGCTGCCCGCGTCCAGGCCGCGCTCGGTGGTCACGGCCTTGACGGCATGCGACATCTGCGTCACGGCGATGCGCAGGATGCCGTCGGCCGCCTCGGTGGGCTCCAGGCCCAGCGGGGTCGCCACGCGCTCGGCCATCTGGCGCTGGCAGGCGTCCATGTCCAGCTGCAGCTCGCCGCCCAGGAAATGCTCCGCGTCCAGCCGGCCCAGCACCAGGTTGGCGTCGGTCACCGTGGGCTCCAGCCCGCCACGGCCATAGGCCACGGGGCCGGGGATGGAGCCGGCGCTCTGCGGGCCCACGCGCAGCGCGTTGCCCGTCTCCACGCGGGCGATGGAGCCGCCGCCCGTGCCCACTTCGTGGATGTCCATCATCGGGATCTGTATCGGCAGGGCCTGCTCGTAGCCGCCGATCAGCGCCGAGCCCGTGGTCAGCGGCCGGCCTTCGCTGATCACGCCGGCCTTGGCCGTGGTGCCGCCCATGTCGAAGGCGATGGCGTCGCCCATACCCAATTGCGCACAGATGGCCTGGGCGCCGATCACGCCGGCCGCCGGACCCGATTCGAGCATGCGCACGCAGCCCACCTTGGCATGCTCGACCGGGAACAGGCCGCCCGTGGACTGCACGATGTAGAAGTCGCCCTCGAAGCCCTTGCCGCCCAGGTGGTTCTCCAGCTGGCCCAGGTACTGCGACACGCGCGGCCCCACATAGGCATTGGCCACGGCGGTGGACACGCGCTCGAACTCGCGGTACTCCTGCGACAGCTCGTGCGAGGCGCAGACAAAGGCGCCCGGCATCTCTTCCTGCAGGATCTGCTTGACGCGCTGCTCGTGCGCCGGATTGCGGTAGGAGTGCAGCAGCAGCACGGCCACGGCCTCCACGCCCTGCCCTGCCAGCTCGCGGGCCAGCTCGCGCACGGCCGCCTCGTCCAGCGGCTTGTGCAGGCTGCCGTCGGCGCGCAGGCGCTCGGACACCTCATGGCGCAGCGAGCGCCGCACCAGCGGCTGGTGCTTGTTGAAGAACAGGTTGTAGGCATCGGGCCGGTTCACGCGGCCGATCTCGTAGATGTCGCGGAAGCCCTCGGTGATCAGCAGCGCGGTGTGGGCGCCATTGCGCTCCAGCAGCGTGTTGATGGCAATGGTGGAGCCGTGCAGGAACAGATGGCCGTCGCGCCAGTCGATGCCCGCGCTGTCTATCGTGGCCTGGATGCCGTTGACCAGCTCGCCATGCGTGGACAGGGCCTTGCCGAACAGCAGCCGGCCGCTGGCCTCGTCGAACGCCGCCATGTCGGTGAAGGTGCCGCCGATATCGACGGCAATGCGCAGCCGGGGCCGCTGCGAAATCGCTTGTTGGTTATCCATGAAATTCTCCGGAGTCAGACGGCAGCGCTATCAGTGCCTACGCGATTGCGCAGCACGCCCAGGCCCGTGATCTCGACCTCGACCACATCGCCGTGCTTCATGTACAGAGGCGGCTCGCGGCGGTCGCCCACGCCGCCCGGCGTGCCCGTGGCGATCACGTCGCCGGGCGACAGCGGCGTGAAGCGCGACACATAGGCCACGATGGTGGGGATGTCGAAGATCAGGTCGCCCAGGCTGGCCTGCTGCACCACGCTGCCGTTCAGGCGCGTCTGCAGCGCCAGGCCGCGCACGTCGGCCACCTCGTCGCGCGTGACCAGCCAGGGACCGAAGGGCGCCGTGCCGGGAAAGTTCTTGCCGGGCGTGAACTGGTGCGTATGGCGCTGCCAGTCGCGCACGCTCACATCGTTGAAGCAGGCATAGCCGGCGATGTGGTCGAAGGCATCTTCCTTTGCAATGTGGCGCCCGCCCCGGCCGATGACGAAGGCCAGCTCGCCCTCCCAGTCGAAACGCTCCGAAAAGGCCGGGCGCAGCAGCTCGTCGCCATCGGCGGCCAGGCTGTCGTTGAAGCGCAGGAACAGCGACGGGTGCTCGCTGTCGGCGCGCCGCGTCTCGGCCACATGGGTCTTGTAGTTCAGGCCCACGCAGATGAGCTTGCCGGGGTTGGGGATGACGGGCAGCGCCTGGGTCTGCGCCGCATCGACGGACACGGCGCCGGCCTGCAGGGCCTGCTCCAGCTCGCCCAGCGCCTGTGCGCGCAGCACGGACAGCAGGTCGGGATGGCGGGCGAGAAAGTCGGCGGGCGGCAGCAGGAAGCGCTCGGCCAGAACCTGCCCGTAGCGGGGCTGTCCGGCATGGATGAAGCTGGCGAGTTTCAACGGATTTTCCTTAGGTTCAGTGTCTGGAAAACCTGCCAAGGCAAGGCCGCTGGCAAGGCATGACTGCACTGTAGAAATCCCGTTGATATCTGAATAGATAGAATTTCAGGCTTTCAGAATTGCCTCATCAGGCATACCTCAACCGGGTAACCACCATGCACCTGCCCAGCGTCAAGCTCTTCCTCGAGGTCTCCGAAGCCGGCAGCATCAGCAAGGTCGCGGCACGGCGGCACACCGTGCAGTCGCACATCAGCCGGCAGATCAGCGAATTCGAAGCGTCTCTGGGCGGCCCCTTGCTGCGGCGCACGGGCCGGGGCGTCACGCTGACACCGCTGGGCGCGCGGGCCGCGCTGCGGCTGCGCAGCTGGCTGCAGGAAACCGAGCAATTGCAGGAAACGCTGCGTGCGGACGCAGGCCAGCTATGGGGCGAGGTGCGGCTGGGCATCGTGCCCTCGGCCGCGCACCCGCTGATGACGCATGTGTTCGACTGGCTGCAGCGCGAGCACCCGGGCATACGCCTGAACATCACCGAGGCCCAGGGCACGGAGCTCGACGCGCTGCTGGACAGCGGCGCCGTGGACCTGGCCATCCTCTTTCGCTTCGCGCGCCCGGCCGGCGGCGATGAGCGGCTGCTGAGCACCGCGCACAGCTATCTGGTGTCGCGCCCTGGCGACCCCTTGACCCTGGCGCCCACCACGGAGTTCGCCGCGCTCGACGGCCTGCAACTGGTGCTGCCGCGACGCCCCAGCCATTGGCGCGACGCGCTCGATGAGGCCGCGCACAGCCACGGCTTTCGGCTCGCGGCGGCGGCCGAGGCCGACTCGCTGACCGTGCAAAAGGAACTCGTGGCCCACGCGCCCGGCCTCTACTCGGTGATCGGCCCGTATTCCATCGATGCCGAACTGCGCCAGGGCCGGCTGCAAGCCAGCCGCCTGGTCAACCCCGGCCTGGTGCGCCATGTGACGCTTGCCCTGCCCCGGCACGGCAAGCTCACCCAGGCCTGCCGCGTGGTGGGCGATGCCATCGAGGCATTGACGCAGGCCTGGGGACAGCAGCTGTCGCCGGGGCCGCTGAGCACCTCGGGACTGCTCGGCGGTTGAAGGGATCAGATATCGGCCCCATCGGCTCCAGTCGTCGGCCATGCACGCCGTGGCCAGGCCATCGGAACAGAACGGCCGCAACCATGTCAGCGGGCCTGGCCATCACGCACGGCTGCAATGGCCTCGATCTCGATCATGGCCGCCGGGTCGTAGAGCGCCTGGATCTGGGCAATCGTGTCGGCCGGATAGGGGGCGCCGAAGAACTCGCGGCGCAGGGCGACCACCTCGTCGAAGTGGCCCATGTCGGTGACGAAGATGGTGACCTTGATCACGCCCTTCAGGCTGGAGCCGCCCGCCTCCAGCGCGCGGCGCAGATTGGCAAACGCCTGCCGGCCCTGGGCCAGGAAGCCGCCCGGCACGATTCGGCCATCGTCTCCGGCGCCGGCCTGGCCGGAGATGAACAGCAGCTCGCCAAAGCGAATGCCTTGCGACAGCAAAAACGGCTCGTAGGGGTCGGGTTGCGTGGTGACACGGTGCAGCATGGTTTCATTTCCTTCATCCATCCCCGGCAGGATCGCGCTTGGGGCATGGGTGGACGATAGGGAAGCCGGGTGATTGCGACAAAGGTTCATTTGTCAGGCATAAGATGAGTTTTCCTCACCCCATTGCTCACCCGACCCTTGCGTCCTCCAGCCCTCATGCAACGCAACCAGCTGCCGCTTTCCGCACTGCGCGCCTTCGAGGCCGCCGCCCGCCTGGGCAGCTTCAAGCAGGCCGCCGACGACCTGGCAGTGACCCCCACGGCCATCAGCCACCAGATCCGCGCGCTGGAGGAACAGCTGGGCATGGCGCTGTTCGATCGCCAGGTACGCAAGGTGGTGCTGACCGAGGCCGGCGCCCAGCTCTATCCGGTGCTGCGCGACGGTTTCGACGCCTTTGCCGCCACGCTGGAGCGCCTGCTGCAAAAGCGCCTGCGCGCCCAGGTCAGCATCTCGGCCACCAATGCGTTCACCGTGAAATGGCTGGTGCCGCGCATGGCCAGCTTCCGCGCGATGCACCCGGAGGTGGACCTGCAACTGCAGGCCTCGGACGATGTGGTGGACCTGCGCTCCCATGCCGTCGATATCGCCGTGCGCTACGGGCGCGGCCCCTATCCGGGCCTGGTGGCCGAGCCCCTGTTCAGCGACCGCTTTGCGCCCGTGGCCAATCCCCGGCTGGGCGTGCTGGGTCCGGCCGACCTGGCCCGCCTGCCGCTGATCCGCTTTGACTGGAAGACGGCGCACGCCAGCAATCCCACCTGGGAGCGCTGGTTTGACGAGGCAGGCCTGGCCTGGAATTCACCGGCAGGGCAACTGCGCTTTTCCGACGAGGGTCATGCCATCCAGGCGGCCATTGCCGGTCATGGCATTGCCCTGGTGAGCCTGGCCCTGGTGGCCGAGGACATTGCGGCCGGCCACCTGCTGCAGCCCTTCGGCCCCTCGATCACCGGCCATACCTACCATCTGGCCGTGGGCGAGCAACGGAAGCCGGGCCCCCATGTGCGCGCCGTCATGGACTGGCTCAGAAGCCAGTCCATGGCCGTGTCATAGCCGTACCGCAGCCGCCCTCAGTAGCCCCGCGCCGCGTCCACCGCCTGCGGCAGTTCGCCGCTGGCGCGCCAGCGCCGGATGTTGCCCGCCACGATGGCCGATGCCGTCGCGCGGTCCGTGGGTGCCGAGATGTGGGGCAGCACGGTCACGGCGGGGTGCGCCCACTGCCAGGACGATTCGGGCAGGGGTTCCTGCTCGAACACGTCCAGCACGGCATGGGCCAGGCGGCCGCTGTCCAGGGCGGCGCGCAGCGCGGCATCGTCCACGATGGGGCCGCGCGCAAAGTTGATCAGCGAGGCATGGGCGGGCAGCGCGGCCAGCGCCTGCGCGCCGACGATGCCGCGCGTCTGCGGCGTGAGCGGCAGCAGGCATACGAGGATGTCGGTCTGCGCCAGCATGGCGGGCAGCTCGGCATCACCCGCATGGCATTGCACGCCTTCCATCTGCCTGGGCGTGCGGCTCCAGCCGCGTACCTGGAAGCCGGCCGACAGCAGCCGCTGCGCGGCGGCCTTGCCCAGTGCGCCCAGGCCCAGCAGCGATACCGTCCTGTCCTGCGCGCGCACGCCGTCATGCGCCAGCCATTGGCGAGCGGCCTGCTGGCGGGCATAGCGCGGCATGTCGCGGTGCAGGTACAGGGTCCAGGCGAGCACGGCCTCGGCCATGGTGTCGGCCAGTTGCGGGTCCACCAGGCGGACGATGCGCAGGTCGGTATCGCCCAGGTCGACCACCAGGCGCTCCACGCCGGCCCAGACGCTGTGCACCCATTGCAGGCGCGGCAGCGTGCGCAGGTCGGCAGGCTGGGGGTTGGCGACGATGGCGACCTCGCAGGCCGCGCGCTGGTCCGCATCCAGCGTATCGAGCGCCACCACGCGCTCCTCGGGCAGGGCCGCCTGCAGGGCCTGCAGCCAGGCCTGGGCTGCCGGGTAGCCGGGTGCGCAGAGGAAAGGGAGCGGGGGGAGCGGGGGGAGCGGGGGCAGCGAACCGCTCATTTGGCGAAGACCTTGTCCAGGTCGGCGAAGCCCTTGACCTCGATGGGATTGCCGCTGGGGTCGCGGAAGAACATGGTGGCCTGCTCGCCGGGCTCGCCCTCGAAGCGGATGCCGGGCTGCAGCACGAAATCCACCACGCCGCCCGACAGCCGCGCGGCCAGGGCCTTCCAGTCGTCCATGGCCATCACCAGGCCCAGGTGGGGCATGGGCACCATGTGGTCGCCCACGCGGCCGGTGTTCGTGACCGGGAAGGGCTCGCCCAGGTGCAGCGAGATCTGGTGGCCGAAGAAGTCGAAGTCCACCCAGGTCTCGGTGCTGCGGCCTTCCTGGCAGCCGAGCAGCGTGCCGTAGAAGGCGCGCGCTTCGTCCAGATCGCGGACATGGTAGGCAAGGTGGAAGCTGGTGCGCATGGCTGATCCTTTGGATGTGCTTGTGGTGCAGGCAGGCTCGCAGGCCGTGGCCTGCCGTGGGTGGCGCGAGCCTAGCAGAGGCTTTTCAAAAGTGATAGCGTTGATTTCTTTGCAATCCCCAAGTAAATCTTTTGGAGACCCGCTATCTCAAGAGCCTGATCGCCGTGGTGGACAGCGGCTCCATCGCCGATGCGGCGCGCGCCGAGCACCTGACCGCCGCCGCCGTGGGCCAGCGCGTACAGGCGCTGGAGCGCGAGCTGGGCTTTGCCCTGCTTTCGCGCAGCGGCCATGCGGCCCGCCCCACCCAGGCCTGCCTGGCCCTGCTGCCGCGCGCGCGGCGCCTGGTGCGCGAGGCCGCGCTGCTGGGCAGCGATGCCAGCGCCGATGGCCTGGCCGGCACGCTGCGCATCGGCGCCATCTCGACCGCGCTCACGGGCATGCTGCCGGCTGCGCTGCGCAAGCTCACGCAGGCGGCGCCGCAGTGCCGGCCCGTCATCGTGCCGGGCACCTCGCGCGCCCTGTTCCAGATGCTGCAGGCCGGCGAGCTCGATGCCGCCGTCATCGTGGCGCCCCCTTTTGAACTGCCCAAGGCGCTGCGCAGCGTGCAGCTGCGCCGCGAGCCGCTGGTGCTGCTGGCCCCGCCCCAGGCACGCGGCCGGCCTGCCACGCTGCTGCGCAGCCTGCCCTACATACGCTACGACCCCGATGCCTGGGGTGGCCGCCATGCGGCCGACTGGCTGGCCGACCAGGGGCTGGAGCCTGCGGTGCTGTGCGACCTGGACGCGCTGGAGGCCATCGCCATGCTGGCCGCCGACGGCATGGGCGTGGGCCTGGTGCCGCGCTGGACGGGCCTGGAGCGCTTCATGGGCGACTGCCGCATGCTACCCATTGCGGGCGCCGCCTATGAGCGCGCCATCTGGCTGGTGACCAGCGCCGAGCCCGACCTGCCGCGCATGGCCGAGCTGCTGGAGGGCGCACTCGCGTAGGTTGCGGCCTTCGTTCTCAATCCGCCTGCACGTAGCCCGTGACGCGGATCATTTCGCGGTACTTGGCGATCTCGCGCGCATAGGCGGCCGCCGCATCGTCCAGGCCCATGGGCCTGGCGACATCACGGCCGTCGGCCTCCAGCTTGGCGATGACCTGCGGGTCCAGCAGGGCCTGGCCGATGGCCTGGTTCAGGCGCTGCTTGACGTCCTGCGGCGTGCCGCGCTTGACGAAGTAGCCCGCCAGGCTGGCGTACTCGAAATCGCGCAGCGCCGGCACTTCGGTGATGCTGGGCACGGCCGACAGCACGGCAGGCCGGTTGCGCGACAGCACGGCCAGCGCCCGGAAGCGGCCGGTGCGGATCATCTCCAGCATGGACGCCTGGAACGGCATGATGCTGAAGTCGATCTGGCCGCCGGCCAGGTCCTGGATCACGGGCGCCGTGCCCGCATAGGGCGCGTGGGTGAACGGCACCTTCACCACCTTGCCCATGTACTCGGTGATCAGGTGGTAGAGCGAGCCCACGCCCACCGAGCCATAGGTGAGCGAATTGCTTTCGTTGCGCGAGCGCGCCAGCGCCAGGAACTCTTCCATGTTCCGGGCCGGCAGGCCCGAGCGCACCAGCAGCACCAGGTGGGTGACGGTGATGTACTGCAGGTTCTCGAACGCATCGGGCTGGTAGCGCACGGCATTGTTGGTGAGCGGCGGCAGGATGAGTTCGTTTTGCGTGCCCTGGAAGAACATGCTGCCGTCGGCCCTGGCGCCCAGCACTTTGGATGCGGCAATCGTCCCCGTGGCGCCGCCCAGGTTCTCCACGATCACCTTGGCCGCCAGTCCCTCGCCTATGGGTTTGCTCAGGATGCGGGCGCTGACGTCGCTGGGCCCGCCTGCCGGGTAGGGCACCATCAGGCTGACCGGGCCGGGCGCCGAGGCCGCGGCAGGCTGCAGCAGCAGGGGCGCCAGCGGCAGGCCGGCGGCGATTTTCAGGAGCGAGCGGCGTGTGGGCAAGGCAAGTGGATTCATGGAAGTGCACCAGGCAGTGGCTTGAGGGGGAAGGCGGGAATCAGGCGCGCCCTACCACCGGGCGTGGGGCAGGCGCGCAATGGTGTGGAGCACCGCCAGGCCGCGCGGGACGATGGTGTCCACCTCGCAGTACTCGTCGGTGGTGTGGAACTTGCCGCCCACGGGGCCGGTGCCGCACAGCGTGATGGCGCCCAGGCTGGAGGTCACGCCCGAGTCCGCGCAGCCGCCGCTGAACTCGCCCTCGGCCTTGTGGCCCAGCGCGCCCAGCTCGGTCTGGTACAGCTCGAACAATTGCTGCGACTGCGGCGTGGGAACGAAGGGGCGGAACTCGCCGGTGATGTTCAGCGTGGAGCGCGTGCCCTGGATGAAGGACTTGTCGCAGATGCAGCGGATGCGGCCCACCAGGGACTCGCGCTGGTCCAGGTCGAAAATGCGCAGGTCGATGGCCGCCTTGGCCGACGGCGCCGACGTATTCACCGACAGGCCGCCCGACACCAGGCCCACGTTGACGGTGACGCCCTTGTCCAGGTCGGTGAGCGCGTCCAGCGCCACCACCTTGTGCGCCAGCTCCGAGATGGCGCTGATGCCCTCGGCGAAGTTGGCGCCCGAGTGCGCCGCCTTGCCCTCGATCTCCACGCCGAAGAACACGCCGCCCTTGCGGCCCGTGACCACGTTGCCCGAAGGCCGGCCCGGCTCCGCATTGAAGACAAAGCCCGCCTTGCGCGCAAAGGGCTCGATGACGGACTTGCTCAGGGGCGAGCCGATTTCCTCGTCGCAGGTGAACAGGCCCGTGACCTCGGGCGCAGGCTCCGCGCTGTGGGCCAGCGCAGCCAGCAGGAAGGCGTTCATGACGATGCCCGACTTCATGTCGGCCACGCCCGGGCCGTAGGCCCTGCCGCCTTCGATGCGAAACGGCCTGCGCGCGGCCTCGCCTTCAGGGAAGACCGTGTCGCAGTGCCCCATCAGCAGCACGGGCCTGCCCACGGTGCTGCCCGCGTTCACGGTGACCGAGATCGCCGCCTCCACGCCATCGACGAAATGCGGGCTGACCTGCAGCCCCTGGCTCAGGAAGAAGGCCTCCAGGCGCCGGAACACGCGCGCCACGCCGGGCTTGTCGAAACTGCCCGAGTCGATGTTGACGATGTCGGCCAGCAGCGAAAGCATGTTCTCCCGCTGGCCCTTGATCCACTCCGACGCGCCGACCGCCCGGTCCGCACTGACAATGGCTTGCTGTGGCATCCGCTGCCTCCGTATTTTTCAATACTTGGTATTGTTATTTAATACTTCAGATTCACAATCAGGTAAAACGATGATCGAAAACGCGTTGTATGTGGGCTCCGTGGGCAAGGCATTCCGCGTGCTGGACTGCTTCAAGGGCGCGGCAGGCGACCTGAGCCTCACGGAAATCATGGAGCGCAGCGGCCTGGACAAGAGCGCCGCCCAGCGCTACGCCTACACCCTCAGCGCCGAGGGCTACCTGCAGCAAAACAGCCAGACCCGCCGCTACCGGCTGGGCCCGGGCGTGCTGGACCTGACCTTCCACTTCCTGCGCACCCATGCGCTGGCCGAGGCGCTCAACCCCCTGCTGCTGCAGCTGTCCAAGGACACGGAGCAGAAGATCAGCCTGTCGCTGCGCGACGGCGACTGGCTGGTGCATGTGCTGCGCCACCAGACCAGCACCGAGCACTACCACGCCTCGCTCGTGGGCCGGCGCGTGCCCCTGCAATGCACGGCAGGCGGGCGCGCCGTGATGGCACGGCTGGACGAGGCGCAGGTGGAGCAGCTGCTGGCCCCCGGCCGCCTGCTGGCCAGCACGCCCCGGACGCTGACCACCGCCAAGGCCGTCCAGGCGGAACTGAAGAAGGTGCGCGAGCGCGGCTACGCCATGGTGGTCGATGAATTCATCATGGGCGAGGTAGCGCTGGCCGCCGCCGTGGTCGATGCCGACGGCGTGCCGCTGGGCGCCCTGCACCTGAGCGGCTCGTCAAGCCAGTGGAGCGGCGCCGACTACGCGAAGAAGTTCTCGCCTCTGCTGCTCAACGCCATCGCCCAGTACGAGCGGCGCAACGCGTAGCGCCTGCCGTCCAGCGCGGATCCCGCTATACTGCGCCCCTTCTTTCTTGAACGAGCTGCTGCAGGAAAGACGTTTTCCGGGCCTTTGCCGCCCGGGTGTCTTTCATCGTCCGTACACCCATCGGACGCGGCGAGCGCCAACCAGGCCTCGCGGATCTGCAGCCATGAGCACTCCTCAACGACTCCAGCGTGCCTTTGCACGCACGGGCATCTCTCTCGACTATCGCGACGGCATCTACCACGTGCGCGATGGCCAGGCCGAGGCCCACATTCTTCTTCCCGACAGCCTTCCCCTGGAGGACAAGGCCGTGCGCCAGCTGCTGGCCTTTGCGGCCGTGCGCCGGCATGACGGCCAGGGCAGCCACGGCGCCGTCTGCCGTGCCTGCGCCACGCCCGACTTCCATCCGGGCACGGTGGCGCCCGTGGGCAGCGTGGTGGCCACGCCATCGGACTTCGTCATTCCGGCCGCCATCGGCACGGACATCAACTGCAGCGTGCGCCTGCTGACCACGGGCGCCCGGCTGGACCATCTGGCGCCGCACAAGGGCCGGCTGGTGGAACTGCTGACCGCCAGCCTGCTGGGCAGCGGGCGCGACGTGCCCGTGACCACGGCCGCCTTCCGCGCGCTGTTCGACCACGGGCCGGCCGCCTTTGTGGACCGGCTGAGCGGCCAGGGCCTGTGGGGCCATGTCGACAGGGACCGCCTGCACCGCGAGCTGGCCGCCTGCATCGGCCTGGACAGCTTCGCTGGCAGCGCCCGCCACGCGCCCCATGCCTATCTGCAGGAGCGCCATGCCGTGTTCCGCGACCCGTGCCTGGGCACGGTGGGATCGGGCAACCATTTCGTGGAACTGCAGGTGGTCGACGAGGTGCTGGACCGCCACGCGGCCTACCGGGCCGGACTGCGCGCAGGCGACGTGGTGGTGATGATCCACAGCGGCTCGCGCGACCTGGGCTTTTACGTGGGCCAGGCCTGGATGGACCGCGCCCGGGCCGAGTGGCCGCAAGGCGTGAAGCACCCGGCCAGCGGCCTGTACGGCCTGTCGGGTCCGCTGGCCGGCGAGTACCTGCAGGCCATGGGCGTGGCGGCGCGCTATGCCTGGGCCAACCGCGTGGTGCTGGCCGAGCTGGTGCGCAAGGACCTGGAGCAGATCGTGGGCGCAGCGGATTCGCGCCTGGTGGTCGATGTGCCGCACAACGTGGTCCTGCAGCAAGGCGGCATGAACATCCACCGCAAGGGCGCCACGCCGGCCAACGAGGGCGACTTCGCGCTGATCCCGGGGTCCATGGGCGATGCCTCCTACCTGGTCACGGGCCTGGGCGCGGCCGACTGGCTCTGGTCCTGCAGCCATGGCGCGGGGCGGCGCATGCGCCGCCAGGCCGTGCGCGCGCTGCGGCCCGAAGCCCGCGCAGGCCATGCGGCCGAACAGGGCTGGCAATGCGTGACGCTGCGCGAGGAGCGCCGCATCGAGGAGGCCCCGGAGGCTTACAAGCCCATCGGCCCGGTCATCGAGTCGCAGGAGGTCGCCGGCCTGATCCACGCCGCCGTGAAGCTCAGGCCCTGGATCACCTTCAAGGCCTGAGCACCGGCAGGCGCCTCACTGCAGCCGCAAGCCCTCCGCCGCACGGTCCTGGGCCAGCTTGCGGTACAGCGTCTGGCGGCTGATGCCCAGCATGCGCGCGGCCTGGGTGACATTGCCCCGGCAGTTCTCCAGCGCCTGCCGCACGGCCGAGCGCGAGAGTTCATCCAGGCTTTGCGGCGCAGCGTCGAGCCGGGGGCCGCTGCGGGCGGTCTGCGCCAGCTCGGCCTGGAAGTCGTCTGGCAGATGCTGCCACTGCAGGCAGTCCTCATGGGGGTCGAGCATGGCGCAGGCCGTTCTCAGCACGCTGGCGCACTGGCGCAGATTGCCGGGCCAGCCATGGCCGGCCAGCTGCGCCAGCAGGGCAGGCGCCATGCGCAGCGGGCGCGCGGGTTCGATGTCGGCCAGCATGCGCGCGGCCAGCGCCTCGAAGTCGCCGCGCTCGCGCAGCGGAGGCAGCTCCACGGCCAGGCCGTTGATGCGGTAGTACAGGTCGGCACGAAAACGCCCCTGGTCGGCATCCTCGCGCAGCCTGCGGTTGGAGGCGCTGACCAGCGCGAAATCGACCGCAACGGGCGTGCCACCGCCCAGCGGCACCACCTGCCGCTCCTGCAGCACGCGCAGCAGCCGGGTCTGCAGCGACAGCGGCATGTCGCCGATCTCGTCCAGGAACAGGGTGCCGCCGTGCGCCTGGCGCAGCAGGCCCGCCTGTCCTTCGCGCCGCCCGCCCGTGAAGGCGCCCTGGCGGTAGCCGAACAGCTCGGCCTCGATCAGCGACTCGGGCATGGCCGCGCAGTTGATGGCCACGAAGGGGCCGTCGCGGCGCGGCCCGCTGTCGTGGGCCGCGCGGGCAAACCATTCCTTGCCCACGCCGGACTCGCCCTGGATGAGCAGCGCAATCGGCTTGCCCAGCACGCGCCGGGCCTTGTCGGCCGCCGTGCGCCAGCGCGCATCGCCCGTGTCCAGCCGCGCCAGCGCATCGCGCGCCGGCTGCTGCGGCGCCTGTTGCTGTTGCTGTTGTTCTGCAACCCGCTCCACGACCGAGGACCGGACCGTGCGCCGGTCCGGCACCAGCTGGCCGAACAGCGCCGTGCCGTCATGGCGCCGCAGCGGCTGGGCCGCATCGGGCTGGCGGTGCTGGCGTGACAGCAGCTCCTCCAGGCCCGCGTCCAGCACCTGCTCCAGCGACACGCTGCCCAGCTGCGCCCGCGACAGGCGCAGCAGGGCCAGCGCGGCGCGGTTGGCGCCCACCAGCCATCCGTCCGCGGAGATCAGCGCAATGCCTTCGGCCACCGTGCCAATGCCTTCGGGCCGCGCGTGCAGGTGCAGGCGGATGTGGCGCTGGCCGTCGCAGGCCATGAGGCGGTTTTCGATCATGCGGGCCGCCGTGCCGACCAGTCCCAGCGTGTGCGGGCTGCCCCGGCCATGTTCGCTGGAGATGTCCAGGATGCCCAGCAGCTGGCCCGTGCCCGACAGGATGGGCGCGGCCGCGCAGGTGAGAAAGCCGTTGCGCTCCAGGAAATGCTCGCCGCCCTGGATTTCGATGGAGTCCATCTCGGCCAGTGCCGTGCCGATGGCATTGGTGCCGCGCTGCGCCTCATGCCAGGACGCACCGCTGGCCAGGGCCACGCGCTCGGCCTTGCCCAGAAAGAAGGGGTCGCCGCAGGTATCCACCAGGGTGCCGCAGGGGCCGGCCAGCACCACCACGCTCTGGCTGCCGCGCACCTGCTCGGACAGGTACTCCATGACGGGCCGTGAATGCGCCAGCAGCGCATGGTGGCGGCTGCGCAGCACGCCCAGCGCGTGCTGCTCCAGGTTGTCGGCGGCGCCCAGCCGTCCTGTGGGACGCAGTCCCTGCTCGATGCAGCGCTGCCACGAGCGCGCCAGGCGCTCGTCCACCAGGCCGCTGGGGCACAGGCCTGACTCCATCAGGCTGTGACGGGCCTGGCGCAAAGCCACAAGGGAGGCTCTCGATTGCATGCTGTCTCCTGCTCGGGCGTCATTGCGCCGCGTTGCAGACCAGTATGCGGGGCCGGCGGGCACCGGGCAAGCCAAGTGGCAGGCCAGGCGCCCGACTGTTCCATTTCTGGACAGTTGTCCTGTTGCGCAACGTCACGGCACAGGGCGAACGCGCACGGGAATACCCGCAGCAGCCACGTCCCGCGTGCCTTTGCGGGCACCTGCCCTGCGGCCTGCAGGCTGGCACGGCTTTTGAATCATGTCTGCCGTCCGGCCATGGCTGGATATGCCGATCCACACCCGATCACAACAGACCCATAAGCATCCTCAGGAGACAAGCAGCATGACCGTCTACGCAGCACCCGGCGCCGCTGGCGCCAAGATCGCCTACAAGGCCCGCTACGACAACTTCATCGGCGGCAGGTTCGTACCTCCGGTCAAGGAGCAGTACTTCGACGTGGTCACCCCCATCAGCGGCAAGGTCTACACCCGCGCCGCGCGCTCCACGGCCGAAGACATCGAACTGGCGCTGGACGCCGCCCATGCCGCCAGCGACGCCTGGGGCCGCACCAGCGCGGCCGAGCGTGCGAATGTCCTGCTGAAGATCGCCGACCGCATCGAGGCCAACCTGGAGCTGCTCGCCTATGCCGAGACCGTGGACAACGGCAAGGCCATCCGCGAGACGCTGAATGCCGACATCCCGCTGACCGTGGACCATTTCCGCTATTTCGCGGGCTGCGTGCGCGCCCAGGAAGGCGCGCTCAGCCATATCGACGAGACCACGGTGGCCTATCACATCCAGGAGCCGCTGGGCGTGGTGGGCCAGATCATTCCCTGGAACTTCCCCATCCTCATGGCGGCCTGGAAGCTGGCGCCCGCGCTGGGTGCGGGCAATTGCGTGGTGCTCAAGCCGGCCGAGTCCACGCCCATCAGCATCCTGATCCTGGCCGAGCTCATTGCCGACCTGCTGCCGCCCGGCGTGCTCAACATCGTCAACGGTTTCGGCCGCGAGGCCGGCATGCCGCTGGCCACCAGCAAGCGCATCGCCAAGATCGCCTTCACGGGCTCCACCTCCACGGGCCGCGTGATCGCCCAGGCCGCGGCCAACAACCTGATCCCGGCCACGCTGGAGCTGGGCGGCAAGTCGCCCAACATCTTCTTCGCCGACGTGATGGACAAGGACGATGCCTTCCTCGACAAGGCCGTCGAAGGGCTGGTGCTGTTCGCCTTCAACCAGGGCGAGGTCTGCACCTGCCCCAGCCGCGCGCTGATCCACGAAAGCATCTACGACCGCTTCATGGAGCGCGTGCTCCAGCGCGTGGCCGCCATCCGGCATGCCAACCCGCTGGACACCGACAGCATGATGGGCGCGCAGGCGTCCAAGGAGCAGCTCACCAAGATCCTGTCGTACCTGGACCTGGGCAAGCAGGAGGGCGCCGAGGTGCTGGCCGGCGGTGGCCAGGCCCATCTGGGCGGCGACCTGGAAGGCGGCTACTACGTGCAGCCCACGCTGTTCAAGGGCCACAACAAGATGCGCATCTTCCAGGAGGAAATCTTCGGTCCCGTGCTGGCCGTGACCACCTTCAAGGACGAGGCCGAGGCCCTGGCCATCGCCAACGACACGCTCTACGGCCTGGGCGCGGGCGTGTGGAGCCGCAACGGCAACGTGGCCTACCGCATGGGCCGCGCCATCAAGGCCGGGCGCGTGTGGACCAACTGCTACCACGCCTACCCGGCGCACGCGGCCTTCGGCGGCTACAAGGAATCGGGCATCGGCCGCGAGACCCACAAGATGATGCTGGACCACTACCAGCAGACCAAGAACCTGCTGGTCAGCTACAGCGAGAACAAGCTGGGCTTCTTCTGAAGTTCTTCCCAGGTGAATGCGGCCGGCGGCGCACAGCGCGGCCGGCCGCCCAGGAAAGGACCAACCCATGGTTGACAAAGTGATTGCCACCGAGGCCGCGCTGGCGCTGATCGCCGACCTGCAGGCCCAGCACGGGCCGGTGTTCTTCCACCAGTCCGGGGGCTGCTGCGACAACAGCGCCGCCAACTGCTACCTGCCCGGCGAGCTGACGATAGGAGCCCAGGACGTGCTGCTGGGCCAGGTGGGCGGCGCGCCCTTCTACATCGGCAAGTCGCAGTACGAATACTGGAAGCACACCCAGCTCATCCTCGACGTGATCGAGGGCCAGGGCGGCACCTTCTCGCTGGAGGGCAGCACGGGCAAGGCCTTCCACACACGCTCCAGGCTGTTCACGGACGAGGAATACGCCGAGATCCTGGCCAGTGAGGGCAACGGCCCCTGACAGGGGCTGCGCGGCGGGCTACTTTCCGGTCAGCCGCTTGACCGCGGCCTCGGTCTGGCGCACATGCTCGTCCGGGTCCGAGCCGATGTGCACGAAGCGGACCTTGCCGTCCTGGCCGATCACGTAGGAGATGCGGTCGGCGCGCTGGGGATCGGCGGCGGCCGAGGCGTCGTAGGCGCGGATGGTCTGCGCCTGCGGGTCCGATGCCACGGCGAACTGGTCGCGGCAGGCCTCGGTGGAAAAGCGCTTGAGCGTATCGATGTCGTCATGCGACATGCCCACCACCGTGGCGCCCATGGCCGCGAAACGCGGCGTGGCCTCGGCAAAGGCGTGGGCTTCCATGGTGCAGCCCTGCGTGAAGGCCTTGGGAAAGAAATACAGCACCACCGGCCCCTTCCTGAGCGTGGCGGCCATGTCGAAATCAAAGGCCTTGCCCGCCACGGCAGCCGGCGTGGTGAAACGCGGCGCGTTGTCGCCCACCTTGAGCGCGGCCTGGGCCAGCGGCGACAGCAGCAGCGCCGCCAGCAGGGGAGCGGCGGCACGCGCGCAGCGGCGGCCCAGGGATGCGCGTGGGTGGATGGAATCGCCGCAGCGGATATCGGACATGCATGGCCTCCTGAGCCTGGAACGGGATGCCCCATTGTGGCCAATCGGCCAAAGCCCTGGGCGCGTGTGCCGTGCATCAGCGCCCTGCTTCGCCGGGCCTGATCCTGAACCAGATCGAGTACATGGCGGGCAGGAAGACCAGCGTCAGCACCGTGCCGGCGAGCGTGCCGCCGATCAGCGTATAGGCCAGCGTTCCCCAGAACACCGATTGGGTCAGCGGGATGAAGGCCAGGATCGCCGCCAGCGCGGTCAGGATCACGGGCCGGGCGCGCTGGACAGTGGCCTCCACCACCGCCTGGAACGGCGCAAGCCCCTCCCGCTCGTTGTGCTGGATCTGCCCGATCAGGATCAGCGTGTTGCGCATCAGGATGCCCGACAGCGCGATCAGCCCCACCAGTGCATTGATGCCGAAGGGCTGCTGAAAGACGATCAGCGTCGGCACCACGCCGATCAATCCCAGGGGGCTGGTCAGGAACACCATGACCATGGCCGATATCGACCGCACCTGCAAGATGATGATGATCAGCGTGATGGCGATCATGATCGGGAACAGGGGCAGCATGGCCGTCATGGCCTTGCCGGATTCCTCGATGGAGCCGGCCTCGTCGATGCGGTAGCCCGCAGGCAACGCCTTCCTGATGGGCTCCAGCTGCCGGGTGATGGCCGCCGAGACATCGGGCGGCTGCAGGCTGTCATCGATGTCTCCGCGGACCGTGATGGTGGGCATGCGGTCGCGGCGGCGCATGACGGGCTCCTCCATCTGCACGGTGACCTCACCCAGCTGCGACAGCGGTATGCGCTGGCCAGTGGCGTTGGTGAGCGTGAAGTCGCCGACCCTGGCCACATCGTGGCGGGTGCCGCCCGCAGAACGCGCCATCACCTGCACGGTGCGGATGTCCTCGCGCACGGTGGTCACGGGCACGCCGCTGAGCAGGAACTGTAGCTGCTGCGCGACTGCCGCGGAGGTCAGGCCCATGGCCTGCAGCCGGTCCTGGTCCAGGGTGAAGCGCATGACGGGGGTGCGCACGCCCCAGTCGGAGTTCACGGTCCGCATCATCGGGCTGTCGTGCAGCACCTGGTGCACCTGGCCGGCAATGTCGCGCAGCCGCTGCGGGTCGGGGCCGGAGACGCGATACGCCACGGGGAACGGGGAGTACGGCCCGAACACGATCTGCGATGCGCGCACCTGCGCCTGCGGAGCCAGTCCCTGGGCGATGGCCTCGCGCAGCCGCAGCTTGAGCGCGTCGCGCTGCGCCTGGTTGGCGGTGCGCACGACGATCTTGGCGAACGACGGGTCGGGCAGCTCAGGCGAGATGGCCAGAAAAAAGCGCGGTGCGCCCTGGCCGATATAGGCGGTCACGATCTCCGATTCGGGCTGCTGCAGCAGCCAGGCTTCCACCTTGCGGGTGGTCTCGCTCGTCTGGCCGATGGAGGTGCCGTAGGGCATCTGCACCTCGACCATCACCTCGGGCCGGTCGGAGATGGGGAAGAACTGCTTCTTCACGATGGACATGCCCAGCACGGAAGCCACCATGAGCCCGCCCACGACTGCAGCCACCATGCCCTTGCGGGCGATCACCTTGCCCAGCACGCGCCGCAGGCGCTCGTAGCGGGGCGTGCCATACATCGCCGCATGTCCGCCTTCGACCTTCTTGAGAGGGGGCAGCATCTTCACGCCCAGATAGGGCGTGAACACCACGGCCACCACCCAGGACGCGATGAGCGCGATGCCGACGATCCAGAACATGTTGCTGGTGTACTCGCCTGCAGCGGAGCGGGCGAACCCGTTGGGCATGAAGCCCACCGCCGTCACCAGCGTTCCGGACAGCATGGGCGCCGCGGTATGACTCCAGGCGTAGGCAGACGCGGCCACGCGGTCGTAGCCCTCTTCCATCTTCACCACCATCATCTCGATGGCGATGATGGCGTCGTCCACCAGCAGGCCCAGCGCAAGGATCAGCGAGCCAAGCGTGATGCGGTCGAAATTCTTTCCCGTGGCGGCCATGATGATGAACACGGCCGCCAGCGTCAGCGGCACGGCCGCAGCCACCACCACGCCAACGCGCCAGCCCATGCTGGCGAAGCACACCACCAGCACGACCAGCAGCGCGGCCAGGAACTTGAGCATGAACTCATCGACGGCGGCGCTGATGTTCACGGCCTGGTCCGTCACCTTGGTCAGGCCCATGCCCAGCGGCATGTCTGCGTTGATGGCGCCCACCTCCCTGTCCAGCGCCTTGCCCAGGTCCAGCCCGTTCCAGCCGTCGCGCATGACGACGCCCAGCAGCAAGGCCGGCTCCGCACCGTTGCGGATGATGAAGGTCGAGGGATCTTCGTAGCCGCGCTGGACGGTGGCGATGTCGGACAGCTTGACCGTGCGGCCCTGGGCCACGATGGGCGTGTCGCGGATCTTCTGCAGCGCGTCGAACGCCCCGTCGATGCGGATGAACACCTGGGGTCCCTGGGTCTCCACCGACCCGGCAGGGGTGAGGGCGTTCTGGTTGTTCAACGCAGCGAAGACGTCCTGCGGGCTGATGCCCAGCGTGGCCAGGCGCTCGTGCGAGAACTCCACGTAGATCCGCTCGGATTGCTCGCCGACGATGTTGACCTTCTTGACGCCCGGCACATGCAAAAGACGCTGGCGCAAGGCTTCGGCATCGCGCACCAGCGCCCGGGGCTCCTCGCCGCGCGCCTTGAGGGCGTAGATCGCAAAGGTCACGTCGGCGTACTCGTCGTTCACCATCGGGCCGATCACGCCCGCCGGCAGGTTGCGGGCCTCGTCACCGAGCTTCTTGCGGGCCTGGTAGAACTCCTCCTGCACCTCGCCGGGGGGCGTGGAGTCGAGCAGGGTCAGCGTGGTGAAGGCCAGCCCCGGCCTGACGAAGGTTTCGGTGCGGTCATACCAGCGCAGCTCCTGCAGGCGCTTTTCCAGCTTCTCTGCCACCTGGTCCTGCATTTCCTGCGGGGTGGCGCCAGGCCAGGCCGTGATGATGGTCATGACCTTGACGGTGAAGGCCGGATCTTCCGCCCGGCCCAGCTTCAGGAAGGCAAAGACACCCGTCAGCGAAATCAGCAGGATCAGGAACAGCGTGATGGAGCGCTCACGGACGGCAAGCGCCGATAGGTTGAAACGGCCTTCACTCACGGGACGCTCCCGTGGACACGGAGGACGCCGTGGACGTTGTTGCCATTGAAGGCGCCGGCGCCTCGCTTTCCAGTCGCACCTGCGCGCCCTCGCTCAGCAAATGCGCGCCGAGCGCGACGATCCGCTCCCCCAGGCCGAGCGCACCCACCACCTGGGCATTGCCGTCCTGCACCTGAACCACGGTGACGGGCTGGCGCCTGACCTGATCGCCCTGCACCACCCAGACAGCGGCGCCCTTGCCCTCGTCGAGGATGGCGCCGATGGGGACCTGCAGGGTTGCCTTGCCCGCTGTCGATGTCGATGTCGATGTCGATGTCCCGCCCATCCTGAGCGTGACCGTGCTGCCCAGCGGGGCGCTGGCCGCCGCGCCGGCGTCCAGCACATAGCGGGCCTCAAAGGTGCGGGTGGCCCGGTCCGCCACATCGGACAGCTGGCGCAGTCTGGCGGGGATGACCACATCCTCCCTGCCGAACAGGCGGGCCTGGGCCGCCGAGCCCAGCGCCGGGCGCAGTGTTTCGGGCAACTGGACGACTGCTTCGCGCCTGCCGGCATGGGCGAGGCGCACGACCACCTGGCCGGCACTGACGACCTGGCCAGGCTCGGCAAGTGTTTCCATCACGATGCCATCGGCATCGGCCAGCAGTTCGGCGTAGCGGCTGGCGTTCAGCGCTGCGGCGGCCTGCGCTTCGGCCGCCCTGAGCTGGGCGCGGGCGGAATCCGCGGCTGCCTTGATCTGTTCATGGGCCAAGGCCGAAACGGCACCCGTTCCCTGCAGGTCACGGTAGCGCTGCTCCTCGTCGCTGGCCTGCTGCGCACGTGCCCTGGCGGCTGCGACGGCCTCCTGCTGGGCATTGGCGGCCAGCTTCAGGTCCACCGGGTCGAGGCGCAGCAATGCCTGGCCCCGCCTGACCGTCTGGCCTGTATCCACCAGGCGCTCCAGCACCTTGCCGGCCACGCGAAATCCAAGATCGCTCTGCACCCTGGCCGCGATGGTGCCGGTGAAGACGCGCTCGGAAGCATTGCCTGGCGCTACCAGGGTGGTGCGAACGAGGGGTGGCTGGGTGCGCGGATCTGGCGGCGTGCTTTTGCCGCAGGCAGCGAGTGCAAGTGACAGTGCGCCGACAGCGGCGATGGACAGATGGCGGTGCCGAAGCATGAGGGGTCCCGATCAATGAGCAGGACCCGATTCTGTGATTGGTGACCATTTATGTCAACGGTCACAACTGAGGATTTTAAGGCGACAGGCTTCTCAGCACCAATCCGGCCAGTTGTGCGGGCGCCTCGTCCGCATGGTCGAGGCTGTGCTGCAGCATCACCGGGTTCAGGTAGGGAAGCATGACCAGGAAGATGGCGCGCCCGGTTTCATCCAGCGGCGTCTTGCGCTCGAAGTCGCCCCGCTGGCGCCCGGCATCGAGTATCTGCAGCAGCAGCTGATGCATGCGTTCCTCATAGGCCTGCGCTGCCTGCCAGCGCTCGGCCGACGCCGAAATGGCGATCTCGTACAGCTTGCGGTCTTCGGAGAAAAGCCGCAGCGTGACAGCGACGATCGCCTTGAACAGGCGCCGCAGCTGCTCGGGAGGCGCATCCGTGCTGGCGACGGCCTGGCGGATCTCCGCCTCCATCTCCATCAGGCAGTTGGAACAGATCATCTCGCCGATGACCTGCTTGGACTCGAAGAACTTGTAGATGTAGGCCTTGGAAAAGCCGATGGCCTTGGCAAGGTCGGACACCGTGGTTTTCTCGTAGCCATAGCGGCTGAAATGCTCTTTCGCCGCAGTCACGATCTGTTGCCGGACATCGTGTTCGACCGGGCCGCGCGCAGAGGTCGGATAGACGTTGGTGGTGCTCATGCGGCCTAGCTTACTCCATCAAAAAAATACTATGCAAGTGACCATTTTGGAATATAGTCACAGCGTCACCACGCTTCTGACTGTTGAACATGCCGCGTCTTGCCGCCCCCGTCTTTCTGATGCTCGCCAGCCTCTGTGCAGGGTGTGCGGTAGGCCCCGACTACCAGCCGCCCGCCACGGCCCTGCCCCAGGCCTACATGGGCAGCCGCGTTCTGGGTGAGACCAAGCCGCCCTCGCCGGCCTCCTCCACGGACCTTGCAGCCTGGTGGGCAGCCTTTGGCGATCCGCAGATGGCGCGCCTCGTCACGGCGGCACTGCAGCAAAACCTGGATGTTGCCCAGGCCGCTGGCCGCGTGCTTCAGGCACGCGCCGGGCTGGATGCGGCGGCAGCCGCCCTGCTGCCGTCGGCCCAGATCTCGGCGCAAACGGCCAGGAGCTATCAGTCGGTCGAGACTCCGCTGGGCCGGGTGCTCGACTCCATGCCGGGGTTCGATCGCTACGGCAGCGCCCAGGAGGCCAACCTCGGAGCCAGCTGGGAGCTTGATCTCTTCGGCGGCCTGCGCAGGGCCAGGCAGGCCTCCCTGGCCGAGTACCAGGCATCGGAAGCTGGCGCCACTGCCGTGCGGCTCGCGGTGGCCGCCCAGACTGCGGACACCTATATCCAGATTCGCGGCCTGCAGGCGCGGCTGGCAGTGGCACGCTCGCAAGTGCAAACCCAGCAGCAACTGCGCTCCATCGTCGAACTGCGGTTTGGCAAAGGACTGGCATCAGAGCTTCAATTGCGCCAGGTCGAGGGGGCACTCGCACGGGCGCAAGCAACCGTGCCGCCGCTGGAGAACGCGCTCGAGGCCGCGCTCAACGCCATGGACGTGATGCTGGCCACGGCACCCGGCACGCACCGGGCAGAGCTGGCCGAATCCCGCCCGGTCCCCGTGCTGCCAACCCTTTCCCTGGCGGAGGCGCCCGGCGATCTGCTTCGGCGACGCCCGGACCTCATCGCGGCGGAGCGGCGCCTGGCAGCGTCGAACGCACGCATCGGCGTGGCGATTGCCGAGTACTACCCGAAGCTGTCGATCAGCGGCCTGATCGGCAGCGCCACCTCCATCTCCGCAGGCAATCTCTTCAGCGCCGGCGCGTCGCAGGCAAGCGTTGTGGGCGGCCTGCGCTGGCGGCTGTTCGACTTCGGTCGCATCAACGCCCAGATCCACCAGGCGCAGGCACAGGAGGCGGAAAGCCTTGCCGCCTACCGGCAGTCGGTACTGCGCGCCACGGAAGAGGTGGAGAACGCCCTGGTCTCGCTGGACAAGCGGCAGGAGCTGATGGCCGTGCTCGCCAGGGGCGCGGATGCGCTCACGCGGGCCCGGCAGGCCGCAGGCGCCGCCTACGACAAGGGCGTGGTCAGCCTGATCGAGGTACTGCAGGCGGATGAAAGCCTGCTGGGCGTGCTGGATGCACAGGCGCAGGCCCGGATGGAGTCGGCGCGATCGACGGTCGCGATCTTCAAGGCGCTGGGCGGCGGCTGGACGCCGGAGCCTTCCAGGGCATTGGCAGCCGCCAGCCACGGTCTTCCCGCCAGCGTTGCCCGCTGAACCTGCCACTTCCCGAAAGGAGCCCCCTTTCCACACACAGCAAAGAAACCGAACACCCCTGCGGGACATGCGGCCCAGGCAACCTGCCGAAGCAGGCAGTCGAAGCCATGGCCCGGCTCCACCCACCCCCATCCGTCAAACCATGTCAAACACAATCCCCTCCCCCACCGTTGCTGCAGCCGCACGCCTCCTGAAGCCGGCGCTTGCGGCCATCGCCTTCTCGACCTGCTTCGCAGCCCATTCGCAGCCGCAAGACGCCTCGGCAGCCACATCGGACGCAGCGCTTTCCCGCGCCGAAGTCATCGCCGATCTCGCACTCTGGCGCCGCGCCGGATTGGACCGCCGTGCGGAGATATCGATCTCCTACGGAGTCGAAACGCAGGAATATCGGGCCGCATACCAGGAGTACCTGCGCCTTCGCAACAGCGAGGCGTTTCAGGCGGAGGTCCGCAAGGCGTTGAGTCGGTAAGGTGGAGCTCCTCCCCGCCCAGGCCATCGCGGCAGCGGCTGGCTGCCTAGGGACGTGGCCCGGGGCTTTGCCTACAGGCCCAGGTCGGACAGACCGGGGTGGTCATCGGGGCGGCGGCCCAGCGGCCAGTGGAACTTGCGCTCCGACTCCTGGATGGGCATGTCGTTGATGCATGCGAAGCGTCGGCGCATGAGACCGTCGGCCTCGAATTCCCAGTTCTCGTTGCCGTACGACCGGAACCAGTTCCCGGCATCGTCGTGCCACTCATAGGCGTAGCGGACTGCGATCCGGTTTTCCGCGTACAGCCAAAGCTCCTTGATCAGCCGGTAGTCAAGTTCCTTCTTCCACTTCCTCTCAAGAAGGGCCTGGGCCTCGGCGCGGCTGTTGGCGAACTCCGCCCGGTTGCGCCATTTCGTGTCGAGGGTATAGGCCATCGCGACCTTGGCCGCATCGCGTGTGTTCCATCCATCCTCGGCCAAACGGACCTTTTGGACGGCGCTTGCGAGCGAGAACGGGGGCAGGGGTGGGCGAGTTTCCATGATGTGACCTTTTGAAGAGATGTAGAACGATCTGTCTACATGCGCCACTTTAACGAATGTGGAACGATCTGTCTACAATGTCTTCATGAAAACTTCCCAGCCATCTCTCGAGTCATTGCCGCCCCGCGAGCGCATCCTGGTGGCCGCCCATGGCCTCTTCTACGCAGAGGGCATCCGGGCCACGGGTGTGGACCGGATCATCGAGCGGTCGTCGGTCAGCAAAGTCACCTTCTACCGCCAGTACGCCAGCAAGGACGACCTGATCCGGGCGTACCTCGACTACCGCCATGAGCGGTGGATTTCCTGGTTCCAGGCCAGCCTGGCGCAGGCGACTGACGCTGGCTTACCAGCGTTGGAGGCCCTCGCAACCACCCTCAGGAGCTGGTTCGGCCAGCTCGACTTTCGGGGCTGCGCCTTTCTCAATGCCGCTGCCGAACTGGGCTCGTCCGACCCTGAGATCCTGGCAACGGTCCGGCGGCACAAGCAGGAAATGTCGTCCGTGCTGGATCGCCTGTTCGGTGGCCATCCCGTGTCCGTGGGCGCTGCGCTCACCCTGGTGGCGGATGGCGCCATCGTCCATGCGCAGATGGGTCAGCCGATCGATGAAGTCATGGAGAACTTCAAGGCAGCGGCAGCGGGGGTTGTGAATCGGCCCCTGCCCTTGCGCTAGTGCCGCACCGGGTGTGCCGTCTTGCGGCACATCGACCCTACCTCTTGAATCCTGGCCGAATTGCCTTATTATTAGCACTCGTTGGGCATGAGTGCTAACAGTCCTCTGTCCCACATTGCTTCGAATGCCGGCCCGCCGGGCCGGCAAGTCTTTGTTTCAACTTTGTTGATGATTTAGGAGTTGGTATGAACCTGCGTCCCCTGCACGATCGCGTGATCGTGAAGCGCCTCGAGAACGAAACCAAGACGGCTTCGGGCATCGTGATCCCCGAGAATGCCGCCGAGAAGCCCGACCAGGGCGAAGTGCTGGCAGTGGGCCCCGGCAAGAAGAACGACAAGGGCGAAGTGATCGCTCTGAACGTGAAGGTCGGCGACCGCGTTCTGTTCGGCAAGTACAGCGGCCAGACCGTCAAGGTCCATGGCGACGAACTGCTGGTGATGAAGGAAGACGACCTGTTCGCAGTCGTCGAAAAGTAATCCGCGCTTCGAAACCGCACTTTCCAACTGAATCCGGAGAATTGAAATGGCAGCAAAAGACGTAGTTTTCGGCGGCGAAGCACGCGCCCGCATGGTTGAAGGCGTGAACATCCTGGCCAACGCGGTCAAGGTCACCCTGGGTCCCAAGGGCCGCAACGTGGTGCTGGAGCGCTCCTTCGGCGCCCCCACTGTGACCAAGGACGGTGTCTCGGTCGCCAAGGAAATCGAACTCAAGGACAAGCTGCAGAACATGGGCGCCCAGCTCGTGAAGGAAGTGGCCTCCAAGACCAACGACATCGCCGGTGACGGCACGACCACCGCCACCGTGCTGGCACAGGCCATCGTCCGCGAAGGCACCAAGTACGTGGCCGCCGGCCTGAACCCCATGGACCTCAAGCGCGGCATCGACAAGGCTGTCGCCGCCCTGGTGGAAGAGCTGAAGAAGCAATCCAAGGCCACCACCACCTCCAAGGAAATCGCCCAGGTCGGCTCGATCTCCGCCAACTCCGACGAATCCGTGGGCAGCATCATTGCCGAAGCCATGGACAAGGTCGGCAAGGAAGGCGTGATCACCGTTGAAGAAGGCAAGTCGCTGGCCAACGAACTCGACGTCGTCGAGGGCATGCAGTTCGACCGCGGCTACCTGTCGCCCTACTTCATCAACAACCCTGAAAAGCAGGTTGCCCTGCTGGACAACCCCTTCGTGCTGCTGTTCGACAAGAAGATCAGCAACATCCGTGACCTGCTGCCCACGCTGGAAGCCGTGGCAAAGGCCGGCCGTCCCCTGCTGATCATTGCAGAAGACGTCGAAGGCGAAGCCCTGGCAACGCTGGTGGTCAACACCATCCGCGGCATCCTGAAGGTTGTGGCTGTCAAGGCTCCTGGCTTCGGCGACCGCCGCAAGGCCATGCTGGAAGACATCGCCATCCTGACGGGCGGCAAGGTCATCGCTGAAGAAGTGGGCCTGGCGCTGGACAAGGTGACCCTGGAAGACCTGGGCCAGGCAGTGCGCATCGAAATCGGCAAGGAAAACACCACCATCATCGACGGTGCTGGCCAAGCTGCTGAAATCGAAGCCCGCGTCAAGCAGATCCGCATCCAGATCGAAGAAGCCACCAGCGACTACGACCGCGAAAAGCTGCAAGAGCGCGTGGCCAAGCTGGCTGGCGGCGTTGCCGTGATCAAGGTTGGCGCTGCCACCGAAGTCGAAATGAAGGAAAAGAAGGCCCGCGTTGAAGACGCCCTGCACGCTACCCGCGCTGCTGTGGAAGAAGGCATCGTGGCCGGCGGCGGCGTGGCTCTGCTGCGTGCCAAGCAAGCCGTGGGCGACCTGAAGACCGGCGATGCCGAGCAAGACGCCGGCATCAAGCTGATCATGAAGGCCATCGAAGCGCCCCTGCGCGAAATCGTGGCCAACGCCGGTGGCGAGCCCTCGGTGGTGGTCAACGCCGTGCTGAACGGCTCGGGCAACTACGGCTTCAACGCTGCCAACGACACCTACGGCGACATGCTGGAAATGGGTATCCTGGACCCGACCAAGGTGACGCGTACAGCCCTGCAGAACGCCGCTTCCGTGGCATCTCTGCTGCTGACGACCGAAGCCATGATCGCCGAGTCTCCCAAGGCTGAAGGCGGCCCTGCCATGCCCGACATGGGCGGCATGGGTGGCATGGGCGGCATGGGCATGTAATTGCCCGCCGCAACCGGGCAGGCCTTGCGCCATGCCCGGTTTGCCCAGCAAGACAAAGGCCGCCCTCGGGCGGCCTTTGTCATTGCATGAACGCTTTTGCCGATGTCTTTCAGGACACGGCCTGGCCCCAGGCCCGGCCCAGGCGCGCCACGGCCTCGGTGATCTGGGGCACGGTGGGCGCCGCATACGACAGGCGCATGCACAGGCCGGCCTTGTCTGCCGCATCAGCCGGGAAGAAGGCCTTGCCCGGCACATAGAGCACGCCCTGCTCCACCGCTGCCGTGAACAGCGCACGGGCCAGGGCCTGGGAATCGCCCGCAAGCCGCTGCGGCGGCAGCAGCTGGGCCCAGACGAACATGCCGCCCGCAGGCCGCACGAAGCGGATCTGATCGCCCAGCGCCGACTGCATGCCGGAGCACAGCGCATCCATGCGCGCCGCGTACTCGGCGCAGGCCTGGGCCAGCTGGGGCGCATAGCGGCCCGAGCGCAGATAGTGCGCGGCGATCATCTGCGCCAGCGGCGAGGTGCACAGATCGGCCGTCTGCTTGGCGATGGTGCAGCGGCGCAGCAATTGGGCGTCGGCCAGCATCCAGCCGATGCGCAGCGCAGGCGCCACGGTCTTGGACAGGCTGGACAGGTAGACCACGGGATTGGCCTGGGCGCCGCACAGCGCCAGGCCCGTTTCGTAGATCGACGGTTCGCGCTGGAAGGTAAAGCGCAGCTCGCCATAGGGGTCGTCCTCGACGATGACAAAGCCATGCTGGCGCGCCAGCTCCACCAGGGCCGTGCGCTGCGCCGCGGGCAGCAGGGTGCCGCCCGGGTTGGAGAAGTTGGGCACGGTATAGAGCAGCTTGGGGGCGCGCGCATGGGGCCACTGCGCCAGCAGGCGGGCCAGGGCCTCGGTGTCCAGGCCCTGCTCGTCCGTGGGCACGGCAACGACCTGTGCCTGGGCCAGCTTCAGGGTCTGCAGCGTGGCCGGGTAGGCGGGCACTTCGACCAGCACCGGATCGCCGGGCTCGACCAGCACCTTGACCAGCAGGTCGAAGGCCTGCTGCGAGCCCGTGGTCACGATCATGTCGGCCGGCGTGCAGGCAATGCCGCGCGTGGCGCACAGCGCGGCCAGGGCTTCGCGCAGCGCAAGCTGGCCTTCGCTGGCGCCGTACTGCAGGCTGGTGGCGGCATCCTGCTGCAGCGCGGCCATGGCGGCCTGCTGCAAACCTTCGGCATCGAACAGGCTGGGCGAGGGATAGCCTCCGGCCAGCGAGAGCATGCCGGGACGGCTCAGGTAGGGAAACAGCTCGCGGATCGGCGAGCCTTCGGGCTGTGCGAACAGCGGGTTGAACAGATGGGCGGTGGGCGACGACGCGCCCTGGTCTGCGGTGCTCATGAAGGCCTCCGGCAAATGGCAAAAACAAAGGGGCGCACGCGCAGGCCTGGCGCCTGTGCATGCGCCCCGGGGAAGGGGATCAACGGTGGCGGGCTCTGCCCGGGTCAGCGCTTATGCGGCGACCTTGGTGGCCTGGCCGCGCAGCGCGCTGCGCAGCTGGTCGATGGAGCGCTGCTGGGCCTGCTCGTACAGCGCGATCTCGTCATGCACGCGGGCACCCAGGTCGGCCTCGAAGGCCTGCTGGGCCGCATGGGCCGCGTACTGCTTTTGCTCTTCGCCGCCCAGGTTGGACTGGAAGATGCCGGCCGCGCTCACGGGCAGGAAGTCTTCGTAGACGATGGGCTCGGCCTGGGCCAGGCCGCGGGCGATCAGGGCGTCCAGGTCCGAGGCGGCGGCCGCTGCGGCCTCGCCTGCGGCCAGGGCGGCTCCCTCGTCGCTCAGCGTGAAGCGGTAGAAGGCCAGGTCTTGACGGCGCAGCTGCTCATGGGTGTCGGGGAAAGCCTCGAAGACCCGGGCCAGGCGGCTGCCGTAGTCCGGCGCGGCACTGCCTGCGCTGCCCATGTCGCGCACCTGGGCCAGCAGTTGGTCGTAGAGCGCGCGGCCCTTGCGGGTCAGCGCCACGCCGCGCTGCTCGATCTCGCCGAAGCGCGCCGTGTGCGAGCCCGCGCCCGTGGCATCGCCTGCAAAACGCACGGTCTCCTTGAGCGCCTTGAAACTGGTCTGGCGCAGCAGGATGGGGCAGGCGCGGCGCGGCGGGCCTTCGACCACGTCCTTGGCGTCCATGCCGCGCTCGGGCATGGCGGCCTGGGCGGCATCGATGTCCAGGGTACGCGGCGTCAGGTGATTGATGTGCGGACCCTTGAAGCAGACCACGTCGGCGATCAGGCGGTGGGCCTTGTGCAGCGCGTCGTAGGTGGCGCCGTCCACGGTGGATTCGCTGTGCCAGCGGAAGGTCTCCAGCGCCTCGCGCACGAATGCGTCGGCATCGGCGTCGGCCAGGCCGCCATGGGCTTCGGCCTGGGCGATCAGCGCCAGCGCGCGTTCGGTGAAGATGCTGCGTTGCGCCAGGATGGCGCCCGCCTGGGCCCGCAGCGCCTCGTCGGCAATCAGGTCCAGGCGCAGCAGCGAGGTGAAGACGCGGAAAGGGTTGGCCAGCAGCGCCGCATCGCCCACGGGGCGGAAGGCCGTGGAGTGCACGGGCACGCCGGCCACCGACAGGTCGTAGTAGCCCACGGGCTCCATGCCCATGATGGCGAACAGGCGGCGCAGCATGGACAGCTCGGCCGCCGTGCCCACGCGGATGGCGCCGTGGCGCTCCACGCCCAGGCGCGCCAGCTCGCCACTGCGCTGCATCCGGGCCAGCAGCGCGGGCTCGGCCTGCAGCGTGCGCTGGTTGATGTCGGCCACGAGTTCGATCAGCGTGCCGTACTGGGGCACTTCATCGCGGTACATCTCGGACATGGCGCTGGAAAACCGTGCGCGGATCTCGTCGGAGGGCACGAAGGTGTGGGCAGGCGTAGAGGACATGGTGCTCGTGGGGACTGAAGTTGGAGCCACAGGGCAGCCCTGCGGCGGGGTGGATTCCTGGCACGCATGCTAGGTCTGCGCCTTGAGCCTGGTCAAACGATAATCAGGCCCATAGGTCATTCCCAAACAGAATGCCCCTCCCACGATTGCCCCACCGCCCTCTGCCATGCTGCTGTCCCGCCGTTTCCTGCCCCCCATGTCCCTGCTGTGCGCCTTCGAGGCGGCGGCACGGCACCAGAGCTTCACGGCAGCTGCGGCCGAGCTGCACCTGACGCAAAGCGCCGTCAGCCGCCAGATCCGCGCGCTGGAGGAGCGGCTGGAGGCGGAGCTCTTTGTGCGCGAGCGCCAGACCGTGCGGCTCAGTCCGGCCGGCCAGGCCTATGCCCAGGAGATACGCGGCGCGCTGATGCGCATCTCCACCGCCACGCTGGGCTTTCGGGCCAACCCGCGCGGCGGCAGCTTGAACCTGGCCATCCTGCCCACCTTCGGCACGCGCTGGCTGGCGCCGCGCCTGCCGCAGTTCTTCAGTGCCCACCCGGGCATCACCATCAACCTGACGACGCGGCTGTCCCAATTCGACTTCCAGCTCGAAGCCGTGGACGCCGCCATCCATTTCGGCCTGCCGCACTGGCCGGGCGCCGAGCTGGCCTTTCTGATGAGCGAGACCGTGGTGCCTGCCTGCAGCCCCGCCCTGCTGGCCCAGCATGGCTTTGCCCAGCCCCAGGACCTGCTGCAGGCGCCGCTGCTGCACCTGGCATCGCGCCCCGATGCCTGGCAGCGCTGGCTGTCCGTGCACCACGCGCCCATGGCCGAGGGCCAGGGCATGCTGTTCGACCAGTTCGCCACCGCCGCCCAGGCCGCCATCGCCGGCGTGGGCGTGGCCTTGCTGCCACGCTTTCTGATCGAGCGCGAACTCGCCCAGGGCGATCTGGTGCGTGCCCTGCCCCATCTGCCCGAGATGGAAAGCGCCGAGCGCTACTACCTGGCCTGGCCCACGAGCCGCGGCAACTACCCGCCGCTGCAAAGCCTGCGCGAGTGGCTGCAGCAGGCGGCCCAGGATTTCATGCGGGACGGCCCGCAGCCCTGACGCCCACAGCGCCTGCCACCATCGCCTGCAGCGCGGCCACCGGCAACTGCCCGGCCAGGCCGATGGCCACGATGGCGGGCACCTGCTGCTGCGCGGGCGCGGGCGCGGGCGCGGGCGCTGATGTGGCACGCAGCCGGCCGCTGCGCCCGGCAAACTGAAGCTCGCTCCACTGGCCCGCCCCGGTCTGCACCACGCCCTTGAGCCGCAGCACGCCAGCCGGCATGGCCTGCAGCCACGCCTGCAGGGCCGTCTCGGACAGCGTCCCGGGCGGCTGGCAGGACCAGGTCTCGAACTGCAGGCCATGCATGGGGCGCGCAGTGCTGGCACCCCATGAAACCTCCCGCACGCCACGCATCAGGGCTGCGCCACTGAGCAGTTCCACGGGCACCCGGGCTTCGTGCACGTCGCAGCGTTGCGCGGCTGGCGCGTGGCTGGCTATCCAGCCGTGCACGCGCTCCAGGGTCCGGGCATCGGCCAGATCGGTCTTGTTGACGATGACCAGGTCGGCCCGGGCCACCTGGCGCTGCAGCGTGTCGGCCAGCAGCGGGTCGGCCGCCTGCCCGGGCAGGGCAGCGGCATCGACAACCACGATGACGCCGTCCAGCGCCAGTGCGGGATCGGCCAGGCCCAGTTGGGCAATGCGCCAGGGATCGGAGACGCCGCTGGCCTCGACCACCACGGCATCGAAACGCTCGCGCTGCTGCAGCAGGCCGATCAGGGCCATGGACAGGTCGTCACCGATCTGGCAGCACACGCAGCCATTGGTCAGTGCAATGGTGTCGCCGCTGTGGGCCTTGATCAGACCTGCATCGATGTTGAGCGCACCGAAGTCGTTGACCAGCACGGCCAGCCGCTGGCCATCCGCATGGCGCAGCCAGTGGTTGAGCAGCGTGGTCTTGCCGGCGCCCAGGAAGCCGCCGATGACCGTGAACGGCAACCGCTGCCCCATGTCATGCCGCCTTGAAGACGCGCCCCGACAGCACCGTGCCCCAGACCCGGAGGTCCTTGAGCACCATGGGGTCCAGGGACAGCGGATCGTCTTCCAGCACGCAGAAGTCGGCGCGCTTGCCGCATTCGATGCTGCCGATCTCGTGGTCCATCTTCAGTGTCCAGGCCGCGCCCAGCGTGACGGCATGCAGGGCCTGGGCCACGGTCAGGCGCTCGGCCGCGCCCAGCACGCGGCCCTTGGGCGTGATCCGGTGGACCGCGCACCAGGCGGTGAACAGCGGCCCCAGCGGCGTGACGGGCGCATCCGAATGGATGGCCAGCGGCACGTCGGCGGCCAGCGCGCTGGAGCAGGCATCGAGCCGCATGGCCCGGTCCGGCCCCATGGTCATCTCGTAGTGCTGGTCGCCCCAGTACCAGAGGTGGTTGGCGAACAGGTTGGCACACAGGCCCAGCGCCGCCATGCGGCGAAACAGCGGCGCATCGATCATCTGGCCATGCTGCAGCGTGTGACGGTGGTCGGGCCGGGGCGCGCGGGCCAGCACGCGGCCTATGGCGTCGATGGCAGCCTCGCTGGCCTCGTCGCCATTGGTGTGCGTATGGATGAGCAGGCCTGCGCGGTGGTAGGTCTCGAAATCGGCCTCGTACTGCGCGGGCGCGGTGACCCAGATGCCGTTGGGCGCGCCGTTGTAGTGACCGGGCCAGCGCAGGCGCGCCGAAAAGCCCTGGATGGAGCCATCCAGCATCATCTTGACCAGGCCGTAGCGCAGCCGGTCGGTGTTGCGCGCCATGAGCGTGCGCACATGCTCGGCACCGGCCTCGGCGCCATGCGTGCCGTGGAACGCCTGGAAGGCCGGCAGGATGCGGATGGGCACCTGGTCATCGGCCAGCGCGGCCTCCAGCACGCGGCAGTCCTGCTCACCCAGCCTGTTGACCAGGTCGGTGGCCGTGGTCACGCCCTGGCGGCAGGCCAGGCGCGCAAAGGAGCGCACGCCGGCCTCGGTCATGGGCGCCAGCAGGCCGGCGTTGCCGATCTTGCGCAGCACCAGGAACATGGCGGCCGGCTCCTGCAGCTCGCCCGTGGGCTCGCCGGCCAGGGCGTGGCCGGGTGCAAAGCGCACCACGCCCTCGACCTCGTTGTCGCGCGTGATCTCGGCCAGGCGCAGCATGGCGCTGTTGACGTTCATCAAATGGCCGTTGGCGTGCGAGATGACGACGGGACGGCCTGCGGCGGCGCGGTCCAGGTGCTCCACCGTCATGCGCTCGCCGCCAAAGTAGATGGGATCGAACCCCCAGGCGATCAGCGGCTGGCCGGGCGGCAGGCCCTGCGCATCCATGCGCGCCGCCACCTCGGCCAGGCGGTCCACCACGGCATCCATGGAGCGCAGGCCGGGCCAGACCTTGCCATCGGGGTCGCGCCGGTCGAACCAGCCCGTGTATATCCAATCCCACATGCTGCCTTCCTTGAGGTGGCAGTGGCCCTCCACCAGGCCGGGCAGCAGCACCTGGTCGGCAAAGCGCTCGTCGATGCGGCATTCGCCCCAGGCCGTGCAGCGCGCGAGGTCCCCGACCGCGAGGATGCGCCCGTCGCGCACGGCCACGTGCGTGGCCTCGGGCTGCATGGGGTTCATGGTGATGATCTTGCGGGCGGCGTAGACGGTGATGCTCATGGTGGCGGGTGCTCCGGGTTCACAGGGCCAGCGGCGCGCGCGGCACGCCATCGATGTGGTCCACGCGGATGCAGCGCACCCAATGGCCGGGGGCGGCTTCGCGCAGCGGTGGCGCCTCGGCCGAGCACGCAGGCACGGCCACGGGGCAGCGCCCGGCGAAGCGGCAGCCCGCGGGCGGGTCGATGGGACTGGGCGGGTCGCCGGCCAGCCGGATGCGCCGCGCCGCGCGCTCACGCCCGCCGCGCACCGTGGGCACGGCCGACATCAGGGCCACGCTGTAGGGATGCAGCGGCCGCGCAAAGAAGGCCTGGCGCGGTGCGCGCTCCACGATCTGGCCCAGGTACATGACGGCGATGTCGTCGCAGATGTGCTCGACCACGGCCATGTCGTGCGAGATGAACAGGTAGCTCAGGCCCAGCTCGCGCTGCAGCCGCGCCAGCAGGTTGAGGATCTGGGCGCGGATGGCGATGTCCAGCGCCGACACGGGTTCGTCGCAGACCACCAGTTCGGGCCGCGTGGCCAGGGCGCGCGCGATGTTGATGCGCTGGCGCTGGCCGCCCGAGAACTGGTGCGGGAACAGCTGGCGCTGCTCGGGCCGCAGGCCCACCTGGGTGAACAGCTCGGCCACGCGCGCCTCGCGCTCGGCCGGCGTGCCCACGTCCATCAGGTCCAGCGGAGCGCGCACCGCATCGCCCGCGCGCTGGCGCGGATTCAGCGAGGAAAACGGGTCCTGGAACACGATCTGCATGCGCCGCCTCGCCTGGCGCAGGGCCTCACCCGACAGGCCGCCCAGGTCGGTATCGCCCAGCTGCATGCGGCCCGCCGTCACGGGCGCCAGGCGCATCACGGCCAGCGCCGTGGTCGTCTTGCCCGAGCCCGACTCGCCCACCACGGCCAGCGTGCTGCCGCGCCGCAGGCTGAAGGACACGCCGTCCACGGCCTTGACCACCTCGGGCCTGCCGAACAGGCCCTTGCCCGGGCGCGGAAAGTGGACCTGGAGATCGTCCACCTGCAAGAGGGTATCGTCCATGCGTGCGTTCATGCCAGGGCCTCCGTGTGGGCGCGGATGCGGGAAGCGGGAGCGTGCAGCCAGCAGGCCACGCCGTGGGATGGATCATCCAGCGCGACCAGCGGCGGCGCCTCGCTGGCGCAGCGCGGCTGGGCCTCGCGGCAGCGCGCACGAAAGGCGCAGCCGCTGCCCAACTCCCAGATCGAGGGCACGACGCCGGGGATCTCGGGCAGCTCGGTGCGCCCGCCTGCCTGGCTGCTGCCCAGCTCGGGCAGGCAGGCGATCAGGCCGCGCGTGTACGGATGGGCGGGCGCCGACAGCACCTGCTCGCAGCGGCCCTGCTCGATCACGCGGCCCGCGTACATGACCATGACGCGGTCGGCCATCTCGGCCACGGCCCCCATGTCGTGCGTGATCAGCACGATGGCCGTGCCCTTGTCGCGCTGCAGCTCGCGCAGCAGGTCGAAGATCTGCGCCTGCACGGTCACGTCCAGCGCCGTGGTGGGCTCGTCGGCGATCAGGATGTCGGGCCGGCAGGCCAGGGCCATGGCGATCATCACGCGCTGGCGCATGCCGCCCGACAGCTGGTGCGGGTACTCGTGCACGCGCCGCTCGGGTGCGGGGATGCCGACCTGCCGGAGCATCTCCACGGCGCGCTGGCGCGCGGCGCCCGCATCCAGGCCGGCGTGCAGGCGCAGCGGCTCGGCGATCTGCTCGCCCACGGTGAGCACCGGGTTCAGCGAGGTCATCGGCTCCTGGAAGATCATGGAGATGCGGTTGCCGCGCACCTGGCGCATATGGGCCTCGCCGGCGGCCACCAGGTCCTCGCCCTGGAAGCGCACCTGCCCGCCCGTGATGCGGCCCGGAGGCGAGGGAATGAGGCGCAGCAGCGCCAGCGCCGTCATGCTCTTGCCGCAGCCGGATTCGCCGACCACGCACAGGGTCTCGCCCGCGCGCAGATCGAAATCCACGCCGTTGAGCACCGTCGCCTGGCCGCGCCGGCCCTGGAAGGCCACGCGCAGGCCGCTGACTTGCAACAGGGGGGTGTCGGTGTCCATCAGCGCTCCCTCAGCTTGGGGTTGAGTGCATCGTTGAGGCCGTCGCCGATCAGGCTGACGGCCAGCACGGTGACGAAGATGGCGGCACCGGGAAAGGCCACGGCCCACCAGCACGACAGCAGGTACTGGCGGGCCGACCCGATCATCAGGCCCCAGCTCATCTGGTTGGGGTCCCCCAGGCCCAGGAAGGACAGGCCGGCCTCGAACAGGATGGCGGCGCCCACGGCCAGCGTGGCCGACACCACCAGCGGCGGCAGCGCATTGGGCAGGATCACCTTCCAGATGATGCGGCCGTGGCGCGCGCCAATGGCGCTCTCCGCGCGCACGAATTCAAGCTGGCGGATGCGCATGAACTCGGCCCGCGTGAGCCGCGCCGTGGCCGGCCAGCTCACGCTGCCGATGGCCAGCGTGACCGTCACCAGCGAGGGCGAGAACAGCGTCACCACGACCATGGCGAATAGCAGTGCAGGCAGCACCTGGAAGAACTCGGTCACGCGCATCAGCAGCGCATCGACGCGGCCGCCGTAGTAGCCGGCCATCGCCCCCAGCGTCACGCCGATGCACACCGACAGCAAAGCCGCGAAGGCGCCCACCAGCAGCGTGGCGCGGCCGCCGTGGATGATGCCCGTAAGCACGTCGCGCCCCAGCTGGTCGCTGCCCAGCCAGGCCTCCTCGCTGAACGGCGGGCTCAGCGGCATGGTGCGGATCTCGAACGGGTCTGCAGGCCAGATCCAGGGGCCGGCGATGGCCACCAGCAGCACGATGAGCAGCATGGCCATGCCGGCAATGGCCGAGGGGTTGCGCAGGAACATGCGCAGCGCTTCGCGCGCCGGGTGCTCGGCATGGGCTGCGGCCTGCGGCGCGGCGACGCTCGGCACGGACACGGAAGGTGGTGTGATGGCGTTCATGGTCTCAGGCCGCCTTGATGCGGGGATCGATCAGCCGGTAGCACAGGTCGGTGACGAGGTTCATCACGACCACGACGATGGAGGAGAACAGCAGCACGCCCAGGATGGTCGGGTAGTCGCGCCGCAGCACCGAGTCGAAGGCCAGCCGGCCCAGGCCCGGCCAGTTGAAGACCGTCTCGACGATGATGGCGCCGGCCATGACGTTGCCGAACTGCAGGCCCAGCATGGTCACCACGGGCAGCAGCGCGTTGCGCAGCGCATGGCGGTAGAGCACCACATGCTCGGCCAGGCCCTTGGCGCGCGCCGTGCGGATGTAGTCGGCGCCCAGCACGTCCAGCATGGACGAGCGCGACAGCCGGCTGTACTGCGCCAGGTAGACCAGGGCCAGTGTCAGCGCAGGCAGCACCAGGTGCCGGGCCACGTCCAGCAGGTCGGCAAGGCCTGCGCCGCCTGCGGCATCGGCCGAGCGCATGCCCGACACCGGCAGCACGGGCCACCAGGAGGCAAAGGCCAGCACCAGCAGCATGCCGGTCCAGAACACGGGCGCCGCAAAGCCCACCAGGGACAGCACGGTGATGCACTGCGACAACAGGCCGTTGGGCCGGCGCGAGGACAGCACGCCCAGCAGCGTGCCCACCACGAAGGCCGTGAGCACGGCGGCCAGCACCAGCAGCAAGGTGGCGGGCACGCGCTCGGCAATCATCTGCGCCACCGGCAGGTTGAAGAAGTAGGAGTAGCCCAGATCCCCGCTGGCCACGCGCGCCAGGTAGATGCCCAGCTGCACGGGCAGCGGCCGGTCCAGCCCGTAGCGTGTGCGCAGCTCGGCCATGAGCTCGGGCTCCATGCCGCCGCTGGCGCCGGCAATGGTCTCCACGGGATCGCCGGGCGCCGCATGCACCAGCATGAAGTTCAGCACCACCACGGCCAGCACCAGCGCCAGGCCCTGCAGCAGCCGCTTGAGGAGTGTGCGAAGAAAAGCCATGGACTGCACCTCCCGACTACTTCAGAAAGATCTCGTCATAGGGCGAGGCCGGCCCCCAGACCGTGGTCGGCAGGTTGCCCACGTTCTTGCGCGCAGCCGTGTGGTAGGGCGAGTTGTTGATGAAGATCACCGGCAGCTCGTCCGTCACGGTCTTCTGGAAGGCCGCATAGAGCTTCTTGCGCTCGGCCGCATCCAGCGTGCTGCTGGCCGTGTTCAGCAGCTCGTCCACCTTGGGATTGCGGTAGGACTGGGTGTTGGTCCAGACCACGGGCTTGATGTTGGTGGACAGGTAGCTGCGGTGCACGCCGATGACCGGGTCGCCCCAGTTGAAGACGATGTCCATGGACAGGTCGAAGTCATGCGTGGCCAGCCGCCGGGACCAGGCCGGGAAATCGGCCGAGGCCCTTACATCGACGGCGATGCCGACCTTCTTGAGCTGGGCACGCACGTACTCGGCCACGTTCTTTTGCTGCTCGTCCGTGCCCGGCAGGTAGTCGATGCTGATCTTGAAGCGCTCTCCGTTGGCGCCGGGCTTGAGGCCGGCCTCGTCCAGCAGGGCCGCCGACTTCTTGAAGTCCAGCGGATAGCGCACCAGGTCGGCCGAGGCAAAGGGGCTGGCCGCCACGATGGGGCCGTCGGCCACGGTGGCGAAGCCGCCCATCAGCGCCTTGGTGATGAAGTTCTTGTCGATGGCATGCGCAATGGCCTTGCGCACGCGCACATCGTCCAGCGGCTTCCTGTCGGTGTTGATGGCCAGCCAGTTGATCGAGCCTATGCCCTCGAAGCCCTTGCCGGTCAGCGTGATCTGGGGGTTGGTGGACAGGCGCTTCAGGTCGATGGAGGCCTGCAGGTAGGGCACCATCTGCACGTCGCCGCGCTCCAGGCTCAGCAGCAGGCTGGAGGAGTCGGGCACGATGTTGAAGACCAGCTTGTCCAGGTAGGGGCGGCCGGGCAGGAAGAACTTGTCGAAGCGCTCCATCACGATGCGCTGGCCCGCGCGGAACTCGGTCAGCTTGAACGGCCCCGAGCCCACCACGTCGGCGCTGTTGCGCGCATGGGTCTTGAGGTCGGCACCATCGCCATAGATGTGCTTGGGCAGTATGGGCGCCAGCGCCGGGCTCATGGCCAGCAGGATGGCCGGATGCGGCGCGCTCATGCGGATGATGGCCGTGTAGGGGTCGGGCGTGTCCACCTTCTCCACGGGCCCCAGCATGGTCTGGAACGGGTGGTTGGCCTTGATGGCCATGATGGAGAAGGCCACGTCGGCCGAGGTGATGGGCTTGCCGTCGTGGAACACGGCATTCCTGCGCAGGTTCAGGGTCAGCGACTTGCCATCCTCGGCCAGCTTCCAGGATTCGGCCAGGTAGGGCTGGGGCTTCCACTGGTCATCGAAGCGCAGCGGGCTGGCGAACAGCTGGGTGGAAGGCATGGCCGTGGCAATGCCCGATTGCACGGCGCCGTTCAGGTGCCGTGGCACCTGGGTGCTGCCCACGATCAGGGTGCCGCCGCGCTGCGGCTCCTGGGCCTGCAGCGGCGTGGCCGCCAGGCCCGCCAGCGCGCCGGCCAGGGCCAGGGCCGCCAGGGCGCGGCGTCGGAAAGTGATGGTGTGCATGGACTGTCTCCCTCGTTGGATCGCCAGGCCGCGCGGCTCGCTGCCTTCAATCCAGAATACGCAACAAGGGCGCGGGCCGCGGGGGCCACAGCCGTCCAAACGTAGGAGCCAGAGGCCCGGTGTTTACCCGCGTCGGCCGGCCCAAACCTTTACTTGCCCGCACCCGCACCGCAACATGGCGCCGACCGCGCGCCCTCTGCCCGGCCGCGCCAAGAACGCCCCCGATTGCCTCCGTTGCGCCATGAGCACCCCTTCCGCCACAGACCCACGCCACCAGTGGGCCCGCCTGTTCGCGCTGCCCGAGCAGCCCGGCCTTCCCCTGAAGGACCGCCTGCGCCTGGCCCTGGTCCAGCCCATCCTCGAAGGCCGCCTGCCGCCCGGCGCGGCCATGCCGCCCTCGCGCGAGCTGTCGCGCATGCTGGAGGTGTCGCGCAATACCGTGACCACGGTCTACGAGCAGCTCGTGGATGAAGGCTTTCTGGAATCCCGCCCGCGCAGCGGCGTGTTCGTGGCCCGGGATTCGCGCCTGGCTGGTGTGGACGGCGCCCTGGCCCTGCCTGCGACAAGTCCCGGGGAGCCCGCGCCGGACTGGTCTGCACGCGTGCTGCGCTCGCTGACGGACAGGCACACGCTGTCCAAGCCGCTGCAGTGGCGCGAGTACCCCTACCCCTTCGTATACGGCATGCACGATCCCGCGCTGTTTCCCACCGAAGGCTTCCGGGAATGCTGCACGCGCAGCCTGGCGCGCGCCCAGCTGCCGCACTGGACGCCGGACTTCGAGACCGACGATGTGCCCGACCTGATCGAGCAGATCCGCCTGCGCCTGCTGCCCCGGCGCGGCGTGTTCGCGCTCAAGGAAGAGATCCTGGTCACCGTGGGCGCGCAGCAGGCCTTCTACCTGCTGGCCGACGCGCTGCTGGCCCCCTCGCAGCGCCTGGGCTTCGAGGAGCCCGGCCACCCGCATGCGCGCAACACCTTTTCGCTGCGCCGCCCCCATTGGGTGCCCGTGGCCGTGGACGAGGAAGGCGTGGTGGTCGATGGCCTGCCGCCGCTGGACTATCTGTTCGTCACGCCCTCGCACCAGAGCCCTACCACCGTGACGCTGAGCCTGCAGCGGCGCGAGCAACTGCTGCGCCGCGCCGAGCAGGGCGATTTCGTGATCATCGAGGACGACTACGAGGCCGAGAACCTCTACCAGGGCACGCCCATGCCCGCGCTCAAGAGCCTGGACAAGGGCGGGCGTGTGATCTATGTGGGTTCGCTGTCCAAGAGCCTGTCGCCCGCGCTGCGGCTGGGCTATATCGTCGCGCCGCGCGCGCTGATCGACGAGTTGCGCGTGCTGCGCCATGCCATGGTGCGCCACCCCAGCGCCTTTCTGCAGCATGCCTATGCGCTGTTCCTGTCGCTGGGCCACCATGAGGCCCATGCGCGCCGCGTGAACCAGGCCATGCTGGAGCGCGTGGCGCAGGTGGACCGCTCGCTGCGCGCGCACCTGCCGGATTTCATCTTCCGCCAGCCCCAGGGCGGGGCATCGCTGTGGGTGCAGGCGCCGGCGTGGCTGGACGCCGATGCGCTGGCCGCCGTGGCGCGCCGCCACGGCGTGCTGATCGAGGCAGGCAGCGCGTTCTTTGCGACGCCGCGCCAGCCCTGCCCCTTTTTCCGGCTGCGCCTGTCCTCCATTGCCATCGATCAGATCGATGCAGGCATCCAGGCGCTGGCGCGGGCGGTGATGGAGCTGGACTCAGCCCGCAATCACTGCTGCGCGTAGGATTCCAGCGGCTTGTCGTTGGGCTTTTGCAGCAGCTGCTTGAGCAGGTCGCTCATGGGCAGGTTCAGCGGGGCATTCTTGGGCGGAATGGGCTGCACGAACCACTTGTCGTAGATCTTCGCCACTTCGCCCGAGGCCATCATGCCCACCAGCACGTCGTCCACGGCCTTCTTGAAGGCGGGATCATCGCGGCGGAACAGGATGGCGATGGGCTCGGAGCCCAGCACCTCGCCCACGATCTTGAAGCCTGCAGGGTTCTTGGAGTTGGCGATGACGCCGGCCAGCAGGTTGTCGTCCAGCACGAAGGCATCGGCACGGCCCGATTCGAGCATCAGAAAGCTCTCGAAATGGTCCTTGCCCAGCGAGGTGGGCAGGTTCACGCCATTGTCGCGCCCGTACTTGCGCAGCAGCTGCACGGCGGTCGTGCCGGCCGAGGCCGCCACGGGCTTGCCGTCGAGCTGCTTGAAGGAGGTGATGCCCGAGTCGGCGCGCACGGCCATGCGCACCTGGCTCACGTAGGTGGTCACGGCAAAGGCCACCTGCTTTTGGCGAGCGAGGTTGTTCGTGGTCGGGCCGCAGCCGATGTCCACGGTGCCGTTCTGCACCAGGGGCATGGTGTTCTGCGAGGTCAGGGCCATGTACTCGATCTTGGCCTTGGGCACGATCTGGGCCAGCACCTTCTCGCACAGCTCCACGTGGTAGCCCACGTACTTCTGCGTGGTCCCGAAGGCATAGGCCATGGGCGCCGAGCTTTCGCGCACACCCATCACCACCTTGCCTGTGCTCTGGATCTTGTCCAGCGTGCCGGCCGCCTCCTGTGCATGGGCAGCGCCAGTTGCCGCCACCACACATGCCATCGCCACATGGGCCAGTACGAATCGCATCGAGGGTCTCCTTGGATAGTTGTTGCAGGTCCGAAGGCGCGCTGCGCCTCCACCCTGCCGTGCCGCCGTCGCCGGCTGCCTCCAGGCAGGGCCGCCGTCAAGGCGATTGCATCAACTATCGAGCAATCAGGCGCCTGTGCATAACGATGAAATGGAAGAAGGTCATGCTCCACCCACATGACCCGGCACCCTGCTGGTGCGCCGCGGTGGCCCCAGGCCCGCCGCGCCCGGTCAGCCGGCCGACCCTGCCGCAAGCCGGTGCATGAGGCCCTGCGTCGAGGCATCGACGCCCTGCCAGTCGCCACTGTCCTGGCGCGCATGCAGCTGGCGCGCCAGGTGCTTGCCCAGCTCCACGCCCCACTGGTCGAAGCTGTTGATGCCCCAGACCGCACCGGCCGAGAAGACACGGTGCTCGTACAGCGCGATCAGTGCGCCCAGCGATGCCGGATCGAGCTGCTGCAGCAGCAGGAAGCTGCTGGGCCGGTTGCCCGCGCAATGGCGCTCTGCCCCTTCGCCGTGGCGCCCCTCCATCAGGGCCTGGGCCTGGGCAATGGCGTTGACGACCAGGCTCTGGTGGTGTGCGCCCAGGTATTTGCCGCCGTCGCGCAGCGCGATGAACTCCACGGGAATCACGTCCTGGCCCTGGTGCAGCATCTGGAAGAAGGCATGCTGGCCATTGGTGCCGGGCTCGCCCCAGATCACGGGCGCCGTGCGCACGGGCAGTGTCTGCCCGTCGCGCGTCACGCCCTTGCCGTTGCTCTCCATCTCCAGCTGCTGCAGGTAGGCGGTCAGCCGCCGCAGGCCATGGCTGTAGGGGGCAATGCAGCGGCTGGAGAAGCCGCAGAAATCGCGGTACCAGACGTCCAGCAGGCCCAGGCGCAGCGGCAGGTTGCCCTCCACGCCCGAGGAAAAGAAATGCGCATCCATGGCATGCGCGCCGTCCAGCAGCGCACGGAACTGCGCCGCGCCAATGGCGATGGCCACCGGCAGGCCGATGGCCGACCACAGCGAAAAACGCCCGCCCACCCAGTCCCAGAAACCCAGCGTGCGGCGGATGCCGAAGTCGGCTGCGGCCTGCACATTGGTGGTGAGCGCCACGAAGTGCCGGTCGATGGAGCACGCGGCCTGCGGGTCCTCGCTGCCGCCCTGCTCCAGGAACCACCGTCGCGCCGAGTGCGCGTTGAGCATGGTCTCGGCCGTGGTGAAGGATTTGGAGGCGATCAGGAACAGCGTGCTGTGCGGGCGCACGCGGCGCAGCACATGGCCGAGCTCATGGCCATCGACGTTGGAGACGAAATGGAAGTTCTTGCCCGCATCGACCCAGTCCTCCAGCGCATTGACCACCACTTCGGGGCCCAGGTGCGAGCCGCCGATGCCGATGTTCACGATGTCGGTGATGCCCTCGTCGCCACGCACCTGCTCGGCCAGGGCCAGCATGGCGTCCAGCGTCTCGTGCACCTGGCCCAGCGCCTCGTGCATGGCCGGCTGCCACTGCTGCACGGTGGCGCAGTGGCGCAGCTGGCCGCCGTCGCGCGGCATGCGCAGCAGCCAGTGCATGACGGCACGGCCTTCGGTGCAGTTGACGGGCTCGCCGGCCAGCATGGCGTCGCGCTGGGCCAGCACGCCGGCCTGCTGCGCCAGCTCGCGCAGCAGCTCTTCGGTGCGCTCGGTCCAGAGGTTCTTGGACAGGTCGGCAAAGACATGGGGCGCCTGCTGGCTCAGCGCGTCCAGCCGGCCCGCGTCCGCGGCAAAGGCTTGGCGCAGATCCAGGGTCTGGATGTCTTCGTGGAAATGGCTTTCAAGTGCCGGCCATGCCGGCAAGGTATTGCACAGAACGGGCAAGATCTTCATCCAATCAGTCTGCGGCCTGCTGCATCAATGCTTCGAGCTTGCGCGTGTCGGCAGCAAAGGCGCGAATGCCTTCGGCCAGCTTTTCGGTGCCCATGGCGTCCTCGTTGAGGGCCAGGCGGAACCCGGCCTCGTCGTAGTGCACGGGATCGAGCTCCAGGGTCCGCGCCGCCTCAGGGTCCAGGGCGCGCGCCAGGGGCGCATCGCTGGCGCCCAGCTGGGCCAGCAGTTCGGGGGCGATGGTCAGCAGGTCACAGCCGGCCAGTGCCACGATCTGGCCCGTGTTGCGAAAGCTCGCGCCCATGACCTCGGTGGCGATGCCGAAGTGCTTGTAGTGCTCGTAGATGGCGCGCACGGAACGCACGCCGGGGTCGTTGGCGCCGGCCATGGCGGCCTCGTCCCACTGGGCGCCGGCCTGCTTCTTGTACCAGTCGTAGATGCGGCCCACGAAGGGAGAGATCAGCTGCACCTTGGCCTGTCCGCAGGCCACGGCCTGGCAGAACGAGAACAGCAGCGTGAGGTTGGTGTGGATGCCGCGCAGCTCCAGCTGGCGCGCCGCCTCGATGCCTTCCCAGGTGGAGGCGATCTTGATGAGCACGCGGTCGATGTGCACGCCTTCGGCCTGGTACAGCTCGATCAGGCGCTCGGCACGTGCCACGGTGGCCGAGGTGTTGAACGACAGGCGCGCATCGACTTCGGTGGAGACACGGCCCGGAATGGTGTTCAGGATCTCGCAGCCGAAGCGCACCAGCATGCGGTCCATGACCTCGTCGAGGCTGCGGCCCTTGTACTGGGCCACGGTGGCACGCATCAGCGGTGCGTACTCGGGCTTTTGCACCGCCTTGAGGATGAGCGAGGGATTGGTGGTCGCATCCCGCGGCTGGAACTGGGCCAGTTGGTGGAAGTCGCCGGTATCGGCCACCACGGTCGTGTACTGTCGAAGCGCATCAAGCTGGTTCATGGAACATCCTTTGGGCGGGAGCCTGGCGAGGGGCGGCATCGCACCAGGGCGGTGCGGTTGTACCGGCAAATCCTCCGAGTGTATGCGCGCGCATGGTTTGCATCGGCGTCAGGAAAGTAAGCGAAGGCTGCCGCTCATGCAAAATGCGCGCTGGACCTGCCTTGCGGCAACCGCTTCCCTTCACCCACAGAACAACGCCCACCGCCTAATGCTGGACCGCATCACCGCCTCGCTGCCCTCGCTTGCTCCCGCCGAACAACGCGTGGCCCGCCTGGTGCTGGCCGATCCACGGGCCTTCGCACGGCAGCCGGTGCGCGAACTGGCCGAGCGCGCCCATGTCAGCAAGCCGACGGTGGTGCGCTTTTGCCGCAGCATGGGCTACGACGGCCTGGCCGACTTCAAGCTCAAGCTGGCCGGCAGCGTCAGCGAGGGCGTGCCCTTCATCCACCGCAGCGTGGACACCGACGACAAGACCAGCGACGTGATGGTCAAGGTGGTGGACAACGCCGTGGCCGCCTTCCTGCAATACCGCAATGCCGCCAGCACCACGGCCATAGAGCAGGCGGCGCAGGCCATCGCCTCGACCTGGCAGACGGGGCGGCGCATCGAGTTCTACGGCGCAGGCAACTCGGGCATCGTGGCGCAGGACGCGCAGCACAAGTTCTTTCGCCTGGGCGTGACCAGCCTGGCCACCAGCGACGGCCACATGCAGGTGATGAGCGCCACCCTGCTGGGACCCGGCGACTGCGCGGTGATCATCTCCAACTCGGGCCGCACGCGCGACCTGATGGACGCCGCCGACATCGCGCGCAAGAACGGCGCCACCACGATTGCCATCACCGCCAGTGGCTCGCCCCTGGCCTCGGCCTGCCACATCCATCTGGCCGCCGACCATCCCGAGGGCTACGACCGCTACAGCCCCATGGTGTCGCGCCTGCTGCACCTGCTGGTCATCGACGTGCTGGCCACCTGCGTGGCGCTGCGCATCGGCCCGGCCCTGCAGCCTGCGCTGGAGCAGATGAAGAACAACCTGCGGGCCAAGCGCTACACCTAGCACCGGCCCCCAGGCCCACCCGCCTCGTTCAGCCCTGCCAGCGCCTGAGCACCAGCGAGGCGTTGACGCCACCAAAGCCGAAGCCGTTGACCAGGGCATGCTCCATGGCCCAGGGCCTTGCCGCGCCGGCGATCAGGTCCAGCCCCTGGGCCAGGGGATCGGGCTCCACGAGATTGCGCGTGGCCGGCGCCATCTGGTCGCGCAGCGCCAGCACCGTGAAGATGGCCGCCACCGCGCCCGCCGCGCCCAGCAGATGGCCCGTGGCCGACTTGGTGGAGCTGATCGCCACGCCGCTGCCCTCGCCAAACAGGGAGCGCATGGCCGCCAGCTCGCCCCGGTCGCCCACGGGCGTGGAGGTGGCGTGGGCATTGAGGTACTGCAGCTGATCCGGCGACAGCCCGGCCATGGCCAGCGCCTGCGCCATGCTGCGGCGCGCGCCGTCGCCATCTTCCGGCCCCGAGGTGATGTGATAGGCATCGGCGCTGGTGCCATAGCCCACCACTTCGGCCAGCGGCACGGCGCCGCGCGCCAGGGCGTGGTCCAGCCCCTCCAGCACCAGGGCGCCCGCGCCCTCGCCCATCACAAAGCCGTCGCGGCCTGTGTCGAAGGGGCGCGAGGCCTCTTCGGGGCGGTCGTTGTATCCCGTGGAAAGGGCCTTGGCCGCCGCGAACGCACCCAGGCTCACGCGGTCGATGGCAGCCTCGGCGCCGCCGCACAGCGCCACATCGGCCTCGCCCGAACGGATCATGCGCAGGCCGTCGCCCACCGCCTGAACGCTGGCCGCGCAGGCAGTGACGGGGGCGCCCAGCGGACCCTTGAGTCCATGGCGTATCGACACATGCCCGGCCGCGAGATTGACCAGGAAAGACGGCACGGTGAAGGGCGACAGGCGCGACACCCCCCGGCTGTCCGTGGTGCGCACGGCCTGGGCAATGGCGCCAAAGCCGCCGATGCCCGAGGCAATGATGCAGGCCGTGCGCGTGCGCTCCTGCTCGCTGGCAGGCTGCCAGCCGGCCTCGGCCAGGGCCTGGTCCGATGCGTCCAGCGCCAGCGGAATGAAGCGGTCCATCTTGCGCTGGTCCTTGGGCGAGACCACGGCATCGATGTCCCAGCCGCCTTCCGGGTCCCGGGCCAGGTCGGGCACCTGGCCTGCCACCTGGCCCGGCACATCGGGCGCCAGATCCTCGGGCAGCCGGCCCAGGCCAGATGCGCCGGACAGCAGCCGCCGCCAGGCCAATTCAGTGCCCCGCCCCAGCGGCGAGACCATGCCCATGCCCGTGATGACCACGCGGCGAGGCAGGTGGGCCGCCGTATGGACCGTATGGGCCGTATTCATGAGCCGCTCCTGGCACACCGTGCGGAGGTCGGAGCGGTCCCAGGCAGCAGGCTGCGCAGAAGTGAACAGGCATTCATCGGTTCTTCCCTGTAGAGTGCACAGCCCCTGCAGAACATGGCGCACAGGCCATGGCAGGGGCTGATTTATGATGATGGCCGTCATCATAAACGTGTTTTGATAACGACCACAATCATTGGACAGCGCACATGAAAGTCACGAAAGCCCAGGCCGCGCAGAACCGGCAGGACATCCTCGAAGCCGCCGCGCGGCTGTACCGCGAGCACGGGCTGGACGGCGTCGGCGTGGCCGAGGTGACGCGCGGCGCGGGGCTCACGCACGGCGGGCTCTATCGCCACTTCGAATCCAAGGATGCGCTGGTGCGCGAGGCCTGCGCACGCGCCTTCGACTGGTCCATCGCGCCGCTGGACGGCCTGCAGGGTGAACAGGCCGGCAGCCTTGCCGCGCGCGTGCAGTCCTATCTGTCGCCGCAGCACCGCGACAGCCCCGGCGAGGGCTGCCCCGCTGCCGCGCTGGCCGTGGACGTGGCCCGGGCAGGCGGCGATCTTTCAGCGGTGTTCGCCGAAGGGGTGGAACGCAACATCGGCAGATTTGCGCGCGTGATCGGCACACTTGGCGACGATCAGGCACCCGATGCCACACAGCGCGCCCAGGCCATGGCCATGCTCAGCAGCATGGTGGGCGCCCTGGTCCTGGCACGCGCCACGGTCGCAGCCAATCCAGCCTTGTCCAACGAGATTCTGAAAACGGTGCAAGCCCACCTTCTTGCGCCCGAGGGCCAGGCCCGTTGACCCGCTCCGCCTGCGCTATACGTCCTGCGAATGCAGCGGCATGGCCTGCTCGATCAGGCTGGCGTGCAGGGCAGCGCCCAGCGGCAGCACTTCGTCGTTGAAGTCATACCGGCTGCTGTGCAGCGGCACCCCGGGCTGGGCGCCCGTGGATTGCCCCAGGCGCAGGTAGGCACCGGGCTTGTGCTGCAGCATGAACGAAAAGTCCTCGGCCCCCATGCTGGGCTCCAGCTGCCGGTCCAGGTTCTCCACCCCCACCAGCGACTGGGCCACATCGGCAGCAAAGGCGGCCTCCGTGGGGGAGTTGATGGTGGCGGGATAGATGCGCTCGTAGTTGACCTTGGCCGTGGCACCCAGCCCCAGCGCCACCGCGCTGCACAACTCCTGCAGGCGCTGCTCGACACGGTCCTGCACGGCGGGGTCGAAGGTCCGCACGGTTCCCACCAGCGTTGCCGTGCCCGGCATCACGCTGAAGGCGCCCAGGTCCCCGGCCTGCACGGCGCACAGGCTGATGACGGCACTGTCGATGGCGCGTACATTGCGCGAGACGATGCTCTGCACCGCCGTGGTGATGTGCGCGGCCGCCAGCACCACGTCCACCGTCTGGTAGGGATGCGCACCATGGCCGCCGCGCCCCGTGATCTCGATGGTGATGCGGTCGGCAGCCGCCATCATCGCGCCCATGTTGATGCCCACCGTGCCCGCACGCATGGCGGGCCAGTTGTGCATGGCATACACGGCCTGCATCGGAAAGCGGTCGAAAAGGCCATCGGCAATCATGGCCCGCGCGCCGCCGCGCCCTTCCTCGGCAGGCTGAAAGACCAGCACGGCCGAGCCGTCGAAGCGCCGCGTCGCGGCCAGGTAGCGGGCGGCGCCCACCAGCATGGTCGTATGGCCGTCATGCCCGCAGCCGTGCATCAGCCCCTGCTTGCCGGACTTCCAGGGAAATTCGTTGTGCTCGACCATGGGCAGTGCGTCCATGTCGGCACGCAGGCCCACCATGGCGCCCGAACTGTGGCCCTGCCCGCGGATCACGGCCACCAGGCCCGTGGTGCCCAGGCCTTCATGGATCTCGTCCACACCACACTGGCGCAAGGCCTCCTTGACGCGCGCCGCCGTGAAGCGCTCCTCGAATCCCAGCTCCGGATGCGCATGCAGCTCGCGGCGCAGCGCCGTCAGCTCCGGGTGGTACTGGGCGATCTGGGCAAAGGCCCGACCGCCTGCCTTGTATCGAGTGGCTTCCATAGCCTTGGTTCTTTCGCTTCGTTGGCCTGCGCATTACCTTAACGCAGGAAATCGCGCCCGCCCACCGTCAGCCCATCGACAGGAAACAAAAAGGCCTCCCGAAGGAGGCCTTTCGTTGCGCAGACGCCGCGTGCTCAGAAGCGATGGCGCAGGCCGACGGTGAAGCCCGTGCGCTTGGTGGCGCCATTGGCGTCCAGCATCACGCCCGAGCCACCGCTGGTCTTGGTGTGGTCCAGGGCCACATAGGCATCGGTACGCTTGGAGAAGGCGTAGTCGACCACCGCCACCAGGAAGTCTGCCTTGCCATTGAAATTGCCCGTGCCCGAGCCCGACTGCTTGGCATGGTAGTAATGCGCGCCCACATTGATCTGGGGCGTGATCTGGTAGCCGAAGCCCATCTTGTACATCTGGCGCTTGTTGGCGTCGCCGGCCACGAAGCCGCCGTTGGACGAGCCTGTCCAGAAGGAGTTGAGGATGGCCTGGTCGAATCCACCGCCTGCGGTTGCCGCCGGGAACGCGTCCTTGCGCTTGTTCAGGCCGTAGCCCAGGTTGACGTACCAGGGACCCACACGGTACGAGCCGCCCAGGGTATAGGCATCGACCTTGGTGCCGGCCGGCAGCGTGGTGCCCAGGTAGCCGGCGCCTGCGGAGATGCCGCTTTGCGAATAACGCAGATAGCCGCCGGCCGTCTTGATGGCGCCACCAGGGGCCACGCCGGTGCCGACCTTGTCGAAGGTGTTGTTCTCGTCGAACGAATACTGCAGGGCGCCGCGCACGGGGCCGAACTCGGCCAGGTACTTGACCATGTTGCTGGCGCGCGCGCCCATGGACATGCCGATTTCAGGCTTGTAGGCCTCCATGTACGGCGAGTACGGGAAGGAGGCATAGGTGGAGGTCACCAGGTCGAACAGCATGTTGTACTGACGACCCAGGGTGATCTGGCCGAAGCTCTTGCTGCGCAGGCCCACCCAGGATTGCTGGAAGTAGCTGGCTGCAGCCTGCTCGCCGGTGTCGGTGAGGAAACGGGCTTCCAGGTTGGCAATGGCTGCCAGACCGCCGCCCAGGTCCTCGGTGATGTTGATGCCCCAGCGGCTTTGCGACATGCCGCCGCCGATCATCTGGGTCTTGCCGCTCTTGGTCGGGCCTTCATTGGTGGTGTGGCGCACGCCGGCATCGACGATGCCGTACAGCTGCACGCTGCTTTGCTGGGCGAATGCTGCCAAGGGTGCCGTTGCTGCCAACACCGCCAGTGCCACGCTCTTTTTCACGAATGAAGAATTCATTGTGTTGTCTCTCTCTTGTTAACGATTGGTTGGTGGAAATTTCATTCTAGAAACGCTTTTCCCGCCTCGTCACCGTTGGCACAAGCACAACACAGGTCTTTCCCTAGCACAAAACAAAAGAGCCAGTCCGAAGACTGGCTCTTTTTTGCTTCAAATGGCAACTGGCTTACGCCAGCCGTTCATTAGAAAGCGTGGCGAATGCCGACTTGCACGCCAGTCTGGCTTTCGCCAGCTTGCACGCCACCAGCGTACACGCCCTTGGCTTGCAGGCCCAGGGTCGAAGCATCCTTGTTCTTCAGGAATGCCAGGTTGCCGTACAGAGCGGTGCGCTTGGACAGGTTGTGGACGTAGCCCAGAGTGATCTGGTGAGCCTTGGAGTCGATGGCCTTTTGGTCGTACAGAGCGTATTGCAGCTTGACTTCGCCCACGCCGCCGACGGGAGCCGAAGCGCCCAGCATGTAGGAGTTGGTCTTGATGTCGCCGCCGATGTCACGCTTGAACTTGGTCTGTTGCAGCAGGCCGCTCAGCTTGGCAACGCCGAAGTTGTACGAAGCACCCAGGGTGATTTCGTCACGGTCGGTAGCCAGGCCGCCAACGGCAGTCTTTTGCTGGGCCAGGCCCAGGCTGGCGCTCAGGGGGCCGTTGTCGTATGCAACGTAACCGCCGATGTAACGGCCGACGCTGTCAGCAGTACCGATGGTTTGCTTTTCGTCGAAAGCGTAGCCAAAGCCGGCGTTGAAACCGCCGAAGTTGGGGGTGTAGTACGAGATCAGGTTGTTAGCGCGGATGCCGTTGTCGTCGGCGCCTTGGCCAGCTGCCCAGTTACGGAAGCCCATGAATTGGCCGATACCGGTGGCGCTGAACAGGTCGTAGGAGGTCAGCTTTTGGAAGGTCGGGACTTGGTCACGGCCCAGGCGCACTTCACCGAAGTTGCCCGACAGGCTCACGGTGGAACGACGCTTGAAGTTGAAGCCGCTGGCGTTGCCATCGTCACCGAAGATTTCGCCTTCCAGCCAGAAGCCAGCCTTCAGACCACCACCCAGGTCTTCCGTGCCGCGCAGGCCCAGACGGCTCGTGGAAGCGCCGCTGGTGCCCAGGCCGTAACGGCTGTCGCCAGCTGCGTCCTTGTTCACGTAGGCAACGTTGGTGTCCACGATACCGAACAGGGTCACGGAGGATTGAGCCATTGCGGCGCCGGAAGCAGCCAGCACTGCCAGGGCAATCAGAGATTTTTTCATTACGAGTTACTCCAAGGTTTAGAAGGGCGCCGGTCGTGAGGAAGAGAGGCTTGGCCTGATGCTCCACCGGTTTCCCGCGCCAACCTCCTGGTGGGGAAGTTAGGGCCTATTGCACCAGACCACCGCTGCCCATGCAAAGAAATTCACCCACAAACGGGCATTACCCCCCGTTTTTCGTTGCACTGCCGCAACAAACCTGCAAGCCAACACAATCAGGCCCAACCCGAACATCGCGCCGGCCTTGTTGCGCTTGCACAAAGAGAGGGCATGGCGTCCTGGTGTACCGTTCAGACCCTGAATTTGCCAAGATTTTCCGCTCTAGGGACCGCCCATGGACAAGATACTGACTGCCGCCGATGCGGCGCTTCGCACCCTGTTTGCACAGCCTTCCGCCGCCGAACGCTCCCCGGCCGCCGGCATCGCGGAGGGAGAGCTGACCGAGGCACAGCGTCGGCTGTCGGGCGCCTTGATGCGCGTCAATCACGTCGGAGAGGTCTGCGCCCAGGCGCTGTACAACGCCCAGGCCATGGTGACGCGGGACATGGTGCTGCGCGAGCACCTGCTGGAGGCAGCGCGCGAGGAGACCGACCACCTGGCATGGACCCGCGACCGGCTCAACGCCCTGGGCGACCGGCCCAGCCTGCTGAACCCGCTGTGGTTTGCCGGCGCCTTCGCCATTGGCGTGGTGGCGGCCAAGATCAGCGACGCGGCCAGCCTGGGGTTTGTGGTGGAGACGGAGGCGCAGGTGTCCGCCCATCTGGAAAGCCACCTGGACCTGCTGCCCGAGGAAGACCGCGCCTCGCTGGCCGTGGTGGCCCGCATGAAGGATGACGAGGAACGCCATGCCGCCGCTGCGCGCGAAGCCGGTGCCCTGGAATTGCCGCCCCCCGCCCGCGCCCTGATGCGCCTGGCAGCCAAGGTGATGACGACAACAGCCCACCGCATCTAAACCTTCAGAAACATCTGAAACAGCATTCCATCCAAAAAAAGCGGGCCTTGCCCGCTTTCTTCATTTCAGGAGGGGCGCCGAGGCGCAAGCCCAGCCATCTGCGGCATCAGGCCTCGACGATGTCGAATCCCGTGGTGATCTCGGCCGTCTTGCCCAGCATGATGGTGGCCGAGCAGTATTTGTCATGGCTCATGGCGATGGCACGTTCCACCGCACCCGTGGGCAGACCCGTACCGCTGACGGTGAACTGCATGTGGATCTTGGTGAACACCTTGGGGTCCGCATCGGCGCGCTCCGAGGTGAGCTTGACGCTGCAGCCTTTGACGGCATGCCTGCCGCGCTTGAGGATCAGCACCACGTCATAGGCCGTGCAGCCACCGGCGCCGGCCAGCAGCATCTCCATGGGGCGGGGTGCCTGGTTCTGCCCCCCGTTGGCGGGGTTGGCCGCATCCGGCGCCCCATCCATATTGACCACATGGCCGCTGCCCGTTTCCGCCACGAAGCCCATGCCCGAGCGCATGCCGGTCGTGCCGCCTGTCCAACTCACTGTGCATTCCATTGTTGCGCCCTCAAAAAACTGTTGCTATTTTGCATCAACTACACAAAAACCCTGATTTTGTTGCAACGCAGCACCTGTCGTGCATACAATGCACCCAAGCGTTATCTGAAGGGTTAACCCGGACACCCCTCCAGATGGACTGCAGATTGTGAACCAACTTCGCTCTGCATCGCACCAGTTGTCTCCTCCACCTCCTCTATTGGTGGATTCAGCCCCCGGCTTTACAGCCTGGGGCTTTTTTTTGGTTTCGTCGCTCCCGGCCTGTGCAGGACGCTGCACTGCAGCATGATTCACAAGCGCCTATGATGGCCGCCTGACACCGACGGGCCGCCTCCCGGCCTGCTGCTCTCCAGCCTTTCGCCGACGATGAACCACCCCCTGACCCCTGCCGACTACCTGACCAAGATCCTTACCGCGCGCGTCTATGACGTGGCCGTGGAGTCGGACCTGGAGCCCGCCAAGGCGCTGAGCCGCCGCCTGCACAACAAGGTGCTGCTCAAGCGCGAGGACCAGCAGCCGGTATTCAGCTTCAAACTGCGCGGCGCCTATAACAAGATGGCGCACCTGTCGGCCGAGCAGCTGGAAAAGGGCGTGATCTGCGCCTCGGCCGGCAACCATGCGCAAGGCGTGGCCCTGGGCGCACGCAAGCTCGGCTGCCGTGCCGTGATCGTGATGCCGACCACCACGCCCCAGGTCAAGATCGATGCGGTGCAGGCGCTGGGCGGCGAGGTGGAACTGGCCGGCGAAAGCTATTCCGACGCCTACAAGCACGCCGTCAAGCTGCAAAAGGAAAAGGGCCTGACCTTTGTGCACCCCTTCGACGATCCCTACGTGATCGCCGGCCAGGGCACGATTGCCATGGAAATGCTGAGCCAGCTCCAAAAGCTGGGCAGCCCGCGCCTGGACGCGGTCTTTGTCGCCATCGGCGGCGGTGGCCTGATCTCGGGCGTGGCCAACTACATCAAGGCCGTGCGCCCCGACGTGAAGGTCATCGGCGTGCACACCAAGGATTCGGACGCCATGCTGCAGTCCGTGCGCGCCGGCCACCGCGTGGAGCTGGCCGACGTGGGCCTGTTCGCCGACGGCACGGCCGTCAAGCTGGTAGGCGAAGAAACCTTCCGCATCGCCCAGGGCCTGGTGGACGACTACGTGGTGGTCGATACCGATGCCGTCTGCGCCGCGATCAAGGACATCTTCGTGGACACGCGCTCCATCGTCGAGCCGTCCGGCGCCCTGGCCGTGGCGGCCATCAAGCAGTACGTTGCCAAGCACAAGACCAAGGGCGAGACCTATGCCGCCATCCTGTGCGGCGCCAACATGAACTTCGACCGGCTGCGCTTCGTGGCCGAGCGGGCCGAGGTGGGCGAGGAGCGCGAGGCCCTGTTCGCCGTGACCATCCCCGAGGAGCGCGGCAGCTTCAAGCGCTTTTGCGAAGCGGTGGGCAAGCTGCCCGGCGGCCCGCGCAACGTGACCGAATTCAACTACCGCATCAGCCACGAGAACAAGGCCCATGTCTTCGTGGGCCTGACCACGGCGGCACGCGGCGAGTCCGAGAAGATCGCCAGGAACTTCGAGAAGCAGGGCTTCGAGGCGCTGGACCTGACCTTCGACGACATGGCCAAGGAGCATCTGCGCCACATGGTCGGCGGCCATTCGCCGCTGGCGCAGGAAGAGCGCCTGCTGCGCTTCGTCTTCCCCGAACGCCCCGGCGCACTGTTCAAGTTCCTCAGCCTGATGGCGCCGACCTGGAACATCTCGCTGTTCCACTACCGCAACCAGGGCGCCGACTACGGCCGCATCCTGGTCGGCATGCAGGTGCCCGCCAAGGATGGCAAGAAATTCGACGCCTTCCTGAGCAATCTTGGCTACCCCTGGGTCGAGGAAACCGCCAACCCGGCCTACCAGCTTTTCCTCAAGTGACGGACCTGGCGGGCCGGCACTGACACGCCCATGCAGCCGCTTCGCCACTTTGTCCTGGCCGTCCAGTTCTTCAGCCGCATCCCGGTCACGGGGCGGCTGGCCGCCTGGGCTGGCTGGAGCCCCCAGCTGCAGCACGCCAGCGTTGCCCATCTGCCCGGCGTCGGCTGGCTGGTGGGCGCATGGGGCGCAGCGTGCCTGATGGCAACGGGCTGGCTGCTGGCGCCCAGCCCCTGGATGCCGCTGGTTGCCGCCGTTCTTTCCACCGTGGCCACGCTGTGGCTGACCGGGGGACTGCACGAAGACGGATTGGCCGATGTGGCCGACGGCCTGGGCGGCTTTGTCCCGCCCGAGCGCGCGCTGGAAATCATGAAGGATTCGCGCCTGGGCGCCTACGGCGCCATGGCGCTGGTGATGGCGCTGCTGGCCAAGCTATCCCTGGTCGCGCTGCTGGTCGACATCCGCGTGCAATGGGCGGCCTTGCTGCTGTGCAGCATCCATGTGCTGTCGCGCATGGCGCCGCTGGCCCTCATGCAATGCCTTCCCTATGTGGGCCAGGCCGCCCACTCCAAGGCCTTGCACGCCGCGGGTCGGCCATTGGCTGCCAGGGGCCTGGTCGCGGCAATCCTCTGGTGCCTGCCCGCCCTGGCGCTGACAGGCTGGCTGGGGGGCCTGCCGCTCGTCATCGGCCTGGTCCTGCCCGGCGCCCTGGCCACGGCCGCCATGGTGCGCTGGCTGCGCCGCCGGCTGGGCGGCATGACGGGGGATTGCCTGGGCGCTGCCCAGCAGGTTTGTGAACTGGCCATGCTGCTGGGAGCCGCCGCCGTACTGGTGCGCGTGCCATGAACTCCGTCTGCGCCAACCCGGCGCCACGCCTTTGGCTGGTACGCCATGCCCGCCCCCTGGTGGCGCCCGGCATCTGCTATGGCCGACTCGACATGCAAGCCGACGCCCAGGCCACGGCCGATGCGGCGCAGGCCCTGCACCTCGCCCTGCCTGCGGATTGCCGGCTGGTGCATTCGCCCCTGCGCCGATGCCGTCAATTGGCACAGGCCCTGCAGGCACTGCGGCCCGGCCTGGCATCGGCAGCGGACAGCCGCCTGCTGGAGATGGACTTCGGCGAGTGGGAAGGCCAGCCCTGGGATGCGTTGGACCGCGGCGCCATCGATGCCTGGGCGGCAGACCTTGCCGGGCACGCGCCGGGCCGGGGAGAGTCCCTGGCGACCATGCTGCGCAGGGTGGATGAGGCCTTGCAGCAGGCGAGCAGGGGTTCGGTGGGCGATGGCGCCGCACGCGACACCGTCTGGATCACCCATGCCGGCGTGGCGCGCTGCGTGCAATGGCTGATGCGCGAAGGCAGCGCCCTGCCCCAGGCGGCCCAATGGACGCTGCCCGCGCCTGACTTTGGCGGCTGGCTGGCGCTGGACCTGCCGTTGCCGCGTTGACCGGGATCAGCGCTTGTCGGGCAGGGGAATCTGCAGCGTGATGGAAGCCGGGCCATCGACCCTGGGGCCCAGGCGCGCCTCGCGGCCCGACACCGACTGCAGCACCACGCCGTCTTCCACGGCGCGCCCCACGCGGAAGGGCTTGGCCGGCTGGTTGCCCACGGCGATGACCGCCGCTCCGCCGCCGCTGTCGCGCCCGGCCAGCACACCGACCAGCGCATAGCGCGAGACCACAGGCGCTGCAGCGGGGGCAACGGCGCCCTGCGCGGCCGCCACGCCTCCCAGCGCCTGCGCCAGCGCGGGCGCATCGACCTGCAAGGGCTCGGCGGGCGCGGGTGGCACGGGCGCTCCCGCGCCGCCGTTGCCCAGGCGCATGGCCCAGAAAGCCACGACGCCGGCAGCCAGCAGCCAGAGCACGAATGTGGCCGCCTTGACATGCCAGGTCCGGGCCTGGCCGCGGTTCAATGAAAGTGTCACCATCGCGCGATTATGATGGAGCGATATGTCCAATTTGCTGCACCGTTCCATGACCAGCCTTCCCCGCCGTCCGTTGCCTGCCCTGCGCACTGCCGTCCAGCGCGGCTTCACGCTGATCGAGCTGATGGTGGTCCTGGTCATCATCGGCGTGCTGGCGGCCCTGATCGTGCCCAATGTGCTGGACCGCGCCGACGATGCCCGCGTCACGGCTGCACGCACCGACATCACCAACATCTCCCAGGCGCTCAAGCTCTATCGCCTGGACAACCAGCGCTACCCCACGGCCGAGCAAGGCCTGCAGGCCCTGATCGTCCGCCCCACGAGCGGACCGCTGCCCAACAACTGGAAGCCCTACCTGGAAAAGCTGCCCAACGATCCTTGGGGCCGCCCCTACCAGTACCTGAATCCTGGCATCAAGGGCCCCATCGACATCATGTCCTTTGGCGCCGACGGCCAGGCCGGCGGAGAGGGCAAGGATGCCGACATCGGCAGCTGGCAATAAGTCGATGGCCCGGGCGACGGCCCGCAGGGGCCGCGCCGCACCGCACCACAGGCCCGCACTCCCAGCGGGCCTGCCTGCTCTCATGCCCCGCCAGACCGCTCCCTCCTCCCTGTCCACCCCTTCGCGCGGCTTCACCCTGCTGGAGCTGATGGTCGTCATCAGCATCATGGCGATTGCCGCCGCAGGCGTGAGCCTGTCGCTGCGCGACAGCGGACAGGCGCAGCTGGAGCGCGAGGCCGAACGCCTGGCCGCGCTGCTGGAGTCGGCCCGCGCCCAGGCCCGTGCCAACGGCGTGCCCGTGCGCTGGCGGCCCATGCCGCAGGGCTTTCGCTTCGAGGGACTGCCGGCCAGCGCACAACTGCCTTCCCAGTGGCTGCAGCCCGGTGTGCAGGCGCAGCCGGCCACGCCGCTGGTGCTGGGCCCCGAGCCGCTGATTCCACCCCAGTCCGTCACGCTGACGCTGCGCGACTCCACCAGCCCGCCGCTGCGCGTGACCACGGATGGACTGCGCCCCTTTGCCGTGCAGTCCCTGCCATGACAGCCCTCCACGGACCGCGCCGAAAGCACGGTGTCCCCAGGCGCCCGGCACGCGGCTTCACGCTGATCGAGGTGCTGGTGGCCCTGGGCATCGTGGGCATTGCGCTCATGGCCGGTCTGCAGGCCACATCGGCCCTGACACTCAATGCCGAGCGCCAGTCCGAGGTGCTGCTGGCCCAGTTGTGTGCGCAAAACGAGCTGGTGCGCATGCGCCTGTCGCGCCAGATGCCGCCCGTGGGCGACAACAGCCTCACCTGCGAGCAGGGCGGCCGGCAACTGCAGGTCAGGCTCAGCGTGCGGCCCACGCCCAATCCCAGCTTCCGCCGTGTCGATGCCCTGGTGGTCACGGCAGAGCATCCCGTGCTGCGCGTATCCACCATCGTGGGACGCTTCTGAATGCGCTTGCGCCACCCTTCCCGCACGCACGGCTTCACCCTGGTGGAGCTGATGGTGGCCATCGCCGTCATGGCCCTGCTGGCCCTGGTGAGCTGGCGCGGACTGGACAGCATGGTGCGCTCGCAGGAGACCATTCGTGCCCGCAACGAGCAGCAGATGGTGCTGCAGACCGTCATAGCCCAATGGAATGCCGACCTCGAAGCGCTGATGCCGCTTGAAAACACACAGGTCATCGACTGGGACGGCCAGGTGCTGCGCATGACCCGCAAGAGCAGCGCCGCCGTGGACGACGGCGCCGTGGTCGTCGCCTGGGCGCGCCGCCAGACGGCCGGACGCGACCAGTGGCTGCGCTGGCAGTCGCCGCCGCTGCGCACGCGCGCACAGTGGCGCGATGCCTGGAACCAGGGATCGCAATGGGGGCGCAACCCCTCGGACGACCAGCGCCGGCGCGAAACCGTGCTGATGCCCCTGGACCAATGGCGCCTGTACTACTACCGCGACAACGCCTGGAGCAATCCGCAGTCCAGCGGCTCGGACAACGGCACGGGCACGGTCAACCCGCCGTCCGGCGGCACCAACAGCAGCGCGCAGCTGCCCACGATTCCCGACGGCATCCGCGTCGAACTGACCCTGCCGCCCGACAGTGCCATTCCTGGCCGCGTCACCATGGACTGGGTCAACCCCTTGCGCTCCAACAGCCGATCATGATGCGCGCACCCCGCCCCCTGCCCGGCCGCCGCCGCCACCGTGGCGTGGCCCTGCTGGCCGCCATGCTCACGGTGACCCTGGTGGCCACGTTCGCCGCCACCGCGCTGTGGCAGCAGTGGCGCAGCGTGGAGGTCGAGACCGCCGAGCGCAACCGCATGCAGGCCGCCTGGATCCTGCTGGGTGCGCTGGACTGGTCGCGCGTGGTGCTGGCCGAGGATGCGCGCACCAGCCTGCAGGTGGACCATCTGGCCGAACCCTGGGCCGTGCCGCTGCAGGAGGCGCGCCTGTCCACCTTTCTGGCGGCGCAGAACAACGTCAGCCAGGTCGATGACGGCATGGCCGACATGCAGGACGCCTTTCTCTCGGGCCAGATCATCGACCTGCAGTCGCGCCTGAACCTGCGCAACCTGCTGAGCGCCCCCGACAAGCCCGAAACCCTGCGCCCGCTGTCCCGCCTGCTGGAGCGCCTGAACCTGCCCCCTGCCTATGCCACGCAGATCGTCCAGGCCCTGCGCGCAGCCGCCACCCCTGGCGAGGGCGCGCAATTGCTGATGCCGCGCACGCTGCGCCAGTTCGGCTGGCTGGGCCTGCCGCCCGAGGTCGTCGCGCGCCTGGAGCCCTACATCACCCTGCTGCCCGAGAACACGCCCGTCAACCTCAACACCGCCAGCGCCGAAGTCATCTGGGCCAGCGTGGAGGACCTGACCTGGTCCCAGGCCAGCCAGCTGGTGCAGTTGCGCGCATCGCGCCCGCTGCGCAGCCTGGCCGATGCCTCCAACGCGCTGGGCCTGCCGCAGAAATTCGAAGGACAGAACCTGTCGGTGGCCACCAGCTTCTTCGAGGCGCGTGGCCGCATGCGCCTGGGCGAGATCGTGGCCAGCGAACGCTCCATGTTGCGTCGCAACAACATGACAGTCACTACCATCTGGCGTGAGAGGGGGGACTGGGGATTGCCCGAAGCTCCCGCGCCATGACAGATGGCTGTCACACTCGCCCCCTACAATGCCCGCTTCCGCCCATGAGCACCTTGATTCTTCATCTGCCTGCGGGCCCCGCTGGCGAATACGCCTACGCACTCAGCAGTGACGGCCTGCGCGCCGACCGGCATGGCCACGCCGCCGCAGGCCTGCTGCCCGATCCTGGCCGCACCGGCCAGACGGTTGCCGTGGTGCCGCACCAGGCCTTGTCCTGGCATCTGGTCAGCCTCCCCCATGGCGTGCCTACGGGAAGCCGGCGCGGACATGTGCGCCTGCGCGCCGTGCTCGACGGGCTGCTGGAAGAGCGCCTGCTCGACGAGCCCTCCCAATTGCACCTGGCCCTGCAGCCGCAGGCACGCGCAGGCGAGCCCTGCTGGGTTGCCGCCTGCAACAAGGCCTGGCTCCATGCCCACCTTCAGGCCCTGGAATCCGCAGGGCGGCCCGTGGGCCGCATCGTGCCGGAATGCCCGCCCCAGGCCACGCCCCAGCTCTGGGCCGTGGGCTCACCCGAATCGGCCTGGCTGCTGGCCACCGGCCTGAGCACCGCCGCGCAGGGCATGGACTCGCTGGCCTGCCTGCCGCTGCGCACCGACAGTGCCGACCCCGCCATGCTGGCCGCCCTGCTTCAGGCCCTGCCTCCCGACACCCCGATCCAGGCCGACCCGGCGCTGGCCCGCGCCGCCGAGGCCCTGCAGCGCCCCGTCAGCCTGCTGACGGACGCCCAGCGCGGCCTGGCGGCCCGCGCACAAAGCTGGGATCTGGCGCAGTTCGACCTGGATCTGGGCGGCGGCAGCCGCACACGCCGGCGCATGCTCGACGGCTGGCAAAGCTTTCTGCGCGCGCCGCAATGGAAGGCCGCGCGCTGGGGCGCCGTGCTCGCCCTGCTGGCCCAGGTAGTGGGCCTCAATGCCTGGGCCTGGACCGAGAACCGCGCCATCGCAGCCAAGCAGGTCCAGGTGCGCTCCACGCTGGCCACCAGCTTCCCCCGCGTGCCCGTCATCGTCGACGCGCCCGTTCAAATGCAGCGCGAAGTCGCCACGCTGCGCCAGACCGCCGGCGCGCTGACTCAGGGCGACCTGGAGCCCCTGCTGGCCGCCGCATCCCGGGCCCTGCCCGCTGGACAGTTGCCCCAGGCCATGGACTACCAGGACCGGCAGCTGCGCCTCAAGGGCGTCTCCCTGGAGGCCGAGGCACTGGAGCAGGCACAACAACATCTGGCCGGCAGCGGCCTGCGACTGCAGCGCGACGGCGCCGACCTGCTGCTTGCCCAGGAGGCCCGGCCATGAACATGCGCGCATCCCGCCAAAGCCTGGCACCCCTGCGCGCGCGCTGGAATGCCATGGCGCCGCGTGAACAGAACATGACCCTGCTGGCCGGTGGCGTGGTGGCACTGGCCCTGCTGTGGTGGGTGGCACTGGCCCCCGCCCTGCACAGCCTGCGCACCGCGCCCGAACGCCATGCCCAGGCCGACCGCCAGTTGCGCCAGATGCAGCTGCTGCAGGCCGAGGCCGAGCAGCTGCGCGGCAACGCACGCCCCGTGGTCGGCGATGCCAAGGCGCTGCTGCAAAGCTCGCTGTCCGCCGAACTGGGCGCCTCCGCCCAATTGAACTGGATGGGCGACCGCGCACAGATCACGCTCAAGGCCGCACCCGCCGCCGCGCTGGCGCGCTGGCTGGCCCAGGTCCGCAGCAACACCCATGCCGTTCCGGCCGAGATGAAGCTGGCCCGCAGTGCCTCTGCAAGCACTGCCGCCGCCTCCGGCGCAGCAGGCGCAGGCGCTGCCGATGCCGTGCGCTGGGATGGCAGCCTGGTGCTGGACCTGCCCGTCGATCCGTCGCGGGCGCCTTGAGCATGCAACGCAAGCCCCGCTCCCAGCCAGCCCTGCGCGCACCGCGCGGCTGGGCGCTGGCCGGTGCCCTGTGCGGCCTGGTGGCCACCACCGTCGTCTGGGCGCCCGCCGCCTGGCTGGCGCGCGGCGTGGATTCGGCCACGCAGGGCCAGGTGCTGCTGCAGCAGCCGCGCGGCACGCTGTGGAATGGCTCGGCCTCCCTGGTCTTCACCGGAGGCGCCGGCAGCCGCGACCGCACGGCCCTGCCCACACGGCTGGAATGGACGCTGCGCCCGCGCCTGGACGGAGCCCGCATACAACTGCGCAGCGAATGCTGCACACCCACTCCCGTGGTGCTGGACCTGCTGCCCCGCTGGCAGGGCCTGAGCGCCGTGGTGCATGACAGCGACACGCGCTGGCCTGCCTCCCTGCTGTCCGGTCTGGGCACGCCATGGAACACGGTGGACCTGCAAGGCCAGCTGCGGCTGGCCACGCAGGCCCTGCAACTGCAGCTGCTGTGGCAATCGGGCCGCTGGCGCAGCGAAGGCAGCACGCGCCTGGAGGCGCTGGCCGTATCCTCACGCCTGTCACCGCTGCGCCCGCTGGGCAGCTACCGGCTGGACATCCTCGGGGGCGACAGCCCGCAGCTGCAGCTCAGTACCCTGACCGGCGACCTGCGCCTGAGCGGCCAGGGCCAATGGGTGGGCCAGCGGCTGCATTTCCAGGGCGAGGCCTCGGCCAGCCCGGAGCGCGAAACCGCGCTGTCCAACCTGCTCAACATTCTGGGACGGCGCCAGGGGCCCCGGTCCATCATTTCCTTTGGTTGATCCATGACTCAGCAGCACACGACCCCGTTCTGGCGCAACACCCTGCACACGCTGGCCGTCAGCGCCATGCTGGCCTGCACCGCTGGCACCGCCCAGGCCCAGCAGACCAATGCACCGGCCGGCGCCACGCCCAGCCTGCGCCCCGGCGAGCCTGTGACACTGAATTTCTCGGGCGCCGACATCGAGGCCGTCTCGCGCGCCATCGGCGCCATCACCAACCGCAACGTGGTGGTCGACCCCCGCGTCAAGGGCCAGATCACGCTGCTGACCGACAGGCCCGTGCCGCCTGCCACCGCCTACCAGCAGTTCCTGGCCGCGCTGCGCCTGCAGGGCTTCACCATTGTCGAATCGGCCGGCCTGTACAAGGTCATCCCTGAAGCCGACGCCAAGCTGCAGGCCAGCGAAGTGGCCGTGGGCGCGAGCCGCAGCAGCGCGGGCAGCCAGATCGTCACCCAGATCTTCAAGCTCAACTACGAGAACGCGGCCAACCTGGTGCCCGTGCTGCGCCCGCTGATCAGCCCCAACAACACCATCAACGTCAACCCGGGCAACAACTCGCTGGTCATCACCGACTACGCCGACAACCTGCAGCGCATCTCGCGCATCGTGGCGACCATGGATGTGTCCAACGCCACCGATGTCGAAATCATCCCGCTGCGCCATGCCGTGGCCACCGACATGGTGGCCCTGGTCTCGCGCCTGATCGAAGGCGGCACGGCCAGCCCCGGCGGCCTCACCGTGACCGCCGGCGGCGCCAATATTCCGGGCCAGAGCGACAACGCCTTCAAGACCTCGCTGATGGCCGAGCCGCGCAGCAACTCCATCGTGCTGCGCGCGGCCAACCCCGCACGCCTGGCCCAGGTGCGCTCGCTGATCGCGCGGCTGGACCAGCCCGCCATGAACGGCGGCGGCGACCAGGGCAACATCCATGTGGTCTATCTGAAGAACGCCGACGCCGTGGCGCTGGCCGCCACCTTGCGCGCGGCCATAGGCGCCCAGGCCACGGCCGCGGGCACGGCCAGCGGCCAGCCCGGTGCGGGCGGCACCACGCCGCAGGGCGGCGGCATGTCCTCCATTCCCACCTCGCAGCCCGTGGTCTCGCGCGACTCCAGCGGCACGGCATCCATGGGCATGGGCTCGTCCTCGGGCCTGGGCAGCGGCGGTGGCGGCGGCGCCCTGGGCGTGGCCCAGCAACCCTCCACGGGCGGCATGATCCAGGCCGATCCTTCGACCAACTCGCTGATCATCACGGCCCCGCCGCCCGTCTATCGCCAACTGCGCGCCGTGATCGACAAGCTCGACGGCCGCCGCGCCCAGGTGCTGATCGAAAGCCTGATCGTCGAAATCAAGGACAACCGGCTGGCCCAGTTCGGCATCCAGTGGCAGGCCATGCTCAGCAACAACGGCCGCGTGATTGGCACCCTGGGCACGAACTCCAATGTGGCGGGCGCCAACATCCTGAACCTGCTCGGCCTGGTCAAGGATGGAGGCCTCGACGGCAGTGCCATCACGGGCGACACGCTGACCAGCCTGAGGGGCACCAACCTCGGCTTCACGCAGCGCGTCAACGGCAAGGACACTCTGGGCTTTCTGGCCAACTTCCTGCAAAACAGCGGTGACGCCAACATCCTGTCCACGCCCAACCTGATGACGCTGGACAACGAGGAGGCGCGCATCATCGTGGGCCAGAACGTGCCCATGGTCACGGGCTCCTACGCCAGCAATTCCACGGGCGGCACGGTCAACCCGTTCACCACTGTGGAGCGCAAGGACGTGGGCCTGATGCTGCGCGTGCGCCCGCAGATCAACGAGAACGGCACGGTGAAGCTGGCCGTGTTCCAGGAGGTCTCCTCGGTGGACGAGTCCACGCGCAAGGACACCAACGGCCTGACCACCAACAAGCGCTCCATCGAGTCCAACGTGCTGGTCGAGGACGGCAACATCGTCGTGCTCGGCGGCCTGATCGACGACAACTACTCCCAGGCCGAGGACCGGGTGCCTCTGCTGGGCGACATCCCCGTGGTCGGCAACCTGTTCCGCAACACCAACCGCAAGCGCAACAAGACCAACCTGATGGTCTTCCTGCGCCCCGTGGTGATGCGCGATGCGACTGCGACCAACCAGGTCTCTTCCGAGCGCTACGAAGCCATCCGCGCGCAGCAACAGAGCCTGCAGCCCGAGCCCAGCGCCCTGCTGCGCTCGGTCAATGCCGCGCCCGTGCTGCCCACGCTGACGCCGCAGCCGGACCCCGGCTCGTTCACCAACCCGGCCGCCATCGTCAACGTGCCGGGCGCAAAGCCCGAGCTGATCGACTTCACCCAGCCGCAGCCCGCCGCTCCCGCCGTGCCGGCAGCCCCCGGCGCGCTCTGAGGCAGGAAGGCCCCATGCGCTATCCCCTGCCCTATTCGTTTGCGCGCACCAGCCAGCTGCTGATCGAGGACGACGGCCACGAGCCCCTGCTCTGGCACGGCCCCTCGCCCGACTGGCAGGCCCTGTCCGAAGTCCAGCGCAAGCATGCGGTGCAGCGCTGGCAGATGCTGGATGCGGGCACGCTGGCGCACCGCATCAGCGCCGCCTATTCGCAGGGCGAGTCCAGCGCGGCCCTGGTGGTCAGCGAGGTCGAGTCCGACGCCGACCTCTCGCGCATGATGCAGGAGCTGCCCGCCGTCGAGGACTTGCTGGAGACTGCGGACGACGCGCCCATCATCCGCATGCTCAACGCCCTGCTCACGCAGGCCGCGCGCGACGGCGCCAGCGATATCCACATCGAGCCCTATGAGCGCCACTCCAGCGTGCGCTTTCGCGTGGACGGCGACCTGCGCGAGGTCGTGCAGCCCAACCGGGCCCTGCACGCGGCGCTGATCTCGCGCCTGAAGATCATGGCCGACCTGGACATCGCCGAAAAGCGGCTGCCCCAGGACGGCCGCATCAGCCTGCGCCTGGGCACGCGCGCCATCGACGTGCGCGTCTCCACCCTGCCCAGCGCCCACGGCGAGCGCGCCGTGCTGCGCCTGCTGGACAAGAGCGAGAGCAAGCTCAGTCTGGAGGCCGTTGGCATGCAGGGCGAGACGCTGAGGCGATTCACCCACATGACGGCCCAGCCCCACGGCATCGTGCTGGTCACCGGCCCCACGGGCTCGGGCAAGACCACCACGCTGTACGCGGCGCTGTCGCGCATGGACGCCAGCCACAGCAACATCATGACGGTGGAAGACCCCATCGAGTACGAGCTGGCCGGCGTGGGGCAGACGCAGGTGAACGCCAAGATCGAGCTGACCTTCGCCAAGGCCCTGCGCGCCATCCTGCGCCAGGACCCGGACGTGATCATGATCGGTGAAATCCGCGACTTCGAGACCGCGCAGATCGCCATCCAGGCCTCGCTGACGGGCCACCTGGTGCTGGCCACGCTGCACACCAACGACGCATCCAGCGCCGTCACCCGCCTGATCGACATGGGCGTGGAGCCGTTCCTGCTGTCGTCCTCCCTGCTGGGCGTGCTGGCACAGCGCCTGGTGCGCAAGATCGACACCACCGAGCCCAGCGGCTACCGGGGGCGCACCGGCATCTTCGAGATGCTGGTGGTGGACGACACCATCCGCGCGCAGATCCACCGCCAGGCCAGCGAGGCCGAGATCCGCGACACCGCGCTGGCCTCGGGCATGCGCCTGATGCGCGACGACGGCGAGCGCCTGGTGCGCGAGGGCATCACCACGCCCGAGGAAGTGCTGCGCGTCACGCGCGACTAGGCGCAGGCGGCCACGCCCGACCCTGCGCAGCACGGGGCATCCCCGTTTGCCACAATGGTCGGCATGTTGGAATCCCTACGCGCCTGGAGCGCTCCCTATGGCGGCGACCTGTTCCTGTGGGTCGCCACGCTGAGCCTGATCAGCTATATCGCCCTGTGGTGGTTCAAGTCCCGGCTGTCCACCAGCCAGCTGCGCCGCGTCATCCGCCTGTCGGCGCTGGTGGCGCTGCCGCTGTCCTGGCTGGCCATCCAGCAGGGCGAGAACCATCTGGCGGCTGCCATCCTCCCCCTGGTCTGGTGCGTGGTGCTGGGCATCACCTGCGCACGGGAAATGTCCAGAAGAAACTGAGTGCGCGAACGCGCACCAGGAATGCCCTGGCGCGGCAAGGCCCGCGCCGCCCACACCCACCGTGAACTGGAAGTTGGAACCTGCCATGACATCATTCAATGAAGTCCGTCTGTCCATGCTCGACCTCGTGGCCGTGCGCGAAGGCGGCACCGTCGCCGAGGCCCTGGACATTGCGCTGGCCACGGCCCGCAAGGCCGAGGCACTGGGATTCGAGCGCTACTGGCTGGCCGAGCACCACAACATGCCCGGCATCGCCAGCTCGGCCACGGCCGTGCTGATCGGCCACATCGCAGGCGGCACCTCGAAGATCCGCGTGGGCTCGGGCGGCATCATGCTGCCCAACCATGCCCCGCTGGTGGTGGCCGAAGCCTTCGGCACGCTGGCCGAGCTGTACCCGGGCCGCATCGACCTGGGCCTGGGCCGTGCGCCCGGCACCGATGGCGCCACCATGCGCGCCCTGCGCCGCGACCGCGTCGAGACCGAGGAAGACTTCCCCCGCGACGTGATGGAGCTGCAGCGCCTGCTGGGCCCGGCCACGCCCGAGCAAAAGCTGGTGGCCACGCCGGGCGCGGGCACCAACGTGCCGATCTGGCTGCTGGGCTCCAGCCTGTTCTCGGCCCAGCTGGCCGCCCACCTGGGCCTGCCCTACGCCTTTGCCTCGCACTTCGCGCCGCGCATGCTCTACCAGGCCGTGCAGCTGTACCGCAGCCTGTTCAAGCCGTCGGCCCAACTGGCCAAGCCCTACGTGATCGTCGGCGCCCCCGTGATCGCCGCGCCCACCGATGACGAGGCCGAGTACCTGGCCAGCAGCACCTACCAGCGCGTGCTGGGCATCATCACGGGCCGGCGCGGACTGCTGCCGCGCCCCATCGAGAACTATGCGACCCAGCTCGGCGAGCAGGAGCGCCGCGCCATCGGCGACTTCCTGGCCGTGGCCTCCATCGGCGGCCCGGACAAGGTGCGTACGCGCCTGCAGAAGCTGCAGGCCGACACCGAGGCCGACGAGCTGATCCTGGTCAGCGACGTGTATGACCGCGACCTGCGCCTGCGCTCGCTGGAGATCACGGCCGGCGTCATGGGCCGCTGAAGGCATGAGCCGCTCCGCCCGGCTGCTGCAGCTGATCGACCTGCTGCGCCGCGCGCGCCTGCCACAGGCCGGGCCGGTGCTGGCCCGGCAGCTGGACGTGAGCCTGCGCACCCTGTACCGCGACATTGCCACCCTGCGCGAACAGGGTGCAGCGATTGCGGGCGACCCGGGCGTGGGCTATGAGATGCGGCCCGGCTTTCTGCTGCCGCCGCTGATGTTCACGCCCGATGAGCTGGAAGCCCTGCTGCTGGGCGCGCGCTGGGCCAGCCGCCAGGCCGACCCCGAGCTCGCCCAGGCCGCCACCGCCGCGCTGGACCGCATACGCAGCGCGCTGCCGCTGGAGCTGCGCATCGAGGTGGACACCAGCGGCCTGCTGGTGCCGCCCATCTGCCACGAATCCGTGACCGAGCCCTGGCAGACCGCGCTGCGCCTGGCGATACGGCGCCAGCACCGGGTGCTGCTGCACTACACGGATGAGAAGGGCCAGCCGACCGAGCGCCAGATCTGGCCTTTTGCCATGGCTTTCTTCGATCAGCGGCGCATTCTTGCGGCTTGGTGCGAACTGCGCCAGGACTTCCGCCATTTCCGCGCCGACCGCGTGCGCTCCGTCACCGATCTGCAGGAACGCTATCCCGACCACCGCAGCGGCCTGATCGAACGCTGGTCGCGGCAACTGGGCTACACGGTCCGCTGACACCACTGCTGACAAAAACTGTCAGCATGGCCTCCTACAGTCGCTCCCATGGCCTTCTCGCCATGCATTCGAACCACTGGGAGCCTTCATGAACGACTCGATCAAGCCGCTGCGCTTTTACTTCCACCCCCGCTCGCGCGCCGTCATCGCGCGCTGGATGCTGGAGGAATGCGGCGCCCGCTATGAGCCCGTGCGGCTGGAATACGGCAGCACCATGAAGGCTGCCGACTACCTGGCCATCAATCCCATGGGCAAGGTCCCCGCCCTGGTGCACGGCGAGACCGTGATCACCGAACAGGCCGCCATCCTTGCCTATCTGGCCGACATCTTCCCCGAACGAAGGCTCGCACCGGCCGTGGACAGCCCGCTGCGCGGCGTCTACCAACGCTGGATGTTCTTCCTGGCCGGCCCCGTCGACGCCTTGATAACTGCCAAGAGCCAGGGCCACCTGGAGCAGCAGACGGCCGACCAGGCCATGTCCGCCGGCTATGGCCGCTATGACGACGTGGTGCAGACGCTGCGCCAGGCCGTGGCCGGCAGGCGCTACCTGTGCGGCGACCAGTTCACCGCGGCCGACGTGCTCATGGCCAGCTACCTGCGCTGGGGCACGATGATGAAGCTGCTGCCCGCGCTGCCCGAATTCAGCGACTACGGCCAGCCGCTGATGGAACGCCCGGCCTCGCTGCGCTCCATCCAGCTCAACGAAGCGGACCTCGCGGCCCAGCCGGCATAAGGACCAGGCAGGGGCTGCCGCCGACTGCGGCGGCGGCCTCGCCATCCAGCCGTCACCGGCAGCGGCTACCATCGGGGGTTGGATCGCCGCCTGGCGTTTCCTGAACGCCATCCCTTTCCCAGCCCTTCCCGACTCCCGCCGCGCATGCCTGCCTTTTCCTTCGAAGCCCTGGATGCACAAGGTCAGACCCGCAAGGGCACGATCGAAGCCGACAACGCGCGCGCCGCGCGCAGCCAGCTGCGGGCCCAGGCCCTGGTGCCCATGGCCGTGGAGATCGTGGCCTCGGGTTCTGCGTCCGGCCCGCAGGGCGGCGCCTCGCGCTGGCTGACCCGCCCCGTCCTTGGCTCCACGGGGCTGACCGTTTGGACGCGCCAGATGGCGGGGCTGGTCGGGTCAGGCCTGCCCATAGAGCGCGCCCTGGCCGCGCTGTCCGAAGAAGCCGACGACCCGCGCCAGCACCACCTCGTGGCCGCGCTGCGCGCCGAGGTCAACGCAGGCTCCACCTTTGCCCGCGCCCTGGCCCAGCACCCGCGCGAGTTCTCCGACATCTACTGCGCCGTGATCGGCGCCGGCGAGGCCAGCGGCAGCCTGGGCCCGGTGCTGGAGCGGCTGGCCGACGACCTGGAATCGCGCCAGGCCCTGCAGTCCAAGCTCATTGGCGCAGCCCTGTACCCGGCCATCGTGACCCTGGTGGCCATTGTCATCGTGCTGTTCCTGGTCAGCTACGTGGTGCCCCAGGTGGCCAGCGTGTTCGCCGGCACCAAGCGAGCCCTGCCCTGGCTCACCGTGGCCATGCTGGCGCTCAGCGACTTCGTGCGCAGCTATGGCTGGGCCGCGCTGATCGCCCTGGTGCTGGGCGCCGTGGGATTCCGGCTGTCCATGAAGAACCCCGCGCTGCGCGAGCGCTTCGACGCCTGGTGGCTGCGCCTGCCGCTGATCGGCCGGCTGGCGCGCAACTACAACGCGGCACGCTTTGCCGGCACGCTGGCCATGCTGGCGGGCGCAGGCGTGCCCATTCTCAAGGCCTTGCAGGCCGCAGCCGAAACGCTGGGCAACCGCGCGCTGCGTGCCGATGCCATGGACGCGCTGGCCCTGGTGCGCGAGGGCGCGCCGCTGGCCTCGGCCCTGGCGCAGAAAAAGCGCTTCCCGGGCCTGATCTCCATGTTTGCCCGCCTGGGCGAGCAGACCGGCCAGCTGCCCGTGATGCTGCAGCGCGCGGCCAACCAGCTGTCCACCGAGGTGCAGCGCCGCGCCATGCACCTGGCCACCATCCTGGAGCCGCTGCTGATCGTGGCCATGGGCATGGTCGTGGCCCTGATCGTGCTGGCCGTGCTCATGCCCATCATCCAGCTCAACCAGTTCGTCAAATAGCGAAAAGCGCCAAGCCATGTCCGTGACCCTGCAAGACAAGCTGGTCGTCGCCATCTCCTCGCGGGCGCTGTTCGACTTCGAGGAGGAGAACCGGCTGTTCGACGCCGGTGACGAGCAGGCCTACATGCGCCGCCAGCTGGACTTGGTGCACCAGCCCGCACGCCCGGGCATCGCCTTCCCGCTGGTGCGCAAGCTGCTGGCCTTCAATACGCCCGAGGTGCAGCGCGTGGAGGTGATGATGCTGTCGCGCAACGACCCGGCCAGCGGCATGCGGGTCTTCGCCTCGGCCAAGGCGGCCGACATGCACATAGAGCGCGGCGTGTTCACGCGCGGGCGCGATCCGTTTTCCTACCTGCGGCCACTGGGCGCCCACCTGTTTCTTTCGGCCAACGAGGTCGATGTGCGCAGGGCGCTGTCCATCGGCTTTCCTGCCGCGCGCGTGATGGTCGATTCCACGCCCGCAGGCGACCGCTACCCGCAGGAGGTGCGCATTGCCTTCGACGGCGATGCCGTGCTGTTCTCCGACGAGGCCGAACGCGTCTACCAGCAAGGCGGGCTGCCGGCCTTTCTGCGCCACGAGGTCTCCCATGCCGCCACGCCGCTGGCGGAAGGGCCGTTCAAGCCGCTGCTGGTGGCGCTGCACCGGCTGCAGCAGCAGGCGGACTCGTCCCAGACCATGCGCATTCGCACGGCCCTGGTGACGGCGCGCAGCGCACCGGCGCACGAGCGTGCCATCCGCACGCTGCTGGAATGGGGCATTGCGGTGGACGAGGCCATGTTCCTCGGCGGCCTGGAAAAGGGCCCGTTCCTGCGCGAGTTCGAGCCGGACTTCTTCTTCGACGACCAGACCGGCCACGTCAACTCGGCCGCGCGCCATGTGCCGGCAGGCCATGTGAGCAGCGGCATCTCCAATCCGGACACCGATCCGCCGAAGTAAACAATTGCAAAGGGCGGGCCAGCCGTGCTTGCAAATGCCGGTTCCGTGCCCAAATAAAGCCCATGCATTTTCCCCTCATGAACCGCTCTGCCCTGCTGCGCCGGCCACCGCTGCTGCAGGCCGCCGTCGTCGTGCTGCTGACCAGCGCTTTCATGCTGCCCGCGCGCGCGCAGGCGGCAGAAAACGCAGCCACCGAGCAGGCAACGGCCAGCCCGGCGCCGCTGACCAAGGGGGAGATCAAGGCCCAGCGCGAATTCAAGATGCTGGACTTCAACAAGGACGGCAAGCTCAGCCGTGCTGAAGTGGCGCTGTTCCCGCGCCTGTCGGCGGCCTTCGACGAGGCCGACACCGACAAGGACGGCTACGTCTCCTATGCGGAAGTGCAGGCCTTTGCCGTCAAGTACCGCGCCGAACGCGACAAGGCAAAGGCCAAGGCGCAGGCCGAAGAGGCAAAGGCCGCCGAGCGTGCGGCAGCCGAGCATGCTGCAGCCGCACCCGCTGCCAGGGACAAGAAGGAAGGCGAAGGCTCAAAGGACTGAACCTTCTTGCCGCGCCCCTGACACTCAAAGACCGCCGGTACGCTTGACCTTGGGTTCCGAATAGGTCAAAGGCTCATCGCGCACCTGCATCTTGTTGCGGGCCACATCGTCGGCCTTGCTGACCTCCTGGGCCTGCTCCACCGCCATGGCGCTGGCACGCCACATGGACTGGATGAACTCGATGAGCTGCTTGGAGATCGGCTCCTTGGGCGGCTCCTCGACCTCTTCCTTCTGCTTGATCTCCTCGGCCAGCGTCCAGTCGCGGTTTTCCTGGTCCACCACGGACGGCTTTTCAGGATCGCGCACCACCCGGCCTTCGCCGATGCGGTCCGTGGATTCGACGGCGTTGGTGGCGTTCACAGGACGCACGGGCACCGCGCCCGACGCACCGGTGGAGTACAGATCGGCGCTTTGCGGGCGCCACGGTATGGGTGATCGGTCAACAGGTGGAATTGGCATGGCTCGACCCTCTTGCTGGATGTGTGCTGTGGGCGGGAATTTCCCGCCGTCGCCTCATCATCGACAGAAGCTGAAAGAACTGAAGCGCTTTTTTTGAAAGACGCTTCGGCCTGCCTCAAACCAAGGGTAAACCCCTTATTCACCCCGACCAGGCGCTAGAGGAAGCGCTCCAGCAGCTTGCGCGAGGTGCGGTCCAGCGCCGTGCTGTCGGGCACGCTGAACTGCACGCCGTCCTGGCTGGTGATCATCAGGTGCGTGCGGCCCGACAGGCGCCGGATGTCCTCTTCGGCCTTGAGCACGAGCTGCACGGGGCCCCGGTCGGTCTCCAGGTCCCAGGTGCTGGGCGTGGAAAAGCCGGACACCTTGTGGATGCGCTGGATGACGGGCACGAACTCGCGCACGGCCAGGTCTTCCTCGATCAGCGTGCGGGCCTGCGCCGGCAGGTGGTCCATGTGGTCCACCCACAGCGCCTCCTTTCCATCGACGGAGACCAGGGACAGGCCTTCCAGCGGCGCGGCAATGGGAAAGGCGCGCACGGGCACCACGGATTCGTGGCGCGTGCCGTCGGCCAGGATCAGCACCAGGCGGCCATGGGCGTTGCGCTCCATGCGCACACCGCTCAGATCGGCGCCGGCAGCGGAATGTTGGGCGTTGGACATGGCTTACTCCTCGATGGTGGTTGCGGCCAGGGTCAGGCCTGCGGCCTGGGCATCCTCTTCGGCGCGCCGAGCCTGGGCCTGGTACAGGCGCCAGTAGGCGCCCTGCTTTTCCATCAGCTCGTCGTGCGGACCCACTTCCACGATCTCGCCCCGGTCCATGACCACGAGGCGGTCGGCCTTGCGCAGTGTGGACAGGCGGTGGGCAATGGCAATCGTCGTGCGGCCCTGCACCAGGTTGTCCAGCGCCTTCTGGATTTCCTTCTCGGTCTCGGTGTCCACAGCCGAGGTGGCCTCGTCCAGGATCAGGATGCGCGGGTCGATCAGCAGTGCGCGCGCGATGGAGATGCGCTGGCGCTCGCCGCCCGACAGGCCCTGGCCGCGCTCGCCCACCAGGGAGTCGTAGCCGTGCGGCAGGCGCAGGATGAATTCATGGGCGTGGGCCGCACGGGCCGCCGCCACGATTTCCTCGCGCGTGGCATCGGGCTTGCCGTAGGCGATGTTCTCGGCAATGGTGCCGAAGAACAGGAAGGGCTCCTGCAGCACCAGGCCGATGTTGCTGCGGAAGTCCGAGACCTTGAGCCTGCGGATGTCCACGCCGTCGAGCTGGATGGAGCCCTCGCTCACGTCATAGAAACGGCTGATCAGGTTGACCAGGGTGCTCTTGCCCGAGCCGCTGTGACCCACCAGGCCGATCATTTCACCCGGGCGAATCTGCAGATCCAGGTTCTTGATCACGGCGCGGCTGCCGTAGCGGAAGCTCAGGTTGTCCAGCGTGATGGCGCCCTGCACGCGCGGCAGCTTGACCGGGTTGACCGGGTCGGGCACGTTGCTCACGTGGTCGAGGATGTCGAAGATGCGCTTGGCGCCGGCCGCCGCCTTCTGCGTGACCGAGACGATGCGGCTCATCGAGTCCAGGCGGCTATAGAAGCGGCCGATGTAGGCGATGAAGGCCGTCAGGATACCGACCGTGATCTGGCCGCCAGCCACCAGCCAGATGCCGAAGCCCCAGACCACCAGCAGGCCGATCTCGGTCAGCAGCGTCACCGTGGGCGTGAACAGCGACCAGGTCTTGTTGACCTTGTCGTTGGCCTGCAGGTTGACCAGATTGGCCTGGGCGAAGCGGTCGGCCTCGCGCTTTTCCTGGGCGAAGGCCTTGACCACGCGGATGCCGGGGATGGTGTCGGCCAGCACATTGGTCACTTCGGACCAGACGCGGTCGATCTTCTCGAAGCCCGTGCGCAGGCGGTCGCGCACCAGGTGGATCATCCAGGCGATGAAGGGCAGCGGCACCAGGGTGACCAGGGCCAGCCACGGATTGATGGAGAACAGGATGACCGAGGTCATCACGATCATCAGCACGTCGGTGGCGAAATCCAGCGCATTCAAGGATAGAAACAAATTGATGCGATCTGTTTCCGCCCCGATGCGTGCCATCAGGTCGCCCGTGCGCTTGCTGCCGTAGTAGTCCAGCGACAGCGTCAACAGGTGGTTGTAGGTGGTGGTGCGCAGATCCGAGCCAATGCGCTCGGAGACCTTGGCCAGCACGAAGGTGCGCGCCCAGCCCAGGCCCCAGGCCACCAGCGCCGCCGCCAGCAGGCCGCTCAGGTAGAAGACCACCAGGCTGCTGTCGATCTGCTGCCCGTTCTGGAACGGGATCAGGATCTTGTCCACGATGGGAATCGTCAGGTAGGGCGCCACCAGGGTGGCGCCCGTGGAGGCCAGCGTCAGCAAAAAGCCCAGCAGCAGCTGGTGCCGGTAGGGATGGGCAAAGCGCCACAGGCGCAGCAGCACCCAGGTGGAGGTCTGCGGACCCTGCTGGCGCGCGCAGGCCGGGCATTCGTCGGCCTCGGGCGGCAGCTCGGCCTGGCAGGCCGGGCAGCGGGGCACGTCGTCCTCGGGCTCGGCGAAGTCCTCGCCGCGTGCCAGGCGCTCGCGCTCATGGTCGAACTGCTGCAGCAGGCGCAGCACGGCCGCCTGGTGGCGCAGCGTGAAGCGCCACAGCGCCAGCCGCGCCGCAGGGCCGTGCAGTTCGAGGTTGCCAACGCCGCCGTGGTCCAGCGTGCGCAGATTCTGATCAATGGATAGTGCCCACTCACTCCACTGCTGATCTGCAGGATCACAGGCGAGGAGCCGCTGGTTGGTCAGCACAACCCAGCCTTCGCCGAAGCGCATATCGAGGGTCAGGTCAACCGGGACGAGGGCCAGCACGTTTTCATTGGAAGCGAGCCTGGCTCGCAGCCCAGCCCCGCGGGGGCTGGCAAGGAAGGCCGAAACGTCCACAGAATGGTGTTCTTGCATGTTGAGTTGTTTTTCCCGCCCCTGGCGGCTCCTGGTGTCATGCGGGCAACCGCAGCTCCCCGGTGGATATCCCGCGCTTTGCACGGCATACCCTGCTCAACGCGCCAACCCTGGTTTAGGCTGACAGCACTGCGCATGGGCTTTCTGAGCGCACAATCCTCTCCCATTCTCCGGCGATCCGCACCCGGGTCGTCGCTCACGCTTACCCGTTGATCGACATGGCGAAATTCAAAGACATCCAACTCTTGCGCACCACCTACCTGCGTGGACCCAGCGTCTGGACCTACCGTCCCGTGCTGGAGGTCTGGCTGGATCTTGGTGAGCTGGAGGACTATCCCTCGAACAAGCTTGACGGTTTCAACGAGCGCCTGACGGCCTGGCTGCCCGACCTGATCGAGCATCACTGCGGCGTGGGCGAGCGCGGCGGCTTCATCCAGCGCCTGGAAGGCGGCACCTGGTGCGGCCATGTGCTGGAGCACATCATCATCGAGCTGCTGAACCTGGCGGGCATGCCGGCCGAGTTCGGCCAGACGCGCGAGATTTCCCAGCGCGGCATCTACCGCATGGTCTTCCGCTGCCCCGAGGAAACCGTGGCGCGCACGGCCCTGGCCTACGGCCATCGGCTGATCATGGCCGCCATCAACGACGAGCCCTTCGACCTGAAGGCCGCCGTCAAGGCCATCAAGACCGAGATCAACGACCGCTACCTGGGCCCGAGCACGGGCTGCATCGTCGATGCTGCAGGCGAGCGCCGCATTCCCCACATCCGCCTCAATGACGGCAACCTCGTGCAGCTCGGCTATGGCGCCGCGCAGCGCCGCATCTGGACCGCCGAGAGCGACCAGACCAGCGCCATTGCCGAAGGCATTGCCCAGGACAAGGACTTCACCAAGCGCCTGCTGGCCGCCTGCGGCGTGCCCGTGCCCGAAGGCCAGATCGTCAACAGCCCCGAGGAAGCCTGGGAAGTGGCGCAGGACATCGGCTTTCCCGTCACCGTCAAGCCCTCGGACGGCAACCACGCGCGCGGCGTGACGCTGGACCTGCGCGACGAGGCCGACATCAAGACCGCCTTCGCGCTGGCCCAGCCCGAAGGCTCGGACGTGATCGTCGAGCGCTTCATCGACGGCACCGAGCACCGCATCCTGGTCGTGGGCGGCAAGGTCGTGGCGGCCTGCCGTGGCGAGACCGTGAGCGTGGCCGGCAACGGCAAGTCCACGCTGCGCGAACTGGTCGCCGTGGTCAACCAGGACCCGCGCCGCGGCCCCGAGCAGGAATACCCGCTGGACTGGATCAACCTCGAAGCCCCGGCCGTGAAGCTGGAACTCAAGCGCCAGAACGTCACGCCCGACACCATTCCCGCCCAGGGCACCAGTGTGCTGCTGCAGCGCAACGGCAACATGGCCATCGACTGCACGGATGAGGTCCATCCCGAAGTGGCCTACATGGCCACGCTGGCCGCCAAGATCGTGGGTCTGGACATCGCGGGCATGGACATGATCCTGCAGGACGTCTCGCGCCCCATGAAGGAGCAGGGCGGCGCCATCCTCGAAGTCAACGCCGGCCCCGGCCTGCTGATGCACCTGAAGCCCACCAGCGGCGCGCCGCGTCCCGTGGGCATGGCCATCGCCGACCACCTGTTCCCGCGCACCGAAGAGGGCACGGGCGCAGGCCGCATCCCCCTGGTGGGCATTGCCGGCACGCGCAACAACGGTTTCACGGCCCGCCTGGTGGGCTGGCTGCTGCAGCTGTCGGGCAAGCTCACGGGCGTGGCCAGCAGCGAGGGCATGTTCCTGTCCAACCGCCAGACCCAGAAGACCAACACCGCCAACTGGGCCGGTGCCCACCGCCTGCTGACCAACCGCCTGGCCCAGGCCGCCGTCATCCAGACCACGGCCCGCTCCATCCTGGAGGAAGGCCTGGCGTACGACCGCTGCCTGGTCGGCGTGGTCACCGACATGGACGGCTTCGAGCAGTTGCCCGACCATGACGTGCACGAGCAGTCGCAGATGACGCGCGTGATGCGCACCCAGATCGACGTGGTGCTGGACGAAGGCGCGGGCGTCCTCAATGCCGACATCGAACAGGTGGCCGACCTGGCCCGCCTGTGCGACGGCGAGGTGCTGTTCTATTCGATGCAGGCAGACAGCCCCGTGGTCGCGGCCCACCGTTCCGAGAGCGAAGGCCGCGCCGTCTTCGTGCGCGGCAACCAGGTGATCCTGGCCACGGGCGCTGCCGAGCGCGTGCTGGGCACGCTGGACGCACTGAGCCTGCCCGGCGGCCTGCGCCCGGACACGCCGGCCCTGCTGGCCGCCATTGCCGCCGCGTGGTCCATGGACATTGCCCCCGACCTCATCGTCGCCGGCATCAAGACCTTCGACTACACGCCGGCCGCCGCAGCCACCGCCGCCTGAGCCCGACCACACGATGACATGCAGGCAGGCCCGGCGACGCGGGCCTGCCCTCCGAAAGAAGACACTATGCAGATCACCCGCATCCGAGCCCTGCGCGGCCCCAATCTCTGGACCCGCAGCACCGCCATCGAAGCCATCGTGCAATGCGAGCCCGGCGAGTGCGACTACTCGGCCCTGCCCGGCTTCGAGGACCGGCTGCGCGCGCGCTTTCCCAAGATCGGCACGCTGCAGCCGCACGGCGCCGACCAGCGCCTGTCGCTGGCCCAAGTGCTGGAAGTCGCGGCCCTGTCGCTGCAGGCCCAGGCCGGCTGCCCGGTGACCTTCAGCCGCACGCATGAAACCGTGGAGACCGGCACCTACCAGGTGGTGGTGGAGTACACCGAAGAGGCCGTCGGCCGCCTGGCCATGGAACAGGCCGGCGAACTGCTGCAGTCGGCACTGGCCGATACGCCCTTCGACGCCGACAAGGTGGTGGCCCAGCTGCGCGAACTCGACGAGGACGAGCGCATCGGTCCCTCCACCGGCTCCATCGTCGATGCGGCCGTGGCGCGTGGCATTCCCATCCGCCGCCTGACCTCGGGCTCGCTGGTACAGCTGGGCTGGGGCTCCAAGGCGCGCCGCATCCAGGCCGCCGAGCTGGAGCAGACCAGCGCCGTGGCCGAGTCCATCGCCCAGGACAAGGACCTGACCAAGCGCCTGCTGCACGCCGCCGGCGTGCCCGTGCCGCTGGGCCGCCCCGTCAAGGATGTGGAAGAAGCCTGGCTCGTGGCCCAGGAGGTGGGCCTGCCCGTGGTGGTCAAGCCCCAGGACGGCAACCAGGGCAAGGGCGTGGTGGTCAACATCACCACGCACGAACAGCTCAAGGCCGCCTTCGCCACCGCCTCGGAATTCGGCGACGACATCATGGTCGAGCGCTTCCTGCCCGGCCATGACTTCCGCCTGCTGGTGGTCGGCGGCCAGCTGGTGGCCGCTGCGCGCCGCGAGCCGCCCCAGGTGCTGGGCGACGGCCAGCACACCATCCGCGAGCTGGTGGACATCGTCAACCAGGACCCGCGCCGCGGCTCGGGCCACGGCACGGCGCTGACCAAGATCCGCCTGGACGACATCGCCATCGCGCGCATCGCCACCGAAGGGCTCACGCCCGAATCCGTGCCGGCCCAGGGCCAGCGCGTGGTGCTGCGCAACAACGCCAACCTGTCCACGGGCGGCAGCGCCACCGATGTGACGGACGACGTGCACCCCGACATCGCCGCGCGCGCCGTGGAGGCCGCCCAGACCATCGGCCTGCACATCTGCGGCGTGGATGTGGTCTGCGAGACCATGCTGCGCCCGCTGGAAGAGCAAAACGGCGGCATCGTCGAAGTCAACGCCGCACCGGGCCTGCGCATGCACCTGGCGCCGTCCTTCGGCAAGCCCCGCAACGTGGGTGTGCCCATGGTCGATGAACTGTTCGCGCCGGGCCAGGACGGCCGCATCCCGCTGGTGGCCGTCACCGGCACCAACGGCAAGACCACGACCACGCGCCTGATCGCCCACCTGTTCACCTCGCATGGCTGGCGCACGGCCATGACGAACACGGACGGCGTCTACGTCAACGGCCGCCAGATCGACAGCGGCGACTGCTCGGGCCCGCGCAGCGCGCGCAACGCCCTGGCCCACCCCGAGACCGATGCGGCCGTGCTCGAATGCGCACGCGGCGGCATCCTGCGCGAAGGACTGGGCTTCGACCGCTGCCAGGTGGCCGTGGTCACCAACGTGGGCGCGGGCGACCACCTGGGCCTGAACTACATCACCACGGTGGAAGACGTGGCCGTGCTCAAGCGCGTCATCGTGCAGAACGTGGCCACCGACGGCTATGCCGTGCTCAACGCGGCCGATCCGCTGGTCGCCGCCATGGCCTCCACCTCGCCGGGCAAGGTCATCTATTTCGCGGCCGACCGCCACCACCCCGTGATGGCCACGCACCGTGCCCAGGGCAACCGCGTGGTCTACGTGGACGGCGACAGCATCGTCGCGGCCGAAAGCTCGTGGCGCGAGACCATCGCGCTGCGCGAGATCCCCATCACGCGCAACGGCACCATCAGCTTCCAGGTGGAGAACGTCATGGCCTCCATCGCCGCCGCCTGGGGCGTGGGCATGCCCTGGCAGACCATCCGCCGCGGCCTGGCCGGCTTCGTCAACGACAGCGACAACGCGCCGGGCCGCTTCAACGTCATGGACTACCGTGGCGCCACGCTGATCGCCGACTACGGCCACAACCCCGACGCCATCCGCGCCCTGGTCCAGGCCGTGGATGCCATGCCGGCCCAGCGCCGCAGCGTGGTCATCAGCGGCGCGGGCGACCGCCGCGACCAGGACATCACCGAGCAGACCCAGATCCTGGGCAAGGCCTTCGACGACGTCATCCTCTACCAGGATGCCTGCCAGCGCGGCCGCGCCGACGGTGAAGTCCTGGCCCTGCTGCAGCAAGGCCTGCAAGGCGCACCGCGCACCGACTACGTGACCCAGATCCAGGGAGAGTTCAACGCCATCGACCATGCGCTGGCGCGGCTGACGCCCGGCGACCTGTGCCTGGTGCTGGTGGACCAGGTGGAAGAAGCCCTCGAACACCTGCGCCGCCATGTGGCGGGCGAGGCCTGACATGAACGGCCGGGCCTTGCTCACGGCCGCCCTGGCCACGCTGCTGCTGGGCGCCTGCGGTGCGCGCGCCGAGCAGGTGGGCGCGGTGGACACGGTGTTCAAGTTCATAGGCCCGGACCACAAGATCGTGGTCGATGCCTATGACGATCCCAAGGTGGCGGGCGTGACCTGCTACGTCTCGCGCGCCAAGACCGGCGGCATCAAGGGCGGCCTGGGCCTGGCCGAGGACCGCGCCGAAGCCTCGATCAGCTGCGTGCAGACCGGGCCCATCCAGATCCCTGCGCCGCTCAAGCAGCAGGACGAGGTGTTCACCGAACGCATCTCGCTGCTGTTCAAGCGCCTGCGCGTGGTGCGCATGGTCGATGCGCAGCGCAACACCCTGGTCTACATGACCTACTCGGACCGCGTGATCGAAGGCTCGCCGCAAAACAGCGTCACGGCCGTGCCCGTGCCGCGCAGCACGCCGATTCCGATGGGCAAATAACCCGCCTCAGTCCTGGGCCTGTTGGCGGCAGGCCTGCACAAAGGCCGCCAGCGCCGGCGAGCGGCGCTTGCCCGCCCGCTGCACCAGCGAGAAATCCCGCCACATGCGCGGCAGCGTGGTCGGCAGCACGGCCAGCTCTCCCGAGGCGACCAGGGCCTGCACCAGCACGCGCGACAGGCAGCTGACGCCCAGGCCCTGGGCCACGCAGCGCGCAATCGCCTCCGAACTGCCCAGCGTGGCGGCGGCCGGCAACTGGTGCAGATGCGGCAGCAAGGCATGCTCCACCATCTCGCGCGTGCCCGAGCCCGGCTCGCGCAGCAGCCAGCGCGCACCGCGCAAGGCGGCCACGCCCAGCGGGCGCTGGCCTGCGGCCTGCACCAGCGGGTCCTGTGCTGCAGCCACGATGACGAGTTCGTCGCGCATCCAGGGCTCGACCTCCAGCCCGGGCCAGTGGCTGGTGCCCTCGATCAGGCCCAGGTCCACGTCCAGCGATTCCACGGCCTGGCCCACCTCGCGCGTGTTGGCGATCTGCAGGTCCACGCTCAGGTGCGGATGGCTGCGCGCCAGGTGCGCGAGCACGGCTGGCAGCGCATAGGTGCCTATGGTGGTGCTGGCTGCCACGCGCAGACGCACGGGCAGGCTGGCGGCCCGCACCGAAAACGCCTGCTCTATGCCCCTGGCCTGCTCCAGCAGCGCCAGTGCCTCGGGCAGCAGGGCGCGCCCCGCGTCGTTGAGCGCCAGCCGCCGGCCCACGCGCTCGAACAGCTGGGCGCCCATGGCCTGCTCCAGCTGCTGCAGCGCGGCGCTGGTGGCCGACTGCGACAGGGCCACGGCGTCGGCCGCGGCCACGGTGGAGCCCGCCTGGGCGACGGCGCAGAAGATTTCAAGTTGGCGCAGGGTGAGGTGCAGCATGGCGTGCAGTCTGGACGAGGCATCAACCTGTTTCCCCGGTTGGTGCTACAAAAACTATTCGTTATACGAATATAGCCAAGAAATCTAAAGTGCCTCCCATGCACCGCGCTCCTGACGCGGCGCGCAGGCACCATGAACACCACATCCCTCCCACGCCCCTCCCATCCGTCCGGCTGGCTGCGCCAGTTGACCGAGCTTGCGCCCGGCCTGCTGCTGGCCGGCGCCATTGCCGCAGCCGCCACCTGGGGCGCACGCCAGCCCCTGCTGGCCGGCTCGGGCCTGAGTGCGCTGACGCTGGCCATCTGCATCGGCCTGGTCATCGGCAACACCGTCTATCCGCGCCTGGCGCCCAGCTGCCATGCCGGCGTGGGCCTGGCCAAGCAGCGCCTGCTGCGCGCGGGCATCGTGCTCTACGGCCTGCGGCTGACCTTCCAGGACATAGGCCATGTGGGCATGGCCGGCGTGGTGGTCGATGCCCTGGTGCTGGGCAGCACCTTCTTGCTGGCGCAGTGGTTGGGTCGCCGCGTCTTCGGGCTGGATGCGCGCACCACGGTGCTGATCGGCGCGGGCAGCTCCATCTGCGGCGCCGCTGCCGTGCTGGCCACCGAACCCGTGATCAAGGGCCGCGCCGAAGACGTGGCCGTGGCCGTGGCCACCGTGGTGGTCTTCGGCACCGTGGGCACCTTCCTCTATCCCGCGCTGTTCCACTGGAACGCCGCCCACGGCTGGCTGGACATGTCGCCTGCGCAGTACGGCCTGTACGTGGGCTCCACCGTGCACGAGGTGGCCCAGGTCGTGGCTGCCGGCGAAGCCATTGCCCCCGAAGCCGCCGACGTGGCCGTGATCTCCAAGATGGTGCGCGTGATGATGCTGGCCCCCTTCCTGCTGCTGCTGTCCATGGCGGTGGCGCGCGGCAACCGCAGCAGCCAGGTGAGCGACGGCCAGCCGCGCCGCATCACCATCCCGTGGTTCGCGCTGGGCTTCGTCGCCATGGCCGGCGTGAACTCGCTGGGCGTGCTGCCTGCTGCCGTGGTGCAGGTGGGCGTGCAGCTGGACAACGCGCTGCTGGCCGTGGCCATGGCGGCCCTGGGCCTGACCACCCATGTCCGCGCCGTGCGTGCCGCAGGCACGAAGCCCCTGCTGCTGGCCGCCTTGCTGTTCGCATGGCTTCTGGTGGCGGGCCTGCTCTTCAACCGCTGGGTGCCGGGCCTGCTCTGAAGCCGTCCGCATCCATCGACCGGCCCTGCAAAGCATCGTCTTGCAGGGCCTTTTTCATGGACTGCCCGCCCCTGAACAAGGGGATACCCTTGAATCAACTGCAGGCACAATTAATTTGCAATGCAAATTAATTGCATTGCAAAGATAATCGAGGCATGTCCTTTGCCTCTGCCCCTCCCCGCGCCCGTCTCGGCTTTCTCATGGTCACCCTGGTACGCCAGTGGCGCCGCCAGGTCGAGGAGCAACTGCTGGCCGACGGCCTGACCGATGCCACCTGGGCACCGCTGATCCACCTGCGCGCCTGGGGCGACGGCGTCACGCAAAAGGAACTGGCCGAGCGTGTGGGACTGGACGGCTCCAGCCTGGTGCGCCTGCTCGACATTCTGGAAGGCCACGGCTGGGTGGAACGCCGCGCCGACCCCGGCGACCGGCGCAGCAAGCGCATCTTCCTGACGGACGAAGGCAACGGCGCCGTGGACCGCGTGCGCGCCACCATGCTGCAGGCCGAGCTGGCCATGCTGCAGGACCTGGACGATGCCGAGGTCGAGGCCATGCTGGCCGGCATGGCCAAGATCCAGGCGCGCATGGCCGCGCTGCGCACGGAAGGCGCGCCATGAGCGCCCTCCACGATGCCTATGGCCGCCTGCTGCAGGCCTCGGTCCGCTGGGGCTTCGACCCGGTGCGCCTGCGCCAGCATCTGCGCACGGCCTTTGCCGCCTGCCTGGCGCTGCTGGCTGCCTGGCAGCTGGGGCTGGAGCATCCGCAGTGGGCTGCCATGGCCACCTGGGCCGCATCCCAGCCGCTGCGCGGGCAACTGCTCGAAAAAAGCTTTTTCCGGGTCGCAGGCACCGTGGCCGGCACGGCCGTGGGCGTGGGCCTGGTGCTGCTGGCCCAGGGAAACCTGCTGTGGCTGGTGTTGGGCCTGGCCGTGTGGCTGGGCCTGTGCGCGGGCGTGGGCAATCTGCAGCGCAGCTTCGTGGCCTACGGCACCATGCTGTCCGGCTATTCGGCGGCCATGGTCGCGCTGCTGGACTTCGCCCATCCCGACCAGGTCTTCGCCCTGGGCTGGGACCGGCTGTTCACGGCGCTGACCGGCGTATTCGCAGCCCTGCTCGTGGGCTGGCTGTTCACGCCCAAGGGCAGCGGCATTCCCGGCAATGCCGAGGTGCGCCAGCTGTTCGCGCAACTGCTGCGCGACTTGGCCGACAGCCTGCAGGCGCGCGGCCGTTCGTCCCTGGGCTCGCAGGAGATCGCTGCCCGCCTGCTGGCCATGGCGGTGATCGAGGAGGGGCTGGACGCGCACGCCGCCGGTTCGCAGCGCTCGCGCGAGGCCGTGCACGCGCTGCGCCGGCTCATGAATGCCCAGATCTCGGCCCTGCTGTGGCTGCGCGATGCACCATCACAGGAGCCGCCTGCGGCCTTTGGCGAGGCGCAGGCACTGGCCGCCGCGCAGGCGCTGCGCGAAGCCGCCGTGGCGCTGGAGACCCGCGTGCAATTGCACGAGGCTGCGGCGGCCCTGGTGCGCGCACGCGAGGCCGCCGCGTCCTGGCCCGGTGCAGCCGACATGCTGGCCCCGATGGGCTTTGCGCTGCAGGCCCACCTGGCCGCCACCCATGACGTGGCCCTGCCGCCCGGCCACCGCGCCCGCCAATGGCCCGTGGTGCTGCACAGCGACTGGCTGGGCGCGCGCCGCGCCATGCTGCGTGCCAGCGCGGCCATCGCCATCGTGGGCCTGCTGTGGGTGGTGACGGGTTGGAGCGGCGGTGCCTACATGCTGCTGGGCATGTCCATCATGCTGACCGTGTTCTCGGGCTTCGAGAACCCTTCGGCCACCATGCGCCATGTGACCCTGGGCCAGGCCATGGGCGTGCTGGTGGCCCTGGCCTGCCAGTGGCTGGTCTGGCCGTTCGCCAGCAGCCAGGCGGGCCTGGTGTGGCTGATGCTGCCCTTTGTCTACGTGGGCGCACTGCTGTTCTCGCACCAGCGCACCGCGCTCTCGGGCTATGACTGCAACATGGTGCTGCTGCTCCTGCTGCAGCCCCACTTTCCGCAGACGGCCAGCTTCGGCCATGCGCTGGCCCTTGGGTTGGCCGTGGTGTCCGGGCCGCTGGCTGGCTGGGCGGCCTACCGCTTCATCCTGCCGGTCACGCTGCAGGGCCGGCTGCAAAGCCTGCGCTCCATGATGGTCCACGAGCTGCAGGACATGGCCGCCACGCCCGGCCATGCGCGCGATGGCCGCATCTGGCGCGCCCGCCTGTACCACCGGCTGCTGCGCCTTGTGCGCATGTCGGAGCAGGCCGGAGGGCAGCTGGGTGCGCAGGCAGCGGAGTGCGGCCTGGCCGCCCTGCATGTGGGCCGTGCCATCCAGGCGCTGCATCAGCTGTCCGGGGAAGCGGCCCTGGGCGACGGCACCGCCCGCGCCGTGCGCGCTGCGCTGCTGCGCCTGCAGCGGCTGCAGCAGGCGCCCGGCCAGTGCCCGCCGCTTTTGCGCGCGCTGGCGCAGCGCGTGGCCGAACGCCATCCCGACCAGGCGCGCCAGCTGCGCCATGCCTCGCATGAGATCGCGCAGCATGAAGCCTTCTTCCGCAACGCCGGCTGAAGCACGGACCCATGCCAGAATGGCCAGCCCAGGCCGGCAGCGCCCCACGCTCTCTGTCCCCCTGTTGCAAGGAAAGCATCCATGTCGTGGAGCGACACCACCATCACCTCACAGCGCCTGGCGCTGCGCCCCTTCACTGCCGCCGATGCCGATGAGGCCTTTGCCTGCATCACGCCCACACTGACGCGCTACCTGTCCTTCGAGCCGGCGTCGACGCCTGCCGAGTTCGAGGCGGTCTGGCGCGGATGGCTGCAAGAGATCGCGGCCGGCACGGACTTCAACTTCACGCTGCGCGAGCGCACGTCAGGCCGATTCACCGGCCTGCTGGGCCTGCACCGCGCGCGCGACGCCGAGCCCGAGCTCGGCATCTGGATACGCGAGGACATGCATGGCCAGGGCTACGGCCGCGAAGCCGTGGCCGCGCTGGCAGCATGGGCCCGAGCGACCTTTGCGCCACAGTCCTTGCGCTATCCGGTGGCCGAGCCCAATACCGCCAGCCGGCGCATTGCCCAGGGGCTGGGTGGCGTGGAGGTTGAGCGCCAGAGCCTTTCAAAGTACGTGCTCGTCGTCTACCGCATACCAGGGGTCGCCACGTCGGGCGTTGCCGCCCCATGAAAACAAAGGCCGTCCCACTCGCGTGGGACGGCCTTGTCCATGGGGCAGATGCCTGTCTTACACCGCCGCGATCGACACGGCCTTGGCGACCAGATAGGCCTCCAGCGCCTCGGGGCCGCCCTCGGAGCCATAGCCCGAATCCTTGACGCCGCCGAACGGCATCTCGGCCGAAGCCACGGCCGGCTGGTTGATCCACAGCATGCCGGTCTCGACCTGCTGGGCCAGCTGGTGTGCCGTCTTGATGGAGCGCGTGAACGCATAGGCCGCCAGGCCGTAGGACAGGCGGTTGGCCTCGGCAATGGCCTCGCCCAGATCGTCAAAGCCGCGGATCGCGGCCACGGGGCCGAAGGGCTCCTGGTTGAAGATCTCGGCGCTCAGCGGCACGTCGCCCAGCACCGTGGGAGCGAAGAAGTTGCCCGCGCCGCCCAGCGAGGCACCGCCCGTGAGCAGCTTGGCGCCCTGCTTTTGCGCATCCTCGATCAGATGGGACAAGGCCGTGACGCGGCGCGGATTGGCCAGCGGGCCCATCTGCGTGCCCTGGACCAGGCCATCGCCGACCTTGAGGCCTTCGGCATGGGCGACCATGGCGCGCGTGAATTCCTCGCGCACGCTGTTGTGCACCAGAAAGCGCGTGGGCGAGATGCAGACCTGGCCCGCGTTGCGGAACTTGGACGCGCCTGCGGCCTTCACGGCCAGGGCCACGTCGGCATCCTCGGCCACGATGACCGGCGCGTGGCCGCCCAGCTCCATGGTCGAGCGCTTCATGTGCTGGCCGGCCAGCGCCGCCAGCTGCTTGCCCACTGCGGTGGAGCCGGTGAACGTGACCTTGCGGATCACGGGATGAGCGATCAGGTAGGAGGAAATCTGCGCCGGATCACCGAACACCAGGCCCACCACGCCGGCCGGCACGCCGGCATCGACAAAGCACTTGAACAGGGCTGCGGGCGCAGCCGGCGTTTCCTCGGGCGCCTTGCACAGGAAGGAGCAGCCCGTGGCCAGCGCCGCGCCGATCTTGCGCACGATCTGGTTGACGGGGAAGTTCCAGGGCGTGAAGGCGGCCACGGGGCCCACGGGCTCCTTGATCACCAACTGCTGCACCTCGGGGCGGCGCGAGGGCACGATGCGGCCGTACACGCGCAGCGCCTCGTCGGCAAACCATTCGATGATGCCCACGCCGGCCAGGATTTCGCCCTTGGCCTCGGCCACGGGCTTGCCCTGCTCCTGCGTCAGGAGCGCGGCAATCTCGTCGGCGCGCTCCTTGAGCAGGGCGGCGGCACGGCGCATGGCCGCGCCGCGCTCATGGGCGGAGACATTGCGCCAGACCTCGAAACCGCGCTGCGCTGCGGCCAGCGCACGGTCCAGGTCGGCCACGTCGGCATGGGCCACATGGCCGATGACTTCGCCGCTGGCCGGGTTGCGCACGGGAATCTTCCTGCCGCTGGCGGCGTCCTGCCATTGGCCGTCGATCAGGAGTTGGGTGTCGGAGTAGGAATGGCTCATGCTGGATCAGATCCTTGGTAGATGACAGGGGGCAGATGTGTGGGGCAGGCACGGCCCTTGCAGTGTCCGCACCCGGCTGCCGCTGCAGCGCAGCGACCATTCTAGGAAGCGCCGGACGGCGGTGCCGTCACCGGGCTGTCACGCACACAACACCTAAAATGCCCGGGTTTCGCAATATCCACCAATCCGTTGAGAGGGAGCTCATGACCGATCTTTTCGACACCACTGCGCGCAGGGGTTTGCGCAGTGTCGCGCTGGCGCTCGCCCTGGCAGGCAGCCTGGGGCTGGCATGGGGACAGGCGCCGGCCAGCGACGCGCCGCAGTTCATACCCCGCATGAGCGTGGACTCGCGCGTCCAGCCGCAGGACACGCCTCGGGAGTTCCTGGCTTCACGCAGCATGTCTTCCCGTGCGGCCGTCACCCCCACGCCGCTGCGCGTGGAACTGGGCGCATGGAAGGAATACCGCGCCGCATCGGCACCGGCAGGCGGCGCAATGCAGGTGGGCGCCCAGCGGTTGAGTGAACAAACGGCCACGGTGGACGCACTGGCATCGCAACTGCAATGGAGCACCACCGCCTCCGGCGCACGCGTGGCGGCCATCAGCGTGCGCTCGGAAGGCGCCTATGGCATACGCCTGGGCGTGGAAATGAACCAGTTGCCCGGCAACGCGCTGCTGCGCGTCTATGCGCAGCAAAACCGCGCAGGCGCCTACGAGATCGCCGGCCAGCGCATTCTGCAGGTTCTGCAGGCCAACCTGGACGCGGGCGACACAGGCACCGACGGCCGCACCTGGTGGACTCCCGACACGGGCGGCGACGAGGTGACGCTGGAGATCGAACTGCCCCCGGGCGTCCCGGCCGACACGTTGCGCATCGCCATCCCGCGTGTGATGCATGTGCATGAGAACCTCTCGCTGCCGCTGGAAGGCGAGATGCAGTTCTCGGCACAGCTCAACGAATCCCTGCCCTGCCAACTGGATTCCACCTGCTACGACGCATACAGCTCGCAACGCAACGCCGTGGCCCGCATGCTCTACATCAAGGATGGGATGGGCTATGTCTGCTCGGGCACCCTGCTCAACGACACGGCGAGCTCCGGCACCCCCTACTTCGTCACGGCCAACCATTGCATCAGCAGCCAGACCGTGGCTTCTACGCTGGAGACCTCGTGGTTCTATCGCACGCCCTCGTGCAACAGCCGCACGCTGTCATCCGGGAACAAGGTTCTGCGCAACGGCGCAACCTTGCTCTACGCAACGGCAACCTATGACGGTGCCCTGATGCGCCTCAACGACACGCCTCCCGCTGGCGCAGTCTTCTCCGGCTGGACCACGCAGACGCTGACGAGCGGTGCCAGCGTCGTGGGCATACACCATCCCCGTGGCGACCTGCAAAAGATCAGCTTCGGCACGGTCTATGGCTCGGTCGCATGCGAGCCGTCGAGTGAAGGCACGATGCTTTGTTCCAACGACAGCAAGGGCAACGGCGGCTTCAACCTTGTGACCTGGAACCAGGGGCTGACGCAGCCGGGTAGCAGTGGCTCGGGTCTGTTCCTGCAGGGACGGCTGGCGGGCACGCTCTATGGGGGTGACGACCAAACCTGCTCTGCATCTGGCGGCACCTCGATCTACGGGCGCTTCGACCTGCTGTACCCCGCTCTCCAGAAATGGCTGGCAGCCAGTGCGACCACGGCGCGCAGCCCTGTATACCGCTTCTACAACGCGCATACGGGCGCCCACTTCTACACAGGCAGCGTTGCCGAGCGCGATTACGTGATCGCCAAGCTCCCGGAGTTTCAATACGAGAACGTGGCTTTCTATGCCTCTGCCCAGCCCCAGCAAGACCTGAGCCCCGTCTTTCGCTTCTACAACCAGGATTCGGGAGCGCACTACTACACCATCAGTGAAAGCGTTCGCGACTACGTCCACCAGACCTTTGCCCGTTTCATCTACGAAGGCCCGACCTGGTACGCACAAAAGAATGCCGTCGCAGGCAGCGTGCCCGTCTACCAGTTCTACAACCTGGACTCCGGAGCCCACTTCTATACAGCCAACGCCAGCGAACGCGACTATGTGATTGCCACCTTCGCCCGCTTCCGCAACGAAGGCATCGCCTATTACGTCTGGACATCGCAATAAGCCCAGCACTACCCGCACCGGCGCACTGCACAGCAGTGCGTCCCCAAGAAGAAGGCCCCGCACTGCGGGGCCTTCTTCTTGGGACAACAGCCCTCACCCCACCAGCACCAGCCCCGGCGGCAGGCTATCCCCAAAGCTGCGCTTCGCATCCTGGGCGTCCATCCGCTGGACCTGTTCCACCAGGTCGATCCAGCGCTGCGGTGCACCGGCGCCGCGCAACCGCTCCAGCACCAGGGCGCGCTGGGCATCAGACAGGTCCAGCGCACGGTCGCCCGTCATGCGGGCCATCTGCACGGCGGCGAACATGGCGGTTTCGTTGCGGCGCCAGTCCTGGGCCAGGGTGGCGTCCAGGAACTCCTGCGCAGCCTCGGGCGGCATGACGCGGTGGGCGTTGGCGGCCAGCGGCATGCGCGCGGCCAGCCGGCCTATGGCCCACCAGGTCTGCACGGATTCACCGGGGTGTTTCAGCCGCTGCAGCATCCACTGGCCCATTTCCTGGCGGTACTGCCAGGGCACGGCCTCCATGGCGGCGAACAGGCGCAGCATGTCGTCGTAGCTGCCATGGGCGGATTTCCCCTGGCTGCGCTGCGTGGTCTGCTGCACGGCCTTTTGCATGTGGCCGGCAACCTCTTCCAGCAGCTCCATCTGCCGGGCCTCATCCAGGCCCGCGGCCACGCGGCGCCAGAACACCCACCATTCGGTGCGGTTGGCTGCCTCGCCGCCATGGCCCAGGCCCTGGCCATGCAGTTGCCAGACCTGCTGCATGCGCCAGCCGTCCAGCTCGGCGCCCACGCCGGGGCGCAGGCACCAGCCTGCCAGGTTCAGCCAGACGCGCTCGTGCTCGGCCGTGCGGCGGCGGCGCCTGGCGCGGGCCAGCAGGGCGTCGAACAGTGCGCGCAGCAGCGGCAGATCCCAGTCCTCGCGCGGGCCCAGCCGTCGCTCCAGCGACTGGCGCAGCTGGCGGACCTCCTTGGCCGTCACCTCCTGCGCCTGGCTGCCGAAGATGCGCTCGATCAGGGCCACGGCGTCGGCCAGCCGGCCCTGCCGGGCAGAACGATCGCCGGTGTCCTGCCCATCTGCGGCCAGCGCACCGCGCACGCTGAACGGCAGCAGCCACTGGCGCTGCGCATCGTCGGCGGCCACGCAGCGCACCTCCAGCGTGCCGACCTCGGTCATGCAGGCCTGCAGTTGCACCTCGACCTGGGCCTTGTCCCGGCCCTCGGGCGCAGGCAGCACGGTGGACAGGGCGGGCAGCTCGACCCAGCCCTCGCCGTCGAGCGCCGCGATGCGGCCGGCCTGCGCAGGCGCGGCGGCCAGGCTGTTGGCCACCAGGGAAAAGCGCACGGCCTGGCCCAGGCGCAGCGCAAAGCGCCGGCCGGAGAGCACGATGCGCACGCCCTCTTCCGTGCCGCGCGGCAGCAGGCAGATGCCCTGTGGTGCGGCACCCGCCTTCTCAGGCAGGACCAGCCAGTAGCTGCGCGGCGAGCCACCGCCGATGCGCGGTACCGGGGCGGGCACAGTCCGGGCATCTTCCGATTCCGGCAGATCCTCAGACGGACGGCTCTGGACATGCATGGCCAGGCCATGCGCCGCCGCGCCGCGTGCCACGGCCCAGTCGGGATGCGGGTTGTGCAGCAGGCGCAGCGGCTGGCCGCGCCAGGCCTGCAGTTGCGCCACCAGCCGCTGGGCCAGCGCATGGGCGTGGAAGACGCCGCCATTGAGCAGGACCGCATCGGGCAAATCCCCAGCCGCGTGCTGCGCGAGGAACTGCGCCAGGTGCCGCGTGATCGCCGCATCGGCAGGATATGGGAGCCCCAGGCCGCGCAAAGCGCCCTGGCGCCGGGTGGGCAGATCCTGCAGGCCGGCCAGCGGCATGAAGCCTTCGACCACGGCCTCGCGCACCTCGTCGCGGCGCAGCATGGCCGTGCGCGTCTGCGCCAGCAGCTTCGATCCGCCGCCCAGCAGGGTCACGGCCACGGACTCGGGCGCCTCGCTGGCCAGCAACTGTTCCTTGGCCATGCGGCAGCGCTGCACCAGTTGGGCGAAGCGTGCGGCGGGCAGGCGCTCGCCGGGCGGGGCGAACTGCGGCTCCAGCCGATGGGCCAGCGCCAGGTCCATGTTGTCGCCGCCCAGCATCAGGTGCTCGCCCACGGCCGTGCGTGTCAGCACGGGCAGGCCTCCAGCTTCACCGGGCTGCACGCGGATCAGGGTCAGGTCGGTGGTGCCGCCGCCCACATCCACCACCAGCACCAGGCGGCAGTGCGCCAGCTCGGCGGCCAGATGCTCGCCCTGCAGCACCAGCCAGTCGTGGAAGGCGGCCTTGGGTTCCTCCAGCAATTGCACCGCAGGCAGGCCGGCCAGTTGCGCGGCCTCCAGCGTCAGTGCGCGCGCGCCTTCGTCGAACGAGGCCGGCACGGTCAGCACGACCAGTTGGTCCCGCAGCGGCGCGCCGGGGTGCGTTCGGTCCCAGGCCTGCCGGACATGGTCCAGGTAGCTGGCCGAGGCCTGCAGCGGAGACAGCCGGGCCACCTCTTCAGGCGCACCCCAGGGCAGGATGGCCGCCGTGCGGTCCACGCCCGCATGCGAGAGCCAGCTTTTGGCGCTGGCCACCAGGCGCGACGGCACGGCCGCGCCCAGGTCACGCGCCCAGCGGCCATTGACGGCGGGCGCTTGCGCATTGGCGCCCAGTGCCGCCCAGGGCTGCTGCCAGGCATCGCCCAGTTCGCCGGGCGCCGCCTGGTAGCGCGCCGAGGGCAGCAGCACCTGGGCCGCCACCTCGCCAGCCGAGACGCGCTGCGCCACGGGCAGCAAGGCGATGTCGGCCGCCGTGCCGCCCACGGGCACATGCGCCACCACGGTGTGGCTGGTGCCCAGGTCGATGCCCACGATGTGGGCGGCGTCGGGAGCGAAGGGGGCGGCGGAGGCGGGGGCGGCAGTATCAGGCATATCGGCAGTCATACAGGGCACGGTGCGCGGCCCGGACCGGGCCTGCCGCCGGGACGGGCTACGCTACATCGGCCCGCACGTCGAACTCCACCTTCCAGCGTTCGTCGCCACCCACGGGCACGGCGTTGAGCTCCAGCGTGCCGATGTCGGTCACGCGCGCATGCAGGGTGACGGGCACGATCTCGCCGGGCGCACGGCCTTCGGCGGGCAGGTGGGCCTCGATTTCCTGCAGCTCGACCAGTTCCTCGGGACCCCAGAAGTCCAGCACGGTGCCGACCTGGTCGGCGCGGCGCACGGAGGAGCCGAAAAAGCGCAGGCGCACGGGCTCGCCCACGACCAGGCCGAATTCCTGGGTGTCCAGCGCCACCTCGGTGCCCTCTTCCATGCCGAAGGGCGCCAGGCACAGGGCCGAGATGGGCGGCTCCATGCCGGGGATGGCGGGCATGTTGCTTTCCACGCCCACGTAATAGCTCTGCGCCGTGCCGCCACGGATGCGCACGCCACGGCCCGCAGCCGCCACATGGCCGAAGTAGGCGGCGCCGCGCGCCACGGCCAGGTCCAGGTTGGCGCCATCCAGCAGGCGCGCGGGTTGCGCGCCCTCGCCGGCCAGCCAGCCGTTGACGACTTCCAGGATGCGCTGCTCGATCTGCGGCGCCTTGAGCACGCCGCCGTTGAACAGGATGGCCGAGGGATGCAGGAAGGACGCGCCCTCGGGCTGCGTGCCCTTGAGGCCTTCGATCTGCTCGGTGGCGCCGGCCTGGCGCGAGAGGAAGGCCGCCAGGTGGCGCGTGACGGCCGCGTCCTGCGCATACGGCAGGCCCAGCTGGGTCAGCGCGGCGCGCGCGCGGGTCTGGGGCTTGTCGGCGACGGCTGCGCGCGGGAAGAAGCCTTCCACCAGCATCTGCAGCACCTCGTCACGCGTGACCTCGGTGCGGATGCTGCCGCCGATGAGCTTGCTGCCCCGGCTGGGCACGACCACGGGCACGGACTGCAGCGTGGCATCGGCCAGCAGTTGCTCCTTGGCCTGGCGGCAGCCATGGGCCAGGGCGCGGGTCTGCCAGGCGTCGAGCTGCTTGCCCTCCTGGGCCAGCTTGCGCGCCACGCCGTAGGCCAGGGCCAGGTCCATGTTGTCGCCGCCCAGCAGGATGTGCTCGCCCACGGCCACGCGCTGCAGCTCCAGGCCGCCGTCCTTTTCCAGCACGGCGATCAGCGACAGGTCGGTGGTGCCGCCGCCCACGTCCACGACGAGGATGATCTCGCCGCTTTGCACCTGCTTGCGCCACTGGCCGCCGCTGGCCTGGATCCAGCTGTACAGCGCAGCCTGGGGTTCCTCCAGCAGCGTGAGCTTCTGGAAGCCCGCGGCGCGGCAGGCCTCGGCCGTCAGCTCGCGCGCGGCCGGGTCGAACGAGGCGGGAATGGTCACCGTCACGTCCTGGGCGTCGAACGGCGCCTCGGGATGGGCCTGCTCCCAGGCCCAGCGCAGGTGCGACAGGTAGCGGATGGAGGCGGTCAGGGGCGAGACGCGGTGCACCTCCTCGGGCGCATCGGCCGGCAGCAGGGGCGAGCGGCGGTCCACGCCCGGATGGCACAGCCAGCTCTTGGCGCTGGACACCAGCCGGATCGGCGTGGCCGCGCCGCGCGATCGCGCGAACTCGCCCACCACGAAGTCCTGGCTGGCGCCCCAGGGCAGGGCCATGTCGGCCGCAGTCAGCTCGCTTTCATGCGGCAGGTAAAGGAAGGACGGCAGCAGCGGGCGCGCCTCCACGCTGGAGGGGCCGGTGAGCTGGGGAATGTCCAGCACGCCCTGCTCCACCTTCTCGCCATCGCTGGCCTGGCGGTCCACGTAGGAGAGCGCGCAATGCGTGGTGCCCAGGTCGATGCCGATGCTGTAGCGCGCCTGAGAGGATTGACGGGACTGGTCCATGCTCACAGCTCCACCTCGGCCTGGGCCACGATGGCGGCGGCCTTGTGATCGGTGAGCTGGGGCAGGCGGACATCGTCCACGCGCCAGCCGCGGTGGCCCAGCGTGCCCGTGAAGGGTGCCTGGCCGACCACGTTGCCCGTCAGGCGCACGGCGGCGGCATCAAAGCCTGCGGCCAGCGTGACGCGGCTGCCTTCGGCCTCGGCACGCACGGGGGCGATGCTGAAATGCTCGCGCAGCACCTTGCGGCAGCCTTCGTGCACCACGCGCGCAGCGGCGCCGATCTCGGCGTCGGCATAGCCGGCCACGTCTTCCTGCACGAAGTCCACGAAGCGCGCCTCGCGCTGCAGCAGGCCCAGCAGCTGCAGGGCGGCGGTGCCAGCGGGTGCGGCCGGCTCCACGATGGTCTTTTCGACGATCTTCTCGACCGGCACCTCGACACGCTTTTCAACCACTTTCTCGACCACCTTTTCGACAGGCACCTCGACACGGACCTCGACGATCCGGTCCACGGGCACCTCCACGCGCACCTCCTTGGGTGCGGGCGGCGGCACGTCGGCGGCCAGCGGCTCGCCGTCGCGCAGGCGGGACACATCGGCGGCCAGGGGGCCGTTGCCGAGGATGGCGAAGAAACTGCCGATCGCGATGGCGATGCGGCTCAGGAACGAGGGGGGAGTCTTGGAATTCATGGGCTTCTCTTGGCGAGAGGACCCTGCCGGGCCGATCGCCGCGCAGCAGGGCAACCGGGCGCCGATGGTCCTCCACCGGGCGCCCGCAGGGTCCGTGATGTTACCCAAAGCAACGAAGCCCCGTCCTGTACACGGCCCCATGCCCCCGTGCGCAAATGGCCTCGCGGCATAATCGCGGCTGCTCCTGCCCCTGTCCATGGCCCATACACGCCTTTTCCGCCACGCCCCGACCCGCTGCACCGCCTTGCGCGCGCAGCGGCCGCAGCGCGTGCACGGCGTGCCCACGGCCTTCATCAGCCTGTGCGGCTTCACGGCCCTGCTTTCCGCCGCCGTGCGGAAAGCCTGAGGTCCACCCCCAGCTTCCCGCACGGCCCCCGCAGCGAATCCCGCATGCGAAGCGCATGCCAGGAGCTGCCGGCCCACGCCCCGCATCTCCCTGGCCTGCACGCCTTTTCGGCCGCGCCGCCGCATGGCGCAGCCGCCTTGACCCCGGAGCCGATGATGGACATGGAACTCTCCCAAAACTTTCTGCGTGCCAAAAGCCCCTGCGCGGCGGGCTTTCGCTGGTTCGTGCGCAACCGCCATGACGGCAACGACTACCAGCGCGTGCTCGACGCCCTGGTGGGCGATGGCCGCGTCGAGGATGCGCGCTGGCTCATGAACCAGTTCGGCCCCACCGATGCCATGCTGGAGGTCGATCACCTGGAGGCCGATGCCCTGGTGTTCGCGGGCAGCGTCGTCGTGCATGGCGAGCTGCGCGTGCCCGGCCTGCTGGCCGTGGGCCGCACGCTGCAGGTCGGCGCCGGCATCCACGCCGGCCGCATCGAGGCCGGCCAGGACCTGCACAGCGGCGGCGCCATCTTCTGCAGCGGCCCGCTGCAGGCCGGCGGCCTGGTCAAGGCCGCCTGGAGCGTGGACGTGCACGAGGAACTGCGCGCCGAAGACGTGCGCGCCGGCTGGGAGCTGCGCTGCGGCGCCGACCTGCGCCTGGGCGGAGGGGCACAGGCTGGCCAGGACATCGAGGTGCAGGGCGCCATCCGCTGCGGCAAGGGCCTGCGCGCGGGCGGCAGCATCCGCGCCAGCGGCCTGATCGAGCTGGGCCACGGCCTGTACGCTGGCGCCGACGTGGAAGGCGGCAGCCACATCGAGGTGGACTGGGGCATGCGCGCGCTGGGCGACATCCGTGCGGCCTGCAGCATCCGCGCGGGCGAGACCCTGCATGCCGAAGGCGAGATCGCGGCCGGCCCCGGCTACGGCATCTATGCGGGCATGAACGTGCAGCAGGATGCCTGGCCGTCCTGTGCCTGGGTGCATGCGGCGCAGCGGCCCCCAGCCCTGCTCAGCGGCTGGTGGGAAGAGGCAGCGGCACCGGCCTGATGCCCGCAGGGACACGCCGGCCTGCGCCCCCGCAGCGCAGCGCCGCGATGCAAAATACCCGCTTCGCCGCCGACCGGGCGGCTCCAAGGAATCCCACATCGTGTTCACCGGCATCATCCAGGCCGTGGCAAGCATTGCCGCGCTGCGCGACCAGAACGGCCTGCGCACCTTCACCCTCGACTTTCCCGAAGGCTTCTGCCAGGACCTGGCCATCGGCGCCAGCGTCTCCACCGACGGCGTGTGCCTGACGGTGACCGAGATCCTCTCGCCCACGCGCGCCACGTTCGATGTGATGCTGCAAAGCCTGAACATCACCACGCTGGGCGGCTATGCCGAGGGCGGGCGCGTCAATGTGGAGCGCGCGGCAAAGGATGGCGCCGAGATCGGCGGTCATCCGCTGTCGGGCCATGTGGATTTCACCTCGCCCGTGCTGGAAGTGGCCTCCAGCGACACCAACCACCGCATCCGCTTCGGCATTCCCGAGGGCTTTCGCCACTATGTGTTCGCCAAGGGCTACATCGCCATCAACGGCGCCAGCCTCACGGTGTCCGAGGTGGACCGCCAGGCGGGCTGGTTCGAGGTGTGGCTGATCCCCGAGACGCGCCGCATGACCGTGTTCGAGTCCAAGGGCGTGGGCGACCTGCTCAATGTGGAGATCGACCGCAGCACCCAGGTCGTGGTGGACACGGTGCGCGAGACCGTGCAGCAAAGCCTGGGCCGCCTGCAGCCCGTGCTAGAAGCCTTGCTCAAGGAAAAAGGCCTGAGCCTGGACGACTTCATAGACGTCCCCAAGCTGCCCGGCTGACTGCCTTCGTCGTTCAACGCCCCGCCGCCAGCGGCGGACTGAAACGCCGCAGGCGCAGCGCGTTGCTGAGCACGAAGACGCTGGACAGCGCCATGGCCCCGGCCGCGAACACGGGCGACAGCAGCGTGCCGTTGACGGGGAACAGCAGCCCCGCGGCCACGGGGATCAGGGCCACGTTGTAGGCAAAGGCCCAGAACAGGTTCTGCCGGATGTTGGCCATGGTGGCCTTGGACAGCGCGATCGCATTGGGTACGCCGCCCAGGTCGCCCGACATCAGCACCACGTCGGCCGCCTCGATGGCGATGTCCGTGCCCGTGCCGATGGCCAGGCCCACATCGGCCTCGGCCAGGGCCGGCGCGTCGTTGATGCCGTCGCCTACATAGGCCAGCGTGCCGTGTTCGGCCTTCAGGCGCTTGACGGCATCGACCTTGCCGCCGGGCAGCACCTCGGCCACCACCTCGTCGATGCCCAGCTGCCGCGCAATGGCCTCGGCCGTGCGGCGGTTGTCGCCGGTAATCATGGCCACCTTCAGGCCCAAGGCGTGCAGGGCGGCAATGGCGGCCGGCGTGCTGTCCTTGATGGGATCGGCCACGGCGATCATGGCGGCCAGGCGTCCGTCCAACGCGGCATACAGCGGCGTCTTGCCTTCGTCGCCCAGGCGCGCGGCCTCGTCTGCCAGCGTGTCCACCTGCAGGCCCAATTCGCGCATGAAGCGGTCGGCACCGATCTCCACGCGCACGCCGTCCACCTGGGCGCGCACGCCAAAGCCTGTCACCGATTCAAAGCGATCAACAGCACCCAGCGGCAGATCCTCGGCCTTGGCAGCATCCACGATGGCGCGTGCAATCGGGTGCTCGGAGCGGTCCTCCACGGCCGCCACCAGCGCCAGCACGCGGCTGCGCTCGCCCTCGAAGCCGGGGGCCAGCACCAGGTCGGTCAGCTCGGGGCGGCCGCGCGTCAGCGTGCCGGTCTTGTCCACGGCCACCACGCGGGCGTCCTTGAGGGTCTGCAGGGCCTCGCCCTTGCGCAGCAGCACGCCCATCTGCGCGGCCCGGCCCGTGCCCACCATGATGGAGGTGGGCGTGGCCAGGCCCATGGCACAGGGGCAGGCGATGATGAGCACGGCCACGGCATTGACCAGCGCAAAGCTCAGTGCGGGCGACGGCCCCCAGGCCAGCCAGGCGCCGAAGGTCAGCAGGGCCACGGCCATCACGGCCGGCACGAACCACATGGTGACCTGGTCCACCAGCGCCTGTATGGGCAGCTTGGAGCCCTGGGCCTGCTCGACCATGCGGATGATCTGCGCCAGCAGCGTGTCCGCGCCCACCTTGGTGGCGCGAAAGGCCAGCGCGCCGTTCTGGTTCACCGTGCCGCCGACCAGTTCGGCACCCGGGGTTTTCTCGACCGGCACGGGCTCGCCGCTGATCATGGATTCATCGACGAAGCTGCTGCCCTCGATGACCTCGCCATCGACGGGAATGCGCTCGCCGGGCCGCACCTCGATGGTGTCGCCCGCACGCACGGCGGCGATGTCCACTTCCTGCACGGCGCCATCCTTGCGCACGCGCGCCGTCTTGGCCTGCAGGCGCACCAGGCGGCGGATGGCTTCGGAGGTATTGCCCTTGGCGCGCGCCTCCATGAAGCGGCCCAGCAGGATCAGCGCCACGATCACGGCCGCCGCCTCGTAATACACATTCACCGTGCCGGCCGGCAGCCACTGCGGCACGAAGGTGGCCACCAGCGAATAGGCAAACGCCGCCGAGGTGCCCACGGCCACCAGCGAATTCATGTCGGGCGCGCCGCGCAGCAGCGCGGGAATGCCCTTCTGGAAGAAGCGCAGGCCCGGCCCGAACAGCACGATGGCCGACAGCAGGCACTGCAGGTACCAGCTGTTCTGCGTGCCGATGGCCTGACCCACCCAGTGGTGGAAGGCCGGCACCATGTGGCCGCCCATCTCCAGCACGAACACCGGCAGCGCGAACACCGTGGCCACGACCAGCGAGCGCTTGAGCGAGGCCCGCTCGCGCGCCTGGCGCTGCTCCGTGCCGTCTTCGGCCGGCGACTGCGCAGCGCCGCCTTCACTGGCCGGGTTCGCGCTGGCGCCCAGCGGACGCGCTTCGTAGCCTGCCTTCTGTACCGCAGCCACCAGGGCCGCCATGTCCACGCTGCCCGCCAGCGTCACCAGCGCACGCTCGGTGGCCAGGTTCACGCTGGCCGATTGCACGCCCTCCACCTTTTTCAGCGCACGCTCCACGCGGCCCACGCAGGAGGCGCAGGTCATGCCCTCCACCTCCAGTTCCACGCTGGACTGGGGCACCTCGTAGCCGGCCTTCTCGATGGCTGCAATGGCGGCCGGCAGATCGGCCGCGCCCTCGAAGCGGATGCTGGCCTTTTCGGTGGCCAGGTTGACCACGGCCTCCTGCACGCCCGGCAGCTTCTTGAGCGCGCGTTCCACACGCCCCACGCAGGAGGCGCAGGTCATGCCCTGAACGGGCAGGTCTATGGCCATGCCGGCCTTGGTCGATGCATTCATTGCCTGACTCCTTTGTTCTCGCATGCAGGCACTTTAGAGATTGCCACCATGTCAAGGTCAAGCCCCGTGCAAGGCGATTTCATCGCCGTGTCATCAGCCTTGCCCAGCATCGGCGGCCGTGACAAACCGATACAGAGAGAACCCGTTCATGTCCTTGACCTCCCATCGCCCCGCCCTGCGCCCGCTGGCCGTGGCCCTGGCTGCCTCCGCCCTGATCGCCGGTTGCGGCGGCTCCGGCAACGACACGCCCGCAGGCCAGCCGCTGGAGCTGCGCATTCTGCACATCAACGATCACCACTCCACGCTGGAGTCCAAGAGCAAGACCCTGCAGCTGGACGCCGGCACGGGCAAGGCCGAAGCCGTGGCCGTGGACGCCGCAGGCTTTGCGCGCGTGACCCAGGCCATCGAGGAGCTGGCCGCGCAGTCGCCCAACGTGCTCAAGCTGCACGCCGGCGACGCGCTCACCGGCACGCTTTACTTCAACCGTGCAGGCGCCGACGGCGAGGCCGATGCCGCCCTCATGAACACCGTCTGCTTTGACGCCTTCACGCTGGGCAACCACGAGTTCGACAAGGGCGACAGCGGCCTCAAGTCCTTCCTGGACCGCCTGCGCGCCGGCACCTGCAAGACGCCCGTGCTCAGCGCCAACGTGCGCTTTGGCGCCAACTCGGCCCTGAACGCGGCCAAGGCGCCCGGCTATGTGAACCCCTCCACCGTGGTGGAGCGCGGCGGCCAGAAGATCGGCATCGTCGGCCTGACCATTGCGGGCAAGACCAAGGCATCGTCCAGCGCCGATGCCGACACCACCTTCGAGGACGAGGCCACGGCGGCCCAGCGCGAAATCGACGCGCTGCGCGCCAAGGGCATCAACAAGATCATCGTCATGAGCCATGTGGGCTATGAGTACGACCGCCAGATCGTGCCCAAGCTCAGCGGCGTGGACGTGGTCGTGGGCGGCGACTCGCACACCCTGCTCGGCCCCGACGTGCTCAACACCACGGGCGTGGGCACGCCCGGCGGCGCCTACCCCACGCGCCTGGCCGACAAGGACGGCAGCCCCGTCTGCGTGGTCCAGGCCTGGGAGTACGCCCAGGTCGTCGGCGACCTCAAGGTCCAGTTCGACGCCGACGGCCGCGTCACCCAGTGCACGGGCACGCCCCATGTGCTGATCGGCGACAGCTTCACCATCGCCGGCAAGGCCGCCACCGATGCGCAAAAGACCGCTCTCAAGGCCAGTGCCGCCGCCACCGGCGTGCTGCGCGTGACCACGCCCTCGGCCAAGGCCACCGCCGCGCTGCAGCCGTTCAAGGACAAGGTCGCCCAGTTCAACCTCAAGCAGGTCGCCACCGTGCCCCAGGAACTGTGCTCGCGCCGCGTGCCCGGCGGCGTCGGCACCATGAACTACAGCCAGTCCAGCGCCGCCTGCAATGCCGAAGGCAGCGTCAGCGTGCGCGGCGGCGACATCCAGCAGCTCGTGGCCCAGGCCTACCTGGAAGAAGCCAACCGCCACTACGGCGGCGCAGACATCACCCTGCAAAGCGGCGGCGGCGTGCGCATCCCGCTGCTGGGCCAGACCACGGCCGCCCAGGTCATCCAGGTCCTGCCCTTCGGCAACAAGCTGTTCCGCCTGGACATCACCGGCACGGAAGTCAAGGGCATGCTCGAAGACGGCCTGCAGGCCGTGTATGGCCCCAGCGGCACAACCGGCCCCTACCCCTACACGGGCGGCCTGCGCTTTGACGTGAATGCGGCAGCGGCGGCCGGCCAGCGCGTGTCGGGCATCGAGGTGTATGACAACGCGAGCAAGACGTGGAAGCCGCTGGATACGGCGCGCACGTACAAGCTGTTCGTGCTGAGCTTCAATGCCACGGGTGGCGATGGCTACAAAACGCTGGCGGCCGTGCCTGATGCGCGCCGTCTGGACATTGGCGTGCTCGATTCCGATGTGTTCTTCAACTACATCGAGAGGCAGCCGGTGGATGCGGTGTCTGGTCTGCCGCTGCTGTCGCGGCTGCCGGCGGATCTGTACAGCACGCGTAGTTTTCAGGGTGGGCGCTGATTAGTTCACGCTCTTTTTTGAGACCCTGCCGGGGGGTGTTTTTCGAGGCCGGGTCTCGGCCCGGCGGCCGACCTACTTTCCTTTGTTTCGCCAAAGGAAAGTAGGCAAAGCAAAGGCGACCCGGATGTCCGCGACCCCTTCGCTTCGCTGCGGGGCAACCTGCGTCGTGGCGGTTGCGGGGTTCGCTGCGGAACTCGCTGCGTTCACTGCGTGAACTCCGCTCAGACAACCGCAGCGAGTCAGATCACGAAGCAGTCCTGTCCTTCGGCAGGACTGCAACCCCGCAACCACCACGCCGCAGGCGCTGACATACGGGGAGTTGGTACGGGCCTTCGCTTCGCTCGGCCCCTGGTTTGAAGCCGAGCGGAGCGATGGCGCCGGGTGTTGGCTGTTGGCTGTTGGCTGTTGGCTGTTGGCTGTTCCCCAGCCTCCCCCCTTCTGCCCACGCCTGCGTTGGGCGGGATGCGGGGTGGCAAGCCTGCCGAAGGACAGGCTTGCTTCGTTGTCTAGCTCGCCGTGATGTTTGAGTGAAGCGCGCAGCGCGCAACGAGTTTCACGGCGCACCCCGCATCCCGCCCAACGCAGGTCGCCCGCAGCGAAGCGAAGGG